>NZ_KE384354.1:40404-72166 GCF_000425345.1 Rheinheimera baltica DSM 14885 | reverse complement strand
CAGAGCTTATCCGGCAGGAGCTATGGGGGGTGTTGCTCGCTTACAATTTAATTCGATACAAAATGGTATTGATGGCCAAGTCCCTTAAAAGTGTATTCCCAAACCAACTGAGCTTTAGAGATGCCTCATCGCACATCATCCACAAGCTCACTCTGATGCCAATTTATGCGCCGGGTAATGTGCCCGGATTCATCTTGGAAATAGAAAAAAATGCCAGTCAATTCAAGCTTGAAGGAAAGCGAGAACGCAGTTATCCAAGGACGCTAAAGGTATCGAAAAATCGCTACCCGGTGGCTAAAAGTAAAAATGCCGCTCACCTTAACTGATCGGCATTAAGCATTATGCTGGCTTTTACTATCGATAAGTTATTAAACCTTATTCAAACTTTCCATCTCGGATGTGCTTTTCACCACGTTGTTTTGCTAATTCAACCTGACGCTGACGTTCTGCAAAGGCCGCTTTTTGTTCTTCTGTTGTTTTATCATAACAGTGCGGGCAACTCAGACCTTTAACATAATGCTCTGATAACATTTCATCAGCCGACAATGGCATGCGGCAGGCGTAGCATTGATCATAACTACCTTGCTCTAAGCCATGTTTAACTGCCACGCGTTGGTCAAATACAAAACATTCACCTTGCCACAGGCTTTGCTCAACGGGTGTCTCTTCCAGATATTTTAAGATACCGCCATCCAGGTGATAAACCTCATCAAAGCCTTGCTCTTTTAAGAACGCAGTAGATTTTTCGCAACGAATACCTCCGGTACAAAACATAGCCACTTTTTTGTGCTTGGTTTTGTCCAGATTATCTGCCGCCCACTGCGGGAATTCACGAAAGGTAGTCGTGTTTGGATTGACAGCATTTTTAAAGGTACCAATGGCAACTTCGTAATCATTGCGTGTATCAATCACAATGGTGTCTGGATCAGAAATAAGTTGATTCCAATCATCACCTTTAACATAGGTACCAACAATATGTGCAGGGTCAATACCTGCGACACCCATGGTAACAATTTCATTTTTCAGCTTAACTTTGGTGCGATAAAACGCCAGCTCTTCCGCAAACGATTCTTTATAACTTAACGCGGTAAAACGCCCATCAGCATCTAGCCAGGCTTTAACAGCATCCACACCGGCTCGCAAACCGCAAATGGTGCCATTAATCCCCTCTTCAGCCAGCAATAATGTACCTTTAACATTATTGGCAACCATCGTCTCATATAACGCATCTCTAAGCGTTACGTAATCGGGTAAGTGAACAAATTTATAAAGTGCAGCTACAACGTACATAATTAACCTCTTGCAAGGCCGGACCGTAAATCCGGAGCAACATTAAAAACCGCGCGTATTATAACGGTGCCGACAGTTATAGCAATAAAACCCTTAAATAAAATGTGGTTTTACCTCGTTACTATAAGTATTAGCGACTAAGACTGCTCACCACCAAATGAGCCGCAAGTGCTAGCAATAATAAGCCCATCGCCCTGTCGAACCAATAGCCTTTTAGAAGTAAAAAACCTCTTACTTTAGTGTGGGTTAGCACAACAGATAACATACAAAACCATGCCGCGGTCGCTATTGACATATAGATTCCATAACCAATTTTGTACATAAGCGGAGTGATAGGGGAAATGATGACAGCAAACAGCGATAGAAAAAATAACGTTGCTTTAGGGTTTAACCCATTGGTAATAAAGCCGGCAATGAAGGCTCGTTTTACCGACGGTACTTTTTCATTAGCACTTTCGTCCGTTGGCTGTTCTGACACTGATGGCGGCTGACTTTTCAGTGCGATTACACCAACATAGGCCAAATACGCTGCTCCTGCTATGCTCAATGCCTTAAACAGCCAGGGTGTTGTCTGGATTAGCACGGCAATACCAACGAGTGACCACGTGATATGCAATAATATGGCAACCCCAATACCTATACTGGCTGCAAGTGCCTGCTGTCTGCCAAAACGAACCGCATAGCGCAGTACAATGGCAAAATCCGGCCCCGGGCTAGCGACGGCCATTAGGTGCACAAAGGCAATTAATAAAAACTCAGGCCAAAAACTCATACAACATTATTCCAATGGCTAAAAACGGCATTTTAAAGACTTATGCAGGGTGGACACCAGCAAATAATCTATCTTAATCGCAGCCTGTGATTAGCAAATCGTTACTCAGCGATAACAGCGTTAAGCCGCGATTGCCTCTGCGCACTTACTATTTGCACTAAAAAGTACACCAGAAAAGCTACGACAAAAAATGGTCTTTAAATCGCCCCCACTGATAAAACGCTTGCTGCCCAATACGTCTAAAACCTGGCAATGGAAACGGCCGTAGCGATGATTGGTATAGCGGCAGCGCAGGCAAGCCATGGCCCATTGCTAGTTGTGCTAACCGTAGGCCGGCTAATGTACTGAACGATACCCCACTGCCACAATAACCGGCACTGTAAAACACATTAGGTTGCGCTTCACAGACTCTGGGTAAGTCATCATAAGAAACTGCTACCCAGCCGCTCCAATGATAGTCGTATCGCAACGACTCCAACATCGGAAAACAGGCTTTCAATGCATTAAGTAATCGCGCGGGATAAATAGGCTTGGTCGCATCCTTGCCATGCACCGCACTGCGTCCACCAAAAAGCAGCCTATTATCGGGTAGTTTACGGTAGTAATATTTTAGCGCACGGGTATCCATAACCAGCTGAGTATGATTAAGACCACTTACTTCAAGTTGCTCTGCATTCAGTGGCTGCGTCACTATCACGCTACTAAGAACCGGCAAACACGCATTATTCAGCTGCGGGAAAAGATTTTTTGGTGTGTAGCCATTGGTAGCGAAAATAAGTTGTTTGCAACGCACTGTCGCTGATGGAGTCTGTACCTCAATAAACCCCTTCGGTTGTTGCCGCCATTGCAACACTGGTGTCCCCGTATACGCAACAACCCCACTCTGCTTGGCTAAACTGGCATACCCTTGTGCCAGCGCCATTGGGTTAACTCCAAAGCAATCAGGAAAACGGATAGCACCAAATGCTTGGGTATTTTGCATGTAATCGCGTTTCAATTGATCTGCTGAAACATACTGCACAGGATACGCGAAATTACGTTGTAAATACTCAGCTTGTACGGGTAAATCGCGGCCTAGTTTTGCGGTATGTGCCACTTTCAAGTAACCTGGTGGCTGAGGCTCACAGACAATATTGCCCTCGGCTATCATCCGGTGAACCTGAGCTATACCAGCGCCATATTCCTGATGAAATAATTTTGCTGTATCAAGGCCGAATTTTTTACTTAATTGTGACAACCCCAAACGACCTGTGCCACGTAAAACAAAGCCAGCATTGCGCCCGCTGCACCCCCAGCCGGTATTGTTTGCTTCTATTACCGTCACCTCGCGGGAAAACTGTGCTGCTAGTTGATAAGCACAACTCAATCCGGTGTAACCGGCACCGACAACTACAACATCGGTATTGATATCATGTTGTAAAGAAGTACCTAATGATTGAAGAGATGTGTTGGCGGACCAGTACGAAGCCGGATAGCTCGCCCCCTGCTCTATACTACTGTGAACCAGCGGATCGTACATTACTTACTCCACACTTCGCTTGTGAGCGAGCTTAAACTATTCTGACACGGCCAATGAATTGTCAATTTTAGCAAACGGTAATACCATTTCTGCTGCAGTACAGCGACACAAATTGCCACAACACGGGCAAATATAGCCCATGGTTTCAGATAAATGCCGCCAGCGATCCGGATGAACATAAAGCAATTTTGCGCCTGCTTTAGCAAAATATAACTGTGCCGCATTGCCTGGACTTTCACGCCATATATGCGCTAAACCGGCCTCTGCACCTTGTTGTTGTAATGCACAAATTGAATGCAGTAATAGATTTTTAGCAACGCCCTGCCCACGATACTCGGGCTTTACGCCAACTGATTTAAAGTACGCCATCTTTGTCGATGACACAGGCCAAAGCGATACACTGCACCACTTATCTTGCAGCCATTGCCCAGCCGCATAGCTAATACGAAACCCTACAACCGTAGTATTATCTAAAGCGATAAAACTGGCGTTAATATTATTTTTGATACCTGACTGCCACATCTGCTGCAATTCTGAAACTGTTAGATAATTATCACCGTGTATCTGGTTGGCTAACAAAACGACTGCGGGGAAAAAAGCTTCGGTTAACGGCAGGTATTGCATTTTCACATCCAGTAAATTGATCTGCAGACTTTTATAAAGCAGCTAATTGACGTTGGCAATGGTTAACAACAATTTTAACTATCTCACTAAGTCCCCGTATCAACGACGAATTAACGTAAATATACGATAGACAACCACCGATTTATCAAATATTGTTATAACGACGACATAATAAAAGCATATACGTCAGGCAAATAACTAATAATTCCAGGAATAAACTATGAAAATCCACAACAACTATAATCCGGTTGCGCGGTCGGTAAAGTTCGCGTTAGCGGCATCTTTATGCATCAGTGCAAGTGTGGCGGTTGCTCAGGAACAGCAAACGGCAGACGCAACAAAAGAAAAAGCCGTTGAAAAAATTGCCGTCGTTGGTTCGCGTTCAGCACCACGATCTATTGGTGACTCGCCAGTACCTATTGATATTATCGGTGGTGAAGAACTGTCAAAAAATGGCAGTACAGATATGCTTAACCTGATAACAACAACGGTACCATCACTTAACGTACACTCTAACCCTATCAGTGATGCTGCAACGCTGGTTCGTCCAATGAACCTGCGTGGTCTATCTGCAGACAGCACCTTGATATTAACTAATGGTAAACGCCGCCATAAGTCGTCCGTTATTGCATTTTTAGGCGGCGGTATTAACGATGGTGCCCAAGGCGCAGATGTATCAGTTATCCCTGGTATTGCATTAAAACAAGTAGAAATTTTACGTGATGGTGCTGCTGCACAATACGGCTCTGATGCTATTGCAGGGGTAATTAACTTTGTCTTGAAAAATGCCGACCAAGGCGGCAGTTTTGAAGTAAAACATGGTGAATACTACGAAGGTGATGGCACCAGCACTGAGTTTGCCGGCAACATTGGTATGCCGTTAACTGATAACGGTTTTGTTAACGCCAGTTTTCAATATAAAAATGTAGACCCGACAAGCCGCAGTGAACAACGTCCGGATGCTCAGGCATTTGCTGATGGCGGTAACCCAAATATTGCACCTATTGCCCAGGTATGGGGTTCGCCAGAAATTAGTGATGATATTACAATCTTTATTAACTCGGGTTTAGACTTGGGCAATGGTAGAGAAGCCTACCTGTTTGGTAACTACTCTGAGCGGGATGTTACTGGCGGTTTTTACTATCGCAATCCATATAACCGTGGCGGTGTATTCTCTAATGATGGTGGTGAGACCTTACTAATTGGTAACACTGACTTGGCTGCTGGTGCGTGTCCAACTATTGGACTTAAAGACGGTAGCGGTAGTAACTTGCCATTTGACGCGGTTAATTCGGCTGTAGGCGCGTTACCATCAAATTGTTTCACCTTCTTCTCTATGTTCCCTGGCGGTTTCACACCAACGTTTGGTGGTAATGTTACAGATACTTCAATCACCGCGGGTACTAAGGGTGCGTTTAAAAGCGGTATGCTGGAAGACATCTTGTATGACTTTAGCGGCTCTGTTGGCCGAAATGAGTCCAGCTATATGATGACTAACACCATCAATGCTTCTTTAGGTTTGGATTCGCCAACCGAGTTTAATCCGGGCAAATATATTCAGCTGGAGAAAAACTTTACAGCTGATTTCGTTAAATTTGTACCTGCTGGCTTGTATGAAGACTTAACCGTTGCTTTTGGTGCACAATGGACTGAAGAAACCTTTGAAGTGGTTGCAGGTGATTCGGCTTCATTCGAAGTTGGTCAGTTTGTTGACCAAGGTTTCAGCATTGGCTCAAACGGTTTCCCTGGCTTTAAGCCTGAAGATGCCGGTGTTTCATCACGCAGAAACTATGCGTTCTATACTGATATTGAAGCAGAAATGACAGAAGCTCTGTTAATGGGTTTCGCCTTGCGTTTTGAAGATTATGATACCTTTGGCTCGACATTAAATTACAAACTGACTGCACAATATCGCCTAACAGATGACTGGGCAGTTCGCGGCTCACACAGCACTGGCTTTAGAGCGCCAACCGTTGGTCAGGCAAACGTAAGTAACGTGCAAACAAACCTGGAATCAGGTTTGTTAGTAGATTCTGCATTGTTACCACCTACCAACCCTGTCTCAATTGAATTGGGCGGTTCTGAATTACAACCTGAAGAGTCAACCAGTTTTGCTGCAGGTGTGGTGTATTCAGGTGGCGATATCTTTATGACCCTTGATTACTACCGTATTGATGTAGATGATCGTATTAGTCAGTCAAGTAAAATTAATTTAACCGACGCTAACCGTGAGGCACTTAAAGCTGCAGGCGTAAAAAACGTTGATTCCATTCAGCAGGTTAGCTTCTTTACGAACGATTTCGATACCAAAACACAAGGTATTGATTTTGTTGCTAGCTATTCTACCTACTTACTTGAAGGCCGCAGTAGCTTCAACTTCGCCTACAACTGGAACGATACGTCAGTTAAGAGCGCTACAGCAATCACTGGTTTAGATAAGGTATCGAGACTGGAAAATGATTTACCAAACCACCGCGCAACGTTAACCTGGAACCAGAGCTACGATGATTGGTCTGTCTTTGTAAGAACCAATTATTTTGGTGAATATCAAGGTGTCCACGTTGACTGGGTTGGTACACCAAGTGAGCCAGGTACTGAAGTTAATGCAAAAGCAAAAGTAACGTTTGACGCTGAGTTTAGTTACTTTATCAACGATGAGTTTGTTGTATCGTTAGGTGCTCAAAATATTTTTGATACTAAACCAGAGCGACTTAACCTTAGCGCTGTAGGTGAACCTAATAATGCTTTTGGTGGTAAATACTACGAAACTTCCCCAATGGGTATCAATGGTGGTTATTACTACTTAAAAGGTACTTATAAGTTCTAATCACTGTTAGAAACAAATAAAAAATCCGCCAATTGGCGGATTTTTTTCTTTACACATCATCCCCAGACTACAATGCTGCCAATAACGCCTGCAAAGGATGCAGGGGTTTATCACCGACTAAACGTTTAACCTGACTACGACAAGAAAAACCCGTGACCAATATTTGCTCCGTGCCAAACTGCTCTACCGGCTTACGCCAGCTCATATCAAATAACGCTTTGCTGTTTTCCAAATTCTGCGCTTCATGACCATAAGTACCTGCCATACCGCAGCAACCTACACTGACAGGCTTTAATGTGAGGCCAACCTTGGAAAAAATAGTCTGCCAGGTTTTTTCTGTAGCCGGCAATGCAGTTTTTTCTGTGCAATGCGCTAATAAAGCATACTCAGCAGACTGTTGAGCATTTGGCAGTGTTTGCCCTGCTAACCACTCATGCAACAGCTGAACATTAAAATCCCCTCTTGCAGAACCCAGCGCTTTGTTATATTCATCGCGGTAAACCAACACCAAAGACGCATCAAGTCCTAACATCGGCAAATCCAAAGCCTGCAATTGATTTAAAAATTGTGCAGCCGTTGACGCTGTGCGGGCAAAGTCACGTAAGAAACCTTTAACATGTTGAGGTTTACCATTGGGTAAAAATGGTAGCAAGATCGGATTAAAACCCAGCTTAGTGAGCAAGCTAAGTGCATCAGCAACCAGCTCCGCTTCATAAAAGCTGGTAAAAGGGTCTTGCACCAGCAATACGGTTTTTTCATGTTGTGCAGCACTGAGTTGTTGCAGTGCAGCTAAATCAAATGCATAACGTTTGCCTACTTGCTGAGATAATGTTGGCACCGACAACAATGGCGTATCAACATAACCTACGCTTTTTTCCAACATACTGGCGACAAATTTACGTTTCAGCATAAAGTTAACTAACCGTGGGGCTTTTGCCAAAAGAGGTGCCGTGCGTTCAATATTACCGACGATATAGTCCTTTGCGGGCCGTAAATACCGGCTGTGATAAAGCTGTAAAAACCGCGCACGAAATGACGGCACGTCAACTTTAATCGGGCATTGCCCAGCACAGGCTTTACAGGCCAAACAGCCCTCCATTGCTTCCATCACCTCATGGGAAAAATCAGCATCTCCCTGACGTTTAGCTAGTGTGTTTTTAACTTTTTCCCATACCTCTTTGAAACTGCTACGGTTTTCTTGAAGTACTTGTTCTTGGGCTAATACATCGTAACCCGCATTTTCGGTTAGGCGTAACCATTCGCGCATTAAACCTGCCCGTCCCTTGGGGCTATGCCGGCGGTCTTTCGTTACTTTGCTGGACGGACACATTGGCGAGCTTTCTTCGTAGTTAAAACACAGGCCATTACCGTTACAATTTAAACTACTGTCAAAACTGTCTTTAACTGCAACCGGGATCTGCCTGTCAAACCAAGCTCGCTTTTGCCCATCAACAGACACCAACTTATCTGCGCTGTTAAAGGGCGTACAAATTTTTCCCGGGTTAACGCGGTTACGCGGGTCAAATGCTGCTTTGATTTTGCGAAGTTCAGTGAATAACTCTTCGCCAAAAAAAGCCGGACCATATTCACTACGATAGCCTTTACCATGTTCGCCCCACATCAAGCCGCCATATTTGGCCGTAAGTGTAACAACCTGATCTGAGATGCTGCGGAGTAGTTTTTCTTGCTCAGGATCGCATAAATCCAAAGCTGGACGCACATGTAAAACACCAGCATCAACATGCCCAAACATGCCATAGTTCAAATTATGGCTATCGAGAAGCGCTCGAAATTCCATAATAAAGTCGGCCAGATTCTCTGGCGGTACAGCCGTATCTTCGGCAAATGCCAAAGGCTTTTGCGCCCCTTTGGTATTACCCAGTAAGCCAACCGCTTTTTTACGCATCGCATAAATATGGCCAATTGCCGTGGTGTCATAGGTAAGTTGATAGCCGATAATACCGTCGGTTTTATCGGCTATGGCGTTATCTAAACGTGCAGTAAGTGCAGCAATTTTTTCTTCAATATCAGATTGTTGTTCACTGTTGTACTCGACCATATTAAGGCCTTGCATTTCAGTGCCTGCAACATCGGTAATCAAGTCTTTTACCTGATGCCAGATAATATCGCCGCGCGCTAAATTCAGCACCTTACTGTCAACGGTCTCAACAGATGTCGCTTGCGCAGCAACTAAAAACGGAGCATTTCTAAGTGCGCTGGCAAAACTGTCGTACTTAACGTTTACCAAACATTTATACTTGGCGATGGGCGTAATGTTAAGTTTGGCTTCAACGACAAAGCCTAAAGACCCTTCTGAACCAGTAATAATTCGAGATAAGTCAAACTCGGTTAAATCATCATTAAATACGTGTTCAAGATCATAACCGGTTAAAAAACGGTTTAAACGGGGGAATTTAGCTAAAATTTGTGGTCTGAAATCTCGACAACTATCCAATACTTGCCGGTAAATGCGCCCCACAGAATTAGGCATTTGTGCTCGGTGTTCAGCTTCAAACGTGGCCATCTTGTGCGTTTTAAGCACATTGCCATCGATTAATACGGTTTTTAGCGCCAACACGTGATCACTGGTTTTACCATAAACCAATGAGCCCTGCCCAGACGCATCTGTGTTTACCATACCGCCGATAGTGGCACGATTCGAAGTGGATAAATCAGGAGCAAAAAAGAAACCATAAGGTTTAAGAAAAGCATTGAGCTGATCTTTAATTACCCCTGCCTGTACCCTCACCCAGCGCTTTTCGACATTGATCTCCAAAATATTGTTCATATGCCGCGATAAATCGACCACCACATGTTCCGTCAGTGACTGACCATTTGTGCCGGTACCGCCACCGCGCGGGCTAAATTTAATATGTGAGAAACTCGATGTTTGAGCCAGTGAAGTTAAGATCACTAAATCATCAGTCGTCTTTGGTAACAAAACGGCTTGTGGTAGCGCCTGATATACACTGTTGTCGGTAGCAACGGCTAAACGGCTAGCGTAACTGGTTTCAATATCACCAGTGTATCCAGCGGCAATTAATGCCTTGCTAAAGGCAACAATACCGGCATCAAGCGCTAATTCGGGGGTAAGCTTTGGGATCATAACTGCAGACACTTGGCAATAAATGCCTGCAGTATAACATTAACTTGGCAACAGATTTAACTGCAATTTGTAGCTAACGCGCTACTCTACAGGGCGGAATTTTAATTGAATACCGCGTAAGAAGTAACGCAATACCTGATCCTGGCACGCTCGGTAATGTTTATGATCTGCCCGGCGGAAAAATGCACTTAACTCAGATTTACTTAGGCGAAAATCGGCACTTTCTAGTAACGCAATAATGTCATCGTCTTTAAGATCAAAAGCGATTTTTAGCTTTCGCAACATGATATTATTGTTTAATTTTGTTTCAGGTTCAGGAATGCCGCTGTCTTTTGCTCCCCGCCGTTGAATGATCAAACCATTCAGAAACCCTGACATCAATACATCATCAATCGGGGTAAAACCTTCGTCTTCATCTTTCTTTAACCATGCAACCACTTGCTCTTTTGTTACCGTCACTTCCGTTAAGGCGAAAATGGCTATCATGCCGTAGTCATGTACGTTTAAACTGAAGCGCAGGCTGCGCAATAGGTCGTTGTTGGTCAAAAGAATATCCTGTAGGCAATAAGACAAAAAGGACAGCTATTATAACATAGCCGTTGTCAAAGCAATATATAGCGGTACATTAACAGTATTACGGCAAATGCCCCAATTTACTGGCTTTTGTCGCCAAATAACGGTGGCTATGTGCAGTGGTTTTAACCCTATGTTGCACACGTTCAACCACATTAACTCCGGCGTCAGTAAGGGCTTTTAATTTACGAGGGTTGTTCGTCAACAAACGTATTTGCTGAATACCCAGTTGCTCAAACATTTGCGCCGCAATATCGTATTCACGCATGTCGGGTAAAAAACCAAGAATTTCATTGGCTTCAACCGTATCCAGTCCCTTGTCTTGTTCTGCATATGCCCTAATTTTATTTATAAGGCCTATACCGCGGCCTTCCTGGCGCAAATACAATATACAGCCACGGCCTATATCCGCAATTTTTTGCATCGCAGCATGTAATTGCGGCCCACAATCACAGCGCAAACTAAACAGTGCATCACCCGTTAAACACTCGGAATGCACTCGCGCCAGAACAGGCTCAGCGCCACCAACATCACCTAATGTCAGCGCAACATGTTCTTTCCCGTTTGGTGCTTCAAAACCATGCAATCTAAACTCTGCAAACGGTGTGGGCAATAGCGTTGAACTAACCAGTTTTAATTTCATTTCAATATCTCGAATAACCGCTGCGTTACATACAACGCATGCTAAGTTGGGCTAGCGCTTTGCTAATTCAAGGCCTTGCACCAGCATTATGTTGATATTGCTGCTTTGGCCGTACTGAAAGTGCTCAAATACGTCTACCAATAAAATTGTTACACTATAACATAATCAAGCAACTCGCACTATGTATCGGCAAGCATGTAAGTTTCTTACGTTTTTACTTGCTGCTCACTCTCAGCAGGTTGACTAGCCACTTTTGCTTCTTGCAGTGCATGGGCAGAGATAAGACTAACCAGCTCAACATCACCTGGTATTGTTTCGCCTGTTGTGCCAGTAATGACGTGTAGCTTCTTATCTTTGATATATAACAAAGGTAATGCGCCGTCACCGTAACGCTTTAAAAAATGCTCAAAAGTGAAGTTTTCTGTAATATTTGTTGTTTTGATTACCGCTCCCCGGGCAACTAAACTTGATAACTTGGCATAGGAAACTTGTTCACCAAACAAGCTGAGTTGTTTCACATAAGTTTCCGACATTTGGTGCCTGGCACTAACAGGCTCAGCATTATTTAAGCCAAACACTTTACTCATGCCATACACATCTTGAAAGTGAAAATTTACCAATGGGTTTAGTTGTCTGTACGGGGAGATAACAAAGACCCTGCCGATGCCGGTAAGATCCAAATACGTCTCAGCATGTTCAGATGCGGGGTTACCAAAATATACCGGAATATTGTCCATTCTAGCCAGTCTGATGTTATCCCAGTTTGTATCAGCCAGAACGACCCTTAATTGACGTGTTTGTAACACCTTGGCTAAATCACGAGAGAATCGAGACGCGCCGAAAATAAGGATACCTTGATTGGAGCCTGCAGAAACGCCAAGCCATTTAGCCCATTTTGCTGCGGTAAGGCTTTGTACCACTACAGTGCCGATAATCACAAGAAACACCAAAGGAACTATTTTATCAGCCCCGTCAAAACCCAGTGTTTCTAGTTTAATAGCAAAAAGCGAAGATACCGCTGCAGCAACAATACCCCGAGGCGCAACCCAGCTTAAAAACCATTTATCATTACTTGTAAGCGATGAACCTAATGCAGATACCCAAATACTTAAAGGCCTGGCGATAAACATCACCACCAACAATAAGCCTAAACCACCGAACCCCAAATCCAGCATTGCACTTGAATCTAAACGGGCAGCAAGCAAGATAAACAACGCCGAGATTAACAGCACCGTTAAAGTTTCTTTAAATTCAAGAATGTCGGCAATGTCAACACCACGCATATTGGCAAGCCAGATCCCCATTACCGTTACTGTTAATAAACCCGACTCTTCCTGCAGTAAATTCGATGCGACAAACACGGCAAGTACTATTGTAAGTACTGCAGTGTTTTGTAAATAATGTGGTAGTAAATTCTTACGCAGTACGTTACCGACCAGATAACCGGCTAATCCACCGAGTCCAAAGCCGATAGAGAGCATTAAACCAAGTGCAGTTAAGACATGATTTCCGGTATTTGAAGAAAACGCGATATATTCAAACACCAACACGGCAATTAGAGCACCGAGCGGGTCAATTACGATCCCTTCCCAACGCAAAATGCTGGCAAGTTTAGATGTTGGCCTGACACTGCGTAGCATAGGTACAATGACCGTTGGGCCAGTAACAACAACCAGCGCACCAAACAGCATCGAAATTTCCCAGCTAAACCCAACCAACCAATGTGATGCTAATGTAATACAGGCCCATGTAATGACTGCACCCACCGTGACCAGACTTGTTACCATCCTGCCATGACTTTTTATTTCTTTAAAATTAAGTGTTAAGGAACCTTCAAACAAGATTACCGCAACACCAAGCGAGATAATTGGAAATAGCAAATCGCCAAAAAGCTGATCAGGATCCAGCACGCCAAATGCTGGGCCAAGAAGTAAACCCGCCACTAATAATGGTAAAATAGCTGGTAACCTTAGTTTCCAACCAAGCCATTGACAAAATAAAGACACTATTCCAAGTAAAGCCAGTGTGGCAGATATTTTTTCCATGAGTTCCCTGATATAAAAAGTCGAAACGCCTGAATACAATTATGACGTGCGGTTAATAGGGCAATAATACACAGCGAATACAAGATTCACAGTATTATTCGGCTTTATTACCCGCCAATGACATCCTGACCGCATGATTTTAATGATAAGTCAGGTACAATAGTCATTCTTGTTTAAGCTTTACAGAGTCTATCATGCTGAGTTTTTTTGAACGGATTATAAACCCTTTTCCTGCTGAAAATCCGGAACAACCGCCAAAAGGAATTTTCGCTTTTTGTCGTCATTATACTAAAGGAATGGAAACATCGTTGGTACTAATGTCGATAAGTACAGCGCTGCTGGCCATGCTGGAAGTATCGCTATTTAGTTTTATGGGCCAGTTGGTTGACTGGTTGATACAAAACGACCCGCAAGATTTGTTTGTCAGCGAGCGCGCGACCTTAATTAAAATGGCGGTTGTAACCTTGGTGTTACTCCCTGCCCTAAGTTTTTTTCATGCTGCTATTTTGCATCAAACCTTATTGGGTAACTACCCAATGTCGATTAGGTGGTTAGCGCACAGGTATTTGTTACGTCAAAGTATCAGTTTCTATCAAAACGACTTTGCCGGCCGGATTGCCACTAAAGTCATGCAAACCTCTTTGGCCGTGCGTGAAACGGTAATGAAGCTTCTCGATGTAATGGTATATATTTTGGTATATTTCGGTTCTATGCTGTTTTTTATTGGTGAAGCAGATTTACGACTTATTATTCCCATACTGGGATGGTTAGTGCTCTATGTTTCAATGCAGTTTTATTTTGTTCCCAGGCTAAAACGTGCGTCAACGCTGCAAGCAGATGCAAGATCCGAAATGACCGGCCGTATTGTCGATAGCTATACCAATATAAGCACCATAAAATTATTTTCACATACTCACCGTGAAGAAGCGTACGCCAAAGAAAGCATGGATGTGTTTTTAAAGCCGGTTTACCGGCAGATGCGTCTCGCTACTGGTTTGAGTGTATCGGTACAAACGCTAAATTACTTTTTGGTGTTCAGTATCGCCGCATTATCGATTTACTTATGGGCTGACAGCGCCATTAGTGTCGGGGCTATTGCTATTGCTGTTAGCTTAGCCCTGCGCTTAAACGGCATGGCGCAGTGGATTATGTGGGAAGTCAGTAGCTTGTTTGAAAACATCGGTACTGTGGCCGACGGTATAACCACCTTATCCCAACCCGCGCAAGTAATGGATATAGCTAACGCCAAGCAGCTACAGGTCAGTACGGGCGCGATAACATTTGACCAAGTTTGTTTTAACTACGGCAAGGAAGATAGCCCGGACGGAAAAACCCCTGTACTGCAGCGCTTAGATCTCAATATTAAACCGGGTGAAAAAGTTGGCCTGGTCGGTCGTTCTGGCGCTGGCAAATCGACGTTGGTAAACCTACTTCTACGTTTTTATGATGTAGAGAGCGGCAAAATATTCATTGATTGTCAGGATATTAGCCAGGTTAGTCAGGAAAGTCTGCGAAAGCATATCGCCATGGTTACACAAGACACATCTTTATTGCATCGTTCAGTACGTGACAACATTGCCTATGGCAAGCCCGATGCTACAGAGGCAGAACTTCAGTTGGCTGCAGAGCAAGCAGAAGCCAGTGAGTTTATTGCAGATTTGTCTGATCCTAAAGGCAATCGTGGTTTTGATGCCCAAGTAGGCGAGCGCGGAGTAAAACTTTCTGGTGGACAACGGCAACGTATTGCAATAGCCAGAGTATTGTTAAAAAATGCCCCTATTTTAATCCTAGATGAAGCAACATCAGCGCTAGATTCTGAAGTAGAAGCCGCAATTCAAGCCAGCTTGAACACCTTGATGGATGGTAAAACCGTTATTGCTATTGCGCACCGATTATCCACTATTGCTCAGATGGACCGCTTAATTGTGTTAGATCAGGGTAATATTATCGAACAAGGCAGCCACGCTGAGCTTATTGCATCAGGTGGCATTTATGCACAGCTTTGGGCGCATCAAACCGGTGGGTTTATTGGTGTAGAATAGCCTTTAGTGACAATGCATAAGGCTTGCCGTATGCATTGTCAGGTTTTCTCATGCCATAACATGCTTGCTGTATAAAATTGTCTGCTGTATGTTTTAAAAAACATCACGTTGTAATTTTCGTGCTTTGCGAGCGCTGTTGTATTGAACAAACTGCGGTGCTAACGCCGTCATAGCAGAACCCAAAACAACCAGAAACGCACCAATTAAAGAGCTGATATTTAACTGTTGTGCCGACAAGAAACCCGGAAATAGCCAAGAGGTTAGCTGGGCAAACAAGATGGTAAATAATGGCGTTACTGCTAATACCGCGCTGACTTTTGACGCCTCCCAATGATGCAAAGCTTCAGCAAAAGCACCATAAGCCACCACGGTATTCAAACAACAGAATACCAACAGTGCCCAGTGTAAGTAACTCATCGTCATCAATGGTTCAAAAGCTGACACAGGAACAAACGCCAACGTACCGGCGACATACAACATATACATAATTTGTTTCGAACTAAAATGCACTAACAGCTGCTTCTGTGCTAATGCATATGCCGCCCAGGTAACTGCCGCGGCAACAACTAAAAGTACACCAATACTTTCATTGCTCGCTTGCATAACCAATTGCACTAATCGCTCATTAAAAAACAGTAATAAACCGGCAACCAATGTTACAGCCCCAACTTTTTGCCAGCGCAATAAACGCTCTTTAAAAATAATAACGCCGCCAAGCATCATCAAAAATGGCGCTAGTTGGATCACTACTTGCCCGGTTTCGGCATTTAAATAATTTAAACCGGTTAAATACATGATGTAATTTGATAACAGTCCCGCAACAGCAACCAACATGAGAGTAATTACTTTACGGTTACGAAACAGCATCATAGCGGGTAACTTACCTGTGAAACCAAGCCAAATACCGACCATGACAGCGGCAACCAAAAAACGAATCGCCGTTATGGTATTGGGAGTAAGCACATCAAGCAGTACCTTTAATGCAATAGGAAGCATGCCCCATAAAATGGCAGTAGTTAATGCTAACGTTAAGCCAACCAGGCTTTTGCCGGTAATTTGATGCATGAATTATTTCCAGTGTGAATGCCACAAGTGTGGTAAAGCGGCATTGTCCGATACAGCAGACATTTTCACCTATTTTTGCCGCTTTTGTCTGTACGAAAACAGATAATAGCGACCAACCTACTAACCATTGCGCCATATCAAACTAAAATGCGCTGATATTCACTATACTTCATCAGAAACATAACGCTATTGCCCAGCGACAAACGAAAATTGAGATGCAACATGATAAAACGTATTGGCATACTCACCTCAGGTGGTGATGCCCCCGGTATGAACGCAGCTATTCGCGCAATTGTGCTAACGGCGTCTGTAAGCAATATTGATGTTATTGGATTTCATCATGGGTTCAACGGCTTACTGGAATCTGATTATCAAAGGTTACTGCCGCAACACGTTGCTCACATTATCCATCAAGGCGGCACCATGCTGAAAAGTGCTCGTTGTGCACAGTTACATACCGCAGAAGGTGCAAGGCAGGCTGCCACAGTACTTGAAGAGCTTGAACTTGATGCCCTAATTGTTATTGGCGGGGATGGCAGCTTTCGTGGTGCGCTGGCAATTGCCAATTATTATCAAGGTCAAATTATGGGGATACCGGGCACCATTGACAACGATATCGATGGAACCGACTTTACTATTGGCTTTGCTACAGCTATCGACACCGCACTGGACACAATTTATAGAATTCGTGACACGGCAGAGGCCTTTGAGCGTATATTTCTAATTGAGCTTATGGGCCGACATTCAGGTTATATCAGCCTATCTGCCGGTATTGCAGCGGGTGCTGAGCAAATTATTTGCCCGGAATTTGGCATTTTGCAGCCACATAATATAAAAGCCCTGCTTGCACCAATACAGCGTGCGCAACTAATGCGGGGTAGTAGCAGCTATATTATTGTTGTAGCGGAAAACAGTTATCCAGCAGGTACCAGCGCATTGGCAGAAGCAATAAGTGAAGCGTTAGGAATTGAATGCCGGGCGTGTATTCTTGGGCATATCCAGCGAGGGGGGAGCCCTGTGGGCGCTGACAGAATTCTGGCGACAAAATTAGGGGCTTTTGCAGTAGAGCAACTACTTGATGGCGCGCATCTGATGATGGCAGGTGAAGTGCATCAAAAACCTATGCTTTACCCGCTAATAAATACCGGTGAGAAGAAAAAACAACTCGACCCCTATTTAGTTCGCTGGCAACAAAACATTGCCAGCGACTAGGCTATTTTATGGTGTAAAAACCTGTTTAACCCGGTCTTTATAGCTGCGGCTTACTTTTACTGCCTGGCCATTAGTCAGCATTAGTTGATGCTCACCATTGGCCAACATTTGCAACTTAGCAATGGTATGAACATTAACAATCGCAGAACGATGGACCCTAACAAAAAGCTTAGGGTCAAGTTCTTGTTCCAGCTCTTTCATTGTGCGACGTAAAATATGGGTTTGACCATCGCGCGTATGAATACACATATAGTCACCCGCGGCATCAACCCACTCTATTGCAGATACCGGTACTCGCGTTATCTCGCCGCTGTCCTTAATACTTATTGCATCTGGGAATCGGTCATTAACAACTGGCTGGGCGTTATCAAGTCGTTGTAAAATATTACCAGTATCATCTCCGGTAAGCTTTGCTACAGCTTCAGCAAGCTGCCCCTTATGTTTTTGTGTGTCCTGTGCCTGAAAAAGTTTAAGTACCTTTTCTATTGCTAATTTTAAACGCACCGGCTCAACGGGTTTAAGCACATAGTCCAGCGCACTGACTTCAAAGGCATTAAAAGCATAATGATCATAAGCCGTAACAAAAACGACGTAGGGTAAAACAACCTGCTTTGCTTGAAGTTGCTTAAGCACAGCGAAACCATCCATCCCAGGCATTTCAACATCAAGAAAAACCAAATCCGGAGCAAGCTCGCTAATAAACTCTACTGCTTGTTGTCCATTACTACACTCAGCAATAACGTTCAATTCAGAAAATTCGCGTAACCGAACCATCATCCCTTTACGGGCTAAAGGCTCATCATCTACCACTATTACCTTAAGCATGTGCCTGTTCCGTTTTTTCTAATTCTAATGGGATCCGAATATTAACTTTCAACCCTTGTGGCTGATTATGCGTTAACACCAACGCAAAATTATTGTCGTATAATGCGGATAATCGTTCTTTGGTATTGACTAAACCAACACCACTATCACTGCTTTTGGGTAAGCCATTGGTAATGGTCATTCCCGGACCATTATCGGCGACTTCAAGCAACAAATCATGGCCAAACTTTTTCGCCGTTATAGCAATTTTGCCGCCATTTATCTGGCTGGCTACTGCATATTTAACCGCGTTTTCTATCAAAGGCTGCAAAATTAAACTAGGTACCAGCGCCGACTCAGTGTCAGGCTCTAATTCAAATTCTACTGACAGGCGTTCAGAGAAACGCACTTTCTCTATCTCAAGGTATAAGCGGGCCGCATAAACCTCTTGTTCTAACGGCACCTTATTAATAGGGTCTTTGTACAATGAATAGCGCAAAAAGTCACTAAGCCTTGTCACCATTTTATTGGCCGTGTCGGCTTCATTAATTAACACTAAGGTTGAAATGGCGTTAAGGGTATTGAACAGAAAATGCGGATTAAGTTGATAACGCAGCATTTTAAGTTGTGCTTCATGGGCTTTATTGGTTGCAGTTAATGATTTTTGCTTCTCTAATTGCAACGTCTGATAATACTTAATACCAAAGTACAGCCCGCTCCAGCTCAACATAACGTAAAAAGCAAATGGCGTTTCACGCACATACTTTAACCAATGATCTGGCCGTGCACCGTGGCGGTAAATTTCCCAATAATTAAAATTACGCACCGCAGTCCAGATTGCCGCTACGGTAAAAGCTAACACCAAAACCGTAACGATCATTTTCCACGGTGTCCATTGCCCTACTCTTTGATAGGTGTAACGCAGCGGAATGGTAATTAACCAACCAATATAAGAATCAAGTGCTACCACTATAAGATAGGCATCTCGGGTTTCCTGTATTAACGAGTTTAAATACGTAACAATGGCAAAACCGAGCCAGCCCAATGTATGCAGCAGCCAAAACTGGCGGGTGCGGTCCTCTAAAAACTTATACAAAATACTGACCCGCAGCGAAATTTAACCCTAGTGGGATTATAACTAAACAATGACAAAAGCCCTCGTTAACTGGCCGCATTTACACTCGCATTAATCGCAGTAATAACATAAAAGAGTTAGCGTGTTGTTGAATATATAGCACTAGCTAAGCACGGGTGTCGGCTTACGATCGGGCCCAAGTGCAACAAAAGTAAAACTACCAGAAATGGCTTTATGCTGATCATCGCTATACATGTTCTCTACAAAAATATCGACTTGCACACGAATACTGGTGCGGCCAACGTGCTCCACTCTGGCAACCAGCTCAATTATGCTTCCTGCAGGTATAGACTCTTTAAAATCAACGCGATCAGAACTTACTGTTACTAAAGGCTTACGACAAAACCGGGTCGCTGCAATAAAGGCCGCCTCGTCCATCCACGCTAGCGCTTCGCCACCAAACAAGGTGTTATGATGATTGGTACGCCCGGGAAATACTGTTTTTGTAACACGGGTAACAGCGTGCTCCATACGTTTAGCAATTAACGCGTCATTGCTCATTGTTGTTCTCACTAATGCTTAAAGGCTGCGGATTTTATAAGACTGACCTTTATTTGCAACCGCTACAAGTGTTAATAGCGTCATAGCCTTCTTTTTTATTAATACTTTTGCATATAGTTAGAAATGCAGATCCGTGCCTTGTCGTTTTCCTTAACTTATTTTAACGGCATAATAGTTATCAAAATGCGAAGCCAAGGCCACATTATGAATTATGTAAACTATCAGTTGGATGTATCTGACGTAACTGCTCATCTAATAACAGTCACACTGAGTTTCAAACCCACACAAGCGCTACATGAGCTCACATTACCAGCGTGGATCCCAGGCAGCTACATGATCCGTGACTTTGCCCGTAACATTGTCTCAATCAACGCATATGATGATGTGGGCTCACTGAAACTGACACAACTGGATAAACAACGTTGGCAGCTAAGTTGTAATAACCACATCATCTACGTGCGCTATCAGGTATATGCCAATGATTTATCTGTCCGCGCAGCCTATATTGATGATGAAGTTGCGGTATTAAACCCAGCCTGCCTTTGCCTGAGCGTTAGCGAACTACATACATTAGTGCACCATGTAGATGTTATAAAGCCACAAGCAGACGTAGCGGCAAGCTGGCGCCTGGCCACCGGTTTGTCGCGTGCAAGCGACACTCCCTTTCTTGGCTTTGGGCGTTACTACGCTGATAACTATCAAATACTAATTGATAGCCCCTTGCTACTTGGCGTTTTTACCCTATGTGAATTCAGCATCAACGACATTAACCATTATTTGGTAGTAACAGGTTCAAACCTGACCGATTTAACCCGCTTCACCGACGATTTAACCAAAATATGTCAACAACAGCTAAATGTGTTTGGCGCCCTACCCGATGATTTAGACAGTTACTGGTTTTTACTCTGGGTAACAGAAGACGGCTATGGTGGTCTGGAACATTTGAATTCAACACTCTTACTTTGCAGTAGGTTTGATTTACCCACACCTGCCGTAGAATTAGTCGATGAAAACTACCAGAATCTGCTGGCACTTTGCAGCCATGAGTATTTTCATACCTGGTGGGTGAAACGCCTTAAGCCTGCCTGCTTTATGCAATATCAACTTGCAAATGAACAATACACATCACAGCTGTGGTTATATGAAGGTTTTACATCTTACTTTGATGACCTTGCGTTGGTTCACTCGGGACTAATAACTGCGGAAAGTTACATTAAAACGGTAGAAAAACTTATCTCCAGAGTCACGCGTAACCCAAGTGATCAAGTACAAAGCTTAGTAGATAGCAGTTTTACCGCCTGGACTAAATTTTATAAGCAAGACGAAAATGCGGTAAATGCGGTTGTCAGTTATTATGCTAAAGGGGCGTTACTAGCCCTTTGTCTGGAAGGCGCATTACGCCAACGAGGACTTTCACTGCAGCACGTTGTGCGGCAACTATGGCAACGCTTTATCGCAACCGGTACGCCAGATAATGCGTTAAGTGTTGTATTAAATGAGTTGGGATTATCTGAACTGGCAAGCCAATCTGAACAGTGGTTGCATGAAGCCAAGCCATTACCGCTGGCTGATATGCTGGCGAATTTAGGGTTAAAAGTGACGTTAAGGCCGATGCAGCACGGCGATGATTTTGGTGGCGAAATGCTAAAAAAATCTCATGGGCCAGCTAACCTTCCGTTTATCGGTGCATTAACTAAAACAGTTAATGGCCAGCTCACCATTAGCCAGGTTTATCACGGCGGTGCGGCGCATCAGGCCGGTTTAATGGTAGGTGATCAACTAATAGCGTTAGATAACCGCAAAATCACCAACAACAACTTTAACCAACTGTTACAACGCTATGAAATTAATAGTGAGACAATCTTACACTTGTTCAGGAAAGATCGTTTATTACAGTGTTCCCTGCAGCTTTGTCAGTCAAACGCACAGGTGGCTATAGTTAATATTTCGGACCAAACGCTATGTGATAGCTGGTTAACTATGGAGTAAGCGGTAAACCAGGTAGCAAGGCCGGATCAAGCCGCTCTTGCTGCCAGTTTATACGCCAATCTAAATGGGGGCCGGTTACCCTGCCCGTCGCTCCAACCTCAGCAATTTTTTGTCCTTGCACCACCGTATCACCGACGGCGACATGAAACTTACTCAGGTGCATAAAAGTAGAATTAATGCCAAAACCATGATCAACAATGAGTGTTAAGCCTGAATAGTACAAATCTTTTGCCAGTAACACCGTTCCGCTTAGCGGGGCAATAACAGGAGCGCCAATTGGTGCCGCAACATCAAGACCATAATGCGGGTTACGTGGTTCACCGTTAAATATACGCTGACTACCATAAACACCCGAAATTCGGCCTTGTGCTGGCATTACTGGCTTATCAAAGATATACGGCAAGGTAGATACTGTTTCACGTGCTTTACGTACTTGCACATTATCTTGCTGAATCCGTTCGCTAACATCACTAGGGGGGGTAACGTATTTTTGTGCTACCCCGTTTACCCGCTGGATATCGTATTGGCGAGCACTAATAGTAAGTTCAATAACCTGCTCTTCACCAGCGGATTTAATTTTTAATTGATGAGTGAGTTTGGCATCGCGGCCTACACCAAAGACAAAACGACCATCAGCACTAACTACAAGCGCTGCGTCATTAAAATAGACTTCACTGCCAGGGGCTGTTTTTCCCACCAACAAGCTGCCTTGCGTTAACGCACCTATCAGCTCTACTTCAGGTTTTGCTGCAAGAGCACCACTAACACTAACTAAAAGCGATAGCGCCTTTACCCACCCCTTCATAAGCTACAACCTTATATTGTTTCAGATTATCCTGTTGTTTAAGCTCCGTGACAATATAATCAGCTAAACACTCAACAGTGGTATCACACGGCACAATTTCGCAATGTGTTTTGGGCATCGTTAATTCAAACCAGCCTTGCGCAGCCTGATAGCGGAAACTATAGTCGTCGCAACCCGCAGTTATATATTGCAACTCATTAACTGCACAGCAATCTTCAGCGGTACCTAAATAAATATCCTGCCAACGCTCGCTCCAATATTTATTAAGTCGGGGTGACAACATACCATCAGCATAAATCTGAATAGTTGAACGATGGCCATGTGCAATACGCTGACAATTGCCATCATGTTTCTTCAAACCATGGCTATAGTGGTAGTAAAATCCATTGCTCGCTTCAGGGCGTAAGTTAATAACCAGCTTTTGTACATTTGTGGGTAATAACGGCTTTATACTGTCTTGCAGGAATTCAGTAACGCTTTGTTCATTGATCACTTTAGTGGGAATAGCCACAACGGCTTGTTCCGGTGCGGCCATTTGAATAACGCCACGGTCACTTTGAAATTTAAGCACATTAGTTTGTTCTGTCGCTTGAAGTGATAAAGCGGCAGAGTGAGCCGGAACGGCCAATTTGTGATCGACCAGCTGATCAATGGCCTGTTTGATAACTTTTTTAACCTTACCAAAATCCAGCACCATGGACGTTTGATCCAGCGCGCCATGCAATTCAACATCGGCAATATAGCTTTCGCCTAACATACCCCGTGTTTCGCATAGGTAAGAAAAATCAATAACGGTTAAGTCCCGTACAAACAAAATCATCAGTGGCTCTCTATTACAGTAAACAGCCAGTATTATAACGCTGAACATACCATAACAACACCTTAGCCGACGCTAATTTACCGTTTATGCTCTGTCAACCAACTGTTTAAAATGCCTATTTGGCCGCATTTATGTGCCGCATACATCAGTCGTATTGCATTGCTTAGTAAAGTACTGTCATTCCACTCCGTTTTTTGCTGAATTTCCTCATAACAGCTTAACGCTTCTGGGGTTAAATAGCCGCGCAGCTCTTTTTTACCAGACTGTTTTTGCCGCTCACGGTAACGTTGTTGTTTTTCTGCATTGCTCAGCGCTTTTCCACTTGAATTTGTCATGTTTCACTCTTTAGTAATAACACGGCCATAAACTTAGCCAAGACGGCACTTTTCGACGTAAAAATGGCTGTTTGTACAAATCGGACTTGTCTAGCGTACAAGTGTTCGCTAAAGTGAGCCGGAATTTTCACTGGATTAAACATACATGACTCAGAATAGCTTTACAAAAGAAGATTTAATTGCCTGCGGCAACGGCGACTTGTTTGGCGAGGGCAACAGTCAACTGCCATCAGATAATATGCTGATGATGGACCGCATTGTTCACATCTCAGAAGAAGGCGGCCTTTATGGTAAAGGACAAATTATCGCTGAGCTCGATATTACCCCAGAGCTGTGGTTCTTTGCTTGTCACTTCAAAGGTGATCCGGTAATGCCGGGTTGTTTAGGCCTTGATGCTATGTGGCAATTGGTAGGCTTTTTCTTAGGCTGGTCAGGTGGTCCGGGTAAAGGACGCGCGCTTGGCGTTGGCGAAGTAAAGTTTACCGGTCAAATTCTTCCAACGGCGAAAAAAGTAACTTATACCATCAACATGAAACGCGTTATTAAGCGGAAACTGTTTATGGGTATTGCCGACGGTATTGTTAGCGTTGATGGCCGCGACATTTATGCCGCAACAGATTTAAAAGTCGGTTTGTTTCAGGACACCTCTAGCTTCTGATATTTTCGTAGAATTTAATGGCAAAAGCCCCGCAGAGTTATCTTGACGGGGCTTTTTATCCTATGAAAATGATGGGAAATTACTGACCTTTATTAAACAACCCTACATGGCGGTCTTCAATGGCTTCGCGCCAGCCTCCTAACCATTGTGAGCGCGTATCTAAACCTTGATATGGGCAAATTTCTTTTGAACGTCCAGTTACACCGGCACGATAACCTTGAGCATGAGCACGTTCCAGACGATCACGTTTTTGTCTTTTCATACGGCAGTCTTCCTCAACTTTGCTTGATAATAATAACCACAAAATTGCTTGCGGCTACCCTATAATTGATAGCTGACTAGACTAAAAGGTTCAATCCTTTACCGAGAAATTAATTGCTTGACAAAGGCTAACGAGCTGATGTTGTTTAAGATTTGATGACAAAATTATTTATATCTAATTACACTAATAGAATGTTTTTTTATAGCGAATATTAACAACGAGTTGAAAAGCAGAAAAAAAGCTGCCGAAGCAGCTTTTTTAATTAATATTTACGACGCCGCCACCAGATTAAAGCTCCACCAAACAAGAAGGTCCAAACGCCTAGGCTACCACCTTTTCGCTCGTATTCAGACTCACCAGTGTTACAAACATCCACCTCTCCATTAGCAATTGGCTGCAATGTTACCACCGTAGTGACAACTTCCTTTTCTGGATTACCCTGCGCATCGACAACAACATTGCCCAGTAAGTCTCTAGTGTCTCGATTAACCAGGGCGGTGGCAACTATAGTACCATTGCTGTTGATATCACGGCCTTCAACTATGGTATAGGGAGAGTTACAACCTATCAGCGTATTCAGATCGACAAAATTATCACTGCCTACGTCATACATAAAACCATGGATACGTCGGGTTGTTGTGCCAGACGCAATGACTTCGGCGCTACCTACAATAACATTGTCATCGTTTATGGCACGCGGCACAGTACCTGAGCTGTCAAAAAAACCAGTAATAAACGAAGTCGTATTAGTACTGTAATCGTAATAAAACATTTTGTTGCGTGTGTTACCATTTATTACTTTAGAGGCGTAACCTACAGCAATATTATTATTATTGATGCCAACCGATGTACTCGTTAACCAACTGTCAGCATCCACCATTGGCAATGCTTCATTCTCAACAAATAATGTGGCATGCGTAGTGCGGTAAACTTCGTTGGTAAAATAAGGTTTATCTTCATCAGTGTATGACGATACACCAACAGCAATACCTGAGTTGTTAACTGCAAGTGCTTGGCTAAAGTAATTAATAGCCAAAGCGCCTTCTTTGCTATGCTCTAACTGAGTATTTTTTTCACCCAAAAAACCCAAGACAGTAGGCGCTGAAATGTTGCTGCCCTCTATTTGCCAAATCAAGCCACGCTGAGTATAACCAAAAGATGTCAGCGGCTGCCCCCTGGTACCAGGCGTTCTGAGATCAGATGTATATTGTCCATAGAAACATGAATTTATCGGCTGTGATTCCCCGTTACAATTAGTCTCTAAAAGTTCGCTGGCTTCATCTACCAAGCCAATGCTGCCATAACCTGCAATAAAGCCACTATTACTAATAGCCCTTGCACTGCTCATCCCACCACCAAAGTCCTGATAAGGCGGTGGCAAAACAAGCGGTTCACCAGATACAACGGCAACACCTGATAAATACGGTAAATCAGGCACCCATATTTCTACTGTTTCCGGCTCGGTAGTCGCATCATCTTCAGCCACGGGTGTAAAACTTTGCTTGGTAAATGTTGACGTCGCCATGCCCACTGCGATTCCAGCACTGTTAATATCATAGATATATTCACTGTTTGCACGCGCCATAGCGGTGTCACGCAACGTAAAATTTTGCGCTTGCTCTGTGCCGGTTTTTACATAACCAATAGCATTACCAATAACCTGCAAAGCCAGATTATTCGATAGTAAAATTGACTGAATATCCGCCGTGATATTACCGCTGTTAATATCCGCTAATTGCTCATCAGTAAAAAATGCTTGAATAATTGAATTTTCAAAATCAATAGCATCCAAATCAACCGGGTAATTAAAATAGGTATAGTCGTAAAGCGGCGCACCTGAACTCGTTGTCCCCCGCTGAACTTTGATTGCGCCATTAAACACGGTATCGCCGCTATCATTAATGCCTGAGGCATAAGTTGACTTTAACTCCGGCACATTGCCAACTTCTACGACGTTATAAACTGCCGCTTGTACAGAACACAGACTTAACAGCGGCAATAACGCCAGGCTGATGCGAGATAACTTCATTCGGGGCCCCTAAATTCTACTTCTTATGCGTCTAATTCTTCCCAGCGCGCGTACGCTTGCGCCAGCTTCGACTCGGTCTGTTGTAATTGGTTCAACGTGTCTTGAGTTTGCTCTGCATTTTGCTTAAAAAACTCAGCACTGTTAACCAAAGCTTGCATGGCTTCAAGTGAGGTTTCGAGCTGCTCTATTAGTGCGGGTAGCTGTTCCAGTTCACGTTTTTCTTTGTATGATAACTTCTTAGTGCTAACAACAGAAGCCTGCACCGGTGTTTCTTCTGTAATGCTTTGTGCTTGTTTTGTCACTTTTTGTGCAGTCACAACTACTGGAGCCTGCCGTTGTTGATAAGCAATAACGTCGTCGTATCCACCGGCAATTTCAACAATGCGGCCCGCACCGGCAAACAGCAGTGAACTGGTAACCGTATTATTAACAAATTCCCTGTCGTGGCTGACTAGTAATACTGTGCCCTGGTACTGCTGCAAAATATCTTCCAGCAGTTCCAGCGTTTCGACATCCAAATCGTTTGTTGGCTCATCGAGAATTAACAAGTTACTTGGCCGGGCAAATAATTTTGCTAACAATAAACGATTTTTTTCCCCACCTGACAGGGCTTTAACCGGAGTGCGCGCTCTGGCTGGAGGAAACAAAAAGTCTTGCAAGTAACTTAACACATGGCGGGTTTTACCGTTTTGGGTGATCTCTTGCTTACCTTCAGCCACGTTATCCTGCACGGTGGCATTTAAATCCAGTGCCATACGATGTTGATCAAAATAGGCGACTTCAATATTAGTGCCGCGCTTTATATCACCACTGTCGTGTTTATAATCACCCAGCAGCAGTTTAATCAACGTAGATTTGCCTACCCCATTAGGACCGACCAATGCGATACGATCGCCCCGCATGACCAGCAGATCAAGCTTATCAATAATCGTTTTACCGTTAAAACCACAGCTGATGGCCTTGGTTTCAAATACCAATTTACCGGAGCGGTCGGCCTGCTCAATATTAAAATCAACCTTACCAAGCGTTTCTACCCGCTCTGCTCTTTCACGACGTAATGCTTTAAGTGCTCTTACCCGGCCTTCGTTACGCGTACGGCGGGCTTTAATGCCTTGACGGATCCACACTTCTTCTTCAGCCAACTTTTTATCAAACAAGGCATTATGCTGTTGCTCGTCTTCCAGCATTTTTTGTTTGCGATCCAGATATTCCTGATAATTGCCCGGGTGTGATGTCAATTGTCCGCGATCTAAATCGATGATACGGGTGGCTAGTGCACGAATAAATGCCCTGTCGTGCGAAATAAAGATTATGGCGCCGGAGAAGTTTAGTAAAAACTGCTCAAGCCATTGTATTGCCGCAACGTCTAAGTGGTTAGTCGGTTCGTCCAGTAATAAAATGTCAGGCTTAGCAATAAGCGCACGGGCTAAAGCTGCTTTTCGCAACCAACCACCCGATAAGGTTGCTAAGCTAGCGTTGCCGTCCATTTCAAACTGTTGACATAAATCAACCACACGACTTTCCAAGCCCCAGCCATCACGGGTGTCCATTTCGCTTTGTAGTTGTTCAAATAAACGATAGTCAGCGTCACTTGCGCCATCTAAGTTTTCTGACAAAGTATAAAATTGCTGTGCCTTTTGGGCTAAATCACCAGCACCTTCGCGAATAAAATCCGCTATTTTCACATCCATCTTCGCTGGCGGATCTTGCTCTAAACGGCTTAGCACCACACCGGTATTCACCACTATCTGGCCATCATCTAAATTTTGTTGACCGGTCAGCAGTTTTAAAAAGGAGGATTTGCCGGCGCCGTTGCGTCCTACCAGACACACCCGCTCACCACTAAATAAACTAAAATCGACATGGTCTAAAATGGGGTGCGTACCAAATGCCAGGCATGCCTGCTGAAAACGTAATAATTCCACTAACTTACTTCCTTAAGCCATGTTACCAGCTGTGCCGCGTCAAACGGCCAGCATAATTCATTGTCACCTGAGCGTAATACTGGAATCATCACACGATAACGCTCAAAGGCTTGTTCATCTTCAACAATATCCACAACCTTAAATGGCTGCGTTAAATCCGCTTGCAGGAGTAACTGCTCAGCTTGCTCACATAAGTGACAGCCCCAGGTACTGTATAAAACTAACTCGGCGCGCATGGCTTACCGGGTTAACTCAAAACACACATGGATATTGGGGTTGCGCTTAAAATCTTCTGGCAAGGTAGCCGCTGAGATGTCTTTAACCTGCCAACCTGCATCGTTAAGTGTTTGCGTATCAATTTTAAACCGACGTTTATTGTTAGAGAAAATCACCTTGCCACCCGGTGCCAGACGCGGTGTTAACATATTAAGTAAATTAACGTGGTCTCGTTGCACATCCCAGCTGTCTTGCATACGCTTAGAGTTTGAGAACGTTGGCGGGTCAACAAATATTAAATCAAACTGTGCACGGCAACGACTTAACCATTGCAAGCAGTCGGCCTGTTCAAATTGGTACTGCTTACCATTCAGGCCATTAATGGTGAAATTACGTTTAGCCCAATCAAGGTAGGTATTTGACATGTCGACCGTTGTGACACTTGTTGCGCCTCCAATAGCGGCATGTACCGAAGCACTGCCAGTGTAAGCAAATAAATTTAATACCGTTTTGCTTTTTGCCTGTTGCTGGATCATACGACGAGTAATGCGGTGATCTAAAAATAAACCGGTATCCAAATAATCGCGCAAATTAACCAGAAACTTAGCGCCGTATTCACTTACTTCTTTATACTGTCCGGCTTTAGCTATGGCTTGGTACTGCGAGCTGCCTTTTTGCTTTTCACGGACTTTTAATATCATCTTGTCAGAACTGATGCCTAGCACCGCAGGTACCTGGTTTACTACATCGAATAAACGCTTTTGCGACACTTGTTCATCCACAGTCGAAGGAGCAGCGTACTCATGCACCACGACTTCACCGTCGTACCAATCAACAGCCACATTGTATTCAGGAATATCGGCATCATATAAGCGATAACAATTTAGGCCTTCCTTTTTCGCCCACTTTTGCAGTTGCTTAAGGTTTTTTGCTAACCGGTTACCAAAAGAGCTACTTTCACTGTAAAACAGTGAAGGTGCGTCGCTACTGACCGCCACTTGTTTCTCTGTTAAATCAAACAACGTGAATTCGCAATCCAACGGGCCATTGGTAAATTTATAGCTCTTGGTTTTAGACAAGCGCAAAGCACGAAGCAAATCGGTGTTTGAAGTAATAATGGCTAACCGCCAGCCCTGATAATGCTGTTTTAACGCCAGTGAAAATTTACTGTACAGCGGTATCAATGACGGTAAATCGCCTAAACGCTCACCATACGGAGGGTTTGTGACTATTACACCGGCTGTTGCGGTAACGGCAGTTTTTAGAGCAGTTGCATCGGCATAATCAAATTGCACAACAGAGGCAACACCGGCACGTGCGGCGTTTTGTTTTGCTTTTGCCAGGCTGCGTTCATCCGAGTCTGAGCCCCAAAACTGAACAGTCGCAGGCAATGTCAGCTCAGCATCCTTGGCATCTTGCTTTAGTTGTTGCCAGATAGCTTCACGATGGCCTGGCCAACCGGCAAAAGCGAATTTCTCCCGGCTTAAACCAGGCGCTTTATTCAAAGCAATTAATGCCGCTTCAACCACAATAGTGCCACTGCCACAGAAAGGGTCAAACAAGGGCTGGTTAATCTGCCAGCCAGAGCGTTTCAACAAAGCAGCAGCCAGGTGCTCTTTTAACGGTGCGTCTCCCTGACCGCTTCTATAACCACGTTGATGCAAAGAGGGGCCCGAGAAATCCTGCAGAAAGTGAAAATGGTTTTTATCTAACCGCACCTGAAACCGCACGTCTGGATCCATACGATCGACATCAGGCCGATTGCCGGTTTCTTCGCGAAACTGGTCAACAATAGCATCTTTTAAACGAATAGCGCCGAATTGGGTGTTGTCTATCTTAGGGTGCTTACCTACACAATCCACCGCCAAACTATTGCGTAACGACATTTGCTGTGGCCAGTCTATTTTACAAGCTACTTGATAAATATCGCTATCTGCAGTTATTGGCTCTGACTGAATTAAGCGCAGAATGCGGGTAGCTAGGCGTGACCATAGACACAGCTGATAGCCCGTGCGTAAATCAGCACTAAAGCGTACCACTCCCATGGTGACTTTTAACACTTCACCACCGTGTTGACGAACTTCATCCGCCAACAACTCTTCTACCCCTTTAGACGTTAACGCCCAGAATTCAAGCATGCTACCCAACCCTTATCAAAAATGGCCGCTAGTATAGCAGAATGTACTATTTAGAAGGTTGAGTTTTTGCAATATGCCGAAATTGCTTTATTTAACCGCACTTTGCTTATTAAAGAAGCACTTGAACCAAAGGGAGAAAATAAAAGTAGCTAAAGGCTTGCAAGCCTAAAGTAAAAACACTAAGATGCGCCCCGCAATGACGGACGCGGGATGGAGCAGCCTGGTAGCTCGTCGGGCTCATAACCCGAAGGTCGTCGGTTCAAATCCGGCTCCCGCAACCAACTTTATAGTTGAAACTGCATTGCAAACAAATACTTAACACACTCTGCTCGGTGTTAAGTTACGGACGCGGGATGGAGCAGCCTGGTAGCTCGTCGGGCTCATAACCCGAAGGTCGTCGGTTCAAATCCGGCTCCCGCAACCAACT
>NZ_KE384354.1:0-40284 GCF_000425345.1 Rheinheimera baltica DSM 14885 | reverse complement strand
TAAATTCAATGCCCCGAAGGTCGTCGGTTCACTCTTCACAAACATCAGGGCTCCCGCAACCAACTAAGCCGACTAATAAAGTCGGTTTTTTTGTGTCTGAAATTCAATACCTCAAAGCTCGTCGGTTCACTCGTCACAAACATCAGGACTCCCGCAACCAACATCTAAGCCAGCTTTTTGCTGGTTTTTTTGTATCTAAAATCCCCTGTCTGTACACTACCGCGTAATACGTTCAATTGTGGCACTAAAATATGAAGCACTTTTCTGTACAGCATAGCCTGGCCGAACTTGGTCAACCGTTTTCAACAGCTTGCTTACCAACCCCAGTGGCCGCGCCGCAGTGGCTGGCGTTCAACGTTGAACTGGCAACGCAATTACGTTTACCGGAACAGTACTGGCGAAGTGATGAAGGTTTAGCCGTATTTAGTGGAAATGTGGTTGCAGACTGGGCAAACCCAGTTGCACATGCGTATGCCGGACATCAATTTGGCCACTTTGTACCGCAGCTTGGCGATGGCCGGGCGTTATTGCTTGCTGAAGTGATTGCCATCGATGAACAGCGTTACGACATACAGTTAAAAGGGGCTGGACGCACACCGTATTCGCGTGGCGGCGATGGCCGCGCCCCGCTCGGTCCGGTACTGCGGGAATACCTAGTCAGTGAAGCAATGTATGCGCTTGGAGTGCCAACAACCAGAGCACTGGCAGCAGTGCTTACCGGTGATTGGTTACAGCGCGATACAGCAGAGCCTGGCGCCATTATTACCCGCATCGCGAAAAGCCATATTCGAATTGGCAGTTTTCAGTTTATTGCGGCAAAAGGGGATATTGCTCAGCTTAAAACGTTCGCAGACTACGTTATAAAACGGCATTATCCTGAAAGTGCTGCGGCAGAAAATCCTTACCTGACGTTATTAACCAGCGTAATCACTGCGCAGGCACAGCTCATTGCCAAATGGATGAGCATCGGCTTTATTCATGGCGTCATGAATACTGACAATATGAGTATTGCCGGTGAAACCATCGATTATGGTCCCTGCGCTTTTATGGATGCGTTTAATCCGGCGCAAGTTTACAGCTATATCGACAGACAAGGCCGTTATGCCTGGGGCAATCAGCCGAAAATGGCGAGCTGGAACCTGACCCGCTTTGCTGAAACCTTGCTACCACTATTAAGCGCTGAGCCAGAACAGGCGATAGAACTCGCCACAGCCGCACTGCTGCAGTTTAATGCCGAAAACGAAGCAGCGTTTTTACAGCTGATGGGCGAAAAAATTGGCCTTAAGTCAGCAACAAAAGACGACGAAGTGCTGATCAGAGACTTACTTAATCTGATGAGCGCCAACAGCACAGACTTTAGCCAGACATTTCGCCTGTTAAGCCTGTCAGTGGCCAATACAACGCAGGGTGCTGCACAGCTGTTTGCCGACAGCAGCAACTGGCAGCAGTGGGCTAACCACTGGCAGACGAGACTGGCTACGCAAGGTTTAGCGCTAAATGAGGTGCAACAACAGATGGATGCCACTAACCCGGCGCTTATCCCGCGTAATCATCAGATAGCCAAAGCGATTGAGCTGGCCAACACTGAAGGTGATTTATCATTGTTTAACAGGCTGCACAAGGCTCTGCAAACGCCTTTCACACTCAGTGGCGAAAATGCCGATTTGGCACAGCCACCAATGCCCGAGCAGTGTATCAGCAACACGTTTTGCGGCACCTGATAAAAAAGCCCCGCGATTTGCGGGGCTTTACATTTACTTACCGTATTTCTCGGCCAGATATAGCCAGGTTTCCAGTACCGTATCTGGGTTTAGCGAAACGCTATCAATCCCCTGTTGCATTAACCACGCCGCGAAGTCTTCATGATCTGAAGGCCCCTGCCCGCAAATACCAATATACTTACCTTTGGCTTTACAGGTTTTAATGGCCATCTCTAACAATTTGTAAATGGCGGGGTTACGCTCATCAAACAGATGTGCAATAAGGCCGCTATCACGGTCTAAACCTAGCGTTAACTGCGTTAAATCGTTTGAGCCGATTGAGAAACCATCAAAGTATTCAAGAAACTCTTCTGCCAATAATGCATTGGACGGTAACTCACACATCATAATAACGCGCAAACCATTTTCACCGCGCTTTAAGCCATGCTCAGCCAACAAATCAATTACGCTACTTGCTTCGCCAAGCGTGCGAACAAACGGGATCATCACTTCAACGTTAGTAAAGCCCATAACGTTTCGAACCCGTTTTAGCGCCTCAACTTCAAGCGCAAAGCAGTCGCGGAAGTCTTTAGAGATATAACGAGACGCGCCACGAAAGCCAATCATCGGGTTTTCTTCGTGCGGTTCGTACTGACGTCCACCCACTAAGTTCGCGTATTCATTTGATTTAAAATCTGACATACGCACAATGACTTTTTGCGGTGCAAAGGCACAGGCTAGCGTTGCAATACCCTCTGTTAACTTTGCAATGTAAAACTCGACTGGGTTTTCATAACCGGCAATCATTTCACTAATGGTGGCTTTAAGTTCCGGTGTTTGCGCATCAAAGTTTATTAGCGCTTTAGGATGCACGCCAATCATACGGTTAATAATAAATTCAAGTCGGGCCAGACCTATGCCGGCATGCGGCAATTTAGCGAATGAAAACGCCCGCTCTGGGTTGCCTACGTTCATCATAATTTTTAAGTCAAGCTTGGGCATTTTATCAACACGGCTGCTAACTATTTTGTAGTCTAACTTGCCATCGTAAATAAAGCCGGTATCGCCCTCAGCACAAGATACGGTTACCTGCTGACCTGTTATAATTTTACTGGTGGCATCACCACAGCCTACCACGGCAGGAATACCCAACTCACGGGCAATAATGGCCGCATGACAAGTTCGACCACCGCGATTAGTCACAATGGCTGAAGCCCGTTTCATAATGGGTTCCCAGTCGGGATCAGTCATGTCAGTAACCAGAACATCACCCGGCTGTATTTGGTCCATTTGCTCAATGCCTCTAAGCACTTTTGCCGTACCACTACCAATACGCTGGCCAATTGCCCGGCCTTCCACTAACACCGGCGCACTGCCCTGTAATTGGAAACGCTCCATGCTGTTGCTGTCTTCGCGGCTTTTAACGGTTTCCGGCCGCGCCTGCACAATATAAAGTTTGCCGTCGTTACCGTCTTTGGCCCATTCAATATCCATGGCGCGGCCATAGTGCTGTGCAATTATAACGGCTTGTTTTGCCAGTTCTTCTACTTCGGCGTCGGTTAACGAAAACTTGTGGCTGCGCGCAGTGTCAATATCTACAATTTTTACTTGCTTACCATGGCCCTGTTCGCTGGAGTACACCATCTCTACTTTTTTGCTGCCTAAATTTCGTTTTACCACCGCCGGGCGGCCTGCAGCCAGTGTTGGTTTGTGCACATAGAATTCGTCTGGGTTAACAGCACCTTGCACGACCATCTCACCTAAGCCATAAGATGATGTAATAAATACCACCTCTTCAAAGCCTGATTCAGTATCAATACTGAACATTACGCCAGACGACGCTAAATCGGAGCGCACCATTTTCTGCACGCCGGCAGATAATGCGACACCTCTATGGTCATACCCCTGATGTACCCGGTATGAAATGGCACGGTCATTAAACAACGAGGCAAAAACATGCTTAATGGCAACAATCACGGCATCATAACCGCGAACATTTAAAAATGTTTCTTGCTGTCCGGCAAAAGAGGCGTCGGGCATATCCTCAGCAGTAGCCGAAGAACGCACGGCAAAAGACACATCGTGCGAGGTGTCGGGATGTAATTGCTGATAAGCGTTACGAATAGCTTGTTCTAATTCCGGCTGAAACGGGGTGTCGATAACCCACTGGCGAATTTGCTTACCCGCCTTTGCCAGGGCAGTAACGTCATCGACATCCAGTCCGTCTAACAGCTGATAAATTCGCTCGTTAACACCACTTTGCTCAAGAAATTGGTTAAAGGCATAGGCTGTAGTCGCAAAGCCTCCTGGTACCTGTACACCGGCATTCGCCAGATTACTGATCATCTCACCCAATGACGCATTCTTACCGCCTACACGGTCTACATCATGCATCCCCAGATTTTCGTACCAAATCACAAATTCTTGCACAGTTCGTCTCCATTTTGTTGTGAGGCGTGTAAGCTTACAGCTAGCATTACATAGCAAAACAATTTTACACTGGCGTCAGCATGAATTAAAACCTTAATTTTAAATGTAATTTTATAACAACAAAACGGAGCAACTGTGCGAGCAGCCTTTTATATTTCTGATGGAACCGCTATTACCGCTGAGGTGTTCGGTCATGCCTTACTTACTCTTTTTCCAGCACAATTTGAGCATGTAACCATACCATTTGTTGAAACCAATGAAATGGCAGAGCAAGTGAAGCAACGCATAAACGATCGTTATAAAACCACGGGGGAACGCCCTTTAATTTTTCAGACCTTTGTTGATGACAATCTCAGACAAATTATTAATAGCAGTGACGGCGTCTGCTATGACTTTCTTAATGCCTTTGTAGAACCACTTCAACGCGAGCTTGGCGTAGCACCCGTGCCAAAAACCCACCGCACGCACAGTATTCACGAACAAACCTATGACTTTCGTATCGATGCTGTAAACTTTGCTTTGGCGAATGATGACGGTTCTAATCTAAAAAACTATGATCAAGCCGATATCATCCTGGTGGGTGTTAGCCGCTCAGGTAAAACCCCAACTAGCCTGTATTTAGCTTTGCAGTATGGCATTAAAGCCGCAAACTATCCGTTTGTTGAAGAAGATATGGAACAATTACACCTGCCCGATGTTTTGCAGCGCAATAAAACTAAGCTATTTGGACTTACCATTACACCAGAGCGTTTAAGCCAAATCCGTGAACAGCGGCGGGCAAACAGTCGTTATGCATCAATGCGCCAATGCCAACTTGAACTCAACGAAGTTGAGAAATTATATACCCGTGAGCAAATTCCGTTTTTAAACTCTACCCATCTTTCTATAGAAGAAATATCAGCGAAAATTATCGCTAAAACGGGGCTGAAACGTCGAAAATATTAGGCGTGTTGACGTATTTTTTTCAACAAAGTCTGCGTACTTTGCGAATGAAATGTGCCCATTTCTAACTGTTTTATGTAATCTACCAGCACACTATTTGCCGGTGTGGGCAGATGATAGTGCTGCCCAAGCCGCATTACTGCCCCGTTTAGAAACATAATTTCAGTCCGTTTTTTTGCTTGTATATCATCCCACATAGACGATCGCGCTGCGGGATCTATAGCTAATAATACGTGAGCAATACGCTTAAAAATAGATGTAGGCATGTGAAGTAACCACGGCAGCAAGGTATTGGGTAGCAAAGTGTAACGCAATGGCTTTACGCCAGCCTGCGCACAAATGGCCAACCACTCCTGCATTGCAAGGGCTAAAATTAATCGGCTGTCACGGTCTAGCAATTGTTGTTTCAGCGGTATATCAGTTATCGCATTTAAGGCGTTATTTAAATTCAACAGCAGCTTGCCATACTCGGCAGCAGTGATATCGAGACACACGTCTACTGACAATTTTAATCGGTTAAATACAGCAATGACATAATTAACCAACTTATGCGTGTTCTGTTGCCAGATAATGTTGCCAGCAGTTGCCTGCTGAAAATGGCCAGCTTTGGGTTTAATAATATTAAACGGAATTATGGCGCGTAATATAGGATTGGCTAAGTCTTGCGATAGCATTTCAGCAATACCAATACCGTTTTGCATGGCAACGACGGGTATCTCAGGCCGCAAATAGCGTTTTAACTCTAGCAGCATTGGCACTAACGCATTCGCTTTTACCGTTAATAACACCAGATCACATTCAATTAAGCTGCTGAGTGAACTGTAAAATGCGACCGGCTGAGCAAAGTAATGGTGCTGACGATAAGATGAGGCGCGCAAACCATGGGCGGCTAGTTCCAAAGCCATGGCTTCTCTGCCAAAAAATTTTACGTCCAGAGCGCTGTCCTGACATAAATAGGCACCTAAAAAACAACCTATACTGCCAGCACCAACGACGCCAACACAATAACGTTGGCCAGCAGTTGCTTGCTGGCCACGATGATTATCTTGCTGTTGACCTGATTGCACCGGCGCTCCTTGTGAGCGCGTGATTATTTACGCGCTGTGCGCAAAGTATCGGCAATTAAGAAGGCTAATTCCAGTACCTGATCAGCATTTAAACGTGGATCACACTGGGTAAAGTAACGTTTGCCTAAATCATTTTCACTTAAACCATAGGCGCCACCCGTGCACTCGGTAACATGTTCACCGGTCATCTCCAGATGAATTCCACCAGCATGACTGCCTTCGGCTTTGTGAACAGCAAAGAAATTACGGATCTCACGCAATATGGCTTCAAAATCACGGGTTTTATAATCGTTACTGGCTTTTACCGTATTGCCATGCATTGGATCAGAACTCCATACAACTTTGCGCCCTTCTTGTTGTACACGTCGCACTAAAGCAGGTAATTTGTCTGCCAGCTTATCTGCGCCCATGCGCGTAATAAGTGTTAAACGGCCTGCTACGTTGTTGGGGTTTAACGCATCTATTAAACGTATAAGCTCATCCGGTTGCATGCCCGGACCAATTTTCACACCCACCGGATTATGAATACCACGGAAGAACTCAATATGTGCGTGATCCAATTGTCGCGTACGCTCTCCTATCCACACCATGTGTGCAGAGCAGTCATACCAATCGCCGGTTAATGAATCACGCCGGGTAAGGGCTTCTTCATAATTGAGCAGCAAGGCTTCATGCGAGGTATAAAGTTGAGTTTCACGGATTGACGGCGAGTTTTGCCCGGTAATACCGCAAATTTCCATAAAACGTAGTGCTTCCTGAATTCGCTGTGCTACATCTTGATAGCGCTCTTTCAGCGGGTTGGATTCCACAAAGCCCATATTCCATTTACTGACCTGATGCAAATCAGCTAAGCCGCCCTGTGCAAAGGCGCGCAATAAATTCAGTGTAGCCGCAGAATGATGATAAGCCGTGGTTAACCGGTTTGGATCGGGTTGACGCGCCGCGTCGGTAAACTCAAAGCTGTTGACGATATCACCACGATAGCTAGGTAATTCCACCCCATTAATGGTTTCCATATCGCTGGAGCGGGGCTTGGCATATTGGCCAGCCATTCGCGCCACTTTCACCACGGGTAAACCACCAGCAAACGTCAACACGACAGCCATTTGCAGTAGTACTTTAAACGTGTCGCGAATTTTAGGGGCATTAAAATCGTTAAAGCTTTCGGCGCAATCACCACCTTGCAGTAAAAAACCCTGACCTTCTGCAACTTGTCCAAGCTGACTAAACAAATCCCGCGTTTCTTGAGCAAAAACCAGAGGCGGGTATTTATGTAATTGCTGTTCAACAAGTTGCAACAATTCCCGGTCCTGATAGCTTGGTTGCTGTTGGATCGGAAGGTTGCGCCAGCTTTGAGGCGTCCAGGTGGTCACGATGATGTTCCTTTGTTTAATATAGTGCCAGCAAGTTATAGACTTCTGGACGTAAATTCAATGCCGACTTTAGCATAATCTATGACATTTTCTTATCAGCAAGAATTTCTGTACACGTTTTAGCCAAGTATGCGACATTTAATCTGACTGTTGCTTTAATTGTTGTAACAAACCATCACAGCCCTGTTCAATTAATTTCAATACCAAGGCAAAGCCTCTACTGCCACCATAATAAGGATCAGGTACCTCGCTGATGGCCGGAAATTCAGGATGATATTGTAAAAACAGTTTGATTTTATGCTGTAGTTCAGCTGGGCAACGTGCTCTAAGGGCTTTCAAATTGTCGTTATCCATAGCAAGTATTACATCGTAATATTCAAAATCGGTATCCTGTACCGGTCTTGACACAATGCCACTAAATACATAACCAGCGGCAACACCTTCTCGCTGACTTCTAGAGTCAGGAGATGCACCACGATGCGAAGCGCTTGTGCCTGCCGATTCTATTTCTACCTGCATATTGTGATCTGTAATTTTTTTTTGCATTACGGCATGTGCCGTAGGTGAACGACAAATGTTTCCCAGGCAAACAAATAGTAATTTAACAGTCATACCAACCCCACGTCTAATTGCCAATTATGCTAGCATGGTTTAAACAAACCGTTAAATGGTTGCATTAAAATTATGCCCGGTACAGTATAGGCACTATCGATATTAGCAGTTAGCAGGAGTATATCTGATGGATAAGTTTATGAAACTTATCGTACTTACCAAGCAAGAGTCACAGCATAGTTTAACCTTGCTGGCACAATCAGTTGGTATTTTGGTTGAACAGAAATCAAAAGTTGAACTGTTATATGGTGGCACCATTAAACCAGGCACCCTGATCGCTTTTCCTTATACTAATATTGACTGGAACAAAAAAGGCATGTCAGCCGAACTACAATACCTGTTGCAAAAATCAGCGGTGTTCTTGTTTCAAACTGAAAGAATGTTAGTAGACCCGCTTCAAGCGTTACACGCAGGACTTAGAGGCGTTATTTATCGTGATGAGCAACTAGACCGCGTGCTCACCGGGCTTAGAACCATGATGCTTGGCGAACTCTATTTTGCCCGCTCTGTTATGTCTCAATTAGTCGATCAGCTTTTGGCTTTAAAAGTAACCGCTAATCAAGATGCACTTAGTCTTCCGGACAACAGCCTACTGACAAAACAAGAAAAGCGGATTATTCAGTTAGTCGCTGAAGGTGCCCGTAATAAGGAAATAGCGCTAAATTTGAACATCAGTGCACATACCGTTAAAGCACATTTGTCGTCTATATTTCGAAAAACACATGCCAGAAATCGGGTAGAGCTGCTGCGCTGGGTGCAACAGCCGTTTCGTCAAGATCCTTCTGCCCCATTTAGGCTTAACTGATCCTCTGCCCGCCAGAAACTGCGTTTTTGCCCTAGTGCAATGAGTTCAATTACGGCAGATTCCATAGCTTGCTTCACACAATATTGTACAGGCTCGTTGGTTGAGTAACCGGCTTCCACTTCTGCCAGCCTATTTAATGATACGTAGCGAAACAAGCCTGCCCGTAACTCTTGAGAAAACACTTTTTTATTTGCTGACACAGATAATAGTACCTGACCACTATGCACATCTATTACGCGTAAATACACAGTTACTTGATCTTCCCGGTACAATTCCGACGCACCGATGCCAAAATACTCCGCACCAATACCGCCGGTACTCAGGTTGGTTTCATAGCTAATAATCCCGCCTTCAAACAACAACCTCGCTTCTTTTAACGGTGGCAACTCGGCCAATTTTTTGTTTGAGCCGTGAATTTTGCGCTCTGTCAGAAGGTTTTGTAGCCCTTCACGTTCCAATGGCGCAAACCAGCCAGACTCAAGCAAAATTTGAGTTAACACCGATGTAGCGCCCTGAGTTACTGCAGTTGAAAAACTCGAGACATTAGCTTGAGGCTTATATTGTCCGGTTTGATCACGAAATGCATACACCGATACCGGGATCGCAGTTCTTGGACGCCCTTGCTGCTGAAGTTGAGTCATAATAGCGCTTTGTGGATTAATACTAGCAGGTGAAATATTAATGTCTGGCTTTGGTAATAAAGAACAGCTACTTAACACTAATGCGACACTGATAAAACAAACGACGTTATGTAATCTCATCGTTAGCCCCCTATCGCAGGAATGGTAATGATGGTGACTTCGCCAGTTTCAAGGTTAGTGATGTTTACAATAACGCTGCCATCTGTGCCGGTATTCACTTCAACCAGAAACTCACCTGTGTTATACACGCCTTCCACTAACTCGCCATCAGCAATACGACGTGTTAGCGAGTTAATGATGTTACGCTCTAAGGCATCCTGAAACTTATCGATAAAAGACAGTCCCACCGTTTCAGCTTTATGAGCGTTCTGACTTTGTGCCTTCTGCAGTAAAAAATTACCATTTAGCGGGTTGCCGCCAAAACTGGGATTAATCGGCGTGTAAACTATTTCAGTTGCACTAACATAATTGCACGCTAATACAGCGGCTAGCAGTGATATCACCTTCATTATTATTCCTTTTACTACTGGTCGTCGACGCTTTCGCCAAGCATTTTACTGGCTTGAATGTTTGCCAATTCATTAATACTTAACAACACCGCTTGTTCAGCCATTTGTTTAACGTCGTTATAACGACGACCAAAATAGGTTTGATAAATGCGTTTTTGGTTCATTTCGACCCAAAGTAAGGTCCCTGATTGAGGGTAAACTTGTTCATAGATAACCACGGTAACGCCCTCAGTTGATGGCATATCCCGCCAGTAACCGGCGTAATAAAAAGTGAAGTCTTTACCAAAACGAGATATAGACCGATCGAGCACCATTCCGCCAAGCTCAATGTCATCTGCCTGAGACGAAAAAGAGCAAGTAAATACCAGTACTGAAAATATGACCTTAGTGAAGTATTTCATAGCATTAATGCATAAAAGCGGCTTGCGCCGCTTTTATGCTTAACTTAGTTCTGAACAACAATGGCGGTATTAAAATCCCCAATTTGAGATACCGACATCATATTTCCATCACCGCCCTGTGCACCCAGCACAAGGTTGTCGCTACCTTGCTGTGTTACAGATAAGCTGCCGTTATTGCCCGACAGTGCAAAATACCCGTCGTCACCGGCAACCCAGTTACCATTACCATTTTGCAGTATATCTAATGTATTACCGTTACCCGCAACCAGTAAATCTACCAAATTAATGTCACCGTTCTGTTCCACATCAACGGTACTTCCGGTAACTGCCATTTCGCTGTTAACAAATAAATTGTTTTCATTGCCGCGCTGTTGCACCATGACATTATTGTCGTCACCAATAATTTCAACGACAGCGGTGTTATCGTCACCTACTTGCTGCAGGTTGCCGCTGTTAGAAACCCCGACTAACGCCAAACCACCAGCGTTATTGTTACCACGGCTATAAATCACGCCAACGTTACCGGAACCTGTCAACAGCATTTCACTACTATTGCCATCTCCACGCTGCTGAATTTCAATGTTATGAGCGTCACCTTCAGTAGCAAACGTTGCAGCGTTTGTATTTCCGCTTTGCCACACATCAACCTGATTGTCGTTACCACTTAACCCCAGCGGGGCTGCAACAACATTGCCATCTCCACGCTGATCAACCAATATCAGGTTCTGCTCACCGGCAAGGGGTTGCAATGTAAATTCGTTGGCATTACCTGTTTGCAAAACATCAACCAAATTGTCATTACCCGCTACGTCTGTCGCAATAAAAACGTTTGCACTACCTTCCTGTGCCACAAAGAAGTTATTGCTGTCGCCAGTTAGACCAACAACCCCCCCGACGTTCCCATTTCCCATTTGCTCAGATTCAAATGTATTGCGTTCGCCACTAAGATTGAACATCCCCGCTTCGTTGTTATCTCCGGTCTGTTGGCTTAGCAGTTCGTTATCGTTACCCACAAAACCCGCATTAACCCAGTTAGCGTTTCCAAGCTGCTGAATTTCTGTGTTGTTGCCATTACCATCCAGTGAAATTATCGCCTCGTCCTGGTCTCCATTCTGCATAAGTAATGATGAGTTATTTGCACCATTTAGCGTAAGTTGGGCGTCGTTAAAGAAACCATCTTGTGACAGCGTTACGTTGTTGTCATTGCCGTTAATGTCTAATGAGGCAATGTGCCAGTCTGCAAGTTGGGTAGTGTCAACCTGATTATTGTTACCCGTAACGTTATTGTATGATTCAAGCCAGACACCATCTTGTTGTACAACGTTACTGTTAGCAGAACCATTTTGATTTAAAGAAAGTACATTGATGTCACCGGCTTGGCTAACGTTTGCAATATTGCCTTCCGTTGCTGGCGCTGATGTCTGATTGATAACCACTTCATTATTTGCGGCTAAGACCGGCGCACTAACAATTAATGCTATTGCCAAACCAAGCATGTGTTTACGTGAAAAATTCCGATTCATAAAATGCTCCCTAGCTTATTTTTAGTATTGAATAACTGAAATTGTGGCACCGACACCTGACTGTTCAATAGTAAAATGTCGGTCACCCCACTGTTCAACCTGAATAAGGTTATTCGCCCCATTTTGAATAACCTCAACAGAGTTGTTATTACCATACTGGGTTATGCCAGCATGGTGCCCAACCCCGGTTTGTTGTACTACGATCTGGTTTAATACACCTTGTTGTAACAGCACAGCATACTGGCCTTGGCCTGACTGCATAACATCAGCAACGTTAAGATCGCCAAGTTGAGTTATGTCAACCCCATTGGCTAATGCATGCCGCTCAAGCAACGACGTTAATTGTACTGAGACCTCTGCATAGCCATGCGAGGCAAAGCCCAACATTGCCAGCATTAGTAACATCTTTATTTTATTAATCACTCAAACACCTTAACGTTGTTGCAACAAATCCTAGGCTAAAGCACCGTAAAAAAGCTGCAATAGGACAAAATAACTATTTTTCAATTCGTAATTAACTAGCATGAATTATTATATATTCAAAAAATCATTATCTTAACCATTACTATTAACATAAACTACACCTTTGTACTTAATACTTTTGGGTTATTTTCAATCATTTGTTTAACAAAAGTTAACATTCGTGCTATCCCTTATTGTGCTAACAAAAAAGGCATATATTTAACAAAACATTAATTGGGGTAATTATGACGCAGAAAAAAACTCTAACACTTGCTATCGCAGCAGCGTTGTTATCTGGTTCAGCACTGGCAGGCACTACTGCTACGGACGATTCAATTTTAGTTATGTTTAAACACGGCGTATCAAAACAAGAGCGACAAGCGCTTATTAAACAAAACGGTGCAAGTTTACGTCAGCTAGACGCTCAGGGTCGCGACGTAAAAATGCGCTATATTGCTGATGGCCGTATTGTAAAAGTCTCTGTGCCTAAAGGAGCAGACCGTTCGAGGCTGATAAAAACACTAGCAGCACATCCGGCTGTTGAGGTTGCTGAACCGGATTACCCGTTACATGCACTGGCTATACCGAATGATCCGAGGTTCAATGAATTGTGGGGTTTGAATAACACTGGCCAAAGTGGTGGTACAGCAGGTGCGGATATTAAAGCGGCTGATGCCTGGGATATCTCTACCGGCAGTCATGACATCATTATTGGTATTATCGACACCGGCATGGATTACAATCATCCTGATTTAATTGATAACCGCTGGGTTAACCCTGGTAACTTACCCGGTAGCACCTACGGCTATTCAACACTTAATGATGAGCAAAATCCGATGGATAGTGACAGCCATGGTACTCACGTTGCCGGCACTATTGGCGGTTCAGGTAACAACGGTGTAGGAGTAAGCGGCGTTAACTGGAATGTTACACTGTTGCCATGTCAGTTTCTGGGGCCAGACGGCGGTAGCACAGCCGGAGCTATTGAATGCATCAACTACTTTACTGATCTTAAGCTGAATTATGGTGTTGATATAAAAGCGACAAATAACTCATGGGGCGGCGGCGGCTTCTCTGAAACACTGCGGGCCGCTATTGAATCCGGCGGTGAAGCTGGCATCTTATTTATCGCAGCATCGGGAAATGCTGGGGGCAATGCGGACTCTGCTCCTATGTACCCTGCCGCCTATGATCTTGACGTTATCGTGTCTGTAGCATCAACAGATCGAAACGACAACATGTCTGGCTTTTCAAATTACGGTGTAACTTCTGTTGATTTAGGCGCGCCTGGCTCTGATATTTTATCTACTGTACCAGGCAATGGCTATGCAACCTATTCTGGTACATCGATGGCGTCACCCCATGTTGCAGGCGCAGCAGCACTTCTCTGGTCGGTTAATCCGGATCTAACGGCAGATGAAATGAAAACCATTTTGATGGAATCAGGTGACAGCCTGGTTGCTTTAGAAGGTAAAACGGTCTCAGGTAAACGGCTAAATTTAGCCAATGCGATGGTAGAAGCCGATCCAACGCCGTCGTTTAAATTGTCATTGTCACCACGTAATCAACAAATTACTGCTGGCGATGCAGCACAGTATACGCTCAATATCGGCAATGTTGCAGACTGGATGGGCGATGTTGCACTCAGTGTTGACGTTACACCAGCGCTTAGCGGTGTTAGTTTATCTGCAACAACAGCACAACCAGGACAAGCGCTAACATTGGATGTGGTTACATCAGCCAGCACGGCTTGGGGTAGTTATCAGTTCACTGTAACCGGTACTGATATCGCAACAGGTGAACTGGTTAAATCGGTTAATGCAGGTTTAAATGTGCAGCCACAAGGTTTGCAAGACTACCCTTACAACAACGATACCCCAGTCGCAATCCCAGACAATGATCCTACAGGTATTAGTAGTGTCATTAATGTTGCGCAAGAAGGTACAGTATTTGGTACAAATGTTGGCGTTAACATTACGCATACGTGGCAAGGTGATCTATTGGTAACATTACGTTCACCACAAGGGACTGACCATATATTACATAATCGTACTGGCGGCAGTGCAGATGATTTAGTACAAAGCTGGCAAATTGATAGCTTCGACGGTGAGACAATGCAAGGCGACTGGACATTGTTTGTCTCTGATAATGCCGGTGCCGATACGGGTACGCTTAATAACTGGAACCTGGTACTGACAGCGCTACCTGATGGTGACACCGGGCCAAATCCTGTTGCCCCTGAGGCAGATTTTAGTTTTGTAACTAGCGGTCTTAACGTTAGCTTTAGCGATCTATCTACCGATGTTAATAATGATATCAGCAGCTGGAGTTGGGAGTTTGGCGATGGCAATGTGTCAACAAGTGTAAGCCCACAACATAGCTATGCAGCCCCAGGTACCTATCAGGTTAGTCTGATGGTTACTGACAGCACCGGCCTTACCGATAGCAGTATGAAAATGATTAGCGTGACAGAGTCTGACGTTAGCATTGACCTTACTTTACATCGTTCAGTGCGCACCAGAACCGGTTCATCCATTGTAGATTTACGTTGGACAGGAACGGCAGAAACCGTTGACATTTATCGTGACGCTGCACTAATAACTACCACAGATGCTAACGGGAGATATCGTGATCGATTCAACTCGCAAGCCGCTACCACTACGTATAAAATTTGCGTAGCGGGAACAGACAGCTGCTCTGGCGATCTGGTTGTTAATTTTTAACGTATTGTACTAGTACGTAAGGTTAAAGCGGCTTTGGCCGCTTTTTTTTGGGTTGCAGTTCTAAGTCTGCAAGGTACTATAGCTCCCTGCTTTACTGATAAACCATCCCGAAGTAGTAAGGATTAGACATGTTAACTCAGTTACATAACGTTGAACGTAACCTAAATCAGGTCATACTGGGCAAACCACATCAGATCCGGTTGGCGTTATGCTGCCTGTTAGCTGAAGGCCATTTATTGCTTGAAGACCTACCGGGTATGGGTAAAACGACTCTGGCACATGCGTTGGCTGACAGTTTAGGCTTGAGCTATCGTCGGGTTCAGTTTACCAGTGACTTACTGCCAGGTGATTTAGTCGGTATGAATATCTACGACAGCCGCTCACAACAATTTCGTTTTCAGGCAGGCCCGGTATTTAGTCAAGTACTGCTTGCTGATGAAATTAATCGCGCCAGCCCCAAAACGCAAAGCGCGTTACTTGAAGCAATGGAAGAAAAACAAGTCTCAATCGATGGCGAAACCCGGGCATTACCGAAACCGTTTTTTGTTATTGCAACGCAGAACCCGTTGTTTCACGCTGGTACATCTGCCCTGCCTGAATCGCAGCTGGACCGCTTTATGTTTCGTTTATCACTGGGTTTTCCTGATCGTAAAGCTGAACATTTATTATTGCAGCGTGACAGCAGTAACTCGCGGCTAGAGTTGTTAACTGAAAAGTTAGATTTAGATCAGTTACGCACCTTGCAGCAACAAGTACCGCAAATTAATGCATCGGATAGTTTAATTGACTACTTGTTATCCCTGGTAGAAGCGAGTCGTCAGCGCAATGATATGCTGCCACTATCGCCGCGGGCATCAAAAGCCATATTACGTGCGGCTAAAGCCTTTGCATTAATTAACAACCGTGACTATGTCAATGCTGACGATGTACAACAAGTATTCCCATATGTTGCAGAACACCGTTTAGATCCGACCTCTTCGGCGCAGGAAAGCCGTTTAAGCACCTTGATTCTGAAAGCGACACCATGTTCAATCTAAATTTTAAGCAGCGGTTGTATCAACGATACTGGCAGTTCGTAAGTAATTATTTAGATAAACGGCAACCTGCTGGCAGTACCGTTACCTTGGTGCAAAAGTTAATCTTTATTCTGCCAACCCGCTACGGCTGGTGGTTTTTTCTACTCATTATTCTGATGTATTTATTGGGCACAAATTATCAAAATAATTTAATTTTATTATTGTGCTACTTACTACTTAGTGTTTTTTTACTCAGTATCACAATGTGTTATTTGAATATGAGCGGCCTTACACTATCTACAGCTAAACCTGCAGAAGGCTTTGTTAATAGTGATATTGAACCTGAGATCCTAACTTCTTCGGCTAAACAACATATGATGTTGCAGTTTAGTTTGGTCCAACACAGTCAACTAATTACCATGCCACAACTTGAGCGTAGTGTACGCTTCAGTTTTACCGGCAAAGAGCGTGGTAGATTCGCTTTGCCACGGATAAAAATCAGTAGTCAGTATCCATTTGGTCTATGGCGCGCCTGGAGTTACATTGCACTGGATCAAATATATTGGGTGTACCCAACACCAATGGCACAAATCACAAAAGATAACGACGTTGATATTGATGACAAACCCCAATCGACGGTTCAAAGCGGTGATACATTGACGCCTTATCGCCCGGGAGACAGCATTCGACATATGGTCTGGAAGCGATTGGCGCGCGATCCTTTTAATCCAGTAGTGCGTCAGCAACTTACCTCACCACAGGCGGCACCAAACTGGGTTGTAGTCCCGGCATTGACAGGTGAAGCTCTCGAACGTGCCTTGCGCCAAGCCTGCCAACAATTGCTGACGCTAGAACAGACGGGTAAACGGTACGGCTTGCAGTTACCCCACCAGACATTACCACAGTCCTCTGGTTCGACACATTTACAACGTTGCTTGCAGGAGTTGGCGTTATGCTAATTCCTGCCAGGCTAGTTACCATTTGGGCAGTGTTGCAGTTGGGTATTTTACTGCTGTTGCAACAAGCGTTTGCTGTTTGGATGATGGCGCTATTTGCCTCAATGCTGGTCTACAAGTTAATTACCCATCTTAGCGGCAGACCAGCAATCGGGCTGAAACTGGTCAATCTGATAGCTGCTGTCATTGCGATAGCTCTGATGTTTAACCTGCGACAATCAGGCGTTTTGAATTTTATGCTGCAAATACTCCTGCTTGCAGCGATTTGCCGTTTGCTCGCACTTAAACACAGCTATGATGCGCGGCAACTGGTATGGGTGCACTATTTTTTGATTGGAAGCTGTTTTGTTATGCACCAAGACATGCTCGTTGCGTTGATTATATTCTTTGCCTTTACAGTAAATTTATACAGTCACTTTTATTTATTCGCGCCATCTGCCGTTAAGGTGCAATGGCATCAAACCGGGCGCAGTTTGCTAATTATATTACCTTTATGGCTTGGTATGTTTTTACTGTTTCCACGCGTACCGCCATTTTGGCAAATACCTAATGCTAAAATTGCCAGCTCTGGCCTAAGTGACACATTGGATCCCGGAAGTATTGAACAACTGGTACGGGATGACAGCTTAGCCTTTAGAGCCGAATTTGACGGTGCACCACCAAGTCAGGATCAACTTTACTGGCGGTCATACTTGTATGAAGATTTTGATGGCCGCCGTTGGCAAGTCAACGCAGTGCGTAAAAATAGAAACAGAATGCCGAATATTACTGCAACGGGTACCACCGATAATATGCAGTATCGTATTATCGCGGAAGCCAGTCGGCAGTACAATTTGTTTGCGCTAGCACTGCCCTCTAAAGTCAATAACGACGTATATATTGGCTCCGGCGGCTTAATAAAAAGCAATAAACCTGTTAGTCAACGCATAAGTTATCAGGTAACTGGTGCGAATACATTGATTGCTCTGGCAACGGATAATGAACGCGACATTAACCTTGATGTAGCCGAGGGCAATGCTGAAACACTGAACTTTGCCCGCCAGTTGGCTAAACAGCATAGTACGCCTGCCGCTCTGGTACAGGCAATCTCAGCACATTTTAATCAACAAGATTATTATTACAGCCTTACACCACCTATGCTTGGCAGTAATAGTATCGATGAGTTTTTGTTTGATACCCGTACTGGATTTTGTAGTCACTACGCGTCTGCAACCGCACTTATATTGCGTGCAGCAGGCGTTCCTGCACGCGTCGTTGGTGGCTATCAGGGCGGTGTCTGGCATCCCCAACAAGGTTATTTAGCCGTGCGCCAGCGCGAAGCACATGCCTGGGTAGAATATTTGTATGAAGATCAGTGGCATTTATATGATCCCACTGCCGCCGTCGCACCTGAACGGATCCTTGATAGTCTGGAATCAGCCTTAACTTTAGAACAACAGCAAATGCTGATGTCGGGTTGGCTAGAGCTGGAATTGCTGCAAAACCTGCGTCTGCAGTTAATGCACCTGGACTACTACTGGTCTGTGTGGGTATTGGGATTTAATGATAACAACCAGCAGGCGATTTGGCGCAATTTACGCCAGCATATCACCCTTATTGCGATAACGTTCACAACGCTCTTAGCATTGATCTTTGCCGGTTTTGTTTTTTCCTGGTGGCGAAATCGACCGCTAAACAGCACGCACGCAGCAACGTTGTTGATACAACGTCAATTAGGCAAGTTATTGCAATCTAAAGCGGCTAACCAGTCAATGTCAGCTTTCTTGCGTCAATTGTCAGCCCAACATCCAACACAACGTGATTGGTTAATCCTGCTGACGCTTAGCTATGAGCAAGCCGTTTTTAATAACGATACACATGCACTTAAGTCGTTGCAGAAACAACTTAAGTGCAATAGTAAACGCCTAAAGATCCTGCGCCGAAGTATTAAGAATACGTAGAGCGGTTTGTAAATGTTCGGCACAATGAATGCCAAGATCGGTAAGGTAGCCACCATCAGCCTGTGTCACCAAACCTTTTTCGTACAAACGTTTAATGGCGTCCAAGGTGTCAGCGTCTGCAGTTTGATGAACTTTTATCCCCTCCATCGCACTATCAAGGTTAAACAAAGTAAGCACACGAATTTCTGCGTTTAGTATTGGTGATATTGGCATATTAAACTTCCTGCTCTGATTGTTGTACTCAACATAGCTGGCATTGGCCCAAATGCAAAGCACTAATAAAAAAAAGCCCGGCAGGTTTTGTCCGGGCTGTAGTGTTAGGGTTTAATATCTGCCGCTTGCGGCAACTTAACTGACTGTGCATCCAACTCCAATATGGGTTGTTGTTGCAATCTTTGCTGCAGATATGCCAAAGCGGCATCAAGCTGTGCATCATGTCCGTTAAATCGAGCGTACGGTAAGTTATCTACTTCAGTATCCGGCACAACACCATATCCTTCGATGATCCAACGCCCATCGGCAGCAAATTGTGCAGTCTCAGCAACACGCGCCATACCGTTATCCGACAATCTATTGCGCCCAGATAACCAAACGCCAGCTCCTGCCGTACGCTTACCAATTAATGGCCCCAGGCCCAGCGCTTTTACGCCAGCAGAAAAAGTTTCACCGTCGGAATACGTAAGTTGGTCGGTCAGTACCACTAAATGACCACGAAACGTTTGTTGCATATTAGTGTAGGGCTTTCCTTGAGTGGGTTGCCAAAACGCCCAACTGCGACGTAGCAATTTTTCGATGATCCAACTATCAATATTGCCACCACGGTTGCGTCTTACATCAATAATTAAGCCTTCTTTGTCATATTGAGCGTAAAATTCCCGGGCAAAGTTAGCAATGTCACCAGCCCCCATCGCGTAGAGGTGTAAGTAACCAAACCGCTCATTACTTGCTTGCTCAACGGCATGTTGATTTGCAGTTACCCAATCCTGATAACGCATCAAGCTGTCACGACCGGTTGTTATGGGCTCAACCACGGTATTAATTTGTTGCTTTGCTCGCTCTAAGGTAAGCAGTACTTGCTTCCCTGCTTGATTACTAAGTGCCTGAGTTAACTGCGCTAAGTCGTTTACTTTCTGTCCGTTTATTGCTATCAATTTATCGTTTATTTGCACATCAACGCCTGGTTGAGCCAGCGGTGATGCCTGTTCAGGTAACTCTGGATCTGTCCGATAAATATGACGAATAATAATATGCCCTGCGATAACATCAAATTCAGCCCCCAAACTAGCGGCTTTCCCCGCTAAATTATCGTCGCGATAATCTCCGCCGCGAACTTGAGAATGCAGCGCATTTAACTCCCCCATCATTTGCGCCAGAATGTCGTCTAATTCAAATCTGTCTGTCACCCGAGCCAACAATGGTTGATATTTTTGTTTAGTGGCAGCCCAGTCTAAACCACGCATGCCTTTATCAAACAGAAAATCGCGGTGCAAACGCCAGGCATCGGCAAACATTTGCTGCCATTCATCAACCGGATTAATTTTTAACTGCCAGCTATCAATGTTTAATTTATGCTTACCCAGATCAGAAGGTAACTTATCACCAGCCTCGACAACATACATTGCTCCGGCCCCATTGTTACCAGATTTACGGATGAATAACGTCTTGCCATCTGCAGACAGCTGGTGATCCACAATGTCACTGACAACCTGTTCTACTTTTGCTCCAGTGCGGCTGAACTCTATATGACCTAACGCACTCTTGCTGCCTGGCGCACTGTCGCGTTGCAACAGGTATATTCGTTTGTCATTTACCACTAACTTTGCATAATTGCCTGCCGGAACCGGCACTTGCCACAAACGCGTGTTAAGTGCTTGCCAGTCAACTAAACTGCCCTTTTTATCACTGCGGTTTGCGCTTGCTATGCTGTCATCACACTGTTCCAGCTCTTGTTCTGGTCTAAAAGCAAAGCAAGCTTGTTGTTTCAGGCTAACCGCAAACAGCTGAGTGCGCCGGTCAAACATTGGGCCCAGGTTTCTGTCACCCCAAGGATGCCCCGGCGTTGCAGTAAACTGTCTATCAGATGCGAAATACAACCACAGGCCATCAGGGCTAAATGCTGGTGAAAATGACGGATACTTGTCAGATGTTATCAGTGCGCTTTGCTTATCGTCCAGATTATACAAAGCAACACGCGGGCGTTCATTTAATGCACCGTTGAAGGTGAATGCCAGCAATTTACTGTCAGCAGACCAGGTAATATCTTCATATTCTGACAGCCCAATACCGCCGGTGTATATCTTGGTATTTTTACCTGTACTTAACTGCAGTAACCACAAATCGCCGTTTTTATCATCATGGGCAAGGTACTCACCGTCTGGGGATAAACGTAACTGCCAACGATGAACACGCCCATCTTTGGTTAATTGTTTAGCCTTATTGCTACCATCAGCAGCAAATTGCCAAATTTCCTGCTCACCGGTTTGATCATTAATGGCATACACCCATTTACCATCTTTAGACAGTATGGCTTCACGAGAGCGGCTATTGGCTGGCGTATCAATTTGCACCAGTCGTTGTTTACCGGTCATTGTTAGTGCTATCTGGCCCCGGGCTGTAACAACAGCTTTATTGCTACTGCTTTGTTGCGCATGAAAATACGCCGAATTAAAGAACTGTAACGGCTTTTCAACCAATCGCTCTCGTTGCTGCACTAGATCAGATGTTAGCTGCAGCGGTAATGTCGCCGTGCTTTTATTGCTGATGTGTAACACCTGCAAATCGGCGCCTAGTTGGTATACAACTTTGCCAGCCGACACACTTATTCTGCCAATACGCCAGTCTTTATGCTGCGTTAGCTGTGTAAGCTCGTTGCCATCTGTATCGGTCGACCAAATATTGCTTTTACCGTCAGCGTCGCTAACAAAATACAGCCGATTTTCATAATACACGGGCTGACTAATACTGCCTTTATGGGCTTTGCTCAGTTGGCTCGCTTCGTCTTTACTGTTAAGTTTCCAGCGCCATAGCTCCCCCATGGCACCGCCTCGATATACTTGGGTGTTATCGCCGGTTAGTTGCAGACCAAAGCGGCTAAAATACAGCATGCCGTGTTGCTTATCGATGTAGCCTGCTGACGCATCAGCCAAGGGCAACGTTTCGGTATTAAGATTGTCGGGACTGACCAGCTTAAGCAGCCAGTAATTTGAAGGGCCTGCCGCACTGTCGGTGGCATATAAAATGCGCCCGTCTGCAAGCCACTGTTGAATGCGTATACGACTATTTTCAAATGTAACCCGCTTAGCAACACCACCTGAAAGTGGCATCGTATAAATTTCACTGGCTCCTTCATAGTTAGCAACAAAAGCCAGATTTTTTCCATCGGGAGACAATAACGGCTGAGTTTCTTCCGCCAGATGAGAGGTAATTCGTCGAGCCGGCTCACTGTTTAGCGAGCTCAACCATAGATCGCCTTCAGCGGTAAATACCAGATTATCCTGCTGCAATACCGCAGAGCGATAATAGCCCTGAACGGCTTGCAAAGGTAAAGAAAGCATGCCCACTAAGGCGGTGGTAAGCATAGAATAACGCAGTTTCATCATAGCCTCGTTATTGTCGGTTATTTGTCGCCACAACTTAGCAGAAGCAGCAACTCTCGCCAAACAAAAACGGCCAATCTCCTGTTTAGGCTGTTAAGCTAGTACGTTTTCTAAGGCTTTAATACACAAGACAATATTTTCCCGCCGCGCCGCGTAACCCATTAAACCAATACGCCATGCTTTTCCGGCAAACTCGCCAAGGCCAGCGCCAATTTCCAGGTTATATTGTACTAACAATTGTTTGCGAATAGCCGCATCATCAACACCTTTAGGAATATATACGGTATTTAACTGCGGCAAACGTGACTCTTCAGCAACCACAAACTCTAGCCCAAGTCTTTGCAGCTCTTGTTTTAATATCTTGTGCATATCGCGATGGCGCTGCCAGGCATTCTCCAATCCTTCTTGCGACAATAATCTTAACGACTCATGCAGTGCATAAAGCGTATTCACAGGTGCAGTATGGTGATAACTGCGTTTTGCACCGCCGCTCCAGTAATTCATCACCAGGCTTTGATCTAAAAACCAGCTTTGAACAACTGTTTTACGTTGTTTAATTTTTTCTACCGCTGCAGGTGAGAATGACACCGGTGATAAACCCGGGACACAGGATAAGCATTTCTGGCTACCAGAATAGATAGCATCAATGCCCCACTCATCTACTTTAAGTTCAACACCGCCCAAAGAAGTAACGGCATCAACAATGGATAAACAACCAAACTTTCGTGCTAATGCGCATAATGTTTTAGCGTCAGATAGCGCACCGGTTGACGTTTCTGCATGCACAAATGCCAGGTACTTCGCTTTGGGGTTGGCAACCAATGCCGCCTCTACAGCATGCGGATCTACCGGCTCGCCCCATGCATTGTCAACCACTATGGCTTCAGCACCACAGCGTTCAACATTTTGCCGCATTCGATCGCCAAACACGCCGTTGCGACAGACGATAACGGTATCACCCGGCTCCAATAAATTTACAAAACACGTTTCCATACCAGCACTGCCGGGTGCAGACACGGCTAAAGTCATGTCATTTTTAGTTTGAAAGGCATATTGCAAAAGCGATTTCAGTTCATCCATCATGCCAATAAACAGTGGATCTAAATGCCCGATTGTTGGCCTGGACTGAGCTGCAAGTACCTGTGGATACACATCAGATGGCCCAGGCCCCATTAATATTCGTCGCGGCGGTGAAAATGCAGAGACAACAGGTGGATTTAGCATATGATCTCCTTGTATAAGTGCAGCACACCTTAGCAAATTACAGGTGTCAACTGGATATTTCTGTACTAATAATGGTTATTCAACAGACAAATACAGTTTGGTTATCAGACTGCATGCCGAAAACGGAACTGAATTATGTTGCCAATATTACGGTTGAAAATAACAAATGTGTATGCGAAAGGCGATTACACCGTCACTGTGCATGTTGGCAGTGAGGCCGTACCACTGCAATTATTGCTAGATACTGGTAGTAGCACCTTAGCGCTGCACAGCAATAACTATAATCCGTATCACGACAGCGATTTAACCACTACCAGCTTGGTACAGGAAGTGATATATGGTATCGGTGGTTGGGCTGGTGCTGTTGCGAAAACGTCAGTGCAGTTGCACGGCAACATTAACCTGAACTTGTCGCACAACTATTTCGCTGTCGCAGACGCAGGTAATATGCCTTTTGCGAAAGCCGATGGCATTTTAGGTTTAGCGTATAAAAAGTTGAATCAAGCAACAGATATCAGTTTGTATTTGCAGCAACAACACCCTCAGTTAACAAGTAGCCTACCTTGGCCATTTAAATATAGCGGTTGTTCAGAGCTGAGCAAAATTCAAAGCTTACTGGCTGATTACCCCAAAAAAGATTTAACGCCATGGTTTTCAAATATTACACAACAAGGACTGACTGCTGATTTATTCTCGTTCTATTGTCGGCGTTCATCAGTTCATTGCAATGAAAATGGTGTGTTGGCTACGCAATCTGATCCGCTAAACCAAGGCTGGTTCATTCTTGGTGGTGGCCCGGAACAAGACGATCTTTATCAAGCACCATTTTTTGATGTCAAGGTTTTGCATGACGTTTACTACAACGTACTATTAACAGCAGTTCAAGTTGATGAGCAGCCATTGATTTCATGTTCTTTGGGTAAAGGTAATGACGAGTCAAATGGCTTTTTCGATACGGGTGCCGCGGGTATATTGTTACCAATAGATGTGTATCAGAAAATCACAGATGATATTTCAACGTTTAACCCCGCACTGGTGTCGGTATTATCAAAAATCCCTGCATTTAACGGTGTGGAGCAAGGTATTAGCAATCAATGGGTTGATACGACACAATGGCCAGACCTACATTTTTACTTCCTAGGGGTGAATGGTGAATCGATAAAGCTTACATGTCCACCTTGCGATTATTGGCAATGTAATGCCCCTGTTTATGGTTTAAGTAGCTTTAAAATAATTCCACAGTTAAAGCATTTTAGCAGTCAGCATATTATCGGCCTACCATTGCTTTGTAATTATTACACTGTTTTTGACCGACAAAGCCATAACACAGGTTTGATTCGTTGCGCACTGGCCTGCCGCTAACTTTATTTGCTATCCAACAATGCACAGTGGTTATAATGGCTATTTTTAACCTGCCAGAATGTGTCGTTCTGGTCTAGAAGGATGTTGTTATGTCTGCGTTACCTGCCTGTCCAAAATGTCAATCTGTCTATACCTACGAAGATGGCGCCTTATTAAACTGCCCAGAGTGTGGCCACGAATGGGCTGCTAGTGACGAAATAGACAACAACGGTCAGCAAATACGCGACAGTGCAGGCAATGTACTGCAGGATGGCGATACGGTTACCGTAATTAAAGATCTTAAAGTAAAAGGTTCATCGTCTGTGGTAAAAATTGGCACCAAGGTGAAGAATATCCGTCTGGTGGAAGGTGATCACGACATTGATTGCAAGATAGAGGGCTTTGGTGCCATGAGCTTAAAATCAGAATTTGTCCGCAAGGTACAGGATTAAGCGCCATTCCAGGTGAAGCTCGTTTCAGCCCGTAAGGGCTGAAATGGAACACGTATTATAACTGACCACGTAAAGCCGCTATACGCTTTTCCAGTGGTGGGTGGCTTAAAAATAGTTCAGACTTCGCAGCGCCACCGGCAATACCAAATGCCATCATGCTGCCTTCTAACCGGCTTTCATGGTTATGCTTCAAACGCTCTAAAGCAGCTACCATTTTGTTTGGTCCGCCTTCAAGTTTAGCTGCACCGGCATCTGCACGATATTCACGCTGACGTGAGAACCACATGACAATAATACTGGCCAGTACGCCAAACACCATTTCCAACACAATTACTGTGGCGAAGTAGGCAATACCACCGCCCTGATTATTGTTACCATTGTTATTCAACATACCGGCAATTAAACGCGCAAGGAAAATAACAAAGGTATTTACCACTCCCTGGATCAGCGTTAGTGTCACCATATCACCATTTGCAATATGCGATACCTCATGTGCCAGCACCGCCTCTACCTCGTCTTCACGCATATTACGTAATAACCCGGTGCTTACAGCGACCAGCGCGTTGTTACGGTTCATGCCTGTGGCAAAGGCGTTCATCTCAGGCGAGTCGTATACTGCAACCTCTGGCATACCAATACCAGCAGCTTTTGCCTGCCGGGCAACGGTAGTCATTAACCACTGCTCAGTGGCATTACGCGGCTGCTCAATAACCACAGCCCCCGTTGAACGCTTGGCCATCCATTTAGATATTGCCAGTGAAATAAATGAACCACCAAACCCAAATATCGCAGCAAATACCAATAACCCACTAATACTACTGCGATCAACGCCAAGAAAACTGAACACAATGTTGAGTACGATACTCAACACAAGGATCACCGCCAGGTTAGTTGCTAAAAATAAAAATATGCGTTTCATACTGCTTTACCTCAATTGGCTTACTGCTTTGAATTATGTGGGCTCGGGCTAGGAATTCAATTGCCACCACAACGATAATTTGTAAGAAAAGGTGTCGACAAAGAAAGTCTTCGTTACAATAGCGCACTTATTACGGGAGTTATCATGCAATTACTATTACTGAGCAGTTCACGGGTAAATAACAGCGACTATCTTGCGCCATATATGCCATGGGTGAAACAAGCACTGCAAGGTATAAACGAGCTGCTTTTCATTCCTTATGCCGGTGTTAGCTCAAGCTACGACGAATATCTGTTAAAAGTACAACAGGCTTTCAAATCGACCGGGATTATTGTTAGCAGTATTCATCAGCATACAAATCCCAAAACTGCATTACAAAACGCTCAAGCTATTTGTGTGGGAGGTGGCAATACGTTTCACTTACTTTATCAACTATATCAGTTAGATATAATTGACACCATTAAGGAACGCGTAACCAGAGGCGTGCCCTATATCGGCTGGAGTGCAGGCGCAAACATTGCTGGTGCCAGTATCAAAACAACCAACGATATGCCAATAATTCAACCCGCTTCGTTTGACGCATTAGGCTTCTTACCATGCCAATTGAACCCTCATTACCAAAATTTTTCACCCAAAGGTTTTCATGGTGAAACGCGCGATATGCGGCTAGCCGAGTTTATGCGCCTTAACCCGACAATGCCAATTATTGGCTTGCCAGAGGGATCAGCACTTGTACTAAAAGATAGCAATGTGAACTACATCGGGCAGGAAAATGGCTACTATTTCCTCGATGGCGTAAAATCAGCACTTGCGCCGAACTCTCTGATAAGATACAAAATTTAAATTAACACACTAATGTAATGGGTCATATGCGCTACGAGTATGGTCAGTTTGTCATAGACTCCAGCACCACAACTATTTTAATCGATAATAAACAGGTTAAATGTGACGACCGTATTATTCATTTAATGCAATTGTTGGCGCAGAATTACCCAGAACACTGCGATACCCAATACTTACTGGCTACCTTATGGCCCAAGCGAGTGGTAAGTATTAGTTCGTTAACACGTTTAGTTTCAGATAGCCGGGCTTTATTTCGCGCCCAAGGTGTTGAGCAGCCTATTATACAAACTCTACATGGCAGAGGTTACCGACTGGCTCACGAAACAGCCAATTTGTGTCGCTTAATCAACCAGCCCGGCCAGACGCCGGTGCAGCAACCCAAAAAAAATAGCCGCCGCATGTTATTTGTTGGTACAGTAGCCACACTGGCGGCGATCTTAACTTCCGGCGTAATTCACTTAGCCTTAAGCTCCTCAGGCACGATTAAAACAGATGTTGCGACATTAAAAATTGGTGAGCCGGTGTCCACAACAGCACGTATTTTGTGGGTTGACGATCACCCTGAAAACAACACGGAGGAGCTAGCTTATTTGCGTAGGCAAAACATTGCTGTTTACCAGGCGGTTTCAAGCGAAGATGCATTAACCTTGTTAGCCATGTATCAATACAAAGTGATACTAACCGACATGGGCAGGCAGGGCGATGCCTTGGCCGGTTTGCGATTAACTCAGCAAGTTAGACAAAATGGTATTTCTACTCCGATCATAATTTACACTATTATGCCGTCGGCAGCCCAAAAACAAATTGCGCTGGAACATGGTGCAAACGCTGTTGCGGTGGATAGAACGACCTTGTATCAGCTTCTAAACAATATAATCCGGCCTGACATTCCTTAATATTGTCTTTAAACCACTTACCCACCTGCAACTATAAATTTAACTAACCATGTTGTTATATGACCTTTTTGCAGAATATATCATCGTTTTCTCGGCACAGCTTTGTAAGTTGCTGAGCCAATTGTCCTGACAGCGTATTGTAAGCTTCGTTCAATGGCTTAAAGGGTACCACCGCCAAACAAGGTGCCTGTATTCGTTTACGCAGATCAGCAATATTTTGCTCAAGTAGCGCCATATCAGGGTCAATGCAATTTGCTACCCAGCCCACCAGCTTACAGCCACTTCGTGCAATTTCGCGTACCGTTAGCATGGCATGGTTTAAACAACCTAACTTCATCCCTACTACCATTATCACCGGTAGCTGTTGTTCTGCGACCCAATCGGCTAAATAGCGGTTGTCACTTAATGGCAGTAGCCAGCCTCCCGCGCCTTCAATAAGTAACTGATTGGCAGGCAACTGTTGCCAGTTTGCCATACTGCCAGACAGCAAGGCTTCATCAATATCCGGGTTTTCATTAAATGCCGCTAAATGCGGGGCTACAGCCGCATGAAAACAGATTGGATTTATCACATCATAGGGTAACGCGATACCAGAGTGTTGTTGCAATAGTAACGCGTCACCATTTCGTCCCTGCTCGTCTGCGCCAGCAGCGATGGGCTTTACACCTATGGCTTTGTCACCTAGTTGATTAAAACCGTTAAGTAACATAACACTGATAAAGGTTTTTCCGGCATCGGTGTCAGTTGCGGTAATAAAATAGCTATTCATTATTTGTTTTATAGCCCGTGATGATGAGTACCTGATAAGTCGCGGGCAACCCCAGCAAACCACGCTTTGTCTCGTAGGCTTCTGCCAGTTGCCGCCAATAATTTTTGCCGGTAAGCCCTTGCCTTACCCGCTCTGAAACCTGATTTGCCCCCAGTGCTTTTAATTCCCGCGCCAGGCTTTGCACATCTGGGTAATACAATACATAGCTGCGACGTTCAAATTGCCAGTGCATACCGGTTGCAGCAAGTGCTGCAGCCATCACCTGTTGCTCGCCTAAAAAAGCATTTACATGCTGACGGTTGTCCATGTTGGAAAATGCCTGCTTTAGCTCCGCCAGCGTGCCATCTAGCAGTGTAGTCATCACAACACGCCCACCCGGCGCAAGCACCCGGCTCACTTCAGCAAAAACCGCGTCAGGTGCAGGGCACCACTGCAACATCAAGCTGGAGAATATTTTATCAATGCTGCAATCAGGTATTGGTAGCGATGCAGCATTGGCTTGAATATAGTTTTCTGCCAGGCCCTGCTGTGCGGCTTTGTTTAACATACCAGAGCTTAAATCTACTGCGCTAAAACTGGCGCTGAAGTGACAAAAACGCGGATGGATCCAGCCTGGTCCACAGCCGATATCCAGCAACTTACCTTGCTGATCTGATGGCAAGCGGGTTAATGCATCTAATGCTACCTGTTGTTGCAGGCGCGCAGCAGAAAAGTAGCTGTCGCACGCCTTACTAAAACTGTCAGCAACCTGGGATAAAAAACCGTCTGTGCTATGTCGAATTAGGGCTGTCATAACGATTGCCTTAGTGTTTGCACCAGCAATTTAATGTCGGCCTCTTCATGTTGCGCGCTGAGGGTTATACGCAAACGGGCGCTGCCTTGAGGCACTGTCGGCGGGCGAATAGCGCTAAGCCAAATGCCGGCAGTTTTGAGCTTTTGGCTAAGTGCCAGTGCTTTTTCACTGCTACCCAGTACAAGGCCCTGAATTGCGCTGCTTGACGCAAGTAAGGGGAGATCAGAAGCTAAACGGCGAAACAGACTAATATTGCAATGCAGCTTGTCACGGCGCCAGTTATCGGCACGACACAAGTGGATACTTGCTATTACCGCTGCGCATAACGCTGGCGATAATGCAGTGCTGTAGACGTAATGCCGGCCAAATTGCTCCAGATAATCGATCACCGTTTTGCTCCCGGCCACAAAAGCCCCGCCAACCCCTAGTGCTTTACCAAAATTTGCCATTGTGCAAAATACTTCAGCGCGGCGAACACCTTGTTCAGCCGCTGTTCCCCGCCCCTCAGTGCCAAACACACCTAAACCGTGCGCGTCATCAAGCAGCAGCATTGCCCCGTTTTTTTGACACAGATTACTTACCGTATTCAGATCCGGGCTATCACCATCCATACTGAACACGCCCTCTGTCACCACCATTGCGCCAGCATGGCGTTGCAATAAGGTCGAAAGCCCGGCGTAATCATTGTGCGCAAAGCGTTTGAACAGCGCACTGCTATGTAAGGCGCCATCAATTAGCGACGCGTGACTCAGCTTGTCTAACAGCAGCGTGTCGTGTTTATCGCACAAGGTTGTTAGCATAGCGTGGTTAGCGGCAAAGCCGGATGAGAACAGCAATACCCGCTCTGCACCAAGCCACTCGCACAGCTGCTCGGATAACTGCTGATGCACATCGTGCTGGCCTGTAACTAAGGGCGAACCCGTGCTACCTGCACCGTATTTCAGTGCACCGTCAGCATAAGCCTGTAGTACCTGTGGCGCTGTCGCAAGGCCCAGATAATCATTACCGCAAAAATTGAGGTAGTCATTATCGGCAACCGTTACCACGCGCCCATTGTATTGTTGCAGCGTTTGCGGCGTGCGCAACAAATGCTGTTCTGCACGCGCATCAAGCGCCTGTTTAAGGCGCTGTAACTTTAACGTCTGCATTTAGCCTGCGGCGTGAAATAATGGCGGGTTGGCTTGCTCATTGATAGCATCGGCCAATGCTAGTTCATGCGCTTCATCTGACACATCGTGGCGCTGTTCTGGCTTAATTCCAAGTTTAGCAAACAACAGCATATCCGCATCGGCTTCGGGGTTATCAGTGGTAAGCAGCTTATCACCATAGAAAATCGAGTTTGCACCAGCAAAGAAGCACAACGCCTGCATTTGTTCATTCATCCGTGAACGCCCCGCAGATAAGCGTACATGGCTTTGCGGCAACATAATACGTGCTACAGCAATAGTGCGGATGAACTCAAACGCATCTAAATCGTCGACATTTTCAAGTGGTGTACCCGCGACTTTAACCAGCATATTAATTGGTACACTTTGAGGGTGCTCTGGTAAGTTCGCTAGCTGCATTAGCAGTGCTGAGCGGTCATTAGCACTTTCGCCCATACCTAAAATACCGCCACAGCATACTTTCATGCCCGCATCGCGAACATGCGTTAAGGTATCTAGCCGGTCTTGATAGGTACGGGTAGTAATAATCTCACCATAAAACTCAGGTGAGGTATCCAAATTGTGATTGTAGAAATCCAATCCGGCCTGTGCCAGAGTTTGCGCCTGCTCACCACTTAACATGCCCAGTGTCATACAGGTTTCCAACCCCATGTTTTTCACACCCTGTACCATTTCAATAATATAAGGCATGTCGCGCTGTTTTGGGTTGGTCCAGGCAGCGCCCATGCAAAAGCGGGTCGCGCCCTTGTCTTTTGCTGCTTTGGCCTGAGTAAGTACTTTTTCTACTTCCAGCAAACGTTCACGCTCCAGGCCTGTATTGTAATGGCCACTTTGCGGACAGTATTTGCAGTCTTCAGCACAGGCACCGGTTTTAATGGACAACAACGTACTTACCTGCACTTCGTTGGGCGTAAAGTGTTGACGATGCACGGTTTGCGCTTGAAATAATAAGTCGTTAAACGGTAATGCATACAAAGCGTTAACTTGCGCAAGGGTCCAGTCGTGTCGTACATCAGCCGGCATATTAATCCCTGTTCAGATTGAGGTTATAAAGGTTTTCGGCTAGTCTAACCGCCGGCAATGCATTGTCAACGCTGACCAGCAATAAAACTTTACTACAGGTTAAATAATGAGCATAAATATCGCTTTTGATCGCGAACATATCTGGCATCCATACACCTCTATGATCGACCCACTGCCGGTTTATCCTGTTGTAGCGGCCGAGCGATGCGAATTAATTCTGGAAAACGGCCAGCGCTTAGTTGATGGCACTGCCTCCTGGTGGTCAGCAGTACATGGTTATAACCACCCGATACTTAATAACGCTGTTACCACACAGCTAAGCAAAATGGCCCACGTTATGTTTGGCGGTATTACTCATCCACCCGCGGTGGAGTTGTGCCAACGCTTATTGCAAATGGTGCCGCAAAATTTAACCAAGGTATTTCTGGCTGACAGCGGTTCAATCGCTGTTGAAGTCGCCATTAAGATGGCATTGCAGTATTGGATGGAAAGCGCCACGCCAGAGAAACAAAAATTGATTAGCCTGCGTAAGGGATACCACGGTGATACTTTTGCAACGATGGCAGTGTGTGATCCGGTTGATGGCATGCATGACATGTTTTCCAGCTTGCTGCCCCAACATTACTTTTTACCTGCACCTCAAAGCCGGTTTGATGGCGAGTTTATCGAAAGCGACATTACCCCATTGGAAGAATTGCTGGTGGAGCATCACAGTGAAGTTGCAGCGTTAATTGTTGAGCCTATTGTTCAAGGTTATGGCGGTATGCGCTTTTACCATCCGGAGTTTTTACGCCGCGCGCGCGCACTATGTGATCAGTATCAGGTACTGTTAATTTGTGATGAAATAGCAACAGGTTTTGGCCGCACTGGTAAGCTATTTGCCTGTGAGCATGCCGATATTGCACCAGATATAATGTGTGTTGGTAAAGCACTAAGCGCAGGCTATATCACGCTGGCAGCAACACTGTGCACCGATGAAGTTGCCCGTGGCATTAGCTTAAGTGCCGCCGGCGGCTTAATGCATGGGCCTACATTTATGGCTAACCCGCTGGCATGTGCAGTTGCGAATGCCAGCCTGCAGCTTATTGAACAAGGCCACTGGCAACAAAAGGTTGCCATGATTGAGGCGCAATTAAAACAAGAACTTGCTCCTTGTCGTTTCTCCTCACAAGTAAAAGACGTGCGGGTATTGGGCGCAATTGGTGTACTGGAAATGCACAGCAAAGTCGACGTCGCTGCACTGCAACAGCAATTTGTTGAACTGGGTGTCTGGATCAGGCCATTTAACAACCTGATCTATATCATGCCGCCATTTATAATAAGCCCTGACGAGCTAAGCAAACTAACTGCGGCCATGCGAATTGTAACCAGTAGTTAAACCTGCAAATTCAAATACAGCAACAAGCCAATGCTGCCCAGTAGCAGCATGACAATATTAAAATGCAAATGATCACCACGTCGTCTTAAGCGCGCTCTATTTAGCACTAAGCTAATAGCGCTGACAATCGCCGCTGCCCAAAGCAAATATTGCAAATATGCGGTTAAGCGCGGATGCCAAACACTTCGAATGTCGATGTCCCAATAGCGTACCAGCCCGGTATCCAACTCCGGGCTGGCATAATGCGCGACAACCATACCTGCAATAAACAGTAGCCAGCCCAATACCGCTAAAATGCTAAAAGCCCGACACAGTAAATCGGGTCCTTGGCGCCGCTCATATTTTTCTGCTTTTTTCTGCTCAGCCGTCAATTTTATCATCCTGATAATTTTTACTTGTGTTGTGCGCTTGGCTCAGTATCATTACAGGCTTTACGCAGTTTTCTAAGTTTACACCCTCTGGAGTTTGTTGCATGACGCACGCCGTTATTAAAGATGTTTTAGCTGGTCGCTATGCCATCGGTGACACTGTCACCGTTAAAGGCTGGATCCGCACACGCCGCGATTCTAAAGCTGGCATTTCCTTTTTAGCTATACATGATGGCAGCTGCTTCGATGCTGTGCAGGCGGTTGTACCGTCTGAATTATCGAATTATGAGTCTGAAGTAAAACGGTTGACCACTTCGTGCTCTGTTGCTGTAAGCGGTGTAATAGCCCGCTCTGAAGGTCAGGGCCAGGCTTTTGAACTCCAGGCGAGCAAGGTTGACGTGTTGGGCTGGGTAGAAAACCCGGATACCTACCCTATGGCGCCAAAACGCCACAGTATGGAATATCTGCGTGAGCATGCACACTTGCGTCCGCGTACCAACATAATGGGCGCTGTTACCCGGGTGCGCCACTGTTTGGCGCAAGCTGTACATCGTTTCTTTCATGAGCAAGGTTACTACTGGATCAGTACACCTATAATTACTGGCTCCGACGCTGAAGGCGCGGGCGAAATGTTCCGCGTTAGCACACTTGACATGGAAAACCTGCCGCGCACAGACAAAGGCGCCATCGATTACAGTCAGGATTTTTTCGGTAAAGAAACATTCTTAACCGTATCTGGCCAGTTAAACGGCGAAACCTACGCTTGTGCAATGTCAAAAATTTATACCTTTGGCCCCACTTTTCGTGCTGAAAATTCCAACACCAGTCGTCACTTAGCCGAATTTTGGATGATAGAACCTGAAGTAGCCTTTGCAGAGCTTAAAGACATCGCGCAGCTGGCAGAAGACATGCTGAAATACGTATGTAAGGCCGTGCTGACCGAGCGTGCCGATGACATGGCATTTTTTGCTGAACGTATCGACCCTACGGCAGTCACCCGCTTACAACAGCTAGTTGATTCATCTTTCGTGCGTATGGACTATACCGACGCCATTGAAATATTAAAAAGCTGTGGCAAAAAATTCGAGTACCCGGTTGAATGGGGTGTAGACTTACAGTCTGAGCACGAGCGTTACCTGGCCGAAGAGCATGTTGGCGCCCCTATCATTATGCAAAACTACCCGAAAGACATTAAAGCGTTTTACATGCGCTTAAATGACGATGGTAAAACCGTTGCTGCTATGGATGTTTTAGCACCCGGTATAGGCGAAATCATCGGTGGTAGCCAGCGTGAAGAGCGCCTGGAAGCATTCGATGCGCGTTTAGATGAAATGGGCTTAGATAAAGAAGATTATGGCTGGTATCGTGACTTGCGCCGCTTTGGCACCGTGCCTCATGCTGGCTTCGGTTTAGGCTTTGAGCGTCTGGTATCTTACGTTACTGGTATTGGCAATATCCGCGATGTTATCGCCTTCCCACGTACACCGGGTAACGCTGATTTCTAAAAGCGAATCCAATAAAAAACCCAATAAAAAAGGAGCGATAAGCTCCTTTTTTATTTAATCTACCAAAGCGGTAGAGCAATAAGTGTTAATCCCAATACACCAGTTCAATTTCGCCATTGCCGATGTATTCAAAAACAACATACTAAAAGGATAAACGACATTATTTATACCTTATCGACCTCACTCAGCATCTCTTTTTCATATGATTTCACTGTTTTTCCGAATTCAGCTTTAAAACACGCACTGAAGTATGCAGGGCTAGAAAATCCAACGGCGTCGCTGATTTGAGCCACTTGCAAACCGCTGCCGATAAGTGACAATGACTTTCGAAGACGAAACCTACGAACGTATTCTGAAAAGTTGTAGTCAAAAAGCGCAGCAAGCTTGCGATTAAGTTGACGCTCACTCATGCGAAGGGATTTGGCTATCAGGTTTCTCGACAACTGTTCTTGATGGTAGTACTGTTCTATTTGCTGTTCAAACGATTCAATAAAGTCCCGATCTCTTGCACCTAATTGTTCTAACTGTGCCGAATTCAAGCTTTCAAGAGCGATGTTGGCGCCGAACTTTCTTCTCAGCATGTCTCTCAATGCAATCAAATTGCCAATACGCTCTACCAACGTTTTCTTTTCGAAAGGTTTCACAATATATTCGTCAGCTAAAGATTTCCATCCCTGTATTTTACTTTCGTCGTCGCCTTTTGCGGTAAGCATGACAAAGGGAATATGGGAGGTCTTTTGGTTTTCTCTGACAGTTTTAAGCACTTCGAAACCGTCCTTGTGGGGCATCATGACATCGCTAATAATCACGTCTGGGACAATATCCAATGCTTGCTGTAGTCCTTCTTGACCATCGAATGCGTGAACGCAGTTATAATAGGGAGACAAGGTGCGGTGCAGCAACGTCTGTAATGCACGATTGTCTTCTATAATCAATGCAATGGGTAACCCTTGGACGCTTTGCAAAGTTTGATTTGGCATGGTGTCATTCTCAGCTGCCAATAATGTGGCAGTGTGCAGTGTCAGCATTTCACCGATGTGTTGTTGGTTGCTGATATTGCTATGAATAAAAGAATCGGTGATTAAAGCTTTAGGAAGGCAAACATCGATTTTGCAGCCGTTGGTGTAGTGCTCATCTATATGTACTGTACCATTATGAGCTTCCACAAGTTCTTTGACTAATGCTAAACCAATGCCCGTCCCTGGCACGTTATGACTATTGCCACGAGAGCCTCGTTGAAATCGTTGAAAAATAACGGCTTTGTCAGATTCACTAATGCCTTCACCTGAATCGGCAATAGAAATTTTGATTGTGCTTTCAGGGGTCTCAGTGACAGTGCAACAAATATGTCCATCGATAGGGATATACTTAGACGAGTTAGACAGCAGGTTGGCAAGTACTTTATGTAACGCATCGTCATACATCAAGACCCAAAATTCATTAGTAATGTTTGTCGTGGCCGTCAGGTTCTTGTGGGTAAAAACGCTGGCAAAGCCAGCGAGTGTTTCTTCAATGCATTGACGAACATTATAGTGTTTCAGATCGGCTTTTTGATGATGCTCTAAACTAGCAAAATCAAGCAGTTGCTCTACCATTTTCAATAGTCGCTGAGCACTGTTTTTAATAATTGACGCCGATATTTTACCATTGTCCAAACCTGACTCCGTCTTTTCATTCAAAGACGAAAGTATCAATGTTAATGGTGTTCTAAATTCATGTGAGACATTGGCGAACAAGCGGTTTTTGTCGAGCAACAAAGATTCTATCTTTTTTGACTTTACCGTGAGCTCCAATGTCTTTTGTTCTACGCCTCGTTCAAGAGCTTGGGCTCTTAATGTAAGTGATTTAGTACGATATTTTATCGTCAGGTATACGGCCATAAGGCCTATTAATATATATCCCAAATAAGCTTGCCATGTTAACCAGGGTGGCGGCAATATATGTATGTCTAATGTGGCTTCTTGACTGGTTTGTTGCGAGCCAGAGGGGACAGTTTTTACTTTAAAGGTGTAGTTTCCCGATGGTAGCGTCGTATATGTTGCTACTGGGTTATCTGCATCAGTCATTACCCAATTGTCGTCTAATCCTTGTAACTGGTATGCATACTTTTGTTGCTTTGACGACACAAAGTCAACTGCAGAAAACCGCAGTGAAAAAAGGTATTGATCGTGCGTTAAGGTCAAGGTATCGGTATATTCTATTGCACGAGACAGTACAGAGTTTTCCTGTTTATGAGACACGGTCTGATTAAATATTTTCAGCTCGGTAATGTTAAGTGTTGCTGCTTTCGAAGATTGAATCATTGTACTGTTGGGCGGCAATGACAACAGTGAGTTGGTTGTGCCCACCAATAGCGCCTCTTCGTTGATAAAAAACAAACTGCTACGGCTCATCATTGTGATTTCAGGGAAACCCGAGACACAACTCACACACTGGGGGATGTCGTTCGACACGTTGTAGGTAAACAGGTGCAAACTGTCGGCAAACCAGTGGTACTCATTGTTACCCAATTGAAAATCCAGAAACGAATAGACCTCAGAGGTGTCAGTAAATAATTGTTTAAATTGATAGCTAACAAGGTCCAACGCAAAAATACCGCTGCCTTTTGTACCAGCCCAAACGGTGCCATCTTCCGGTTCAGCGAAGGAAATTATATCATGCTGACTATTGAACTCATGTTTAACTGTCATCGTTTTTGTATTAAGCAACTTAAGTTTTTTGCTAACTTCTTCGGCGACCAGTAGCTCTCCGTTCGATAAAGGCAGTATGGCTCTTATGGGTTTTTCAGTCGTATAAAAACTAATCTTGTTATTCTGTTTAGCGTACTTAAATATTCCCCCCGCTAAGTTGTTTTCTGTATTAAACATTCGTATCCCGAAAATGTCGCCGTTAGCTGCAGTTTCAAATCCGAAAACAGGCGAGTTGTCATTCGGAGCTGTAGTAGAGTCGAAATAGTAAGATATAACCACCCCTGATGCGTCGAGCTGAATGATGTCGCCGGAACGTAGCGCTATTATAAGGCCGTTGATGTGGTCTAACGCCGCCATCGCCCAAATAGTATCGGTTGCTTGGTATATATGTTTTGTTTGCTGTTCTACATGGTCGTAACTGAAAAGGTCTTTGCCGCATGAAAAGCGAATTTGGGCATGGTCTAATGATATAATATTCGATACTTCACAGCTTCCTTCACCGTTGACTATATGTCTCGTCATGCTTCTAAACTGCTCAGGGATCAAGCTGACACCTTGAGTTGTTGCAACCCAGAGTGTATTGTCACTCGCTTTAAACAAGTGATTCACTTGATTAGTTGGCAGTGTATCTTTGACTATTTCGCTTACTGATAGCTGCGAAAACACATGAGTTGCAATGTTTAGTTTAAATAAACCTCCCACATAAGCACCAACCCAAAGTTCATTGTCATTGACGCTGAGAATACTGCTAATCGTGTTCTGATATTTCGCTGCGCCAATGCCTGCAGGATAGTGACGCGTGAAGTTAGACGTAACGGGGTTGTAAACAGCCAAGCCATTTACCGTACCAAACCAAATATCACCACTGACACTGACCTTTACATCTGAAATATAATTGTGGTTAATACTATTGAGATTATCTACTTCATGTTGAAAATGTCGCATTCCGTCGGCCGAATAACGAAAGGCGCCCTTTGTTGCAGTCGCGATCCATATGGCACCTTCGTGATGAACCGTTTTGACATACTCTGTTTCATCGGGCAAAGGTGACGAGTATATAGTGTTCACTATTTCTAGCTTACCCGAAGAAGTTGATACTTTAGCTAAGGAGTTTGAGGTTAAGAGCCAAATTTCTCCGTCTACTTGATGCATGTCTACGACAGAAGTAATCGCTGCCGAATCGTCGACAACAGTACCGAATTTTTCAGCAAGGCCAATAAATGTTTCGGAGCGTTTATCGAATAGTCGAACTTCTTCACCTTGAAATCCGAGCCAGATAAGACCTTGTTGATCTTCAATAGCAGTATTAATTTTACCTAAATTTTTGGGCGAACTATATTGCTTTACATCTGTGCCGTCGAACCTTACCAAGCCCAACTGTGCACTCAATAACCATATAAAGCCATCTTGGCTTTGAAATACCTTTGTCACCTTGCCTAATTCGAAACCGTCTACTTTGCTAATGTTGATAACACTTGGACCGATTGATTGAAATCTAGGGGCTTCAGCTCTTAATGAGAAAGCACAAAATAGGCTGCTCAACGCAGCAAAAAATGAAACTAAAAAATTTATTTTTATTAGTATTTTTTTCACACCAACCTCTACTTTAGTGCTAATGCATCATTCAGTTTTCATCTAGCTTATTGAAGAAACATAAATTTTTAAATGATGTTACGTTAAAAAGCTTACAACTTTGTAGAATTTTACATTAATTTCAATTAGCCACCCCACATAAACACGGAATCATCCTAAACCTTACAACTTCAAGATATTGAAATTTATAAGGAATTATAATGTTGTCTCATTTTTTATTTTCTCAGTCTCATAATTGATATCAGAAAGTTACCCAGCACATTTATGGTTTACCGCATCGAGTTTGCAGATACCGCCAAATGCGTATTTCGGGATGATCCGGCCAGCGATTTCGGCATGAGTCGGCCACCCATTTCGGTATCATCCGGCCACTGATTTCGGCCTCATCCGGCCATCTGTTTCGGTATCGTCCGGCCAGTTTGTTCTTCCTTCGTTTTACGGACTTTGGCATAACAGTTTTTTAACTGTTTTGCCGGAGTAGTCATGACACGTAAAAAGAAAATGGTAAGGACAGATATGCAAACTTATCTGGATATATTCCGCCTCAAATTTGAAGCACGGTTAAGCGATCGGCAAATCTCCCAAGCGTTGAATATTGGTCGGGCAACCATCAGTGATTTGGTTATCC
>NZ_AUDG01000014.1 GCF_000425345.1 Rheinheimera baltica DSM 14885 | reverse complement strand
GCCGGTGTTTGGCAATATTGGCACCAACAAACGGCTGAACCGGTTTAGCTTGCGCGGCAAAACCAAGGTGCAAGGCCAATGGCAGTTGTATTGTCTGGTACATAATTTAGAGAAAGTAAGCCGGTACGGGAAGTTAGGGTAAAAAGCCAGGCGATAGCACTCAATAACACCAGCTAAAGCAGTTGTTTAAGTGAAATGGCATCCAATAAATCTTATCTTGAAATTCCTACCAAAAGCATGCAAAGTTCGTAACAAATAATAAACAGAATAGCCGGAGCGGAAATGCTGTGTTCTGAGCAGGTTTTTCTACAGGCTCGTTACACTGATAATGGATTATTTTAAAAACACCTCGATAACGGGTGCTGAAATGGGCCGGTTTGGTACCGCTAACCAGGCACCATATGGCGGTGACGATAACCGTTCATCACGGGGCTTTCCAGGCAACTTTATTGTAAACGGCGTGACCACAATCGATCCTGACTGTCCGGCAGATCGCGCATTCGGCCAGACTTGTGTATTTGACTACGGTCCATTTGGTTATGCGAATCCACCAGCAGAACGTATTGGGGCGATGCTACAAGCCAGCCAAAATTTTTCTGCAGATGTGCAGGGTTATATCGAACTTGCTGTGCAGCACAATACCTCTAAAGCAGCGGGTGCACCAACACCACTGGATGGCGACGCCGGTTTAACTGTTCCTGGCTCGCATCCAAATAACCCATTTGGTGTGGATATTGGTATTAACCACTTGCGGACGGTAGATGCCGGACCACGAGTTTGGGATATCGAATCTGACACGTTGAGAATGGTAGTAGGCTTGCGCGGTACTGTTAACAACTGGGATTGGGATGTTTCGGCACAAAAAGGTCGAAGCGAAGCGATGCAGACAGGCAGTAAGCAACAGGGGTGGGTACGCACGGATTTCCTGCAGGAGCAGATTAACCTGGGTAATTATAACCCGTTTGGCGGAGTATATAATTCGCCAGAGGTCATTGATGCCATTACCACATCACTGGTTCGCCGTGGCGAATCACATATTACTGCATACGACGCTAGCATAAGCGGAGAAGCATTTGCACTGGGTGATCAAATGGTATCGGTTGCAGCAGGTGTCGAATATCGCGAAGAAGACGCATTTGACCAGCCGGACGACCAGTTCCAGCGTGGTCTGATTTTTGGTACTGAATCGGTATCAGCGCAGGCAGCTCGTGATCAGTATGCAGCTTATGTAGAACTGCTTATTCCGGTTTCAGATGAACTTGAATTCACCGTGGCTGGCCGCTATGACGACTACAGTGATTTTGGCTCAACAACCAATCCTCAGTTAACTATGAAATGGCGGCCATTAGACAACTTCACTGTAAGAGCGTCCTTTGGTCAGGGTTTCAGGGCACCGTCTTTGGCACAAATAGGCCTTGGTCCATCGCAAGAGTCGGTTTTTTTTACTGACACCTATCGTTGTCCTACACCGGATGAGGCTAATCCGGCTTGTGCCTCTACTGATTACACTATAGTTTTTGTTGGTACGGAGGGGTTACAACCGGAAGAATCTGAAACGTTCAACGTAGGTGCGGTTTGGCAGATTACTGAAGATTTTGATATTACAGCAGACATTTGGAGTATTACACAGGACAACAAAATTGATAAAAATGATTATGAAAATGTCTATGACGCCGAATGTAATAATCAAAACAGCGCCATTTGCGTGCGTTTAGCGCCGTTGCCTGGCCAGACATTGGGTGAGTTATCCCGCTTATTTAACAGCTATATCAATATTAGTTCGCAGGAAGCAACAGGTCTGGATCTTTCTACATCTTACCGCTTAACCTTGCAGGATATGGGTATGGTTCGGTTTAACCTGGACTGGTCGTATATCAGTAAATTTGAGAAAAACGGTATTGATTATGCCGGTGAATATAACTATCCACAGCATCGTTGGTTGGCGTCAGCTGACTGGACTTATGGTAATTGGGGGGTCTTGACTAGCTTAAGTTACGTTGGTGAGTTTGAAGACTATGCGTCACCAAGTGACGTCGAGTCTACAACGACCCGCAGTGTAGATGCGCAAATGCTACTAGATATTCAGGCGCGCTATAATGTCAGCGAAAAAATGCAGCTGGTGTTGGGTATGAACAATGCACTTGATGAAGACCCACCGTTTGCAATTGGTGATGGCGATGCTGACTTATATGGTTATGCATCTAAAGTACACAATACACGTGGGCAGTACATTTACGGCAAGGTAACTTACCGCTTCTAAAGACTGAGCTACTAAAAACAGCGCCACAAGGCGCTGTTTTTTTATGTAGAACGATATTATTCAACAACCGGTTCTATATGAATCTCTACACGGCGGTTTTGGGTCCGGTTTGCGTCTGACGTGTTCGGTACTATGGGGTAATTTGGGCCATAGCCCTCAGTTTCTACCCGTATAGCCTGCACATTTTGTGCAATCAAATACTGTTTAACACTGTCAGCACGTTGTTGAGACAAGTTCATGTTGTATTGATAAGGGCCTGTATCATCGGTATGACCCGCAATCACTAGCATGGTTTTAGGGTAATCACGCAATACTTTAGCGATGTCATTAAACACGGGAAACAAACTGGATTTAATGTCAGAGCGGTTCACATCAAAGGTAAGTTGAGCAGGAATATCCAAGCGTAACTTATCTCCGTCACGTACCACTTTTACGCCGCTGCCGCTGAGCTCCTGGTTTAATGCCTTTTCTTGCTTATCCATGTAGCTACCTACGGCAGCACCGGCTAACGCGCCAACCGCAGCACCAATCACCAGGCGTTTATCTTTGTGGTTACCCGTGGCTTTACCAGCAACTGCGCCAACAACAGCACCTATAGCGGCGCCTTTTGACGTATTCGAGTACTCCGTTGACGCACACCCTGCGATAACCAGGCTAGCAGAAACGAGAGAAATAATTATTGAAGCGTTGCGCATAAGAAACTCCTGACAATATTTGTGTATAGCTTAGTTTATACACCTGAATTCGTGCTGAACTATAACCACTTTATCTGCTTGGCATTGTTGAGTTTTTGTTTATTTTGCCAACATTGTTCACTTCGGGAGATTTTTTGAGTATTGTAAGCACGTTTAGTTGCCGAACAGTAAGGCTGTGGCAGATATAAAGGATTGAATAATGACAAAAATATTGCGCTTGTGGCTTATATTAAGCAGTGTTTGCATACTGCAGCCGGCTGTCGCGGACGTTTATAAATGTACTGACGAGGCTGGTGAAGTTGTATTTCAAGGCGAACCTTGCCGGCAGGGTGAGGAAGTAAAATTGGATATTCGCTTTGCTGAGCAAACTGAGCAGGCTGTGGATAACCTTATTACCGGAAGTTGGTGCGAAATAGGTACATCTAGTGTGCTTGGTGGTACCGTTGAGCAGGACAACGCCTTACGAAAAACCTGGATTTTTAGTGAGCGCCAAATGGTGCAGCACGTTAGCCAGGACCAACGTATGGATACGTTTAAGTACCCCATTCGTCAAGAGCCGGGTTCTTTTGTTGTTGACCACCCGGCTTACGGTAGTGGCCAGGTTAGCTGGCAGGTAAAAAAGCTGACTGATGATCAACTCGTTATTGCAGCATATGGTGGTTTTACCCATTTATCAGTTGGCAATTGCGAAATGGCTATGGCCAGTGCAAAGAATTAAATAGACATATAGACGCCTAAACTTTAAGCTGCTTACAATACAGCGGTATTAAGGTGTTTCTATGTTGAATTCAGCTTGGCGGCGCATTGTCATTAAAGTAGGCAGTGCGCTAATCTCTCCTAATGCAAAAGGCTGCTCTACCCGTTATTTACTCGCTATAGCGCGGTTTATTAGTGAATGTCGTCAGCAGGGCTGTGAAGTTGTGCTGGTTTCCTCAGGCAGTGTTGCCGCAGGGCGCTCTGCTATCGCTTTTGCTCATCAGCCTTTACCCATTAATATCAAACAGGCAATGGCGGCCGTGGGGCAGACCGAGATGATGGCTACCTGGAGCCACCTGTTCGATTTTCGCTGCGCCCAAATTCTGCTAACACACGACGATCTGGCTGACCGCCGTCGCTACCTAAATATTGATAATACACTGCGCACCTTATTAGCCAACCAGGTATTACCCATTGTTAATGAGAACGATAGCGTTGCTACGGCTGAGCTTCGGGTTGGTGACAATGATAATTTGGCGGCAATGGTGGCAATAGCGGTGGGTGCAGATGCACTTATCATTTGCTCTGACATTGACGGGCTTTATACCGCAAACCCGCGTACAGTAGCAGATGCCCGTTTTGTCGCTCAGGTAGATCAGATCACGGCTGATATATACGCGATGGCCGGTGAAAGCCATCACACTATTGGCACCGGTGGTATGGTGACGAAAATTCAGGCCGCTGATAAGGCCACACGCCAAGGCGTCGATACACTCATTATTAATGGGCAAAGTGCTACTAGTTTTGATGCGCTGCTGCGCGGAGAAAAAGCAGGCACTTTATTTGTAAAACAGCAGGATAAACGAAGCGCCAAAAAGCACTGGTTGTTACACAGTTTAAAAAGCCAGGGCAGCATAATGTTAGATGGCGGTGCAGCACAGGCTTTGCAGTTTAAAGGCGCTTCACTGCTGGCTAAAGGTATTATTGCAGTGAATGGGCAGTTTGATAAAGGCGATGCAATTTGGCTATGTGATGCCGAAGGCAAACAATTGGCGAAAGGTATTTGCCAGTATAGCGCTACTGAGTTGCAACTGATTAAAGGCCTGCACAGCCTGCAAATTGTCGACACTCTGGGTTTTTGTCCCAGTGAAGAAGTGGTACATCGGGATGATATTGCTCTAACAGGCTAAGACAGGTGGCTAATGAAAATTGCGGTAATAGGTGGCGGTATCAATGGTTTGAGCAGTGCCTGGCAATTGGCGTTAGCCGGACACAAGGTCAGCTTGTTTGAGCGTGATAGCCTGATGCAGGCCACTAGTGCCGCTTCGTCTAAGCTACTGCATGGCGGGCTGCGCTATCTGGAGCAAGGCGAATTTCGTTTAGTGCGTGAAGCTTTGCAAGAACGACGCTGGTGGCTAAAAAAAGCACCGCAATTAACGCGGCGTTTACCCATTTTATATCCGCTGTATCACGATTCACGTCGCGCGCGTTGGCAGCTAAAAATAGGCCTCTGGCTTTACGATAGTTTCGCTGGCAGAAAAGGTATTGGCCGCCATCGTTGGTTAACTGCGCAGCAAGCTTTACGTTGCTCTCCAAACCTAAAAGCTGAGGGGCTACAGGGAGCCTACCTGTTTTTTGATGGCCAGATGGACGACCAAAAACTGGGCATGTGGATGGCTGAGCAATGCAGCAAAGCCGGCGTTCAGTTGTTTGAGCATAGTCCGGTAAAGCAGGTGGCTGCTGATGCCAAAGTCTTGCTACACAGCGGCTGGCAACAGTTTGACCGCGTAGTTAATGTTGCTGGCCCTTGGAGCCAGCAATTACTGCAGCATTCGGGCTTAATGCAACAACCGCTGGATTTAGTCCGTGGCAGCCATCTATTACTGCCACCTATAGGCCGTTACGGCCATATGCTCGAAGTGCCCGGTGAGGCGCGTATCGTGTTTGTGTTGCCTTATCAGGATAAAACCTTGCTGGGTACCACGGAAGTTCGACAGCACTTGGACGAAGCTATTCGCTGCTCAGCGGCAGAGCGCGACTATCTGCTGAATGTGTATAACCACTATTTTTTACCAACCTGCACCAAAGATAGCGTACTGGCTGATTTTGCCGGCGTGCGTCCCTTACTGAGCGGCTCTGCCAATGCCAGTAAAGCCAGTCGAGAATATCAACTTAACTGGCAAGGGCAGGTGCTAACGGTATCCGGCGGTAAATGGACCACAGCTCGCGCTCTGGGCAAACAAGTTACTGCACAGGTAGATCAATCTGTTTGATCACAACGTAATCGCAAGAATTTTCGACCGGCGTTGATAGTTATACAACTGTTTTTTCTGCGCCGGTAAGTCGTCCACTGTTAGCAGTTCAAAGCCCAACTCTAAAAACCAGTGAATGCTACGTGTAGTTAACGCAAACAACTTACTGTATTTGCGCTGGCGTGCTTGTTGGATCACGGCTTTGAGTAAGATGCTACCGCGGTCAGCATCACGGTAATCCGGGTGCACGGCTAAGCAGGCAAACTCACCGACATTATCGTCAGGGAACGGATACAGTGCAGCGCAACCTATCACCAAGCCATCACGTTCAATTAAGGTAAATTGGTTAATTTCCATTTCCAGCTGTTCGCGAGAACGCCGCACCAGTAAGCCTTGTTGTTCCAGCGGGCGGATTAAATCCAAAATACCACCGATGTCTGAAATAGTAGCGGCGCGCAGTTTTTCTGCTGATTCAGTTACAATTTGCGTACCTATACCATCACGGGAAAACAGCTCCTGCAGCAACGCACCGTCTTCGTCGTAACTGACTAAGTGGCAACGCGGCACGCCAGCGCGGCAAGCCGTAATTGAAGCGTGCAAAAATGCCAGAGTGCCAGGACACGCATTGGGTTGCTGCTCCATATCCAGCATAATTTTTTCTGCTGCATTGGGCATTAACTCTGCAGTAATTTCACCATCTTCACCAATAATGCCGCCTATTTCGCTAAAACCAATCATCTTGTCTGCTTTAAGCTTTACCGCGACCTGGGTGGCGATATCTTCTGCAGTTAAGTTAAAGCTTTCGCCGGTAACCGATGCCGCAATAGGCCCCATTAATACAATGCCGTTGTTGTCTAGCTGGCGACGTATGCCGGCAGCATCGATACGACGCACCCGGCCGCTATGATGGTAGTCGACACCTTCGTCCACGCCTAGCGGCTGTGCAATGACAAAGTTACCGCTAACCACGTTTATTTGTGCACCCTGCATCGGTGTATTGCTTAAACTCATCGACAAGCGCGCCGTGATATCCAATTGCAGTGCACCGGCTACCTGCTTAATGAGCTTGAAAGAGTCGTCATCTGTTACCCGCACTCTGTTGTGGTAGGTCGGCTCCAAACCAGCCTGTTGTAAAGCGGCATTAATTTGAGGGCGAGCGCCATACACCAACACTACTTTAATACCAAGGCTGTTAAGCAAGGCAACATCATTGATAATATGGCGAAAACCGCTTTGGCTAATCGCTTCGCCACCGAGCATCACCACAAATGTTTTACCGCGGTGTGCATTAACGTATGGAGCAGACTGACGAAAACCGGAGACAAGTTCAGTAGTGCGCACGGGCAGAAGGCTTCCTTATAATGAGAACATAATTATATAAGTCATAAAGATGGCAGCTGCATGACAAAATGCCAAGAAAGGCTGCAACAAAGCCTGTCATTTTAGGTGATTAGTGATTTTATATCCACTTTTAAGGCATATTTATTCTTAGCCTTGTGTGTTTAACACACTGTTGCGTTAGTTGCAGAGCTATTGTAAAACTGCAGATATATAGTTGGTCGCAAAATGTCAGGCGGAGGAAAGCATGCGCAAACGGCAGCATAATAATAATGATAAGAGTTTGCCCTGGTTCGGCCTGGCCTTTTTAAGTGTATTTATGCTGGCTGGTATCGCCGGTGGTGTAGCATTTTTCCGTGATGGTCAGCCCGGTGCCGGGCTGATGTTTATGGCAATGTTTTGCGGCATTTCGGCGTTGATGATGTTTTTACTGCTGTATGGCCATAAACAGGCCTTGGTAGAGCAGGCGATGCTGCAAGGCGAAGCGCCTCCAGAGGGCATCGCCAGTAATAGCAAGACCGGCTATCTGACCATGCTGGCGCTGGGTGCGCTATTTTTGGCTATCGGTGCTCCCATCAGTTACATGGCAATAACTGATGAGCTGCCAAAAGCTAATTACGCGGTATTGTTGGTGCTGGTGTTTCCACTAGCCGGTGCACTATTGATGTGGCAAGGCCGCAACAAGCTTAAACAGTGGCAAAAAATTGGCAAAACGCCGTTTTTTGCCGATCCTTTTCCCGGCAACGCGGGTGGTCAGGTGGGTGGCTATTTTACCTTGCAGCATGGCAGCTTTGAACAGTTGCCGCAGGCAAGATTGAGTTGCTTGCATGTTTATCAGAGCGGTAGTGGTAAAAACCGCACTACCCAGCGTGACTCATTGTGGTCAGCTGAATGCGAGGTGTCACGCACGGTAGATGGCAAGTTCTGGCTGGCATTAAACGTGCCCGGACATTTACCGACCAGTGGTGAAGATGCCAGATATTCCGGCCGCATTGAGTGGCAATTGAGCTGCAAAGGCGAACTTACTCTGAATAAAGAACCGCTGGAGTTTAGCCGGCAGTGGACCTTGCCGGTTACTGCCGGCAACAGGCGTTGCAGCTGGCAGCCCCACGCCAGCGAAGTGGCGCTGCAACAGCAAAGACGCACAGCGGAAGGGTTTAACAATGCGGCCCGTCAGATCCTGCAGCAGGTAGAGGGCAACACCTTGCATTTAACCAGTCAGCCAGGCCGGCATACAGGTACAGCGTCAACCTTAATCATAGTTGGTGCTATTTTTAGCGGGGCCGGGGTATTTCTTAGTTATAAAGCGTTAGAAGAAACCGCAATGCTATGGCTAATGGCGCTGATTTTTACCCCGTTAGGCTTACTGACGTTATTATTTGGTCTGTTTTGGCTGGGGCGCGGCTTGAAAGCCAGCGTATCACCGGGCCAGGTTTGGATGCAGCGCTCTATGTTTGGTATTCAGCTATATCAGCGTCAAGCGCAACTGACTACTGAGCAACAGCTAAGTATTAAGCAAACACTGTCATCAACAAGTGGGGAAGGCAAACGCACTGAATACTTCCGTTTACAAGCTGATATAGATGGTAAAACTCTGGTGCTAGCCGAGGGCATTACCGGTCGCGATGCCGCCGAGGCGTTAAAGCTGCAGGTAGCTGAAGCGCTTATCCGTTAATAACAGGCCGCGATTGCGGCCTGTTATTATTGCACAAGTTAAAGTGCTAGTAGCTACCAGCTACACAGCTGCGTCCAGCTGCTGTCGCTACCAGGCAGGCTTTGCGTCCACCAGTTGGCTTGGTAAAGCGCACTTTGGTAAATCAGCTTATCGCCGCTACCAGCATGGCTTGGGTTGCCTTGCCAGTCGGGTTGAGGCCAGTTGGGATAGGTGTTTATTGTGGTTAAGTCATAATCAGGGCAGTTGCCGTTATCGTTACCATCACCGCCGTTGTCAGCCGGGCGCAGGTCAAGGTTATAATAGTAACTGTTATCCCTTACATAGGCGCGGTTAGCGGCTAAATCGCTGCTAAAGGCGACATTATTGCTGCTTAACACCCCAATTTGCAGTAGGTTGCTGTATTGCGTGTTTATCTGCGTAGCCAGTTCAGTTGCCCATAGCGCATTAGCGATATTGGCAGCGGTGATTTGCCCGCTTTGGTCTATTAGCTCCTGCCCGTTGGCATCAAACAGCCTTAGTTGCGCATAGCCGCCGACTTCAGCGGGTGTTTGCAAGTTAACGTAGGCGCCTTTATCAAACCACACTGGCGGCGGGGTCTCATCGTTGCCATTGACCAGTTCAATGTCAGAGCAGTTGTAAAAGCCTTCTCCTACCACTTCAACCCGTTGCCAGCGGGTATACAGCACAGCTGGGCCGCTACGATCTGTTGGTAATGGTACCTGCAGCGTGTAGTAACCGGCATCAGCCGGCACATAGCTTTGCTGGTGAATAAGCTCTAGCTGGTTCCAACTTAAGGGAGCAGCGGTAGCATCATAGCCGGGCTTAGTTAAATAAATTTGCCAGAAACTGGGGTTATGCGGTGTGGTAGCGCGAAAGCGCAGTGTCAGCTCAGTTTGCTGCGCCAGATCTATTGTAGTGCGCTGCCACTCGGCTGACGGAATATCCATGCCGCTTTTATTACTGTCGCCAGCGGCGCACAGGCTACCGTCACTAACCACGTTTTGCACGGCGGCCATATTGCGATAATCGCCAACATTGGCAGAAAATTCATGGTGTTGGGTGAGCATGTAGCCGCCAGATTGCTGGTAAGCGGCGCGACATGCGGTATTAGGTATACCGCTGCCGTCGGCTGGCCACCAGTAGCCGCCGTCGTCTTTACATATTTGTTGACGAGCTTTAGGGTATTCAACATAGCCATGGCTGCTGGCTTGCAAACTGATAAATAGCAGGCTGGTTGAGAGTAATGCAGGTATTACATGTTTTACGTTCATATTTTGAACTCCTTTGCAGCCATGACGCTTCCCGGCTGCACTGTATTCGACATTGGTGAGTGGCGTGACCTTGGCAGGGCGGCGCAGAGTGTCTGAGTGCCCGCCCAAGCGGGTGCGAGTTGCTGCGACGAGCCTGAAAAGCGTTACCCTCTCACCGCATTACTCAAAACCCTTAGCCAAGGAAAAGCGGCGAGCTTTCAGCCCAACCGCTTTGGTTATTAAGCGCTATAAATTACAAATAAAACTCCAGCTGCCATCATTGCCGGGCACCGAGTTAGTCCACCAATTGGCTTTATACACGCCACCCTGATACGACAGATGGTCGCCGCCGCTGGCATGGCTGGGGTTACCGGCCCAGTCGGTTTGCGGCCACTGCGGGTAAGGGTAAATAGGTGCTGTGATGCCACCACAGCTGTCACCGCTACCATCACCTCCATCGCCACCGTCTCCTGCAGCAATATCAACCACCGGCAACTGCGGATATTCTTCAGCAAAAGCGTACTCGTTGCCGTTAGCTGTTAACACCCAGTTCGATGGCATGGGCATGGGTAGCTGATAATTCAGTGTGACCGTTACACTTTCGCCGCTGGCTACCGTTAAATATGTCGGCAGGGTAAAAGCCACACGATGCAGGTTATTCTCAAGGCCGCCGATATTATTACCAGTGGCGTTTCGGCCACTTTCTATTACCGTTAAACCAAAGCCACTTTGATCGCTGATGGTGTCCGGTATCGCTGTTGGTACATCAAAGCTTACGCTGCTGCCGCCCGGTATAGTGCTGTCACTGTAGTTAGTCAGGGTAAGTTTGGGGTTGATGGGGAAGTTCTGATCGCCCAGCTTAAAGTCGCTGACACTCAGGCGAATATCTGCGGCTTGCGCAGGCATTACCCGTTCTGCTTTTACGGCGCCATAAGGGCTAGCGGTATTAAAGCTGTTGTAAAACTGTGTGGTGAGGGTATTACCAATAAAGTACTCACCTTTAGCAGCATCCCAGCCGTAGTCGCCAGCCAGCTCCCAAAACATCACACCGCCAATGCCGTTATCAATTACATATTGGGCTTTGGCGGCGATGCTTTGTTCGGTTTCTACCGATAAAAACACCTGTTTCTGCGCATTCCACAACCAGGGGGCTACCGCCGTGGCATCATAATGGCGGCTGTAGCTGCCAGTAAGTTGATGCTCCGGGTTAGTTGGGTCTAAATCATACAGGCTGAAGTAGCTGGCGCTGATGCCTTCGGCCAGATTCATGGTGTGCCAAAGCGGGTTAGAGCCCGCCGGCATTTCATTGCCCATGGTATTTTTGTCATGCCACAGGTTGTCGATGCCAACAGCGCCGTTACCGCATTTACTTACCGTGCTGCCACCGGTGCCGGGTGGGCACTGGCTTTGGTTGGGTAAAGCTGCACTGCCCCAGAGGCCAAAGTTACCGCCTTGCACATCCTTCCAACCGCGGCTGTAGTAAGGAATACCAATATTGATACGGCCGGCCGGCATGGTGCCGCGGAAATAGCGGTACGCCCAGTCGGTATTCAGATAACCAATATTTTGGTATTGCGCGGTATTGTAGTAATTCCACGCCGCCAGCTCAGCATCTTCACCGGTATCGAACAGCGCGGCGTTATGGCCGACAAACTGGTTCCAGGCACCGTGCAGGTCGTAGCTCATAATATTAACGTAATCCAGGTATTGGGTAACCTGAAACGCTTCCATACCACGTAGCAAATAGCCGGATGACGGCGAGGCGATAGTCAGCAGATAATGCTTACCGTCTGCCGCGCCGGCAGTGTCCAGCTTCTGTCGCAACACCTTCATCAGCTCGATATACGAGCGCATCAAACCGCCGCGTAGGCTGTTGGCCAGGGCAAAGTCGTCCGGATTACCGGCGTCATTCATGCTGGTGGGGTATTCGTAATCTATATCGACACCATCAAAGCCGTATTGGCGGATAAAGGCTACGGCAGAGTCGGCAAACGTATTAATACCTTGCTGGTTAATGCTTAGGTCGCTGTTGGTGGTCATACTATAAAAGCCACCACTGGCAACACGTTCGCCGTTGCTGTCAAAGTAACCGCCAGTTTCGGCCCAGCCCCCAACTGAGATCAGCGTTTTTACATGCGGATGTTGCTGTTTATATTTTTGCAGCAGGTTGAAGTGACCTTTATACGGCAGGTTCGGGTCAAGCTCGGCGCCGGCAATGCCTGGCCACGCCATACCGGTAGAGGCGTTGTTAGGGTCTGTTGCGTCGCCCACCGACACCTGATTAGCGCCGTTCACATGGGCAAAGGCATAGTTAATATGAGTAATTTTGTCCCAAGGAATATCTGAGGCTAAATACGCCGGCTGGCCATTTTTGCCATGGCGCCAACTGGTGAAGTAACCAATAATGCGCCGTGGATGATCCGGGCTGATAATTTCACGGCCATCAGCATCATATACTGTGCAATAAGGCACATTAACGCCTGGGGTTTGATACAGGCCATCAGGCCGGCAACTGCTGTCGCCCGGTACGCCCGGGTCTGGTTCCGGATCTGGGTCTGGCTCAGGTTCTGGGTCAGGTTCTGGATCTGGATCAGGTTCAGGGTCTGGCTCAGCACCATCACAGGCACCCAGCAAGCTCCATTCCTGGTAGGGCGCAGAGTGGCAAAGCGGGTCGTTACCCTGGGTCCACCAGTTAGCTTTAAATGCCTGCTGTTGCTGTTGCACCTCAGTTCCGCCGCCATAAGCGGCATCGCTTTGCCATACTGGCAGCGCCGTGCAATCAACGGCGTGGGCAGAAAATGCCGCTGTGCTGGCCAGTGCCAGCAGCGACAGGGTTGTTGTAAGTTTCATCATTAACTCCTGCAAAATGCCGAGTCAGGTTGCTTCGGGTCGAATCGGCTTACTCACACCAACACGCCGTAAATACATCCATGTAGGCTCGTTTCCGCCCATCCGGGGCTGCAACGGTTGGTTTAAAGCAAGCCGGTTCTCGCTATACTTCGCTGCGACAACCAGTCGGCAATATCAGTTATTGCTGCGGATGGCCTAAGCCTTCGTGCATCGCATTTAAAATATGGCCATTGTCGGCATCAATTTCCCAGGCGAAAATACCCCCCAGTTGATGCTGAAGTATGTATGCGCCTTTTTCACGCACCGAACGCTTGGTATCAATACTAATCAACGTATTGGTCGTCGGGTTCCAGACATAACTGGCTTTGGCGGTATCATCCCAGCCCACAGTAAAGCCGTTAACGCCGCTGGCATCGGGCCCGCCCATAAAATCGGCTTCGATTTTTTTGTAGTCCATAATGCCGCGCTCCCAACCGCCGGTAATGCCATCGCCACCAGTGCCGGTGAACGGATTGCCCCCGGTGGTATCCGACACATTCTGCCAGCCGCGACCATACATAGCGGCACCTAAGGCAATTTTCCCCGCTGGAACGCTACGGTTTAGCAGGTACTGCACTGCTTCATCGGCGCTAAAGCCAACAATGGGTGAGTTCGGTGATGGATATAGTCCGGTTTGATGGCCTAGTACGCCGTTCCAGGCGCCATAGTAGTCGTAGGTCATCAGGTTGATGTAATCCATATGTGGTGCGGCATCTTCCCAGTCCACCACACTGAGTTTCTCCACACCGCCAGACATTGCCGCCGCTAATTCATATTCGCGACCGGTTTCTACCTCAAGTGCATCCAATGCTGCGCGCAGTTCCTGCATTAAGGTGGCGAAACCGGCACCATCCTGTGCACTGCCAAGCTCTGGTGTTGCGCCGCCGCCACCTGGGAATTCCCAGTCGATATCAATGCCGTCAAAGAAGTCGTAGGTGCGGATAAAATCGATAATCGAATCAATAAACACCGCTCGTGCTGCTGGGTCTACGCCCACCTGATACAACGGATCAGATAAGGTCCAGCCGCCAACAGAAGGTAGAATTTTGATATGCGGGTGCGCTTGTTTAAGCCGGTACAGTTCAGCAAAAATACCGCGGATTGGTTGATCCCACACATCACCTGGGTAGCCTTTTTCCAGTGCTGCAAATTTATCATGCACTACCACAGAATAGTCTGGTTTGCCGGCACATTGGCTGTTAAGCGCAGCATACCCTTGCGGATTAGCGGCTTGTAATGACGGGTTGTCGCCACATAGCGGGATAAAACCATAATAAATGTGGGTGAGGTTTTTTGCTGGAATATCGGCAGCATTAAAGGCGCGGCCATAAACACCCCATTCAACAAAATAAGCACCGACTTTTTTACCGGTAGTGTTGTTATAAGCCACGTTATTTTGCTTTAACGGATGTGGCCAGGCGGTCATATCCAGATCAGTCCAGGGATCGAAGCTGCCGTCACCACCACCATTATCGCCGCCACCGGAACCTGACACCACATTAACGGTTTTTACGTCGCTGTCGGTGCACAGCAGTGCATCGCTGCTTTGTTGGCACAGGCTGATAACAAAGTCATAACTGCCAGTGCTGGTGAAATTGACACTATGGCTGCCACTTTGTGCTGCCGGACTGGCGCTGCTAAGGCTGGCGCTATGCACTACGGTACCGTTTTGCTTTAGCTGCCACAGATTGCCATTGTTGCCCCACCACATATTCCAAGCCAGGTTTAAGCTGACACTAGCGCCGGTTAGCGTAACGCTATTTTCACTCCAGCCAAATGCTGGCTTGGCCGGTGCAGTTGGGTCAATTGGGCCAGGGTCTACTGGATCTGGGTCAACCGGATCAGGGTCGATTGGATCCGGGTCTATAGGGTCAGGATCAACCGGGTCAGTGCCAGCATTACCGCTTACATTAATAGTTGTTATGCCACTTTGTGCACATTCCTCAGTCGCACCATTCACCTGACACAACGTGACTTGCAGCTGATAACTGCCAGGTTGGGTGATTAGTAAGCTAGTGCTACCGTTTTGCGCATTCTGGCCGTTGATACTAAGGCTACCATCAAAGACAGCGCTGTCATTTTTGGCTAAATACCACTTGTTTCCATTGGTACCCCACCACATATCCCAGCGAACAGGTACCTGCACACTACCGTTTTGCAGGGTGTAGTCTGTTGCCATCCAACTGATAACCGGGGCATTAGGTGTCGCGGCCTGAATACTGGCGGCGAGCAGCAGTAGTGAAATACCACCACAGCCTTTAACTGCATGTTTAAACATAACTTCCTCCAATGGTGTTGCTTATGTAGTTATTTTTTTATTGGGGTTGCACTGCACTTTACTGCAGTCGAACAACGCTTTGAATTGCACATTTTATTTATTTCCCGCCCGACAATATTGCTCCATGCTGTTTGAAAAATGAGCAATGCTGAATATGACAAAAATGACAGCGTTGTCAAAAAATCAACAAGATTTTTTTATGATATTTATTTGATTGAAGTGTAAATAGTTGAAATTAAGAGAAATCTTTTTACAAAGAGATGACGATATTTTTACAGATGATCGGGCCAAAATAAGTGTTATAGGGAAAGGTGTTAACAATGCGCAAGGGAATGCAATACCGCCTTACGCATTGTTAAGTATCAGTCGACAATAATATGCGGTAAAAAACGCGAGCTGTCTTTGGTAATAGGGCTGTTATCTTCACGAATGCAGATACCGGCTGCACTGTCACCCACGACCCAACTGCCAATTAGCGTATAGTTGTCGTCAAACTGCGGCAAAGAAGCTAATGCCTGACGGATATAACCGCTGTCGTTGTAGGGACCATCTTGTTTTAACACCTTACCGCTACTATCAACCAACTCAATATTGGCGCCTTCGCGTGAGAAAAGTGGTTTGCGAACCCAACCACTTTGTAATGCACTGCCATCGTCAAAAAAAGCGGGTAAAAGGTTAGGGTGTCCCTGATATTTTTGCCACAGCAAAGGCAATATGCCTTTGTTGGATAACAGGCATTTCCACAACGGTTCAATAAATTGGGTTTGGCTGGTGAGTAGGGTGCTGGAAAACTCTTCCTGCAACATAAATTCCCACGGGTACAATTTAAATAAACCGTGAATTGGAAAACCGTCTAAATCAACCAGCTGGCCATCAATATCGCCTAATTGTTCAAGCTGCAGATAGCGGCAATTAACCCCGGCTTGCAGTGCGATATCCATTAGGTAATCAACGGTGCCTTTGTCTTCTATGCTTTCAGTGACGCTGGCAAAGTAGAATGGTTGTGGCAGGCTAAGCTCGCTGAAAGCTTGCTGCAACTTATCCTGTAGTGAGTTGAACTGGTCGGCGCCCTGTGGCAGCTCGCCTCGCATTAATTGGTCTTCTAACCAAACCCACTGAAAAAAGCCGGTTTCATATAAGGAGGTAGGTGTATCGTAATTTAGCTCTAGCAGCTTGGCAGGGCCAGTGCCGTTATAGCTGAAATCCATCCTGCCATAAAGGTGGGGTTGTTGGCTGTGCCAGCTTTGGCGCACCGTATCCCAAAAACGTTGAGGTATAGCCAGTTGTTGCAGCTTCTGCTCATCGTTGACAATATCATCGACTAAATCCAGCGCCATCTGATGCAACTCTTCGGTTGGAGCTTCCAGATCGTGTTCTATTTGAGACAGAGTAAACTGATAGTAGGCGGTTTCATCCCAGTAAGGCTCACCGTCAAAGGTATGAAAGTTAAAGCCGACGCTTTCGGCAAAGGCTTTCCAGCCGGGTCTGGGGTTACTGTTAATCCGCTTCATATTAGGTTATCCACCATAACTGCTGCTACTGCGTTTCGCCGCTTGGGCACCAAAGCCACCCCGGCGCGCCATGGCGGCAGGCTTTGGTTGAACTGCAGACGGGCGAATACTGGTAGCGCCAGGTTGAGAGGCTACCGCTGTGTTGGTAGCGGTACGAAATGTACTGCGATCATCACGGGATTTATATAGCGGTTGGTTGGCAACAGGGCTGCGGCTGGCATTAGCCGTTTGTTGCTGTGGCGCGCTGGCCATGCCACCGCGGTTTAGCATTTGTCCCGCCATAAAGCCCATCATCATCGGCATAAAAAAACCACTGCTCTGTTGGCTTTGTTGCTGTGGCTGCTCGTTAACACTGGCTGACGACGTATTATTTGCCGTAAGCACTGGCGCGGTTTCACATTGGCCGAGACCAAAGTCTGTTTCGCATTCCTGCTTGTTGGCGTAACGCGGGGCAACTTGCGGGTGCAGCGCCTTAGCCTCTGCAAAGGCCGCTTGGCATTCTGCCGGCGGATTATAGTAAGCCGCGCATTCGTCAGGCGTGTTAAATACCTGAACGTCTACAGGTTTCTCGCCACAGCCGGCCAACACCATACTTGCAGCAGGCACCATCATAATTAAACGGGCGGTTTTACTACGTTTAAATTGCTTACTCATGTGGTACTCCTTAATAGCTCATGCAGGCGGCGTTTAGCATACCGACCGAAATTGAACAGGCTGCAGAGAAGATGCCCGCTGCCAGCTCACCTTGAGTAATACGCTGAGGTAGCTGTTTTAGTGCTGCACTTGTTAGCAGAAAAGTCAGTACCTGCACGACTAAAGCGATTGCGCCCCAAATCGCACAATCTAACAACGACATGGAGTGGGTTATCGCACTGGAGAGTGGCCAGGCGAAGCCGATTAATGCACCACCAAATGCTAACGCTGCTGCTGAATTATTGGCACGAATTAAACCAAACTCGTCATGTGGTGTTACCCAGGTATATAGCCGGACAAAAACCAGTAATAACACAACTGCCAGCACAAAGTAGGCAGCAAATGCAGGCAATCCGGTAAGAGATGTTAAGGCAGTGTCTAGCATGGTAATTCCTATAATTAACTATTCGCTGGTGATCCTGCGCAAAATCGCTGCGTAGTTCAAGTTATATCGGTTTGCTTTTATCGGTTATTTGTCGCAGCCGGTGGCCGAATTACCCCTTAATAGCTTTACAGCAATAATCTTGCTCCTACACTGGGCAATGTTAAAACCATGAACACACAGAAATAACAAATACATATAACAAATAGAAATAATAACCAGGAATAACACATGAAGAAACTCACCACAGTGGCGCTAAGTATAGCGCTGGCATTGGGTTTGGCGTCTTGCTCAAACAGTACGGCTACCAAGGACAGCACCGTTGTGCAGCAGCAATCATCAGGCTTAAGTTCAGGTATTGAACTGGCTAATATGGACACCACCGTGGTGCCTCAGCAAGATTTTTTCCGTTATGTAAATGGTAGCTGGCTCGACAAAACTGAGATCCCAGCCGATAAAGCCCGCTGGGGAAGTTTTGATGAATTGCGCGAAAATGCAGAACAACAGGTTTTGGCTATTGTGCAGCAACTGGCGGATGAGCAACATAGCGCTGGCTCAGATGAACAAAAAATTGCTGACTTATATCAGTCATTTCTCGATGAAGAGCGTGCTGAAGTGTTGGGGTTAAACCCACTACGTGGCGAGCTAGCCAGCATCGAAAATATTAAAACACATGCAGATTTAACCGAATTGTGGGGCAGTTGGCAGCGCTATCGTGTTGGTACACCAGTGGTGGTGTATGTTGGTCAGGATCAAAAGCAATCAACCCAATACATCACCGGCGCTTCACAAAGTGGTCTTGGTTTACCAGACCGTGATTACTATTTAAAAGACGATCCGCGCTCCGTAGAGCTGCTGAATAAATATCAAGCGTTTATTGCCACCTTGTGGACGCTTGCAGGTATGGAAAATGCTCAACAAGCTGCGGCAAATATTGTCGCATTAGAAAAGCAAATTGCCACTAATCATTGGTCACGCATAGAAAACCGTAATCGTAATGCAACCTACAATAAGCTAACGGTGACAGAGCTAACTGCCCTGGCTCCAGGCTTTGACTGGCACGCTTTTTTAACCGCCGCTGGCCTTGGGGACGTTAGTGAGCTGGTGGTTCGCCAACCCAGTTATTTTACGGCGTTTGCCAAGCTACAAGCAGAAACGCCAGTGGCGCAATGGCAGCAGTATTTAACATTTCACTTGCTGCGCAGCAATGCCAATAACCTGAGTAAGGCGTTTGTCGACGCCAGCTTTGATTTTTACGGTGCGACCTTAAACGGGCTAAAAGAACAACGTTCACGCGAAAAACGAGCGGTTAGTTTGGTTGATACCAATCTTGGTTTTATGGTGGGTAAAAAGTATGTAGAGCAATACTTTAAGCCAGAAGCGAAAGCGCGTATGGATAAGATGATTGAAAACCTGCGTGTGGCGTTTCGCCAGTCTATCGATGAGCTGGAGTGGATGAGCCCGGTAACTAAAAAGCAGGCACAAATTAAGTTAGCTAAGTTTAATACTAAAATTGGCTATCCCGATAAGTGGCGCGATTACAGCTGTGTTGAAATTAATGCCGCCGATTTAATAGGTAACCTGCGCCGCAGTGCAGAGTGTGAATACCAGCGAACTATTGGTCGGCTAGGTCAGCCGGTTGATCGAAGTGACTGGGGCATGACACCGCAAACAGTAAATGCCTATTACAGTTCTACCATGAACGAAATTGTGTTCCCGGCTGCAATTTTGCAACCGCCGTTTTTTAACGTTGATGCCGATGATGCAGTTAATTACGGTGCTATTGGTGGCGTTATTGGCCACGAGTTTACGCACGGATTTGACGATCAGGGCCGCCGGTCTGACGGTGATGGAAACTTACGCGACTGGTGGACAGAGCAAGATGCCGCACAGTTTCAGCAACGAGCTCAGTTAATGGTTGATCAATATAGTGCGTTTAATCCCATCGACGATCTGCATTTACAAGGAGCACTGGGGCTGGGTGAAAACATTGCTGACTTAGGCGGCTTAACGGTGTCGTATAAGGCGTACCAAAACTCACTTAATGGCGAAAGTGGCCTCAATATTGACGGCTTTACCCCAGAGCAGCGCTTCTTTAAAGGTTGGGCGAAAGTATGGCGAATTAAATTCCGTGACGAAGCATTGCGTCAACAAATGATTACCGGACCACACTCTCCGGGTATGTACCGAGTGCTGGGTACCTTATCTAACATGCCGCAGTTTTATCAGGCGTATGACGTTAAACCTGGCGATGGTATGTATCGCGATGAAAAAGTGCGGGTAAAAATCTGGTAAAGCGGGCTGTACATATCTATTAAGAGCAGAAAAGGGCAGTTATTACTGCCCTTTAATCGTTTTTGGTTACAGGTTAGAAGTTGTAACGTAAGCCCAAACCAAGTTGTGTCGTATTTTCATCCAGCACCTTGCCATACGTGGCGTCAGCAGTTAATGCTAAATTAGTGCCCAGGTGATACTGCGCGCCTACACCAATACCATACTGGCTCTTATTATCCAGTTGAGACATATTAAGATATTCATAAAATACCTTGGCCGAAACTTCCAGCTGCTCGCTGATATTTGAGCGTAATAGGGTTTCCAATTTTACTGAGTTTTCAGTGCTGTTGCCGCTGTATGACTCCGACAAAATTTGTTGGTCATCAATAAAAGCTGAAACCGTTGTTTTAGCCGAAATACGATAACTACCCAAATAAGCTGCCACGCTGATATTGCTAACGTCACTTACTGGTATGATATAACCCGCCCCTAAATAATAACGATCTAACGTCAGTTCAGTTGTTTCGTTAAATCGCTCGTTATCAAAACTTTCACTTTCAGATTCGTCGCTACTAAAGCGATCCCACTTTGCACCGATAAACCAGTTCTCGCTAAATTGCCAAGCGGTTTTTACGCCAAAACCTGTTTCTGAGAAACTGTCTTCACCTGATTGTGAAATGCGTTCAACTGATCCTTCAACATATTGATAACTAGGCGTATTCTCTGCATATACAGCACCACAAGCCAGCAAAGTTGATAGAAGTGCGACATTTTTAAATAACATACAAGGTCCTTTTTTATTTAACAGCAAAATGCGGTCCGCTTTATCACATGATTGCTTATTTTTGGCAATAATTTTGTTTTAAAGCTTACATTCGAAACAATAAGCTATACCAAGTAAACATTTTGTCTATTTGATGTGCGACCAGCATACTAATTGTCTGTAAATGAATTAGTAATGAATAAGCGTGAATGTAAGATAATTTCTAATTTATCGAGTGAAAGGTTCGTTTTTGCCGCAGTATAATGCCGTGATTTGACGACAAAAAGGGCAGCTGAAACGCTGCCCTTTACATCACTCAGTGATGATCAGTGGCGTGCTTGTCTTATCGCATCAATCAATTGTTTTACTGACGTGTCGGCTAAAATTTCATCTATATTTTTTACCAGTTTTCGCTGCCAGTTTGGGTACTCAGTGCTGGTGCCCGGAATATTTACCGGTGTTTCCATTAACAATAAGTCTTCCAATTGGAAAGCCAGTAATTTTGCCGGTTGCTGCGCAGCAAATAAGTGGCTTTTATGGATCAGGCTGGCAAAATCGCCCTCAGTCAACTGTAAACGTTGACTCATCAACTGTTTTTCATCTGCACGCAATTGATGCAGGCTATCGGCTACCTGAGCATTGGGAAATAAATCCAGCTGATGGCGCAGGGCTAAGTCATGTTGTTGCCAGTAGCCTACCAGTGTTGGCATGTCATGTGTCGTCACGGTAGCCAGGGCTAATTCCGGGTAGGTTTGCGCGGCATGATCATAACTACCGGCTTTTTGCTCTAACATAAATACCCGGTATGACAACACCTGATACTGTGCCATTAAATGACTAATTTCTACCGGTACCGTGCCTAAGTCTTCACCAATCACAACACAGCTATTGCGCTGACTTTCCAACGCTAAAATGGCAAACAAATCTGCTGCTGGAAAGCGAATGTAAGCGCCCGCTGTGGCATCAGTGCCAATAGGGCAGCACCATAAGCGCAACAATGCCATAACGTGGTCGAGCCTCAAAGCGCCGGCATAACGCATATTGGCCTGAATAAGGTCAATAAAGGGTTTGTAAGCCTTTTGTCGCAAGGTTCTTGGGTTATAAGCCAGCAATCCCCAGTTTTGGCCTTTAGGCGCCATAATGTCAGCGGGCGCGCCGACACTCAGGTTCATTAGAAAGTCTTCTGGTGCACCCCAGCTTTCAGCACTGCTTCGACTGGCGCCAACGGCGACATCACAATACAAACCAATCGCCATACCATGTTTCTGACATGCACGTTTCACATCAGCCAGTTGTTGCTGCGCTTGCCATTGCAGATACAGTAGGCGGTCGATGGCATCTTGATGCTGGTGTGCAAAGTCGGCAACAGCCTGACTGCTTGGGTCACGAAGCTCAGTAGGGAAGTTCTGCCACGCCGCCATGCTCCAGTCTTGTTCAAACAGCTGACCCTGTAACACCTGATGAATAGCAAGCTGGCGTAAACTATCGCCGCTATCCTGGACAAAGCGTTGAAATTGTTTGGCCCTTACCGTGTCTTGCTGTAAGTGCTGTTGTTTAAACTGCTGAAAGAGTAACACCGATATCTGTTTTTTTAATGCTGCGACTGAAACGTAGTCAACATCGCTGCAACTTCGGGCCTGCTGCAAGCGTTGCTGAAAATCAGCAGAGTCAAATAGCCGCTGCGCCTCAAGACAAAAGGAGTATTCTTCTGTCATTTCCAGCGCAACATATTCAGTATTAAGCCACAATCTGCTGTTGGGGCTGTAAGGGCTGCAGTCTTGCGGTAGTTCTGGATAAAGTGCATGTAGTGGGTTAAGGCCAATAAAATCAACACCCTGTACGGCAAGTGTTGCGACCATCTGCTGTAAATCTGCAAAGTCGCCAATACCCCAATTTCGTGCCGATTTTACCGCATACAGTTGAATGGCCGGACCAAAGGTTTTGTGCAGTACGGCTTTATCGTGCAGCTGAAAGCAGCGCTGTGGTGTAACAATAAGCTGCTGTTGGTAAGTGTGTACACCACTACTAAACTCAAGTTGGTGGTAACCCAGCTCCAGGCTGACATCGATGCTCAGGTTTGCTGCCAGTACAACACCTTGACGGGTTTGCTGCTTGGCAGCAATATCACTGGCATTGACACTGATCTTACCGCTAAATACCTGCAAATCTTCTGTGGTAATTTGCCATTGCCAGTCGCTAACAGCGGCATGTTGTAACTGTTGTAACCGCACCTGCACAGGTTGGCCATACTCGCAGACGGTTACTGGCGGAATAACCTCCAACCAGGGCTGCTCTGTCAATTGGTCTATCTGTTGTTGAATCGTTTGATCAGAGGATAAGTCAAAGCCCATTGCCAGCAATATGGCTTGCTGTTTGTCCAGGTCAATCACTTCAGTGTGGCCTTGGGCATGCACATAGCTGTCTTGCAGACCCGCTAAAGCAGCGAGTTGCTTAATTAATTCCATAATTCACCTGTAACTGCGCATGGTGCGCCTTATTGTGTTGTGACCAGTTAACGGCTGCTTGTTTGTGCTGACGAAAAACACCCGGTGAACAGCCTTGCCAGCACTTAAATGCTTTTTGAAAACTGCTTTGCTCTTCAAACCCGAGTTGATAAGCAATTTGTTGCAGGCTGAGATCGCTATTAGCCAGATAGTGCAAAGCGGCTTGATGGCGGCAATGTGCCAGCAAATCACGAAACCGGGTTTGCTGCTGTTGCAACAAGCGTTGCAGTGTACGGTTACTAATGTGTAATGCTGTAGCAACCATATCCAGCGACGGTTGCTTAGGCAGTTGTTGACGAATATGTTGACGCACTTCCCGCAGTAATTGTGCAGACGAAGATGCTGCGCTGTTGCTGTTCACTGTCGCTCCTATGGCGATGAAACGGTCGCCCGCCAAAAGGTTTTTTAACCTGTGCAGCGAAGCCGTTTAAGCATAAATCAACGTTGTATTCTTATTAAACCTGCTGCATACGTATGCAACTAAAATAGTTGCCCTAGTGCTTAAATTTACAGCAACCCCGCACGGTAAACGGGGTTGCTGCTCAGTTTAAGGTTGTGTGCATTGGTCAATTTGCAGACTACCCACCGCACTACCGCGAGGCGGATTAGCACTGTCTAGCTGCAACGTAAAGCTATAGCGCCCAGCGGCCAGATTTGTGCGGTTATTGCTGGTGCCAGCGTCGTTGTATGCCACGGGATAAACTGCACCTGGTGTCAGGCTGCTGGTATCAATGTTGCCACTGGCATCCTGAGCCCATAACTGCGTAGTCCAGCTACCATCATCCGATGCCAGTTTGAACTCAAACTCGCCATCAAAATCTGCAACGGCCTGGTACTTGTTCTCGCCTTTGTAACTCATGCGATACGCAGGGGTGGCATCCCAACCAGAATGACTACCGCGTACGTATAACTGCCCTGAACCTGCAACTGCAAACGGTGCTGGTTCTGAAGAGTCTGGTAAGGCGCAGTCAACTAAAGCGTTGTTAAGCGTCAGGCTAATTTGCGGCGTTGGCGTGGTGACATCCAACAGCAACTTATAGCTGCCTGCCGTATCCAGTTGTACGCTAAACAAATTGCCAGCTGAACCTAATGCAATTGAGCCAGCAGCAACGTCTAGTTCGGCATTACCCAGTGTAATGCTGTCATTGTCACTGATATCAAACTGATAGCTGCCAGACGTTAGCGTTATCAACACGCTATAACGGCCTGAGTTGTCGTACTCTAGTGGAGTGGTATCAGCACCAAAGCCGCGGCTAAACAAAATAGCATCACCATATGGTGAGCTGAACCCATCCGGATCTGCTGGCAAGCCAGTGCCTTGTGCGCCCTGTTGCGGTTTAACAAACACCGCAGCGGTAAAAGCTGGCACGCTAAACACGCCATTGGCAGCGGCTGCCAGACGCGTTTGAGCATCAGCAGATTGTTGTTGTAACGGATGCAACTCGAAACCTGCCGCGGCAGCAATAGTGTGTTGAATGGCTGCGTTAGTGCCGTTAATTATCACCAGCATAGCGTCAACTGCAGGGTCTATGTCGCTTAAACCAATACCATCATCCAGGCTCATGGCAATCACACCGGGCGTTTGTGTTGGGCCGGTATTGTAAAAGCCTACTCTGTCGATAACATCAGCGGCATTTCGTAAACGCAGCAATGGACTATCACGGCGGATCTGTAAGAATTCGGCAAACACCTGGCGTGATGTACCTATAATGTTGCTATCAACAGCGGTATTGCTATTGGCGTTCAGCGCCGCGATACGGTTTTGATCTGGATTATCTTGCGCCATTGGCAAGCCAACGTTCCAGTTGTTGCTGTTGCCATCATAATGCACACGGTTAAACCAGTCGCCAGAGTCGTAACTGTTGCGATCTAGAGATTTAGAGCGCAGGTGGTCAATACCCAGCTGGAAAAAGGGGATGCCCTGGCTTAGTAACGGTATGGCTGCGGTTAAATTATGCACACGGCGGCGGTTATCCGCTGACATAGCATCTGGCAGGGCATATTGCAGTTTGTCCCACAGTGTTTCGTTATCGTGTTTGTCGACATAGTTAATAATATCTGCCGGGTCGTCCGCATAAGACGACTGGGAGAAACGATAGCCTTCGCGACGTTGGCCGTCTTTGTCTTCTAAAACGTAGTCGCGCAGCGTGCCGGCTAAACCTAAGCGGATATGATCGGCATTTTGCAAATTAACGCTATTTTGTGACAGCGCGGCATCGCGCAGGGTATCTCGCGGTCGGTCGTTAAAGGTTCCAACTTCAGTATTGGCTAAGTTGGCTTGAGTTGCTTGCACAAACAAGCGGTTATTCGCCACTTCACCAAAATTCCAGCCTTCACCGTAAAAATAGGTATCGGCATCTACAGCCGCTACTGCGCTGCGTGCATCAATAATAAGCTGCGCCGGTAAATGCCCCATGATGTCAAAGCGGAAGCCGTCCAAACCAAACGCGTCGGCCCAGTGCACTAATGACTCAATAATAAACTTCGCCATCATACGGTGTTCTGTCGCGGTATTTTCGCAGCAAGTTGAGCGTTCTATTTCACCACTCACTTCGTTATAGCGATGGTAGTAACCTGGTACCAACTTATCGAATACTGAATTGTCATTCAGGCCAGACGATGAGGTATGGTTGTACACCACATCCAAAACCACGCGATAACCAATGGCTTGCAGGGTTTGCACCATTTGACGAAATTCAACGATACGGGCAACACTGTCTGGGTCGCTGGCGTAGCTACCTTCAATAACATTAAAATGATGTGGGTCGTACCCCCAGTTAAAGCCATCAACACCCCGCATAGACTGCGCTAACGCAGCGGCATCAGTGCTGGCAGGGTCAAAGCTGTTAAAGGCTTCCAATAAGGTGCTGCTGCCACTGACTGAACCGCATACCGGGGCATCGGCCACGCGCTGGCATAATTCGCTTACGGTATTTTGCAGGCTTAGCTGTTGCGACGGACGTTCCTCAATAGTGGCAATATCATTTGCTGGCAGCATATGAAAGTGCGTTGCACCGGCATCGGCCATTTCCTGTAAGTAAACACGTGCCGCCGTGCCTGGTTCGGTGATGGCTAAATATTTGCCCCGATTAGCCTCGCTGGTGGTATCGTCTAAAATGGTAAGGTCACGTAGGTGAGCTTCCAGTATTACCGCATCTTCTGGCGCATCGACGGTAGGTACTGCCCGACCATTCCAACCTGCAGGGTACAAATCGGCATCGGTCAGGTTTACAAACTGTGAATAACGACCATTGGCAGACGTATTAACCGAATAGGGATCGGTGGCTGTCATTACTTCTAATCGGCGGGTCAACGGATGATAAGCGGCCACCTCAAACTGATAGTATTTGCGATCAACACTAATTGGCGCAGCATACTGCCATACGCCGTCGGCACCTTCTTGCATCGGGTAACTGGCAAATTGCGTTTTGTCAGCGTTATAGACCTTCAGTTGCAGTTGCTGAGCCGTTGGTGCCCAGGTTTTTACCACTATGGTATCGGTCTGATAGCTCAACCCCAGCGTTTGCTCGTCAGCATCATTACTGCCTGAAGTGTACAGGCTATCAAGCGCTTTAGCCTGCTGTACGTAGCTGGCAGTAATCGGTTGATCTTCGTTGTCGAAAGCCGCAATGACCAGCTGTGATTTTACCAATTGTGTTAATTGCTCAGGGGTAGCGTTTAACGCGTAAGCATGCCAGTCGGCCAAATGAGGTACCCGGGCACGTTGTTGCGCAGTCAGGCTGGTGGGGCTTAACGGCAAGGTTAAATCTGCGGTAAAGCTGTCATCTAAGTTGCCTGTGCCAGACGCTAACAACTTAACGCTGCTGCTGTCTTGGTTCCATAACAGTGTTTCGCTGTCCAGCCAGTGTCCTGCAGCGTTAGTAATGCTAAAGCCAGGCTCAAATACCACATCGGCAGGATCAGTAAAAATACCTACGCCGGCGACAACAAAGGCCCAACGTGCGGTGCTGAAAGTCAGTTTCTGGTCATTGTTGTCAGGTTCTTTGGCATCGCCTTTATGTACAATAAAGTTTGCACAGCTGGCACCGGCTTTGGTATCAAATAGCCAATAAGCGCCGTACATATCATCAACACCATCGGGCGTTAGTCCGGTTGTCCACTCGGTGCCTTCATCATCACCCAGGCTTGCGTAAGCATTGCAGCTGCTATTATTCCACGCATGCAGGATCCAGCCGTCATAGTTACCGTCGGGGCGAAAGTAATAGATTACACCCTGGCTAGCACTGGGCACCACTGATGGACCTGTAGCGACTACCGCGGCGGCAATAGTCACTTCTACATTAAGGTTGCTACTAGCGCCCGCACTATCAGTTGCTTTTAGCGTAATACTGTAACTACTGCCTGCCGCAGCCAATGCATTTGCAGCACTGTTAATGGTTAAAGCACCGCTGCTGGCATTCAGGCTAAAAATCGCCTTACTATCGGTAAGTTGCCAGCTGATAGTTTGGCTTTGTGCATCAGTGGCTGTTGCGGTATACACCACAGTACCGTTGACTTGTTCAGCGGCAATGCTAAGGGTAGCCGCAGACGTAATTTGGGGGGCTGTATTAACAACAACACAACGATCTTGCTGGTTGTCATAGATTTGTCCTGTCGGGCAGCTTGGTGTAGTGGTTGTGTCACTTGAGCCTCCGCCGCAGGCTGTAAGTAAGGTGCCCAAGAGCAGCACTGTCCCACGCCAGGCGGGTTGAGCGAGAAAGATTGCGTTCATATGTTTACCCTGTCTTTTTTCTTTTTATGTCTGGCTAATGCCAGTTGTGATTAAGACTATAGAGCCAGTCGGCATTCAACTGGTGATGAATACGTATGTAGCCGGTCATTTTTTATGCGTACTTAAGGTTGCCACCTTTGCTTGAGTGACTTTGTCGGTAAAGCGCTGAATACGTGGGTCATCAGGGGCAAGTTTTTTTGCCTGTTGCAGCAAGAGTAAGCTGTCATCCAAGCGTTGCTGCATAAAATACAACTGCGCCAAAGGTAGTAGAAACCGCACATTGCCAGGCGCCAGTTGTAGCGCATGGTGCAGGTAGTAATTTGCCAGCTGCAGTTGCTGCAGTTGCATGTAGTACATGCCGGTGTCTCGCCACAGCAAAGCATCAAACGGTAGGGCATCAGCCAGCATCGCCATCGCTTTGCTGGCATTGACGATATCTTGCTGGCGCAGATAATGCTCGATAAGTGCCTGCTGCGTGCTTAGCCAGTCGACCCCCGCCAACCTTTGTTGCACTAATTTGTCCAGCGCATCGCGTGCTTCGAATGGTACTGGCGGTAGGTCGGGCTGGCGAAATGGGTACTGACGCATCAAGTTGGTTATTTTCAGCGCAGCATATCGTTGATCCAATTCGGTTAGCGGAATATCCACTTCTGGTATAGCGGCATGGTTTGCGCTGATGGCGCCGCCTAACATATTGCTCTGGCGGATTGCTTGGTAAAACGCTTCAGCCAATAAGCTATAACCTTGCGCAGTAGGATGGACATGCTCAAGCAGCAAGCTATTGCCGACAATACCGTTAGTGCTGTGCTGGCGAAACAACTGCTCGGTATCAACCAGAGTGGCGTGATACGTGTGGGCTGCCGAACGTATTATGCTGTTAAAGGCCGACGGCGCCCGAAAGCGTAGGCTGTCATCATCGCGAGCCTGTTTTAACCAGGCCAGTGCGGCAACAGCATCGTCTTGTTGCAGCGCCTGTAGACCCTGCACAAAAGCATAAGCGGCTTTGTGTTGTAACACGGCGCTCGGTAGAGTTGCTGATGTACTGAGTTGTTGCGTTAATGCCTGCCAGTCTGTGATGCCAATTGCAGAGAACGGCACTAAATCGCGTTCATTGCTCACCAGCGTACTGAGCATTACCGGTATCTGTGCTTGCTGATAGCCTTGAAGTAATAGAGCTAAATTTTGCTGAAACTGCTTTAGTGTTTCCTGATATAGCGGGCTTTCGCTTGCAATGTCAGCCCCTTGGGCAATCTTTGCCATCAGGCTACGCTGATCGGTGTCGGCGGTAGCAGTGGGTGAAAACGTTTGCAATAGAGACTGCATCAGCTGAAATAGCCGCAAGTTTCGAAGTTTTAAATACAGCAAGGTACCGCCACGGCTGCTGGCGACGCTTAAAGCAGAGCCTGCACCCAGTAGGCCCAAAAATTCATTATGTCCGGTGTACACCAATACCAAATCGGGTTGCAATGCGACAATTTCGGCTTGAAAGTCCAGCAGGCTGTAACTGTTTATTGCCGCCATAGCGGTATTGATCACTTCGATATTTTTTTCAGGATAACTGCGTTTAAAGCGTTGCTGCAGCAGGGCCTGCAGGGAACCCCAGCGACCATAAGGAAAGCCTGCAGCGGTAGAGCCGCCTTGTACCACAATGCGAAAGCTGTCCGCTGGCTTTGTGGCTAGCACCAGCTGGGTATCCATGCTTAGTTTCGGCGCCTTACCAGGTGCAAAATAGCGTTGTATTAACTGCTGATTGGGTTCGATGTAGCCACTCGAATGCTGGCTTGGAATAAATAACGGGTAGCTGTTGCCGTAGCCTGTTGCACGCAAGCCAAGCTCAGCCAACCCTAGTATAAGTATTGGCAGCAGCAGGGCAATAAAGTAAAACAGTGGCCGTTTATAATGCATCATTAGCTCCTGCGCTATAGAATTGCACCGTTACCTGCCGGCATATGGACGGCAAAACGTTACAGACAGAAAAAAGGCCAGAGGCATATTCGCGCTCTGGCCTTTATTATTGCGCTAGCTGGCCTTAGTTAGGGCCGGTAATTACCAGCGTTTTGTTGGTCAGGTCGAAGCTGAACTTATAATCGCCTGCCACAGACGGCATAATGGCCAGATTGCCGTTAGACGCAGCCAGTGATACTTCTTGGCCAATTTCAACAGCCAAGCCATCATCAGTTGGCGCACCCAAGTTAACGGTCGACCAATCTGCGGTAGCCACTTTAAAGAACACATTGTCAGTGGTTAACGCTATGGTCCTAACATAAACATGGCCAGCTTCGTTGCTGTTAGCCGCATTAGTCGCGTTAAAGGCCAACTGGTCCTCTTCAAGCCAGTCATTCATACCACCACGTATGTATATTGGCAGTTCTGACACTTTCAGCACAGGCTTCGCGCCGTTAAAATCCAGTTTAAACAGGTAAGAGCTTGATTTATCGACTTTAATACCAATATTGCCGCCAACATCAGTTAATGGAATAGCATCCGCATCTGCTGACATATCAAAGGCGCTATAGCCCATGTCAACCGTTGACCAATCTTCACTGGCAAACTTAAATTGATACGCATTCTCAGACGCTTCCAGGCCATAGATAACCGAATAAGAACGACTGGCATCGTCAAATACGATTTCATCAGATGCTGGTGCAAGCCAGTCATTTAATGAACCGCGGATAAATACTGCGGTGTTACCCAATGGTTTACCTGGTTTAACTTCCAGCGTTGGCATATCAGGTGTTGATAAATCCAGAATAAAGTCGTATTCATTCTGTTGACCTACCGCCAGACTAAGTGCTGAACCAGCAGTAACCAATGGATAAGGCTGATTCAATACCACAGTGGTGTCGGTACCTGCACCAACAGCAAAACCTGCATCCATGTCGGCAATGCTAATGCTATAGGTGTCAGGAGCTAACGACATCCGGCTACTAAATTGGCCCGCGCCACTGTATTCCAGTTCAACCATTTCACCGTCAATAGTCATCACCGGGAACACGGCCAATGGCACTTCATTGATCTTAAGTGTGACAGCTGCCGGGTTAGTGGCATTTAGCACATATTGATAAATGGTATCTTCTTTTAGGCCAATAAACATATCCTGGCCAACACCGTTACCGGCTGTCAGGGCAACTTCACTACCCACTGCCGGGCTATCACCGCCTTTGATAGCGCCAAATGTAGTAGCTTCTGACCAGACAGCATCAGCGATTTTAAAGCCATAGTTTACCGTACCATCTTCTGCCGGTGTGGCACTTACTGGGTGCGAACCATAGCTAAAGTTGAGTCGGAACTTACCGTTGGTATAAGCTAGTTGGTTGGTTGTGAGCCAGTCGTTAAAGCCGCCGCGTAAGTACAATGTGGTTGCTGCGGGGTCGAACTCAAGAATACATTTTGATGCAATTTCTTCCTGGCCTTCACCTACTGCTATGGTGCCTGCCGGACATTGAGCCGCCAGCGCCTGACCAACACAGACTTCGCCGGTAACATCCAGCTCTAAACCCCAGCCACAAGCTTTGCTACCGCCAGCAGCAGCGCCCAGCAGTGGGTGTGGGTTGGCATACAGTCTACCGTCGTAGTTGTTTGCCGTAATGCCATCCTGCAGGTATGACATTTTGTCCAGGTTGGCTAAATGACCGGAATTGGCCAGCGGCACACGTAAATCGGCTTCAGAAATCCGTTTGGCGCCAGATACTCTGTTGTAAACAATCATATTGCCGCACTGATCCGGCGAATCCAGCAGATCCATCGTCCAGTACATACCGTAATTCGGGTCTATACCCGCGGCAGGTTTACCAACGCCCCAGTCAGTGGTGCTTTCGTCTTGATAGGCAGTACAGTCTGGGTCGTTCCAGGTGTGTATGGTTAGGTCTTTATAAACCTCAGTGTTATCACCGTCGGTAATATGTTGGGCACTGCGGTAGAAAATAGCGGCTTTGCCAGCTGGCGCCATATAGCCTACGGTTGGTTGCTCTTCCGCCAACGGGTTATCCAGTGGCGCAATACAGCTGAACGTGCCTGTCTCATCCGGCACGAGATAATTCGGACAAGCGGCTGGTGGTGTATAACAAATTTCTTCGCTATTATTAGCTGAACTTAAACTCAGTTCATTACCACGGCTCGCTTTGCTTAAACGCTCAGACTTACCCAGATAATCTGTAAGGGGTACTGAGGCAAACCAGCTGTCAAACCAGGCGTCGAAACCATCACCAAAGATGTCCTGCTGTCCTTGTGACACTTTGAATGCACGGGCTTCTGCTTTAGCAGTAACCTGACGCGCTTTCTCTGCCAGTGTTAGGCCTAACACATCAAATAGATTAATGCCGTCGTAGTCGTAAGTGTAAGCATTGAACTCGGCAGCATCAAAGGCGGCACCGTCACGAGCCATAGCGGCAGCTTTAAGCGCGGCAATTTCATCTGCGCTTAATGGATAATAGTCTGCATCAACCGTTTGCACGATTTGCGGCAACGGACACCACAACCCCGTTTTCGTGGCGTCGTCGTAGACGTAAGTTTTCTCTACGGAATCGTCGCTACCGCAGCCGTACAGCACAGCAGTAGTCGCCAAAGCCACAAGAGAAAGCGGCTTATATTGTAAACTCATAGCAAATAACTCCTTAAAACTTTCTTTTTTTGGTTATTTTCAGGTGCTATTTTAAATAAATGTCCAGTCTGGCCTTGTCCTCCAAACCGGTTTTGCTAGTCCTTTGTAACCCTGTCGAGTGTGTGTGTGTTTGGTGCCTGTATGGGTTTACAAAAAACGGTCCAACGCTGTTGATTGAAACATCAACGGTGTAAATCTAATCAACACTCCGAACCTTGTATAGTAAATAAGAAAGTTATTATGCATGAATACGTATGCATCTGGTTGTCACAGCATGCCCCTGTGCATTAAGTTTAATGCGTGTATGTGTTGCCTTGTAAAATAGGACTATTCTCAGTAGTGCTTAACTGATTATAGACCGGTGTTAATAATAATAAATGTCGCGTTGTCCGGTAGTCTGTAAAGGAAACTCTTCAAAAAATAACTATTATCGTTTGAGGAACACACATGAAAACGTTCAAACCTAGCGCGCTAACTGCAGCGTTACTGGTCGGGGGAATGCAGTTATCAGTTTTTTCATCTCTGGTAATGGCGCAAGAAGCACCGCAAGCTCCCGCGCAAGAAGTTGAAACAGCTGATATTGAAGTCATCCAAATAAAAGGCTTTCGTCGCAGTTTAATTGAATCCCTAAATGTTAAACGGTTTGCTGATACGGTAGTTGAAGCAGTATCGGCAGACGATATGGGGGCGCTGCCTGATGTTTCCATTGCAGATTCTATTTCGCGTTTGCCCGGTGTTACCGCTGTGCGTACCGGCGGACAGTCAAGCGAGCTGAATATCCGCGGTTTATCTGGTAACTTCGTATTTGCTACCTTAAACGGCCGCGAGCTGGTTTCTAACCAGGGCGGACGTTCTGTACAGTTTGACCAATATCCGTCTGAACTGATTAACTCGGCGCAGGTGTACAAGTCACAAAAAGCCAGCCTGATTGAAGGCGGTGTGGCCGGTACCATTGAGCTGAAAACCGCTAACCCGTTGTTGAACGACAAAGAACATACCTTTAACGTACAGGTGCGTGGTAGCTATAACGATACTGCCTCTGAACACCCGGATGCCGATGAATTCGGTTCGCGGCTAAGTTTCGCCTATCAAGGCAAATTTCTCGATAATACTCTGGGGCTGGGTTTTGGCTATGCCCGACTTGATCAGCCGAATATTTCTACCCAGTTTGTTAATTCGCAACCACGTTGTGGCCTGTTACCTTATGACGGCCCTGCCGTGACATCTGAAACTGATTGTGACGGCAATGCGGTTGCAGGCGGCGCTAAAAAATATATTGTCCCAACCAGCTTTAACCTTAACGCCCGTGGCGGTAAGGAATTGCGTGATGGCTATGTAGGGACGTTTACCTTTATGCCAACCCAGACCCTGACTTGGTCGGGTGATGCGTTTTATTCTAAGTTTGATTCTGAGCGTAAAGACCGTGGTATTTTCTTTGATGGTTTAGGCGCGCTAATTGATGGCCCTAACTTTGGCTTTACCAAGCCGGTATTGTCCGGCGCCAATAACGACGTTATTGTCGGCGGCGTTTATAGCGGCAACCCGACGGGCAATGCAATTCAGGCACCTTTGCCCGGCGGTAATATTCCTATGGGTTTCCAGCTGACTTCAGATGACCGTACTGTTAACAGTGAAGTGTTGTCTGTAGGTTCTAACCTTAACCTGATACTTGACGATCTATCGGTGTCGTTTGATGTGTCGCACTCTACCGGTAAATCTATTTACCTCGATAGCGTAGTGCGGATGGCGTTATTTGATGATGCCCGTGCCGATTTCCCGTTGGCGACCAATGATTATTCGGTGCAGTACGAGCTGAACGGGCTTAACCTGCCAACGATAGCAATCGATGCTGCCAGCCTTGCTGGCTTGTCTGACCCGAACCGGATGATGGTAACGGCGTTGGAAAGATACCCGAACCGGGAGAAAAACGAGGCGACGTCAGCCAAGCTGGACTTTAACTATGCCATTGATGGCGACTATATCAGTTCAATTGAAGCCGGTGTTCGTTGGGCTGAACGTACCCACGATTTTGACCGTAAAATGTATCGCTATGGCTCTGATGGTGACTTCCAGGACCGTCGTAACGGTAAATGGGTGTCGAGCTGGGATTTAACTGACCCGGACAACCCGGTAATCCGCCAGGCATTTGCGCCTTACCAGTTGCAGCCAGGTGACTACAGCGTAATGAATGTTGGTGGTGAGTTGGCGCAGTACGGTGATTTTCTGGCGGTGAATAACCAACAGATTGAAAACGCCTGGTTGCTGGCTAATGGTGTTGATACCTCAGCCGGTAAAAGCTGGGATAACGCCTGGAGCTTCCTGGAGTCTAACCTAGTAACCGAAACCACCTTTGCCGGTTATGCTCAAGCCAATTTAGATATGGCTGTGGGTGATATGCAGCTGTACGGTAATGTGGGTTTACGGGTTATCCGCTCTGAGCAGCGCAGTACCGGCTTGCAGTCGTCGCCAGAGCCGGGTACCGGCGATTGCATTACAGATGATTTCGGTGTTGAAAGTTGCAATTATGATGCGGTAGAGCAAGGTATTGAATATACAGACGTTTTGCCCTCAATGAACCTTAACCTTAAAATGACTGATGAAGACCAGCTGCGATTCGCGGTTGCCCGTGTTATGGCGCGGCCTGAAATGCCGGATATGCGGGTTGGTGGTTCATGGGACTTTACCCGGGTAGAGCAAGGTATTCGCTATGCTGATTTAAATGCTAATACCAGCCCGGCGTTAAAACCGTTTTATGCGGTGCAGTATGATTTGTCATACGAGCATTATTTTACTGAAACCGAAGGCGCTATTGTTGCAGCATTGTTCTATAAAGATATCAAGTCGACCGTACAGCAGACGTCTCAGCCAGACTTTAACTTTGCCAGTGTTGGTATAGACGTGCCAGCGGTAAACCCTGAAACCGGCGTGCCGGTAACGTCAGGTGATTACAGTGCTAAGTTTAATAACGCTGAAGGTGGCTACATCCGCGGTGTTGAACTGGCTTACACGCAAACCTTTGGCTTTTTACCCGAGCCGTTTAATGGTTTGGGTTTCACCGGTAACGTGTCGTACACCGAAAGCGAGTTAAAAAACGAGTTTACGGCAGTACAGGGCGGTGCCCCGGAATCGTCTCCGTTGCCAGGTTTATCTAAGGTGGTGTGGTCGGCTGCTGTGTTCTACGACTACAACGACGTCTTCTCAACGCGTGTAAACGTGCGTTACCGTGATGACAATATTGGCGATCAGATTGCCTTAGGGCAAAGCCAGCAGGCTTACTTTAAGGAAGAGCTGATTGTTGACTATCAGGCATCGTACCAGTTTAATGACACCTTTCAGGGCGTGTTCTCGGTTAGTAACATAACTGATGAACCGAATAGGTCTTACTTCGGCGAAGAATATACTACGGGCACCATTCAGTATTATGGCCGTCAGTACTATGTTGGTGTAAACGCTAAGTTCTAATCGTTGCGTTAACCTGTAAAAGCTGTCGCCTGTGCGGCAGCTTTTTGCTTTCTAAGCGTTTAGATTTTGAGGCATTTTATGACATCACAACCGTTACAGCATATTGTTATCGCCGGCGGCGGCTCTGCCGGCTGGATGACCGCAGCCATGCTGGCATCGCAGTTACAGGGTAATGTGCAGATAACACTGGTAGAGTCAGACGACATTGGCACCATAGGTGTGGGCGAAGCCACCATACCGCCAATAAAGCGCTTTAATGCCATGCTGGGAATAGATGAACATGATTTTATCCGTCGTTGCAATGGCAGTATTAAGTTAGGTATCCAGTTTGAAAACTGGGGCGCGCAGGGCGATAGTTATTTTCATCAGTTTGGCCGCTTTGGTGCCGATTTTGACTATATTCCGTTTCCTTATTTTTACCTTAAAGCTCAACAAGAAGGGCTTGCATTGCCAATACAGGAGTTCTCCGCTGCCTGGCAACTGGCTAAACGTAATAAGTTTGTGCCACCCAATACCGACTCGCGTTCACTATTTTCCGGTTACGACTATGCCTACCATTTTGATGCTGGCCGCTACGCACTTTTTTTACGTGACTATGCTCAGCAGCGTGGCGTGGTGCGGATAGAAGGCCGTATTGCCAGCGTGCAACAGCATGCGCACAATGGGTTTATAAAAGACCTGCTATTGGATGACGGTCAGGTAATTAGCGGTGACTTTTTTATTGATTGCACCGGTTTGCGCAGCGTATTGCTGGGTCAAACGCTGGGGGTGGGTTTTACTGATTGGGCCGATTATTTGTTAAATGACCGTGCCGTTGCTATGCAAACCTCGGCGGATCCCTCATTGCGGCCTTATACCCGCTCTATTGCGCATCATGCTGGCTGGCAGTGGCGTATTCCACTGCAAACCCGCATGGGTAACGGCAATGTTTATAGCAGCCGTTTTATGGCTGATGATGAAGCCGGTACATTATTGCAGCAAACTGTTGAAGGAAAACCTCTAACAGAGCCCCGTTTTATTCGTTTTCAAACTGGTCACCGGCAACAGTTCTGGCAGAAAAACTGTGTCGCTATTGGTTTATCGGCTGGCTTTTTAGAGCCATTGGAGTCGACTAGTCTGCATCTTATTCAGCGCGGCATTATGCGTCTGGTTAGCCTGTTTCCGGATAGCAGCTGTGAACAGGAAGATATTGACGAATACAATGCAACAACCCAGCTGGAATATGAACAAATCCGTGATTTTATTGTGTTGCATTATCATGCCACTACGCGAGATGACAGCCCTTATTGGCAGTACTGCAAGCACATGGCAATACCCGATAGTTTGCAGCAAAAATTGGCATTATTTAAACGCCATGGGCATTTACGCATCGACGATAAAGCCTTATTTAAACAAGACAGCTGGTTAGCAGTATTGCTAGGACAGCATATTGTGCCCGCAAAGGCCGCCCCGGTGACACAATTTAAAACTGAACTAGACCTGCAGCGCACCTTGGCAGCGATGCAACGCCATCTGGCTGATACTGCCAGCACGTTAACCGGACACGAGCAGTACCTGATGCAACACTGCCGGTTTAAACCTGACTAAGGTGTTAGCGAGTTAAGCTGTTGCTGCAAGGTTTTAGCCTCAGCAGGCGCTGTTGGTGTTAGCAGGCTACGTTGCAAGTAGCTTTTAGCCTCGCCGTAGCGCCTGGCCTGCATGAGAATTTGTGCCGCTTGAAAATTGGCGACACCATCGTGTGGTAACGCATCGGCGACAATTTTCAGGCTTTTAAGTAGCATATCGCCGTCTTTTTGCTGATGATACTGGCGAATGCTCTGTTGCAGCATGCCGAGCCAGTCAATACTATCATCAATGTAGCGCCGGCCCAGTTGCTGCTGCACGTTTTGTGCAGGTGGAAACTGCACGGCTATTGGCGCGTCAGTAAAAGGGTAGTCTGCGGTTAGCTGCAAAATTCGCAGTTGCCCGGCAAACTCTTCTGCTGGCAATATCGGCCGTTCTTGCCAGGCAAGCGCCGCGGGTACCGGTTTAGGCCACTGACCAAACTGGCGTTGTTGGTACAGCGCCTGATAAAAGCTATCCGCTAAGACAAAATACCCTTTGATGGTAGGATGCAGGTGTTCCAGCATCATGTCTTTACCAATAATGCCATGCGCAGAGTGCGCCGCCAAAGCCTGCTCGCTGTCGACCAATACGGCGTAAAACTCTTGAGCAAGCTGGCGAATTATATTATTGATGGCAGATGGCGCGCGAAAGCGCAGTAAGTCCAGATCGCGTGCCAGTGTTAACTGTTGTTTTGCATTGTCGTACTGTGCTAATTGCAGATAGAGCTGGCCGAGTTGATAGTGCCAACTAGCGCTGGATTGCTGTTCTTTACTTAGCGCAGCCAGTTGTTGTAACGCCTGGCGGTTATCAGGTTGTTGGCTTAACTGCTGGGTTAACGTCTGCAGTATAGCCAGCTGCTCAGTGCTGGCAGACGTTGAATTAAACGGGGCTTGATTGGCCAGGTTGCTGGCAATCGTCGCCAGATACACCTTAACGCCAGCGCGCTGATAACGGCCCAGTAACAGTCGCATATTTTGTTCAAATTGTGCCAGGCCCGCCTCGTAACGTGCAGAATTAAGCGCAATATCCTTGTGCCGGGCAACTGTGGCCATTACTGTACGGCGCTGTTCTGGTTTAGCTTCTGCTTCGCTAAAAAGCGCCTGATAACCACGCTCTAACAGCTGATACAGGTAAAGTTTCCGTAGTTTCAACCATAACAGCGTTGCGCCGGGTGACTGCGAAGTAAGGTAACTTGAGCCTACCCCCAAAATACCAAGATACTCATTATGGCCGGCGTAAATCAGTACAGCGTCAGGCTCAATAGCAAGAATATCGTCAGATAAGTCCAGCAAGGTATAGCTGTTTACAGCCGACAGCGCAGTGTTAACCACTTCGATATGTTTATTCGGTAAAGTTCGTTTAAGTCGTTGCTCTAACATGCCGGCCAATGAAGCCCCTACGCCGTAAGGGAATCCAGCTGCGGTAGAGCCACCCTGAACCACTAACCGTATGCTGTTGGCAGGTTTATCACGTAGTACAAAGCCGGGCTCCATTTTAACCGGTGGGCGCGGCGCGTCTTTGGTAAAATAGCGCCGGGTAATATCGGGCTCTGTCACCCAATAGGCTGGCAGTGCCGGGTTTTCGATAAACAGGGGTACCGCTTGAGTGGGTAAGGTGAGTCGCAATAGCCATTCTGCAGTTAATAGCAATAATAGCGGTAATAACACAGCAATAAAGCGGAACAACCAAACCTGCATACGTATGCCCTTCCAAAACAGCGTTTTAGCAATAACAAAAGCTACCCAATACTAGGGATTTTCGCTAAGTTAAGCCATGACTAAATGATTTGTCTGCTGTATGAAATATATTCTCGGGATTTCTAGCTATTACCACGATAGTGCCGCCACGCTGTTAGCCGATGGCGTTATTGTGGCTGCGGCACAACAAGAGCGTTTTAGCCGGCAAAAACATGATGCTGGTTTTCCCGCCGACGCTATTCGCTATTGCCTGGCTGAGGCTGGTATCCGTTTGGCTGATGTATCTGCCGTGGTGTATTACGACAAACCGTTGCTGAAGTTTGAACGGCTGTTAGAAACGTTTATGGCGCATGCACCGCGCGGTTTTGCTGCGTTTGTGCGTGCGATGCCGGTGTGGTTAAAAGAAAAGTTGTTTTTAAAGTCGGTGCTGCGCCGCGAACTAGGTGCTTTGCTTGACGATGATGAAAGTAAAAAAGTCGCGCTGCCACAATTGCTGTTTAGTCAGCATCATCAGGCCCATGCCGCTTCAGCATTTTTTCCTTCGCCGTTTGATAAAGCCGTGGTGCTTTGTCTGGATGGTGTGGGGGAGTGGGTCACCAGTTCGGTATGGCTTGGCGAAGGTAAGGCATTAACCCCGTTACAGCAAATTCATTTCCCGCATTCTCTCGGTCTGCTGTATTCCGCTTTTACCCAGTACTGTGGTTTTAAAGTCAACTCAGGTGAATATAAGCTGATGGGGTTAGCGCCCTATGGAGAGCCGCGTTATGTTGATGTTATTTACCGTGAGTTAATTGACGTTAAAGCCGATGGCAGTTTTAGCCTGAATATGCGCTATTTTGATTACCCGGTTGGTAAGCGCATGATTAACCGGCACTTTGAGGCGTTGTTTGATGGCCCAGCTTTGCCATTTGATACAGAACCAGCACAGAAGCACCTAGATTTAGCTCGCTCGGTACAGCAGGTTGTCGAAGAGGTGGTGTTAAAAATTGTCCGTCATGCCACGTCACTTACCGGCTGTCGTAATGTCTGTTTAGCCGGCGGTGTTGCGCTAAACTGCGTCGCCAACGGCCGTATTGTCGACGAGCAGGCGTGTGACGCGCTATGGATCCAACCTGCAGCAGGTGATGCCGGTGGTACCTTGGGCGCGGCAATGTTGGCATGGCATCAGTATTATCAACAGCCGCGTTCTGCGGCTATGTTACCTGATCAGATGCAAGGCGCTATGTTAGGGCCTGCGTTTAGCAATGAAGAAATAGAGCAGGAGCTGCACCGGCAGCAGTTGCCGTATCAACAACTTGCAGCAGACACACGCAATGATATTGTCGCTAAGTTATTGACACAAGGCGCAGTAGTTGGCTGTTTTCAGGGAAGGATGGAATTTGGCCCGCGCGCACTGGGAAACCGCTCAATTTTAGCTGATGCGCGTAGCATCGATATGCAGCGCGTGTTAAATGTAAAGATAAAGCAGCGGGAGTCGTTTCGACCTTTTGCACCTGCGGTGATGGCAGAACATGCAGCGCGCTATTTTAACCTGCGTCAGCAAAGCCCCTATATGCTGTTGGTAGCGGCAATTGCCGAGGGACAACGACTGCCGGTTAACGACACGATTGCCGGTTTAGTGAAGCGCAACCAGATCAGATCAACATTGCCTGCCATTACGCATGTCGATTATAGCGCAAGAGTGCAAACGGTAGACGCAAAGCAACAGCCTGCATTCTATGCCTTGCTGCAAGCGTTCTACCAACTAACGAGTTGCCCGGTGCTGATCAATACCTCATTTAATGTGCGTGGCGAGCCGCCGGTATGTTCGCCAGCTGATGCTATTGCGGGCTTTTTAGCTACCGATATGGATTATTTATTGTTAGAAGATTTCTTGTTAACCAAAGCTGATCAGCCAAAGGACGCCATCGCACAGGCTCTGCAGCGTCAGTTTAGCCCGGATTAAGGAATGACAATGTCTATTGCCGCTAACGATACGCAAGCACTACGCCGTTTTGGCTGGCAAATGATGTGTGCCTGGCCTGTTATGTTTGGCTTAGTGCTACCATGGCTTTTTAACGCCGACTGGCCACTTTGGCCTTGGTTGCTCGGTGGAGTCTTTGCTGTTTTTGCTATTTTAGTACCTCAGTTGTTGTATTGGCCTGCGCGACTCTGGTTTAGCTTTGCGCATATTATGGGTTGGGTTAACACCCGGCTGATTTTGGCATTGCTATTTTTCGTTGTTATTACTCCGCTTGGGCTGGTGCTGCGTCTGTTAGGTAAGCTGGATTACAAACCTCAGCTATCTAATGCCGATACCTATTGGCGGCAAAGTGAAGATATTTCGGCTGATAATATGAAGGATCCGTTTTAATGGGTGAATTTTTACAGGATTTATGGGCATTTTTACGTGTGCGGAAAAAAATCTGGCTGTTGCCGGTGTTTGTGCTGCTGGCGTTACTGGGCGCCTTAGTGGTTGCCAGTCAGCAATCGGCGCTGGCAGGGTTTATTTATACCCTGTTCTAGTTCAGTACGTTTGATTTAGCGCGTTGTTCCACAAGTTTTGGTGCTCGCTTTGACTAAAAAACTGCTGTGGTTGCCAACAACGCGGTATAAAGCGGCGTACCTGACCCGGCTCCCAGTCTGCGCTAAGCTGAGCAAGAATCGCCTGCAGGCGTTGCTCTGGAATCACCGATAGGCGTACGCGCGCGGGTTTAAAATACAGGTTATGCTCTATGCTTACATGGCAGTTATTACCGCCTCGGCGATACTGTAAGTTACGGCTAACAATACGGCATAGTGGCTGTGCCGGGGTAGGCGGATAGAGTTGGTTAACAATGGCTAACTCGTACTTACCGGCAAAGGCATTGTCGTGCTGCATCGGTATAAAAGTAATACCAAAACCTTGTGGGAAAATGCCGGTAATGGTTAAAAAATGCTTTACCCAGATGGCTGGGAATTGTCCACGATTTACACTGTCTCTAAGCAACAAACTGGCTTTAGGCAGGGCTTCATATTGGTAACGTTGTCTACCAGGTAACACCATAGAGCTGTACACTTGTGGCAAACCCAATAAGGGAGAAAGTGTTATATCTCCGGTTTTCTTTTCTTTAAGTAGTTGTTTAATAAGATTTATCTTATTTTGTTGTTGCAACTGGTGTTGTTGTTTTTCCTCCCGGCTATTGCCACGATAAGGTATCAGTTGCAAGGCACCATTAACCAGCTGGTGCATTGCTGCGCCACTTAAACTAAGGTATTGCTGGCGCTCATTCGGTTGCATACTCCGGCTGGCATCTTGCTCTCCGGCATTGCCGGTAAGCAACGCAATAGCATCAGCATCAAGTTGGCCGCTATCCAGTAACATTACTGCTACGACCAACGGCATTTGTACATTTAAGCGATAAGGGCAGTTGTCATCGGCATAGCGACGAACAGCCTCATGCTGGTAAAGCTCAGGGTCAGTTAATAGCTTGTGTTGTATTGCATGATCAAGTAACCGCAGACTCAGTGCGGCACGATAGAGTAGTTTGTAGCCAAATTGCAATTCGCGCCAACGTCTGGGCGATTCAGGCGAAGTAAGTTGTAAACTGCCCAGCACCCGTGCTGAGCGGATCAAGCTATCTGCTGGGTTATTGCCTTCAGTGAGGCGCAATATCTTCTCGGCCAGAAACCAAAGTTGCTGCATTAAGTCTGGTTTGGTTGTTACCGCATTACTATCAGGCGTATTATTGGCAAAACGCAAAAAACGGTGGGTGTCACTAAGGAGACTAACCAGACTGTCAGAGGCAGATACCGAGGTTAATGCTTGCAGCAGGCGTTTTAATTCGCGCATAAAACTGCTATCAGCGGACAACTTTGACGTGCGCAAGCGTAATTCTCCCAAATAAAACATTTTACCATACCTGATTCTTTATAATGAATAAAGTGACTTCCGCGCAAGCTAGAGTGATGGAGTATAAAAACTGACATAGCAAAAATGTCGATCAATAACCGTGAACGACATTGCCTAAGCTATCTGGTTTAAACTGCTAAATTGAATTGTTAGTTTGTTGTAGCAAGTTATCGATGGCTTGCACCACATTTAAACTGGCTTGCTCCATCTGCTGTAAAGCACCAATCATACTTACGTTGTCATTATTCATTAGTGCTTGTACAGCTGCTTTACCCGCTATGTGCACTGCTTTATGGGGTTCCTCAATGTAACGAAATGCGGGTAGGCTGGCAAATTTCTGGCCTTCACTTTGATACCAACGACCTAAACGGCATTCTGTATGGCTGTCAATGGTGGCGGTGTGGTCGTTACTATCGATAATACGGTACACGTTATTTTTCCATACTGCATGATCAAGCTTGACGGTAGTTAAGAATGCTGTGACAGCGGCATTACCAATAACATGTTGCATGTTGCCGGAACTTTTTAGTACATGGGACACTACTTGGTCTATTTGTTCAGACGATGTACCAATGTCTGATGAGCATTGCTGATTGGTTAGCACGACTTGCTTTATTTGCTCGGTCTGAGCGATGACCTTTGCAACGAGTTGTTCAATGTTTGCACTGGCATCATGTGCATTAATGGCAAGCTGTCGCACTTCACTGGCAACAACGGCAAAGCCTCTACCTGCATCTCCTGCTCTTGCCGCTTCAATCGCAGCGTTTAGTGCTAATAAGTTAGTTTGCTCTGAAATTTGTTGAATTGAGGAAACTAACTGGCTGATGCCTGTTGCTGACTCATTAAGTGCATCTGCTGTTGCCATGCTTTTTTCAGCATGGTCGTTTAAATGACTGGCTCGATTTTTCAAATTGCCAATTGCTGACCGAGTTTGGTTAAATAAGCCGTCCAATTCAGATAAAACGAGTTTTTCGTTGTCCAACTCGCCGGAATTTTCCAGGATGGCGTCGCGGATAGCATTAAGCATATTGCCACCTAATAGCTGTATCTTCGAGCGTTCAACATTTAACGTATATGCTGCCTCATTCTCGGTGATATGTTGCTGTAAAGTGTTAAGCTCTTGCTGCCATTGTTGTTTGTCCTGTTGATGCAGTGTTTGTTGTTGCACTAACTGCTGTTCTAATTGTTCTATTCTGGTTTTTAGACCAGTGGTTATTCCAAACATAAAAGCACCTCAACTACTCGCGTTGACTAAATACTGCGGATGATAAAACATAGCTTATCCTGCCATACTCGTATTGATAATAGCGAACGAAATTAATGTTTTACATTATTCATTACGGTGGTCGATATCCAGAAACAAAAAAACCAGCGGTGCTGGCTTTTTGTTACTTTAGGCTTTTTGCTTAATGTTTGATTTTTCTGCGATTTAACCCAAGTAAACCTAAACCTAACAGCAACAAGCTAGCTGGTTCTGGTACTTGAGACGGCCGGTTAGATAAGCCTACAACAATGTTATCAAACTCAGCGGCTACCCCTGTTGATGTAAAGCGAAAACTGGAGAATCCAGTGCCGGCAAAATTAGAAATGTTAACGTAGACGTTTGACCCTGGTTGCACCTGATTACCGCTGCTACCACCATTGTTGCCTAAGATTTGTGGGCCGGTTAACGTTTCTATCAGGTTACCTTCGGCATCAAAAAATTCGATATAGTTATAGGTATCAATGGACCCGAAATAAACGCCAAGGTAATTAATACCAACACCTGCAGTTAGGATATTACTGTAGTCAATGGTGATCCAAGATGGCAGTGTGCCGCCTTGTGCCGGGGTATAACCAAAGCATGTTGTATCATTGGCCGGGGTTGCAGCATAACCAGCACTGCCTTTTCTAACGTTAAAAGCATCAGAACCTGACGTGTTAACCTGAATAGCAGAACCAGCAAACAGAGCATTAACGGTGCAGCCCATTTGATTGTTTTGTGTTGGGTCATTGTATGCAGAGCTGCCAACGCCAAATCCAATCATTTGTGTAGCATTATCAAAGGTTTCAATAAAGAAACCGTTAGCGGGATTAAGCAAGTTAGAGGGATCGATCAGATTACTGGTAAGACCGGAACCATCAGTAGCAGCTTGACCACCGTAGCTTACGATTAGTGCTGCCTGTGACGAAAAACAGGCAAAAACAGCGGATGAAAGTAAAATCCGTTTAGAGTATTTCATAAGAACCACCTCAATTTTTAGATCGAATTTACAACTTTACCAATTTGAGAAAGCATAAAGGGTGCCAGTGTCTATAAGTGCATGGATATACGAGAAATGGTCAATTTTTAAGCGATTGACTGCGTTGTGGCTGTAAACAAATCTGACACAAAATCAACGGCAAAAGCGATTATCTCTCGCAGTAATAGGGTATTTGCTGTAAGCTGCGCGGCCCTTCGTACAGGAGGCAACTGCAGCTGCGGCAGGTTTCGCTCGCAGCAATAACTGCGGGATATCGCATGCAATTTACTGATTTAAACCTGGCACCGGCGCTGTTAAAGGCCATTGCTGACAAAGGCTACACCACGCCGTCTCCTATTCAACAACAAGCTATTCCTGCCGTACTGGCTGGGCGCGATCTTATGGCGGCAGCGCAGACAGGAACCGGCAAAACGGCTGGCTTTACCTTACCGCTGCTACACATGCTAACAGATGGCCCTAAAGTACAACCCAATCAGGCGCGGGCACTTATTTTAACGCCAACACGAGAGTTGGCGGCGCAAGTGGCTGAAAGTGTTGCCATGTACGGTAAGTATTTAACATTAAAAAGTGCTGTTGTTTTTGGTGGTGTAAAAATTAACCCCCAAATGATGGCACTGCGTCGCGGTGTAGATATTTTAGTTGCAACGCCAGGGCGCTTGTTAGATTTGTATCAGCAAAATGCGGTGCGTTTTACCCAGCTTGAAGTGCTGGTTTTGGATGAAGCCGACCGTATGCTTGATATGGGCTTTATTAATGACATTAAAAAAGTGCTGGCCTTGCTGCCAAAGAAACGGCAAAACTTGCTGTTTTCAGCCACTTTTTCTGATGATATCCGCAAATTAGCGAAAGGCTTGGTGAATGACCCGTTAGAGGTCTCAGTAAGTCCGGCTAATACCACCGCTGAGCGTGTTGAGCAGCTGATATACCCGGTTGATAAAAACCGTAAAGCGGCTTTAGTCACTAAGCTGATAAGTGACAATAATTGGCAGCAAGTGCTTATTTTTACTAAAACAAAGCATATGGCGAATAAGTTGAGCTTGCACCTGGATGCCGCAGGAATTAAATCTGCCCCTATTCACGGTAACAAAAGCCAGAACGCTCGCACTAAAGCATTAGCGGACTTTAAAGCCGGTACAATCAGAGCTTTAGTTGCTACCGATATTGCCGCCAGAGGTTTGGATATCGATCAATTGCCACAGGTAGTAAATTTTGAATTGCCTAATGTAGCCGAAGATTATGTGCACCGTATCGGCCGTACCGGACGCGCGGGGGCCGCCGGGCATGCCATTTCACTGGTGTGTGCTGACGAAGCCAAAGAGCTGATAGGTATTGAGCGCCTGATTAAACAACAGATCCCGCGGCAAGTGATGGAAGGCTTTGCACCAGTAAATGCTTTGGTACAATCACAGCCGAATGCTAAACCTTACAAGCCCAAAAAACCAAAGATTGCTAAGACTGGACACCGCGATGGGCAGCGTCCTGTAAATGGCCGGTTGCAACAGCGCGTAAAATAATCATTAATTTGTTTCAGCACTAGCACGGCATAATCTAAGTAGCTCTGCTAGAATGATATTTCGTAAAAGTGCCTGCGGTTTTCGTGGGCGTTAATTCGAGTATCATATTAACGATGAAGCGCACTGTATACAGCGTTTTAACCAAGTTACCTTGGTAAAAACATGAAAAGTTGGCTGTTATTATGCCTTTTAACACCGTGTTGGCTTAGCGCCACTTCGGTTGTTGTCAATACGTCAGTACCGCTGGATGCGCTTACTCAACCGCAGCTCCGTGGTATTTTTACTATGCGCCAGACGCAATGGCCGGATGGCTCGCCAATCACGGTTGTTATCCTGCCAGCTTCCAATGAACTTCATCAGCGCTTTAGTCGGGAGCAACTTCGACTATTTCCTTATCAGCTGAACAATATCTGGGACAAATTGAGTTTTTCTGGCATCGGTAATCGCCCTGTAGTCGCCGAAGACTTCGATGCCATGCTGCGTATCTTGTCCAACACACCGGGTAGCATTGGCTACATTGAGCAACAAAGCCCAGACGCTGGATTAAAGGAGCTTCGCATTGACTACTAAGTATGCTTTTGCAACTGCAGTGGCCAGTTGCATGTCTATATTACTGCAATTGAGCTGGGCACAGGATGCCAATGTTGAATGGAATGGTTTTGTTGCCCAAGGGCTCATTAATGCTAAGCACAGTAGTTTTGTAAATAACGATGAAGGCTGGTCTGCGGAATTGACAGAGCTGGGTCTAAATAGTCGCATTTCGTTGTCGCCATCGTTTAGCCTTGCCGGTCAGGTAGTGTATTTAAATGGCGGTAACCGCTATCCGCCAGGGATGCGGTTAGATTATTTATTTGCCGATTGGAACCTGTATAACTCTTTAGATTGGCAAGCTAATATCTATATAGGTCGGTTTAAAAATCAGCATTGGTTATATTCCAGTACACGCGATGTCCCTTTTACCCGCCCTTCTATTGTTTTGCCACAATCAGTTTACTTTGATGCTTTTCGCGATATTGCCGTTGGTAGTGATGGTATTGCCATGCAAGCCCGCCATAACGGCGATGTAGGTGACGTTACGTTCAACTGGAGTTGGGGTTCTGCACCTATTTCTGATCAACAAACCCGAACTTTATTAGGGGCTGCGGTACGGGGATCAGTTAAACAAGATTTTGTACATCAAGCTAGCGTGTATTGGCAGCCTGCTATGAGCCGACTTACTTTTGGTGTGTCTTTGTTAGATTCAAATTTTAGCTATACAGCGCTTGTTGATGATATTTTTGCGCCAGCAGATTTTACAGTGCAGCGTGTTATGGCAAATGTGCGCTACCAGTTAGAAAAATGGGAGTTCTCCACTGAGCTTCAGCAAGAACGTTTGCTGATTGATGGCTTTTTTGCACCTCAATTTCATCAAGATCAAATGGGGCAGGGGGCCTACTTGTTGGCTCAGTATCGCCATACTTCACAGTTAAAGTGGTTTATGGCGCTGGATTATATGGTGCTCAATAAAGATGACCGTCGTGGAACCCTGTTTAGTCAAAACAGCGGTGGAACAGTACCGGCTTATTTTGCCTATCAGTATTCTGTAGGGACAGGTTTAAGTTACGACTTCACCCCGACGCTACAGCTAAGTGCCGAAATACATTGGATGGAAGGGACTGGCCGTGTTGCCCCGGTAGTGATACCAAACTTAGCGGTGAACACCCGAGAGTACTGGCAGCTGTATGCTGTGCAGTTGATGTATAGGTTCTAACAGCGATGCGCTATCTAAGCTTGTCGTGGAAAATGCTCATTTTGCTGCTGAGTATATTGCTGGTATTGATTACTTGGTTTACCAGTTTGTCATTACTACATATGAATCAGCAGTTTAACCGGCAGCAAGCGCAGCGTAAAGCTCAAGGACAGCAGTACTTCCAACTTTATAATCAGTCAGTTGACCAGCAGTTGTTAAGCTGGATGCAAAGCTTTGCTGATTTACAGAATTTACATGAAGCAGCACATTTCGGCGACTTTTCGCACGCTTTAGCTTTGCAAGCTGACTCTTTACAAATGAATTATGCCGTTCAAGGGTTTAGTCTATTTTACGATGGGCAAGTACAGCTGCGTCAAGGCGATATAGCACAAGATGATGCGCACGCGTTGGTGCAACAAACCCTGCTTGAACAGAGGCCAATATCTAACATCCATTGCGATAAGCATTGTACTAAATCGCTTAGCTTACCTTTACTCAATAGCCACGGTGATGTTGCTATTTTGGTACTGGAAACCACGTTAACGGATGTCCTGTTTAGCTTGCATCGAACGCTAAGCACTGAAGTGGCAATACTAAAACGTCGACCAGGTGATACTTTGGCGCAGCAATTCGCAGTGTTGCAGGCTTCCGATCATGAGCAGATGAGACGTATTGCGCAATATGTGCCAGATGATATGAGCGTTGACACGATTTTACGTGATGGCGTTATTATCTTTTTCGATAACAGTAGTTATTTTTTGCATCTTATTCCACTAAATCAACAAGCTGAAGAGACGCATTTTTTACTGATGGTTGAAGATGTTACTCAGGGAATGCAAGACAAACAACGCTATGAGCAACAAATTTTCACTGTTGCCGGTAGTTGCTTTATTGCCGTGCTATTACTGATTTTGTATATCACGCGGCGTATCAGCCGCCGGATATTGAAGCTCGCCGCTGCACTACCTTTGCTAGCACAACGGCGTTACGCAGAGTTTAGGCAGCAAAGCCTTGGTAAACCGGGTATGTTTCAGGATGAACTCAATACATTTAATGACTCGGTGCTGAGATTAAGTCACGAACTTGAACACCTTGATTTGCAGTTGGCTGACAATACGGCAAGTTTGGAACGGATGGCGATGTTCGATACGTTAACCGGCTTGGCAAATCGCAATATGCTGCAGTATCAGATCCAGCAGGCGCTGGCATCGTTAGCGCAACGCACCGGTTATGTCGGCTTGCTTTTTCTTGATCTGGATAAATTTAAAACGGTTAATAACAGTCGAAGTCATGCCATTGGCGACCAGTTGTTAATTGAAACCAGCCAGAGGCTGCGCGCTGTAACGTCTGCGGCTGAGGTGGTGTGTCGCTTTGGTGGCGATGAGTTTGTTATTGTGTTATCTCACCTTGATTCACCAAGCCAGATTGAAGAATTGGCAGTTAGTGTGATGGCGCAATTTACCACTCCCTTTACCCTTGAACATGTTGCGGTGACACTGAGTGCCAGTATTGGCATTAGCTATACCAATAATCCGCAGTACGGCGGGGATGAGCTGATTCGTCAGGCTGATTTGGCGATGTATCAGGCAAAAAATAATGGTCGAAACTGTTACGTTGTTTTTAATGAAAAAATGTCGTCGGATTTGGCTGCCCGCTTGCAGTTAGAGGTCGAGTTACGTCAGGCCATTTCGCAGCAGCAGTTTAGTTTGAGTTTGCAGCCGCAAGTCGACTTACGCAGTGGACGTTTGTTTGGTTTTGAAGCATTGTTACGCTGGCAGCATCCGACGCGAGGTTTGGTGCCACCAGACGAATTTATTAGTGTTCTGGAGCAAACCCAGCTTATTGTTGATGTAGGGTATTGGGTATTTGAACGCAGCTGTCAGCGTTATCTCGATCTAATGGGACTGGGATTGCATGACGTGATTATTGCCGTAAACGTTGCAGCTGATCAGTTTTTGCAGCCTGATTTCGCGCTTCGGTTAGCTGATATTTTGCAGAAGTATCAGTTAAGCGCTTCACATTTTGAGCTGGAGCTGACCGAAAGTACGTTAGTCAGCCATGTCAGTCAAACGCTGGATGCGATGCATCAGTTAAAATTAATGGGTTTTCGTTTTGCTATTGATGATTTTGGCACCGGTTACTCGTCGTTAAACTACATCAAGCAAATGCCAGCTGATACTATAAAAATTGATAAAAGTTTTGTGATGGCCATGCTTGAAAGCTCGTCAGACTATCAGATCATTGTGTCAACTATTGCTATGGTTCAAAAGCTTGGCTTGCAGGTGGTGGCTGAGGGCGTAGAGAGCTTAGCGCATTTACAGTTATTGCAGCAATATCACTGCGATTTAGCTCAAGGCTATTATTTATCCAGGCCGATACCCGAAACGCAGTTAGCCGACTTTGTGCGTGAACAGGTACTGCAACAAAATTGGCCGGCAGCGTTATTGCGCCGGCCAGAACATTAGGCATTAACTACCAATAACTCCACCATCATCTTTTGTCACAATAACAGTGGCTGAACGTGGGCGGCTGTTACCACCATCTGGCCAGTGACTGGTGAAATTGTCGGGCTTGGACCTGTCACCCGGGTGTTGAATATTAACAAACAGTGTTTTCATGTCCGGCGTGGCACTGATACCCGTAACTTCACAATCAGTAGGGCCTACCAGAAAACGCTTAATGTTACGTGTCACCGGGTCGGCAACCAACATTTGGTTATTGCCGTAAGGGCCTTCACCTTGTTGCGAACCGCTCATGTCCGTTTGGATCCACAGCAAACCATTTTTATCAAACCATAGGCCATCGGGGCTAGCCAGGTGGTTGTCAGCCGTTAATGTTAATTCGGTGCCGGGTGTTGCGGTACCTACGTCACCGGCTAATAGGAATATATCCCAGTCAAATGTGGTCGCTGCTTGCGTATCACGTTCATTCCAACGAATAATATGGCCAGTCACATTGGCAGCGCGAGGGTTAGCCGCATCGGTTTGCTCCTCGGTACGACGGCTGTTATTAGTTAAGGTGAAATATACTTCGCCGGTTTCTGGGTGAACGGCACCCCATTCAGGTCTGTCCATCTTGGTTGCACCGCTTATATCTGCGGCTAAACGGGTATTAAGCAACACATCGGCTTGATCGTTAAAGTTCACGCCAGCCTCAGCCGCTTTAGTCGCAAAGTCGGTATTATTGATATCAAGTGGTAGCCATTCGCCACTGCCGTCGTCATTAAAGCGTGCGACATACAAGGTGCCATCATTTAGTAGGTGGCCACCGGCCGTGGTTTTGTAATATGGCGCGCTGGAAACAAATTTATATATATATTCATACCTGGAATCGTCACCGGAATACAGTACTACTGGTTTGCCTTCTTCCAGTTTGCCAAAAATGATACCTTCATGCCCAAAGCGACCTAATGCTGTACGTTTTTGCGGTACGCTGTCTGGGTTAAACGGGTCAATTTCCACTATCCAGCCAAAAGTATTGGGTTCGTTGCGATAGTCTTCTGTAGCATCTGCACCAACCTTGCTGGCATTAAAGCGTTGGTACTGATCTGCCGTGGGAGTTGCGGTTTCCCAGAAATAGCGACCGTTGCTACCAGATACGCCATAGCGGCTATGCTCACGAGGCTTATCAGCGTCGGTATTGACAAAATAACCAGCCCAATTTTCTTCACACGTTAAATAGGTGCCCCAAGGCGTATAACCATTACCGCAGTTATTTAGCGTGCCACGGGTACGGCTGCCATCCGGGCTGTATTTAGTGACAACGTTAGCACTTCCACGCACGGGGCCAGCCAGTTCCATTGGTGTGGCTCCGGTAATGCGGCGGTTAAATGGGCTGTTATTTACTAACGCCCAGCTGCTATCAGCTTGCTGTTGTATGTGAGCAACAGACACGCCGTGAGCAGCAATTTCTTTCCGTGCTTCATCGGCAATACGCGGCACAGTTTCAATACCGTTAGTGTGTACCAGGTTGTTATCGATGTACTCGTGATTAAATACCAGCAAGCCCTCTGTTGAGCTTTCACCGTTACTGCGCGCATCAATTGGGAAAAAGTGCATGCCATCATGATGCATACCTACTTGTTGCTCTTGATCTTCGCCTGTGTTGCTGGCGTCAGCTAAAAACGCGGGGTAGCTGCCAGTTAGCGGGGTACCCCAGGGTAAAAATGCGCGCGCGGTGTAGCCTTCTGGTACTACTATGCTGTCGGCGCGGCCCGTGGCAATGGCTGTAAAACCCAGTAAGGGGGCTGCTGTCACCGGTGGTACAACGGCAACCGGTTCATCATCATTATCGCTGCTGCAACCCACTAGCGAACCGCCGATAAAGGCCGCAACGGCAGCACCAACGCTACCTTTTAAAAAATTGCGACGCGCCATGCGGCTGTCAACAATGGCGGCAAAAGTAGGGTTTAGTGAGAAGTTTGTTTGTGGGTCCACGCCTGAGTTGTCGATGCTTACGTGCTTGCTTTGGTCTGACATTATTATGCTCCGGAATAAAACGGATTATTAGGTGGCCCCATTTAACCGGTAATTAATGGCAGTTTAGTTACAGTAAAATAGCATTTTTGTGATTTGTGATGCGTTTTTGCACTGCTTTCTTTTACTTTTGTACTGTGATTTCATAAGTATAGTAACGGCATTATTTTGAATAAAACCGTGGCCTTTGCTAAGGTGATGTAATCTGTAATCTGACGTTGAGCATCAATGAGAATTGCTCTGGTTCTGCTACTTTGTAGTTTGCCGTTTTGCAGTGCCCTTGCTGATACTGTGCAACTGGCGGCGAGCGAGTTACACCTAAGGCGTCTCACAGTAAGAGATGGCCTTCCCTCCGCCTATATAAATCGTATTTTACAACGCCATGATGGCTTTATCTGGATCGCGACTAAAGGCGGCCTTAGCCTGTTTGACGGCAAAAATTTTAGCAATTATCAAATCGAAACGGATATCGGCCTGATTAGCAATGACGTAATGAGTTTACTCGAAGATCAGCTGCAACAATTATGGGTTGGTACTGTTCGAGGGCTGTTTTTATTCGATGAGAACCAACAGCAGTTTAAGCATGTGCCATTAATGGCGGTTGCGCCTGCGGTATTATATTTATTTCAAGATCCTACGCTTGGGCTATGGGTAGGCACCGATCAGGGGCTGTTCCGGCTTGCAGAGGACGGCAGTGTTGTGCAGCATTATGCCAGTGACTTGGAGGTGAAAGTAGTACTGAGCTATGCGGGAAAATTGTGGCTTGGTAACAAGCAGGGGTTGTTTGTCGTCGATCCGGTAACTGGTGATACAACAGCAGTAGAGCTGGAAGGAGGCGCAGATGTTGACGTTCGTCAGCAACGTATTTTTGATGCGCTTGTGATCGGCGATAGGTTTTATCTTGCAACTGACGGAGATGGGCTTCTATCGTTTGATCCTGCCACAGGCCAGGTTGTTAGACAGTGGTTAAAAACGGATGGACTAAAGAGTAATAGTATTTGGTCCTTGGCAACACAAGGTGAAACACTTTGGATTGGCTATTTTTATAACGGTATCAGTGGCTTATCTTTAAAGTATGAAAAAATTGAGCATTATCAGCATCATGCACAAATCCAATACAGCTTGCCGCACGATAACATTAGCCAGCTTTACATGGATAATCTGCAACAATTGTGGATTGCAACCACCAACGGCCTTGCGATCGCGAATTTATCTGACCAAGCCATTCGCCACATTGGCGAGTATCAGCAAATTAGCAACAAACATATTTGGTCATTGGCGTTGGACGCAAATAATCTGTGGTTCGGTAGCGAGAACGGCCTTAATCTTTATGATTTGCAACAGCATAAACTTACGGTTTATAACAGTGGTGATGCACCAGGGCAGTTGCCTCGTACGGTGATTTGGGGCATGCATGTGCTGGCTGATGAGATCCTTCTGGCCACTAATCTTGGGTTGCTGGTGTTTTCACCCGATACCGCTCAGGTACGCAGTTGGCCTTCACCTCCATGGCATAAAACGGGCAGGGCTAGTGCTTTATATAGTTTGCGGCAACATCAGCAGCAGCTATTAATGGGCTATTATGGTGGTTATTTTGCCGTTTACGATTTAGCCAGTCAGCAGTATTTGCTGCATAGCCAAATTGATCATGCAGACTACATTACCGACATGCTGCCTTTGGCTAAGGGTTACTTGATCGCTACCGACAATGGTTTGTTCCAGCTTGACGATGGCAAGCTTACGGCGTTGGCAGAACAATTACCGGAGCTGGCTGCTCAGCCACTACATATCACCAGTTTACTACAGGTGGATAAGCAAATATGGGCCAGCACTCAGGACCATGGTTTACTGGTACTTAAACAGTATCAAACACAATGGCAGCTAATCAAACAGCTTACTGACCGTGATGGCTTGCCAGAAAACCAACTGCGGGCATTGGCTATGTCACCTGATGGTAGAGTGTGGTTAACCGGCATGAAAACGCTAAGTGAAATAAACCCTGCAAACTTGCACGTGCGGCGTTTGTCACGTCACTTGCATTGGCTTGATATGGAGTTTCATGCCAATGCATCTCTAAAGCAAATCAGTAACTTACAGGCGTTCGGCGGTAATCAGGGGCTGATTTTCTTCCAGCAAGATGCTCTGGTTGATAATGCAGCTTTTCCGCCACTGCATCTAACAGCTGCTCAGTTAATGACTGAACAGATTGTGGTGAACAATAATCAACTTACTATACCGCCAGAGGCCAGCTATTATGCGTTCCAGTTTGCTGCATTAGACTATTTTAGTCCTGAGCGTATCCGTTATCAGTATCAACTTCAGCCATTGATGAACGACTGGCAACCCATGTTAAGTAATCAGCTTAGCCTAAGTGGATTGTCGTATGACGATTATGTGTTAAAGGTTCGATCTACTAATGCTGACGGTTTGTGGAGTGAACAAAGTACAGACATTCAGTTAACGCTTACTGCACCCTGGTATTTAACGCGTGTGGCAAAATGGCTATATGCACTTGGCATTATGAGCTTATTAATGCTGGCGTTATGGTCTTTACTGTGGCGACTTAGCGCATTAAAAAGGGTAGCAAACCATGACGCGTTAACGCATCTGCCAAACAGGCGCTATTTTAAACATGAACTGCAGCGTCGGTTGCAGCAAAGTCGAAGCAGTCAGCATCAACTGGCGCTAATGTTTTTTGACTTAAACCACTTTAAACAACTGAACGATAGCTGTGGGCATGAAGCAGGTGATCAGTTACTTATTCAGGTTGCCGGGCGGTTAACGCACGCAATTCGTGAGACTGATTTTGCCGCCCGTTTAGCGGGGGACGAGTTTGTGGTGATTTTATCTCATATTAAGCATCAGCCGGAACTTGATACAACGGTGAAGCGAATTAGTGAAAGCTTGTGCCAGGAATACCAGCTAGCGCCAGAAACCAGGCTAAAACTCAGTTGCAGTATTGGTATTAGTATCTTTAATAATGGCAATCAGGTTAATGCCGATACGCTACTGAGTCAGGCCGATCAGGCGATGTATATCAGCAAGCAGCAACAACAACCCTGGTGCTATTATCAGCTTGATGAGTAGTTGAATAACACGCCTCTGGCGAAGCCTTGCCCGGCTCTGTTATAGTGCTGATAAAGTTGGCTATTAGGGATAAATAACTATGCAATGGCAAGTGCAGACCTTTGCCGAGCTGGACACGTTAACCTTGTATTCGCTGTTGCAGCTGCGGGTAGATGTGTTTGTAGTGGAGCAGAATTGCCCTTATCCGGAATTGGATGACAAAGATTTACACCCAGAAACCCGTCATATCATATTGAAGAAAGGTGACAAGGTGATTGCTTATTCACGCGTGTTGGCGCCGGGTGTAAGTTTTGATGGCTTCCCTGGAGTAGGGCGGGTATGTGTATCGCAAACGGCACGTCGTTTAGGGCTGGGGCAAGTATTGGTTGAAAGAACGTTATCGGTTGCATCGGAGCTATGGCCAGATACCGACATTCACATTTCTGCCCAGTGCTATTTACAGCAATTTTATCAGGATTTAGGTTTTAAACCGGCAAGTGAACCTTACCTAGAAGATGATATTCCGCATTTGAAAATGATAAAACCGGTGCAATAAACCAACAAAGCCGCGATGTATGCGGCTTTGTTAACTGAATCGTTTGCAGCCGGCGCACAGTATTAGTTCTATCGCCCTACACGTTGTCTAAAAAACGCTTTGTACTGCAATAGAGGCGTTTTATTGGTTAGCATTATGGTCAGCGTACAGCTGGGCCGTAGATCTGTTCTGCGCTGTTAAATAATATCCAACTGGTAAGAATGTATTTGTCATTTGATACAGGCACGCAACCGCGGTGTGTATGCGTAAAATAGCCTGGGGCAATCACCATGCGGCCCGCTTTGGGTTGAATGCTTTTTTGCTGATAATAAAACTCGGTCTGGCCGCCCTCAGCGACATCATTTAAATAGAACATAAATAGTAATGTGCGATGCAATGGCTCTGTGCTGCCTTGTTGTGGGTAAACTTCGCTGTGCCAATAACCGTAGTTGCCAACCCCTGCTTGGTATTTCTGCGCTTGTATTGGCCCTAACCGATAAAGCGTACGCATAAAATCTACTGCTTTATTTGCACCCAGCTCAGCATAGTTGTCTTGGGTAATGGCAACTGGCTGGCCAGTTTGTGGGTGTGCTATGGTTAAGCCAACCGGGCCAATTAACGCAAAATGGTATTTTTTGAAATACTCTGCGGCATAATACGTGGTTGCCTGCCAGATCACCTGCAGCAACGGCTGGTATTCGGCATGCTGATAAAGGTATAAGTCGGTACTGTTTTTCTTTGTCAAATCAACGCCGCCACCGGTGCGTCCTTGCGTGGTGTGCGGACTGCTATCAAACGTCTTAATAAGTTGCTGGCAAAACTCTGCTGATAAAGCATCGTCGTAAATTTCAATAAAGTCAGTCATGTTTGTCACTCAGTCAGCAAGAAGTCTGTCAAATACCTGTTTAGGTATCTTTTATAAGAATGCTAATTACCTTACTGCATTCTGCCCTGAGGTAAAAGCAGCAAAACCGGTAAACCCGCATCGGTTTATCGTTGCTGACGAACGAGTTGCTGTAGGCTACGGATATTGTCCAAAATGTCCTGCCGATGTGGGGCCAGTTGCTGCACCTGTTGCAACAATTGCAGCGCCACTTGATATTGCTGACGGTTTATTTCCAGCTGTGCTTGTGCCTGCAACGCCGGTATTTGCACGTCTTTAATGGTGGCAGCACGGCTGTAAGTGAGGCTAGCCAATTCAACATTATTCTTATTTTCATACCATAGTGCCAATGCCAGCAGTGCATCACCCGCTAAGGGATCCAGTGCGACGGCCTGTTGCAATGCATTAAGAGCTAGCTTGGGTTTGTTATCTGCATTAGCCAGTTCGGCCTTGACCAGCTCAAGTTGCGATTGCTGTTGCGGTGTTAATTGCTGCTTAGGCAGTTCAGCTTGTTGTAATAAGCGTCGCAGAGCTGCCCATTGTTGCTTATAGCTTAAATAACGTGCTGCTTGCACCAAGGGGGCGTGCCAGGCAGTACTGTCTTTGTTGCTGACGATAACCTGTTGTAGCAGGCTGGCGCCACGCTCGGCACTACCGTTGGCAAAATGTAACTGTGCTGCGAGCAAGAGGTTTTCTGCAGCGGTTTCACCCAGGCGCAGCGCCACTTCGATACTTGCTAGTGCTTGTTGCTGGTGCTCTTGGCTTAAAGCCAACTGACTGCGCTGCAGCCATAGTGCTTTGTTATCTGGCTGCTGTTGCAGTAACTGCTCTAGCATAGCCTGAGCTTGTGGCCAGGCCTGACTTTGAATTAGCGCATACAGTAAGCCTTGTTGCCACTGCATATTATCGGGCTCAAGTAACAAGGCCTGCTGATACCCTGCTATGGCGCTGGCGGCTTGTGATGCTTGCAAGTTAATAAAGGCCAGTTGGCCATAGGTTTGTGCATCGGCAACGCCCAAATTAATCGCGGCAACCAAATGTGGCCTGGCTTTCTGATACTGTTGTTGCTGCATAAAGACTAAGCTAATAGCCTGATGCGCTAATGCCAGGTCGGGCTGCTGTCTCAACGCCGCCTGCAATGCGGTAGCGGCCTGTTCGTAATGTTGTAATGACAGCAGCACCTGGCCACGTAATACCTGTAACGCACTACTATCTTGCGCTTCTGGGCGCTTAGCAAATAAATCTGCAATGGCGTTATAGTCTTTTTGCTGCAGTAACGGCTGTAACTGACGGGCAAAACTGGCCTCTGTGGGTGAAATGGCGGTTGTGCGCTGGGCAATGGCGTTGTTGTTTAGCACAACCTGCCATGTTGGATCCGCCAACTTAACCTGCAAGGTATCGGCAGTGCTGACGCCACTAAACAAGATTAATCCGGCTAAGGTTGTTTTTAACAAAGGGTTCATCGCGTCACACTTCCGCATCAGGGTTTAAATTCTATTGGCCAGATAAAACGTGCACTTACCGCAGCATTGCCTTTGGTTGGCATACTAAAGCGACTGTTGCGGACAAGGCGTTCTATTTCTGGTCGTAGTTCAGGGTAAGGGTTTTCCAATACATCAAGCAGCGTAAGCCGGCCTTGCTCATTAATCAGAATGTCGAGTTTTACCAACACGTTTGTCACACCTTGGCGAGTTAAGCTTCTGGGGAATGTGACGTTTAACGGTGTTTGCAACACAGGCAAGGTGTCTAATTGCGCTAAGCTAAACGCGGTGATCTGCAAATCCAGTGATTGCCACTGAAGCTGCTCTATCTGCGGTTGCGGTGCATTTATGCTGAGTTTCGGCTGCGGCACCTTGATCTGGTGGGTGGGTATTTTCACTGCAGCAGAGTGACTGATCTTTACATCCAGCGCCGCGGCATGGGTAACGGGTTGAGGCGGACTGGGCGGTGGAGGTGGCGGCGGTAACGGCAACATCGCGACATCTAATGGCCGCACCAGCAATTGCGCTTGTTGTGGTTCAAACTGGCGGGCGTACCACATCATACCCAGTGCTGCAGCGAGTAAAAGTAAACTTAAAGCGAATGCAAGTAAGCGCAGGCGTGAATGCATATTATTGTGCTACCGTCGCCAGGCTAACTTGGGGAGCACCGGCGAGTTTAGCCGCATCCAACACGCTGACCAACAGTTCAGCTGATACATTTTTATCAACCTGCAACACCACGGGGCGGCTGCGCTCGCGAAGCAATTGTTCAACCGTAGGTCTGACACCTGCCACACCGATATTGCTGTTATCGTAATACACACTACCCTGATCCGTAATTGCCAGCAGAATGACCATTTGCTGTAGCTGGTTGGCTGATACGGCCTGTGGTTTATCAACTTCAACCCCGGTTTCACGCACAAACACCGTGGTGACAATAAAGAAAATAAGTAGAATAAACACCACATCCAACAGCGGTGACATATCTATAGTTTGCTGCTGTTGTTCAATTCGTTGGCTTAAACGTTGCTGCATGCGGCCTCCTGCACTGCCATGTCGTTAACGCGTGCACGTGTCAGCTTGCTGTTAACCATCGACTGCAACAGCCAGGCGGGTATAGCACAGGTCAACCCCAATTGGGTGGTAAAAAGAGCTTGGCCAATACCATTGCTAAGTTCTGCCGCGCCATTGCTTCCAGAGGCCAGGTTGGCGAATACACTTAACAAGCCGATAATGGTGCCCAGCAAGCCACACAGTGGCATACTGGCAATCAAGACTGTGTTAAATGGCTGCCATTGACCACATTGCTGCCAGTGTCCAGATCGCAGTAGTAACCATTCCTGCAGTAGCAGCTGATAACTACCCAAAGCGGCGGCTAGTATCAGCCAGCACACGACATTGTCCAGTAGCAGGTTGATCATGCGGCATGCTCCGTAGTGAAGCCTGGTGCGGCTTCTCCGGTAACGCTTTGTGATAAGCTTAGGGCCAGTGCTTCCAACTGGTGATAATAGCGACGTGCTTGGCGTGATAGTAACGCGTGCAGTACCAAAGCGGGTATTGCCACTACCAGCCCAAGTTCGGTGGTAATTAATGCTTGTGCAATACCGCCAGACACCACTTGTGGGTCGCCGGAACCAAACAAGGTCATCATGTTAAAGGTTTCAATCATGCCACTAACCGTACCTAACAAACCAAGTAACGGGGCAACGGCGGCTGTTACCGCTATGGCGCCAAGACGGGCCTCAAGGGCCAGTTTACTCTGCTGCAGCACAGCAAATAGTGCGTCATCACGCTGCTGACCAATCGCAAAGCTTACGCTGCAAGCGGCCAGTTCCCGCGCATAACCGCTGTGCTTTGCCATACGCGCTTGCGGCAACTTAGCGACGTGCACCGGGGGTAGGCGCCACAGTTGCCAGGCTTTGTGCAATGCAATGGCCAATGCAACCAAGGCAAATACCAGAATAGGTAGCGCCCAGATACCGCCTTTACTAATGTGATGCAATGCTGACTCATCTTGGTTGCTGCGCAGCAACGCTTTGCTCAGGCTAGGATCGAACAGTAGCTTTGCTCGTTGCTGTTGCTGTAGTTGTGCCAGCGAACTGCTGTCAGTAAACGGCAGTGCAACGCTCCAGGTGTCTGTTGTGTCCTGACGATGCTGTAATAAGCCGCCTTGTTGCTGCTGTGCTAACCAATACCAGCTAACTGGCCCGGCGCTAAGTACTTGCGCCTTCGTCAGCTCACCATTTTGTTGAATAATATCCTGCGTGTGCCATTGCGGGTAAAGGTTGCGTTGCAGGCTGCTGGCAAAACCGGTTGCGGCTTTAAGTTGTGCGGTAAGCGTATTGTTACTGGCACTTAACTTATGTTGACGAATAAAACTTGCCAGTTGGTTTTGCTGATACTGTTGTTGATCTTGCCAGCTTTTCAGCCTTTCAGTTAATTGCGTAAGCCCTAATGTGCTTTCATCTTCAGCACGACGCGATATTGCCGTTTGATGGCGTAACTGCTGCACTTGTTGTTGCAAGGTTTGATATTGGGTGACCAACTGCTGTTGCTGTTGGCTAATCTGTTGCTCGATGGCTTTTAATGCCTGCTGCGCCTGTTTAATGTCCTGTAGTACCGACGTTTGCACATCGGCCGCGAATGCCATTGATGCAGGTAATAACAGCAACCAAAAAGCGGCTAATGATTGTAGTGCAATTGGGTACGCCTGGTGGCTGGGCTTCATGGTAATGGCTCCTGCATTGCCGAGGCAGAACTTGCAGCGGTTTGTACAGAAAGCTGTATTGGCAGACTAATCAGCTCAGCTTGCACCTTTTTTTCTACCATAGCGATAGCCTGTAGCACGTGCACACCAGCAATATTGCTGTCGAACTGCCATTGCCAGCCGTTGCTGTCAGGGAGGCCGATACCGGCATAACTGCCATCGGCACTGCTAAACCAAGCCTGGCTTGCGCCTAAATACAATTGACGAACTCTAACCGGCTGGCCTTGATCTGTAGTAAGTGTCATTTCATCCAGGCTTAGCCTGTGTTGAAATTCTGCCAGCTTGCTTAGCAGTAGTAGTGCGCGTTGCAATGTTACTGACGGTTCAGCTTGCTCTGGCAAGCTAGCGAGTTCTTGCTGCCACAGCTGCTGCAATGGTGGTGGTAACTGAGACTGCATGCTACTTACCTGCAACAGCAAGGTGTCAATAAACTCTGCGCCTTGTTGTTGCTGTTGTTCTAGTTGCTGCTGCTGTGCCAGCAGAGCCGTTCGCTGCTCATCAACAGCATTGTGTTGCTGTGTGTTTTGCGTTTGAAGTTGCTGTAATTGTTTAATTTCAGCCTGTAATAAACTAATACCCTGCTGCAGGCTTTGCTTGCGTAGTTGCCAGTCTTTTTGTTGGTTTAACTGCTGTTGCTCAAGCGCCAGCCATTGCTGCACCAAAGCGTCAAGCTGCTGCGCAGAAGGTTGCTCAGAAGTGGCATTTACCAACGCAGAAAACGCCATACAACCCAGCGTTAAAATCAAAGTAGTGAAGTGAAAAGATCGTTTTTTCATGCTTCGCCAAAATTTGGAAGTTCACAACATTAACGGTGAGTGCATTATGGCAAATCAATACATTAAATACAACTGATAACTATTATCATTTACATTGCTTTTATGTGGTGCTAGCATTTGGCCGAATTTTTAATTTCCAGCAGACTACAGCACTGATGGTTAAAGCTGATGTATATGGCTGATAGTTATAGCTGATAGCTAAGCCATGAGTTGCTAGTGCGCCGGACAATACTATGGAGCAGAAAATGACTCGAGTTGTGGATAATGCCTTTCACAAAGCCCCACTAGCGTTAGCAGTAACAATTGCATGTGCCGTTTGGACCGGCCACGCCGTTGCACAGCAAACAACAGCCGTTCAGGAGTTGGCGGTTGCGAAAGCGAAAACGACTACTGAGGATGATGTAAAAGTTGAACAATCGGCCAATATCAAATTTACGCAGCCCTTATTAGACACGGCTAAAACTATTACGGTCATTCCACAAGCGGTAATGAAAGATCGGGCTGTTGATAGCCTGCGTGATGCCTTGCGTAATGTCTCTGGTATTTCTCTGGCGGCTGGCGAAGGTGGTGCCCCTAGTGGTGACAGTATGTCAATTCGAGGCTTCAAGGCTGCAACGGATATTTTTGTGGATGGTATTCGCGATATCGCGGGTTACAGCCGCGATACTTACAATTTGGAAAGCATTGAAGTGGCCAAAGGCCCGGGATCTGCAGTATCTGGCCGAGGTGCGACTGGCGGCAGTATCAATTTACAGTCGAAGACTGCAAAGCTGGATCAGTTTACTGATGTTAGCTTGCGTATTGGTTCGGAGTCTGATTACCGCGCTACGCTAGATAGCAATATTTCCCTGGGGGATAGCACGGCGTTGCGGCTTAACTTACTCACTGATGATGCCGATGTCGCCGGGCGTGATAACGTGTTCAACAGTAAAAATGCTGCTGCGATGTCACTGGCTACCGGTATTGGCTCGGCCCAACGTTTTAGCCTGAATGCGGAATACCAAAAACAAGACAATATGCCAGACTACGGTATTCCTTGGGTGTCCGATCCGGCCGCGGTGCCGGAACTGACAGATTACCTTTATCAGGCGCCGCCGGTTAGCTTTGACAATTTTTATGGCAATGTATTTCGTGATTACGAAGACATTAGCGCGCAGTCATTAACCGGCCGTTTTGAGCAGGATATCAGTGATACAACAACATTGCGGATGCAGGCTCGGTTAGGATCGGTGGCACGTGAAGGGGTGGTAACTGCGCCACGTTTCTACAATCAAAAAACCGGCACCGAAGTGCGTCAAAGCGATGAGAAAACCCGCGACAGCAAAAACTCGCTTCAGGCTGTGCAGCTGGATCTGATTGGCGAATATCAAACCGGTGGTGTTAAGCACAATGTTGTCAGCGGTATTGAATGGGCAGCTGAAACTTTCAAACGCTGGAACATGGTCGATCTGGTAGACGATAATCTGGACAGTACACCGTCACTGGTCGATTTGTATCACCCCGACGCGCATGTGCCGTTTACCGGCCAATATGGCCGTGATGGTAACAGTATCAAAGCTGAAGGTAAGAACATCGCGGTGTATTTGTTTGATACGTTAACGTTAACCCCGCAGTGGGAATTAACCTTGGGTGGGCGCTGGGACAAGTTTGAAACAGATTACCAATATAGCTACACCGATGCTGCCTTAGTAGCAGACACCCGCGATAGCGTGTTTAGCTGGAATGCAGGATTGGTGTTTAAACCAGCCAGCAATGGCAGCATTTACTTTGCTTTGGGTAACTCCTTTAACCCGTCAGCAGAGGGGTTAACCGTGTCGACCAACAGCAATAGTAATCTGGTGGACTTGGAGCCGGAAGAAACACTAAGTTATGAGTTTGGTACAAAGTGGGATTTATTTGACAGTCGGCTGCTCGCCAGTGCGGCAATATTTCGTACTGAAAAAAATCATGCCCGCACTGATGACCCGGATTTTTCTGGCGATCAGAGCAGTTTTGATACCTTAAACGGTGAACAGCGGGTACAGGGGCTGGAGCTAAGTGCAGTGGGTTATATTAAGCCGAACTGGACGCTGATTGCCGCTTACACTTATCAAGACAGCGAAATTACTCATGCCGAGGGCGATGATGCCAGCCAAATTGGTATGCCGTTGTCTGGAACGCCTGAGCACTCAGCCAGTGTTTGGACCCGGTATGATTTTAACGATCAGCTGGCGTTTGGTGCAGGAGCGCAGTATGTGGGAGAGCGTTTCAATAGCTCGTCAGCAAACCGTAAAACCGCTGCGGGGTACACCACGTACGACCTGATGCTGGCGTACCAGCTTACAGACAAAATTGGAATGCAGTTAAACGGTATAAACCTAAGCGATAAACGTTACATTGAACAGCTTGGCGGTGGACATTTTATCCCTGGTGAAGGCCGGCACGTTAGCGTAACGGCACACTACAACTTCTGATAAATTAAATAGATAAAGACCCCCGCTAGCAGCAATGCCGGCGGGGCTTTTAGCCTTAGGTAAGGTTAAATTGCACAGGACTCATTATGCTGTTAAAAATTCCACAAGTATTAAACCAGGCGCAGGTTGCGGCCTGTAGAGATGTATTACTGGCTGCCGATTGGGCAGATGGAAGCAGTACAGCCGGGTATCAATCAGCACAGGCTAAACACAATTTGCAGCTGCCTGAGCAGAGCCAGGATGCGCTGCAACTGGGCGAACTTGTGTTGCAGGCATTGTCTGGTAACAAGCTGTTTATGTCAGCGGCGTTGCCATTGAAAATCTTCCCGCCTTTATTTAACTGTTATCAGGGTGGGCAGTCGTTTGGCGTGCATGTCGATAATGCAATTCGTCAAGTTCCGGGGACACCGGTAAAGGTGCGGACAGATTTGTCGATGACATTGTTTATATCAGAACCGCAAGACTACGACGGTGGTGAGCTGGTAATAGAAGACACCTTTGGTGCCCATAAGGTTAAGTTGGCGGCAGGAGATATGGTGCTGTACCCGTCAACCAGCTTGCATAAAGTTACCCCGGTTACCCGTGGTAGGCGGCTAGCATCGTTTTTTTGGCTTCAAAGTATGGTTGCCAGTGATGAGAAACGCAGTTTGTTGTTTGATATGGACATGGCTATTCAAGCGTTGCGACAAAAAGTTGCGGACAGTAACGAAATTGTACAATTGACCGGCGTATATCACAATTTGCTACGTCAATGGGCACAAACTTAAAAAACAGGCTGCTTGTATCCCTTAACACGCTGAAGCATGATACCAGCCTGTTTTTTTCAGGGAACTGTTTATGTTTAGCGAATGTTTCTACCCACGTTTTTCTGATACCGATGCGCTGGGCCATATCAATAACACAGTGTTTGCTGTCTGGTTTGAAGGGGCAAGGCAGAACGTTTTTAAAATTTTTAGCCCAGCGCTAAATTTGCAGCAATGGCCTCTGATTATTGCCAGTATTAAGCTCGATTATCATGCACAAACCCACTTCGGCGCTGAAGTTGAACTACGGACTTATATCAGCCGTATGGGAAATAGTTCGTTTGATGTGTACCAAGAAGCCTGGCAGAACGGCGTGAAAACGGTATCGGGCACCGCGGTAATGGTGCACTTTAACTACGCCACAAGCGCTGCTGTGCCAATCTCTGCAGAGCAAAAACATCAGCTTAGTTTGCACGCGTTGCCGACATAACCATCGCAACCAGAATGAGTCTGGTCGTAAAGCGATGGCAGATATATTGCCGTCTGCGTAAGGTCGTACTAAACCCAAAGCATGGAGTGTGTAATGAAAAGCCTTATAGTTGCAGTTGCTGCAGGCGTTAGCCTGGCATTTTCTGGTGCCGTCTACAGTTTTGACCGGATAACCGGAGAGGATTTCGCCAGCCGCTCCGAAGTGATAGCGCCTTCAGCGATGGCCGCAACCAGCCAGCCGTTAGCAACGCAAATTGCATTGGATATAATGAAGCAAGGTGGCAATGCCATTGACGCGGCTATTGCGGCGAATGCAGCACTGGGTCTGATGGAACCAACGGGCAATGGTATTGGCGGTGACTTGTATGCCATTGTCTGGGATGCAAAAAGCCAGAAACTGCATGGTTTAAATGCGTCGGGCCGCTCACCGTTAGGTTTAAGTTACGACACCCTACAAGCAGAGTTAGACAAACTTGGCCGTAAAGACCTGCCGCCACACGGCATGCTGCCTATTAGTGTGCCTGGCGCCGTGGATGGCTGGTTTGAGCTACACAGCAAATTTGGTCGTTTGCCAATGCGCGACATTTTGCAGCCAGCAATTGGTTATGCCGAAACTGGTTTTCCGGTAAGTGAGTTAATCGCCTATTACTGGGATCGCAGTGTCCCTGTATTAAGCAAACAACCTGGTGACTTTATCGGTACTTTTACCATCAACGGCAAGGCCCCGGCAAAGGGCGAAATTTTTAAAAATCCGGCGTTGGCGAATACATTAAAGATGTTAGCGAAAGATGGGCGAGATGCATTTTATCGGGGTGAACTTACTAAACAGATTGATAGTTTTATGCGCGAGAATGGTGGTTACTTGCGCTATGACGACTTTGCCAAACACCGCTCTGACTGGGTTGAGCCGGTTGGGGTAGACTACAAAGGTTATACATTATGGGAATTGCCACCCAACGGCCAGGGTATTGCAGCACTGCAAATGTTACAGATTCTGAAAAATTTCGATTTAAAAGCCGCTGGTTTTAATACACCACAAAGCCTGCATTGGCTTATTGAAGCTAAAAAGCTGGCATTTGAAGACCGGGCAAAATTTTATGCCGATCAAGATTTTAATAAAGCCCCTGTTGCCGGTCTTATTTCTGCAGAGTATGGCCGTGAACGCGCAAAGTTAATCGGTGAAAAGGCGGCAAAACGGGTTGATGCCGGCAATCCGGCGTTATACCAAGGCGATACCATTTATATGACCACTGCCGATAAAGACGGCAACATGGTGTCACTGATCCAAAGTAACTACCGGGGTATGGGTTCAGGCGTTGTTGTGCCGGGGTTAGGTTTTGTGTTTCAGGACCGTGGCGAATTGTTTTCTTTAGATAAAAAGCACGCCAATGTTTATGCCCCCGGTAAGCGGCCGTTTCAAACTATTATTCCCGCCTTCGTGACAAAAGATAATCAGCCTTTAATCAGTTTTGGTGTCATGGGTGGTGCAATGCAGCCACAAGGTCATGTGCAAATTCTGGTTAATATGGTCGACTATGGTATGAACCTGCAAGAAGCCGGTGACGCGGCACGTTGGCAACACTTAGGTAGCACTGAGCCCACTGACGGTAGCGAGATGTATCTGCAGAACGGGGGTTATACTGAAGTGGAACGTGGTGTGCCTTATGACACTGTGCGCGCGCTGATGCAAAAAGGCCATGATGTACGTTATGGCTTAGGTGGCTACGGCGGCTATCAGGCTATCATGCGAGATCATAAAAACGGCGTTTGGATTGGTGCGTCAGAATCTCGTAAAGATGGTCAGGCTGCAGGGTACTAGACAGATTAAAGGTATACCCGTGAAAACAGGTATACCTTTTCGTTTATCAGTTTATTGTGTGTATAACCTTTACCTGATCAGTTACATTGGCTGCGTCAATGTAACCGATAGCATATTCATTTGAGCCAACAAAAGAGACAACATCAGCATCGCTGGCTAGCTCTTTTGGTGGATTGCCTTTGCCTGTGAAAACCAGCTTTGACCAATAGGCTTTTAATTGTGAAGATGAGCGACCCACTGCTTTTTCATCAAATATTGCCCGTTTAGTGTCGGAATCACGAAGGTTGACCGGGGTCAATGCTGACGACCGTCCCGTATAAATGCGGGCGATTTCATCATTAGTAATAGTTTCATTCATCGCCGGATTTACCACAACGACTACCTGTGCGATGGTTGAAAAACACATCATGCTGGTTGTCGCTAAAAAGAGTGTTAATTTTTTCATGTTGCTTCTCCTAGAATACTAAATCAACGCCAACAGTGATCAAGCCAATGCGATTGTCGGTAGTTTTGTTGTTCTGTGAACTGTATTGGACTTTGAAGGCCGCTGACGGATGAAAATCATAACGTAATCCGGCACTTACGGTCGTTGCATCAAATTCTTGCCCCGCTACAATACCGATAACGGGTTGCAGTAACTGCGGTGGTAATATATCGATGTAAGGCTGATAAATACTGTCTTTACTTTTATGGTCTTCGCGTTCGAACACAACATAAGGTTGAATGTTGTCTAGTCTGTAGCCTGCTGATAAGTAATAGTTTGTTCTGTCTGAGTAAAAAGAATTTTCTATGCCTATATCATTGTATTCAAATACAATATTCCAATTGCCAGGTTCAAGTGTAACGCCGACGCCATAAAAAGTGCCTTTGTCTTCATCAAAATCAAGCTCTGAAGCCAGCGCTTGAAAACCAGGGACATTGGTGTTAAATAATGCTGCCGTCAATGGACTAAAAGCGTTTGATGTTACAGAAATATCACCTTGAACATAGGCTGCACGGAACGAATACCAATCACGGCTTAACTCTACGTTGACTGAAACAACGTTGTTCTGGTCTGTTGATGCAGGCTGATCAAAGATTGGATTGTTATTTGACGACGAACCATAGAGAACTTGAATAGAAGTGTCAAAATCACCCAGTGCTGTGGTGTAGTACAATGAAATACCCTCAACATTGGTAAAGCCTACACCCGAATAGACGCTCTGTGGCGCGATATTCCATGCATAGGCATAACCTACATCTTTAAAATCAGAGTATTTAAAAAATGGCACACCAATACGGCCAGCGTTCAAGGTTAAATTGTCGCTAAGTTGATAGGACAGATATAGCCATTCAAACTGGACATCAAAGTCATCTGAGCCTCGACCAAGTAGCTGACCGGTAACCGATAATTTTTCACCCAGGTCTGATTTAATTTGTAGTGCAAATAAACTGCCGGTTTTAAAGTCCAGTTCATCAGAGTATTCATACAAACTTTCATCTGAAGATGTCGTCATCCCCGCTTTTATTGACGCGAAGCCATTAATCGTTGTGTCTGCATGTGCAAAGGTGGTGCTTAATGCAGTCACCATTGCAATGGTTAGTAAGGTTTTTTTCATCTTGACCTCAGTTCGGTTGTGTTATTTGAAACTTAATTTGAGCACAGTATAGGGCATTTTTTAAACACATCAAGACATATGCGACATTTGTTTCATTTGAGACATGGGTCTTGGTATGGTTATATGTTGGGATAGTAAAAGTACTCAGAGCAATAAAACGGGCATGCCCAAGGCCAACTTAAAATTAACGTTCTGTTTTTCTTGAAAAAATAGGCCAGCTGTCGTCGAAAGCTATTTTGACTTGAATAGTTTAAAGAACCTGCAACTAGGTATAGCTAAGATTTCAGATTTATTAAAGTGCTGTTAACTGGGGAGTTCAAATTTAACTTCAAAGTGCTGTTGTATATTATGAATTGCTTGATGCATATCGCCGTCAAAGTCTGCACACAATTCGGCATAGTTGTGGCGCAGTTTTAAGCGCTGAGTCGTTTTCACAAATCGTAAAATTTCTTCTTTACTGGTTAATATCAGCCGCGGTACCCGCACATTGTTGCCCTGCTCATCTTTGGCGATCATTGTGAAGTAAGACGAGTTGCAGTGCTTTACTTTGCCGGTTTGAATGTTTTGTGCCTCTACCCGAATACCAACCACCATCGAACTATTGCCGACAAAGTTAACGGACGCCTTTAACGTAACCAGTTCGCCAACTTCAATAGGGTTAAGAAAGTCTACCCGGTCAACGGATGCCGTAACGCAGTATTTACCACTAAATTTAGAGCCACTGGCAAACGCGATTTGATCCATAAGCGACAACAAGTGCCCGCCATGAATTTTGCCACTGAAATTAGAATGTGACGGCAGCATCAATTGCGATAGCGTTACGCGGGAAGTATTGCCTTTTCTGTACAGGTCGCTCATAGATTCTTTGCCTGTGAAGACTGAATTTAGCCTAGTGTAGCAGGATTTTGACCTTGGCAGCGCCGTGATTTAACGGCGCTGCTAAGTTGGTCCGGATGTGTCGTTGTTTAGAAGATAAAATCTAGCGCGACACTGAACAGGGTAGCGTCGTTGTGATAGCTAAAATCATACCAGGGTGAGCGATCACCTTGATCTTCAAACTTATTCCACTCGAATTTAAGTGAAGCGTTGTTCATTACGTTGTAGCGAAGCCCTAACGTAAGTATTTGATGTTCTTCAGCATCACCAACACCAAAGCCCTCATAATCCTTTGTTAGTTCCAATTTAGCTTTGGATAAACCAATGTATGGCTGCCAAGTTTCATGGTTGTATACCGCACTTATATAATAGGTTGGAAATTCAGATCCGTAGCCGTCATCGTACGTGACATAGTTGTAATCGAATAAGAAAGTAAAGTAATCAAACGTCATACTACCGCCAAGACCGATAAAACTGAGATCAAAGTCCGTCAGCGACGATTTACCTGACCGAATAGGGGTTCCATCCGGATTGGTACGTCGTTCAATAACGTTATCAGGGATACCATCATTGTCCACATCAATCTCATCGAAAAACATGACATTGGCAGTCGTGGAATAGTGTGTTTTGAAGTACGACGCGCGCAAATCTAGCCAGTCATTAGACACGGCTACATTTAACCCCATAATTTCACTCCAGGTTACATCGGCTGTACCAGCTATGTAGGTGCCTTCAGGCGGAAAATAGTAGCCACCACGATTACGCCAGAAATCATGAGATTTGATATTGCGTTGTGTTTCACGTCCGCCAAAGACACTTACGTCTACTGACCAATTATTCAGATAAAAATTATGTAGATAGGTTGCGCCATTAAACTGAGTGATTTCCCACCAATATAAGTTTGCTGGTGGGCGTATCCATGGGTAAGCGTAACCTACTTCCATATACTCAGAAAAATAGTACATCGGAAGCATGCGCCGACCTACCATTAAAGTACTATTCTCAGTAAGTTCATGGCTAACATAGAACCAGTCTACATCTGGTTTCCACTCATCAGCACCTTTGGCGACCAGTTGAATGGTCGCAGTCATTTTATCACTGATGTCGGTGCTCATTTGCAGTGCAACCATTGACTCTTGTTCCCAGTCCCACTCTTCGATGTAGTAGGCATAGTCATAAAAATCGACTTGGAACTCTACATCGCCACTGGGGTCAGGATCACCGCTAATCACTTTGCCCGCAACAATAGAGCCGTAGCCACTGACGCGAATTTCCGCTTGTGTATTAAAAGCTGTTAACACGGTGCTGATTAATAAAAGGATCAGTATTCTCATAGAGTACCTCAGAATGTTGCGATGACTTTGACATTACCGTTGACACTTGCAGCGTCTATATAACCTATAGTGTTTGGGTTATCGGCAATAAGTTCGAGCATCTCTGCCACTGACGTTTCTTTTGGCGGTGTCCCTTTTCCGGTAAATAATAACTTGGACCAATAGGCCTTCATTTGCGCGTCTGATTTTCCTAACACGGCATCATGAAATTCACTACGGGTTGGGTTGTCTTCTTCCAGAGACAATAACAATGCTGTTTTGCCATTGGAAAAGCTTTTTTGTCGTCCTGAAAATAAACTTTTAATGTCATCAGTGGATATTTCTGCAGTATTAGAAGGGTTAACAATGATGGCGATATCGGCAGAGGTTGCGCCAGACACCACCATAGATGCTATAAAAAACAACGTGAAACGACTAGGGCTTGTTGATCTTTCGAGATGGATTATTAGACAGCATGATGGGCTGGTACAATTACTTTCGCCAAAAACTAACCATGACAACCCATCATGCCAAGGACAATGTTAACAGACGAGTGCTGGTCAAAGCTAATCAGATTGATGCTTAAAACAGGCCGCATTTATGACAAACCGGAACACAGAAATACTTTCGAAGGCATTTTGTACCGGATGCGGGTCGGTTGCCCATGGCGCGATGTGCCAGAAACTTTTGGAGATTGGAGCGCCATCTACCGGCGTTTTAACTTGTGGTCTAAAAAAGGCATTC
>NZ_AUDG01000013.1 GCF_000425345.1 Rheinheimera baltica DSM 14885 | reverse complement strand
AACTTATTAATTAACTGACGTACCGATTCAGTGCGAAAGAGCGACATCCCTATCACCGCCCAAATCATGGCATCCATGGGGAGTTTGCGTTTGCGCAAGGTGGCAACGCCGTTGGAAGCCAGGCAAGACTGGATAATATCGGGTTCCAGAACATCGGACAGCGATGCAAATTCGGTAAGGCGGTTGATTGACGTGCGTGCTAATGCTTCTGACAGTTCCATAAAAAAATCCGATGGCTTAATGGCTCATCGGATTCTTACATCTACACAGGATCGGTCAACCGATCAGGAAAATATTTCTTAACTGATCGGCATTAAGCATTAAGCTGGCTTTTTTATTCAGAATCATTCAATTACTGCAAAACAGAAATATCGGCAACTTGCAGAAACAGCTCTCTTAGCTGTTTTAATAGTGCCTGTCGGTTGGCCCGCACTGCCACATCATCTGCGTTTACCATTACCTTGTCAAAGAAGGTATCAATAACGTCTCGCATAGCTGCCAGATGCGCGAGTCCTTCAGCATAGCTGTGTTGCTCACTCTGGTATACTTGCTCGGCGCAAATAACCTTATGCAATGCTTTCTCGGCATCTTCCTGCAGTAAGACTACGTCAATAGTATCAGCGATACTGCCTTCCACCTTGACAAGAATATTGGCGACACGTTTATTGGCAGCAGCCAATGCTTCTGCAGCTTCCAGCTTACGGAATCCCGCTACGGCTTTTACCCTAAGGTCAAAGTCACTTGGGTTAGTTGGCCTACGCGCTAAAACAGCCTGAATGACATCTACGCTGTAACCTTCGTCTTGATACCAGGCACGGAAACGTCCTAGCATAAAGTCCAGTACGTCTTCAGCCACATTGGTATTGCTTAACTTTGCGCCAAACGTTTGTTGGCTAAAAGCAATAGCGTCAACAAGATCTAACGGTAACTGCTTTTCTACCATGATCCGCAGAGCACCTATGGCAGCACGACGCAGCGCAAACGGGTCTTTGTCTCCCTTCGGGGCCTGGCCAATACCAAAGATACCCACTAAGGTGTCCAGCTTGTCAGCAATAGCTACGGCAGCACCTTCTAAACGGCTTGGAAGCTGATCACCGGCAAATCGCGGCATATACTGCTCATTTAATGCCAGTGCCACCGTTTCTTGTTCGCCATCTAAGCGTGCATAGTGCATGCCCATGATGCCCTGCACTTCGGGGAACTCTCCTACCATGTTGGTCATAAGATCAGCTTTGGACAGTAAACCTGCTCGCTCGGCAGCAACAATGTCAGCACCAATTTTTGTAGCTATAAAACCTGCTACCTTGCTGATACGCTCTGACTTTTCAGCCAGAGTACCAAGCTGCTGCTGGAACAATACCGTTTTTAAACTCTCTATCCTGTCTGCCAGCTTTTGTTTGCGGTCTGTAGTAAAAAAGAATTGCGCATCCGATAAACGCGGACGTACGACTTTTTCATTACCGGCAATAATTTGCTGCGGATCTTTACTCTCGATATTGGTGACAAAGATAAACTTGTTCAGCAGCTTTCCGTTGTTATCTAACAATGGAAAATACTTTTGGTTGTCTTTCATGGTTGAAATAAGCGGCTCGGCCGGTACCTGCAGGAAGCTCTCTTCAAAGCTGCCTACCAACACTACTGGCCACTCAACTAATGACGCCACTTCTTCTAATAAAGCATCATCCATTAAAGCCTTGCCATTTAGCTCAGCGGCAGCTTTAGCCACACCTTCTGCGATAAAGGCTTTACGTTCAGCAAAGTCAGCCACTACAAAGGCATTACGCAACGTGTCAAGATAGGTATCAGCGTGCGTAATAGTAACCTTTGCAGGTGCATGGAAACGATGACCATGTGTTTGATTGCCACTAACACGGCCTAATATGGTTGCAGGAACGATGTCATTGCCATACAACATAATAATAGTGTGTACCGGGCGAATAAATTCCGCACTAGAGTTGCCCCAACGCATGGGTTTAGCAATTGGCAACTTAGCGAGAGCCTGGCTAACAACCTCAGGTAACAGATTAAGAGTTGTTTCACCTTTAACCAATGCTTTATGCAGCAACCAGGCGCCTTTATCGGTTTCCAACTTCTCGGCTTCAGCTACCGTAATGCCACAACCTGCAGCCCAACCCTGGGCCGCTTTGGTTGCATTACCATTAGCATCAAAAGCTGCCGTTAATGCCGGGCCACGTTTTTCTACTACTTTATCGCCTTGTTGTGGTACCAGTGCGTTAATCCTTACAGCTAGACGACGAGGCGCTGCGAACCAACTTACATCTGCGTGCGTAAGTTCTAACTTAGCCAGTTCCGCTTTCAAATTAGCTGCAAACGCTGTTGCCAGGGTTTTTAACGCCTTTGGTGGCAGCTCTTCCGTACCAATTTCAACAAAAAAATCTTGTGCCGACATTATGCCTCCTGCTTACTACGCTTGCTATCACTACAAAGGGGGAAACCCAGTTTTTCACGGCTTGCGTAATACGCTTCAGCACAGGCTTTGGCAAGTGCACGTACCCGTAGAATGTAGCGCTGACGCTCGGTGACAGAGATAGCATGGCGCGCATCAAGTAAGTTAAACGCATGCGATGCTTTCATTACTTTCTCGTAGGCAGGTAATGCGAGGCCTTGCTCAATTAAGTACTGACTTTCTTTTTCGCACTGATCAAATGAAGCAAAAAGCGCAGCAACATCAGCATGCTCAAAGTTGTATGTTGACTGCTCTACTTCATTTTGGTGGAACACATCACCATAGGTTACACGGCCTAAAGGACCATCAGCCCAAACTAAGTCATAGATGCTGTCGACGTTCTGAATATACATTGCCAGACGCTCTAAACCGTAGGTAATCTCTCCGGTAACCGGCCGGCATTCCAGGCCACCCACTTGTTGAAAGTAGGTAAACTGTGTAACTTCCATACCGTTTAGCCAGACTTCCCAGCCCAGGCCCCAGGCACCTAGCGTTGGTGATTCCCAGTTATCTTCCACAAAACGGATATCATGCACTAAGGTATCGATGCCCAGTTCGCGCAACGAGCCTAAATACAGCTCCTGAATATTGTCTGGCGACGGCTTTAAGATCACCTGAAACTGATAGTAATGTTGTAAACGGTTCGGGTTCTCACCGTAGCGGCCATCGGTAGGACGGCGGCAAGGCTGCACATAGGCTACATTTGTTGGCTCTGGGCCCAATGAACGTAAAAAGGTCATGGGGTGAAACGTACCGGCGCCCACTTCTAAATCCAGCGGTTGCACTATTACGCAGCCCTGACGTGCCCAGTAGTCTTGCAGGGCTAATATCAGACCCTGGAAGGTTTTTATATCGTATTTATGCATTCGCTTCTAACTCGCTAAAATGACTGAGGGGCCGCAGCCCCTGTAGTTTTTTCTGGTATTGCTATACGTCCAGGTTAGCAACGTATAAAGCGTTCTCTTCAATAAAGGCCCGCCGTGGTTCAACATGGTCACCCATCAGAGTTGCAAACAATTGGTCTGCACCGATGGCATCTTCAATGGTTACCTGCAGCATACGACGAGTATTTGGGTCCATGGTGGTTTCCCACAACTGCTCTGGGTTCATCTCACCCAACCCTTTATAGCGCTGAATGTACAATCCACGTTTCGACTCGCTCATCAGCCACTCTAACGCTTCCAGGAAGGTTTCAACTGGTTTAATTTTCTCACCACGGCGGATATAACCACCCTCTTCCATTAAATCGCGTATTTCATCACCCAAGGCAGCAATGCTTAAGTAATCACGAGACGTAACAAAGTCATGGTGTAGCAGGTATTCGTTATCGATACCGTGCTGACGAATAATAACTTTTGGCAGGAATAACTGACGTTCGCGATCTTCGTGAATTTCATAACGATAGCTTGAACCGTCACCCTCTTTTGCGTCTAGCCGCTCAACCAATGTTTTGGCCCACTGCTCGCTATACGCTTCAGTTTTTGCTTGAGCAACGTCCAATGCCGGCACGTATATCAGTTCATTTAACAAGTTAAATGGAATTTTACGTGTTAAGCGTACGATAGTCGCAGAAACCTTATGATACTGACGTACTAGTTTCTCTAGCGCACTACCACCAATACCGGGCGCATCAGCGTTAACATGCAGTGATGCTTCATCCAAAGCTAAGGTCGTCAGGTATTCCGTTAACGCCATTTCATCTTTAATATACTGTTCTTGCTTACCTTTTTTCACTTTGTACAGTGGCGGCTGAGCAATGTAGATATAACCACGTTCAATTAATTCAGGCATTTGACGGTAGAAGAACGTCAACAGCAAAGTACGAATGTGAGAACCGTCGACGTCAGCATCCGTCATTAAGATAATGCTGTGGTAACGGGTTTTGTCTGGGTTATATTCTTCACGACCAATGCCACAACCCAGCGCAGTTATAAGTGTACCCACTTCCTGAGACGATAGCATTTTGTCGAAACGCGCTTTTTCTACGTTAAGAATTTTACCCTTTAACGGCAATATTGCTTGGTTTTTACGGTTACGGCCCTGCTTAGCAGACCCGCCCGCTGAGTCACCTTCCACTATGTACAGTTCAGATAATGCCGGGTCTTTTTCCTGACAATCTGCCAACTTGCCGGGCAAGCCTGCAATATCCAGCGCACCTTTACGCCGGGTCATTTCGCGGGCTTTACGGGCAGCGTCACGGGCGCGCGCTGCATCAACAATTTTACCCACGATAATTTTGGCATCACCTGGGTTTTCTAACAGGTATTCGTTTAGTTTCTCACCCATCACGCTTTCAACAGCAGAGCGCACTTCTGAAGATACCAGCTTGTCTTTGGTCTGAGAGCTAAACTTAGGGTCAGGAACTTTTACGCTGATAACTGCCGTTAAACCTTCACGTGCGTCATCACCCGAAGCCTGTACCTTCATTTTTTTAGCATAACCTTCGTGTTCAATATAGCTATTTAACACGCGTGTTAAGGCACCACGGAAACCCGCTAAGTGCGTACCACCATCACGTTGTGGAATATTATTGGTAAAACAGAATACGTTTTCCTGATAGCTGTCGTTCCACTGCATGGCAACTTCTACCGAAATACCATCGTCACGCTGATCTGTGAAATAAAATGCCTTAGGATGTACGCTGGTTTTGGTACGATTCAAATATTGTACAAAAGCCTCAATACCGCCTTCGTATTTAAAGTGGTCTTTTTTATCAGTACGTTCATCAGAAAGAATAATACTAACGCCAGAGTTTAAGAACGACAATTCGCGTAAACGCTTAGCCAAAATATCAAAATGATAGTTTATGTCGGTAAATACCGTAGGGCTTGGCCAAAAACGGATAGTGGTGCCTTTGTCTTCTGTCTCACCAATTACTGCCAACGGCGCTTGCGGTACACCTAGATGATAAATTTGTTGGTGTACCTGGCCTTTGCGGCGAATTGTCAGTTCTAGCTTATCTGACAGCGCGTTTACTACCGACACACCTACGCCGTGTAAACCACCTGATACTTTATATGAATTATCATCAAACTTACCACCGGCATGCAGTACCGTCATAATAACTTCTGCTGCTGATACGCCTTCATCATGCATGTCGGTTGGAATACCACGACCGTTATCACGCACCGATACCGAGCCATCGCTGTGAATGGTGACCCAAATATCAGAACAATGGCCAGCTAAGGTTTCGTCGATAGAATTATCGACCACCTCAAACACCATGTGGTGCAAGCCTGAGCCGTCATCGGTATCGCCGATGTACATGCCTGGTCTTTTACGAACTGCATCCAGTCCTTTTAATACTTTTATGCTCGAGGAATCGTAGTTATGTTGTTCGGCCATCGTCATCTGTCCGTGCTGTTAGCTGCCCATGTTCCACGTGAAACATCGCCAGTTGCCCGGCGTCTATAAATGGTGAAACATGATCAGCGTTAATTGCAGTAATAAAAACCTGTGAGTTAATATCGCGTAAATAGCTAAATATCTGTCGGGTTGACTCTTGGTCTAACTCCGACGCCAAATCATCGATTAACAACAACGGTTGTTTCTGACCGTTGTCACGAATTACGTTGTTTTGCGCAATTTTAAGCGCAAATAATAACACTTTTAACTGACCACGGGATAACACTTCTTCAGCTGCCCATTGGTCTTTTTTAATCCGTAAATCCGCCTTCTGCGGGCCGTATTGGGTAAACCCCATACGACTGTCGTGCGAGAAGCTCTGATTCAGTAATTGCTTAAACTCCTCAGACGTTGTCACCTTTTCTGGCCACCCCTGTTGTAACTGAAAGTTTAGCGATTGCATAAGATCATCAGCTGTTGTCAGCTGTCGAAATGCCGACTCTAATTGTGCGACATAACTGTAACGCAACCTTTGCAACTCAAACGCGAGTTCGACGAACTGCTGATCCCAGAATTCAAACTGGCTGTCATAATGGCGGTTTGTTTTTAACAAGGCGTTCCGCTGTTTCAGCACTTTATTAAACCGCAGCCAATAATCAAAAAAGGACTGTTCCACGTGAAACAATCCCATATCAAAAAATTGCCTACGCTCCTTTGGACCGCCAAAAAACAAACGAAAACTGTCGGGAGTAATAAGCTGTACCGGCAATAAGCTAGCAATCTCAGCCAATCGATTTACGTTACTGCCATTTAATCGCAGTAACAACTCCCCCTGTTTGTCACGCTGTAAGCCAAGGCTATATATTTGTTGTTGCACTGCAACCTTTGCGTGTATAACAAAGGCGTCACTATTATGCTGTATAAGCCGCTGTGATCGACTGGTACGAAAAGATCGACCATGTGCCAAATAATATATCGCTTCAAGCAAACTGGTTTTACCGCTGCCATTCATGCCAACGATTAAATTAAACTGCGCATGAACATTAAACGACACTGCCGTCAGATTGCGAAACTGACTGGCGTTAACTGACAACAGTGACATGATTACAAGCGCATTGGCATAACGACGTAAGACGCACCGACATTACCAACGCCTTCAACTAAGGCACTGGAGTTAGCATCATTCAAATGCAATAAAACCAAATCTGTTGCTAACGTATTTAACACATCCAACAAGTAGCCTACATTAAAGCCAATCTCAAGGTTATCACCCTGGTATTCAACTTCGATGATCTCTTCTGCTTGCTCGTGCTCGGGGTTATTAGCAACTATTTGTAACTCGCCATTACTTAAAGTAAATCGCACACCGCGGTATTTCTCATTTGATAAAATAGAAGCCCGGGTACAGGCATCTTTTAACACACTACGATGTGCCGTAACCAGTTTTGTACTATTACGGGGTAACACGCGGCGGTAATCAGGGAAACGACCGTCAATCAGCTTACTGCTAAAAACATAGTTACTATCGGTTAAGCGAATATGGTTTTGACCCAGGCTCAATGTAACAAGCTGCTCGTCGCTAGCCAGTAATCGCATCACTTCCATTACGCCTTTACGCGGAATAATAATTTGTTTTTGCTGCGCCATTAATCCAGGTAGCTCTACGCCGCTTAACGCAAGTCTGTGACCGTCGGTAGCCACAGCTTTTACTGCACCGTTATCAACTTCAAATAACAAACCATTCAGGTAATAACGTACATCCTGATTTGCCATAGAGAACGCAGTATCGTCTAAAAGCTTGCGCAGCTGCATGCGCGTTAGTTGAATATCAACCTCGCCCTGCCAGCTTTCTAAGTTAGGATATTCAGACGCACTTAACGTAGACAAGGTGAACTTCGTTTTACCACACGTCAGCACGCAGTTATCACCCTGCAATTGCACTCGGATATCTGACCCCTCAGGCAAACTACGGCAAATATCTAACAACTTCTTTGCCGGGACGGTAATACGCCCAGGGCTTTGTACTGTTAAAGCATCCGTTGTCGCAACCAACTCTACTTCCAAATCAGTGCCCGTTAAAGACAACGCATCCTCAGATACTTCAAGCAAAACATTAGACAAAATAGGTAACGTATGGCGACGTTCAATAGCGCCAGATACCATTTGTAGTGGTTTGAGTAAGGCATCTCTGTTAATGGTAAATTGCATGAACACGTCCCTTTACGATGACAAAGTACGGATTAAATTTTGAAAGTCTTCTTTAATTTCGTGCGTTTCTTCTTTTAACGACTCAATCTTTCTACAGGCATGCAGCACTGTGGTGTGATCGCGACCACCGAACGCATCACCAATTTCTGGTAAACTGTGATTGGTGAGTTCTTTAGATAATGCCATAGCCATCTGGCGCGGGCGCGCTACAGAGCGCGAGCGACGTTTGGAGAGTAAATCTGCTACTCGAATTTTGTAGTATTCAGCAACCGTCTTTTGAATGTTTTCTATTGTCACCAGCTTGTCTTGCAACGCCAGTAAATCGCGCAATGCTTCGCGCACGAAATCAATAGTAATAGGTCGACCAGTAAAGTTAGCGTTGGCGATGACACGGTTTAATGCGCCTTCTAATTCGCGCACGTTAGATCGCAGCCGTTTAGCAATAAAAAAGGCAACCTCTTCCGGTAAGCGAATCTGGTTCTCATGTGCCTTGCGCATCAGGATCGCCACGCGGGTTTCTAATTCTGGCGGTTCAATGGCAATGGTTAAACCCCAGCCAAAACGAGACTTTAACCTATCTTCTACCCCATCAATTTCTTTAGGATAACGATCACTGGTTAGGATGATTTGTTGATTACCTTCAAGCAGGGCATTAAAGGTATGGAAAAATTCTTCTTGAGACCGCTCTTTATTAGCGAAGAACTGAATATCATCAATCAGCAGCGCATCAACCGACCGGTAATAACGCTTAAATTCTTCTATGGCATTGTTTTGCAATGCTTTTACCATATCTTGTACAAAACGTTCTGAATGCATGTAAATCACTTTAGCATCTGGCTTTTTCGCCAAAATGCCATTACCTACTGCATGTAACAAGTGCGTTTTACCTAAACCGGTACCACCATAAATAAACAAGGGGTTATAAGCCGTACCCGGGTTATCAGCTACTTGGCTTGCTGCCGCACGCGCAAGTTGGTTCGATTTACCCTCGACAAAGTTAGTAAAGGTGTAGTTTGCTCGAACATTGCTGGTCACAATGGTTTTAGGTGCGGGTTCTGGTTTTTCTCGAGCAACAGGCTCAGCTTGCGGCACAGCAGTAATTGCGGGCGCAGGTACCGTACTGCGGGCTTTATTAGCCTGACTAGAACCCACATCAAATTTTAGCCGGGGCGCATCATCACCGCAGTAATCATGGATCAGCTCCATGATCCGGCTCAGGTATTTTTCACGTACCCAATCCAACACAAAGCGGTTAGGCGCATACAACGTAAGGCCTGAATCAGAACTATCAGCTTGTAAGGGACGGATCCACATACTAAAATGCTGCGCAGGTAATTCGGCTTGCAGCGCTTGCAGACAATTTTGCCAAACGGACTGATACACCATATCTCCTGAAGCCTCTTAACTATCATGAACAAAAGGCTGGCGTAAGTTAACGAAGCGCACATTATCGTACTATCTTATCCACAACTTCAATATTGACTTTTTAAAATTAACAAAATGACGCAAAAAATAAATCTATCCCATTGTTTTAAATAACTTAAATTCTCTTATACCTTTTAATAATACTTCAGCTTTTTCGCTGCGACATTTAAACTAAAACCAAATAACCCACACTTTATTCACGGAAAAAAATATGCCTGTGGAAAACTTTTGTAAAAACAGGATCGATAAAGATCGCGTACGAATAAAACACAGGATCAGATTGACTTTGCGCTGCAGACTATTTAAAATTCGCGCTCATTTTTGTCAGCTGCGTTTTGGTACATTTACTAAAACACAGAAAACTTTAGTAAATATTTCGACCGGACGGATGAATTATGAGTAAAAGAACTTTTCAACCAAGCGTATTAAAACGCAAGCGTAACCACGGTTTCCGTGCACGTATGGCCACTAAAAATGGTCGTGCAGTATTAGCGCGTCGCCGTGCTAAAGGCCGTCAGCGTTTATCAGCATAATTAGCTGCTAATCGCTGCGTGGTCAGCTTGAAATTCGGCAGGGAGTTAAGACTATTAACTCCCGGTCAGTTCGATAACGTCTTCCAACTCCCTTTTCGGGTTTCTTCTCCGCTTTTTACCATACTGGCGAAAGCCAATCATCTGCCACATGCCCGATTAGGCCTTACTATCGCGAAAAAACGTGTTAAATTAGCGGTGCACCGTAATCGCATTAAGCGCTGCGTGCGTAACAGTTTTCGTTTGCATCAACATGAGTTGCCCGGTGTCGACTTGGTACTGATGGTAAAAGGTGATATTAGTAATACTGCTAATGATGAGTTACATAGGCAACTGGAAAAGTTATGGCGAAAAATCGCTCGGCAGTACACCGCTTCGCTGTCAGCCTAGTGTTAACGCTGCTGCACGGTTACCAGAGACTGATTAGCCCCTTATTTGGGCCTAGCTGCCGTTTTCATCCCACCTGCTCGCATTATGCTATTTCAGCAATTGAACGCTTTGGCGTGCTGAAAGGCAGTTGGTTAGCAACGAAACGTATATTAAAATGTCACCCTCTACACGAAGGCGGTGATGATCCTGTTCCTGAAAAGCACAATGAGAAAAGCTAAGCCATGGAATCACAACGTAGTTTATTAGTTATTGGTCTGGCCCTGGTCAGTTTTTTACTTTGGCAACAGTGGAATATCGACACCGCGCCAAAGCCGGTTACACCAGTAACACAAAATAGCGACAGTACCGGCAGCAGTTCTGCTGACTTACAACTTACCACTGCTGACGCGGAACAATCTGTAGCCACTGTAGCGGCAGCCGCACGAACCATTACTGTCAGCACAGACGTATTTAACTTACGCATAGACAGCCGCGGTGGTGACATCGTTGGTTTAGAATTACCCGCGTTTGAACTAAATAAAGGTGAAGGTGACGCTTATCCGCTGATGCGTAAGCTGAACGGCTTTGAATACGTAGCTCAAAGCGGACTTATAGGCCGTGATGGCCCAGACGACAGCCGTAACCCGCGGCCTGTTTATACTGCGGAAAAAAGTAGTTATGCGTTAAGTAGCGGTGCAACCGAGTTAGTGGTGCCATTACTGTTTAACCATAACGGCCTGCAAATTGAAAAACGTTTTACCTTTGTTGCTGGTCAATATGATGTCCGGGTAGAATATTTTATTAAAAACCAAAGTACTGAAGTAAAAACGGTTCAACCTTATCAGCATATGGTCCAAACTATCGACAACGGTGAAGGCAGCAGCATGATGATGCCAATCTACCGCGGTGCAGCTTTTGGTACTTCTTCAGAGCGTTATAACAAATACGCCTTTGATGACATGCAAGAGAAAAACCTGTTGGAAGCCACAACTGGTGGTTGGGTTGCCATGCTAGAGCACTACTTTGTGTCGGCCTGGGTACCTGATGCCCAAACCGATAACCAGCTATACAGCTTAGTTCGCAATGGCCAAGGTGTTATTGGTGCTAAGGGCCCGGCAGTTAATATTGAGCCCGGCGCTGAAATAACCTTAACCAGTACTTTTTATGCTGGCCCCAAAGATCAAGACAGCCTGGCTAAAATTGCCAACGGGTTGGATTTAACGGTTGATTACGGTTTCTTATGGTTTATCTCACAACCGTTGTTTTGGTTACTAACGACCATTCAGGGTTTTGTCGTTAACTGGGGTGTAGCCATTATCTGCATTACCCTTATCGTCAAAGGTGCCATGTACCCACTGACCAAAGTACAGTACGAGTCGATGGCGAAAATGCGTAACTTAAAGCCAAAAATTGACGAACTACAGGCCCGTTATAAAGAAGACCGTCAAAAGATGGGCCCGGCAATGATGGAACTGTATCGCAAAGAAAAAGTTAACCCGATGGGTGGCTGCTTACCGATGATCATTCAGATGCCTATCTTCCTGGCGCTATACTGGGTATTCGTTGAAAGCGTTGAATTACGTCATGCACCATTTATGCTTTGGATTAACGACTTATCTGCGCAAGACCCGTACTACGTATTACCGGTATTATTTGGTTTAAGCATGTTTTTAATGCAAAAACTCACGCCAATGCAGGTTACCGACCCAATGCAGCAAAAGATCATGATGTGGATGCCAGTTGCGTTCTCCGTGTTCTTCCTGTGGTTCCCAAGTGGCCTGGTACTTTACTGGTTTGTAAGTAACCTTATTTCACTGGCGCAGATGTTATATATCTATAAAGGCATGGAAAAGAAAGGCTTACATACTAAAAAGGCTTAACCAGACTCAACGCTAGGGTAAGCGTGTCATCATGAAGCAGCAACAGGGATGTTGCACAGGTTGAGACAGTACACGGACGTACTGTCGAAAGCAGCGAAATGATGATTTCCTTACCCTTGCCATTAAACCTTAAGCCTGTCGCCTAACGCTGACAGGCTTTTTCTATTCAGAGGCAACACCATGTTTACTACCGACACCATCGCCGCTTTAGCCACTGCTCCGGGCCGCGCCGGTGTGGGTATTATCCGTATTTCCGGACCGGACACTAAAGCAGTAGCGCAAGCCATACTGCACAAGTTACCTAAACCACGTTACGCCGACTACCTGCCGTTTTATGATACTAATACACAAGTACTAGACCAAGGTATTGCGCTGTACTTCCCAGGGCCCAATTCTTTTACCGGCGAAGACGTACTTGAACTTCAAGGCCACGGCGGCCCTGTGTTACTGGATATGTTGCTGAAACAAGTGTTGGCACTACCCAATGTACGTATTGCCAAGCCGGGTGAATTTTCAGAACGCGCCTTTTTAAACGACAAGCTCGACTTAGCCCAGGCCGAAGCCATTGCCGACTTAATTGACGCCAGCAGCGAACAAGCCGCGCGCAGTGCCATGCAATCACTGCAAGGTGAATTTTCCAGACGAATTCATGAGCTGGTAGAAAAAGTCATTTACCTGCGTATGTATGTCGAAGCCGCAATAGACTTCCCGGATGAAGAAATTGATTTCCTCTCCGATGGCAAAGTGGCTTCCGACTTAGCCGATATTATCGACTACCTGGCTAGCGTAAAAAAACAAGCTACCCAGGGCAGTATCTTACGTGAAGGCATGAAAGTAGTTATTGCGGGTAGGCCAAATGCGGGTAAATCGAGCCTGCTAAATGCGTTAGCCGGGCGAGAAGCTGCTATCGTGACTGAAATAGCTGGCACCACCCGTGACGTACTGCGCGAGCACATTCATATTGACGGTATGCCGCTGCATATTATCGATACCGCCGGTTTACGTGATGCAACCGATCAGGTTGAGCAAATTGGTATTGAACGTGCCTGGAAAGAAATAGAACAGGCCGACCGGGTGCTGTTTATGGTAGACGGCACCACAACCGATGCTACCGATCCGCACGATATCTGGCCCGACTTTATCGACCGCCTGCCAGCCAATTTGGGTGTAACGGTTATTCGCAATAAAGCCGACTTAACCGGCGAACCCATGACACCCAATACGACCAGTAATACGCCGGTGTACCGTTTGTCAGCCAAAACCGGTGATGGTATCGACGGCCTGCGCGAACATCTAAAACAATGTATCGGCTTTGACGCCAGTACCGAGGGCAGCTTCCTTGCCCGCCGCCGCCACCTTGACGCACTCGATCGTGCCGCAGAGCACCTTAGCATCGGCCAGGAACAACTGCACAGCTATATCGCTGGTGAAATCCTCGCAGAAGAGTTGCGCTTAACGCAACAACACCTGAACGAGATAACCGGCGAGTTTAGCTCGGATGATTTGCTCGGCAAGATTTTCAGCTCGTTTTGTATCGGTAAATAACCTTCCAATAATGGATGCAATGTCTCCCTGCCGCTTCGGCAGGTTTTTTTGTTTACTTATTTGGTACTTACTAAATACATAGCTAAAATTGCATTTAGTTAACCTGAAACACACTGCAAAAATCATTACGTTAACCTTGTAAATGGCGAATAGCTAGTTGGACGGCACTATGTCTCGCATTTAAGGATAGATAATGACTTCAACAACAGATTATAAGCTACATGCGAAAACCATTGTGGTAATGGTCCTGATTATTATCACAGCGGCTGCTGCACTAATCTCAAAAAGCTTGGTTGATTTTAAGCAAGTTGAAACTTCCTGGGTTGAGCATACGGCTAAATCAAACGCTATTACATTTGAGATGGCTAACATCCGCCATCATTTGGGCTATGGCGGCTTTATACACAATTTTAAAAATCTGGTGCTACGTCGAGATATAGCTGTCTATCAGCCGAAGATTGAACAAGACATTTCGTTGGTGCAACAACATCTGGCTAGGCTACAAAAGCTGCTAGAGAATAAAGAAAACCTTCAAGCATTAGAGCAGGTACAGCAAACTTTTATTGAATACCAAAGCAAATACTATTTAGCGCTAAATATGCTGACACAGCAGGCCAACACTGATGAAATAGATAGCGAAGTAAAAGTAGATGACACGAAAGCGCTGCAAGCACTGCAGCAGCTTGACCAAAGCATCAGTAAGCAAAGTGCTGCAATAATACTGGATGCAAAACAGCTAAATAGCCGGGCCAGACAGTTCCTGCTGATAGCCAGTTTATTACTGCTACCGGTTTTACTTATTGCAGCAATTGCTATTGCCTGGCTGTTACGTCGTATTATTGTCGTAACAAATGACGTTATTGTGGCTGAAAAAGAACTGAACAACTTGCTCGCCACCTCCCCCGATCCAACGTTAAGCGTTAACACTTCTGGTTTAATCATCAGAGTAAATAAGATGGCAGTGGCGTATTTTAGCCAAGCAGAAGCAGCCCTATTAGGCCAACCGATATTAGCACTGCTGCAGGTCGGCAGCGCTCAGAACCAGCCTGCGGACTATATGCAATACATAAACAGACTTGTTAGAAAACAAAACAACGGTGAGCAAGTCATTGCCAGCACAATTGTTGATGGCGAAGTGCGAAGTGTAGAAATTAAGTTGGCTGATACCACAACTAGCAACGTTACAATCACAACGCTGACCTTAAGAGATGTCACAGAGCAATTGCAGCTGCGCGAAGCGCTTATAAAAGCTAAAGAGGAAGCAGAACAAAATTTAATGCGACAAAAGGCCATGCAAGACGAACTGGTACAGGCCGAAAAGATGGCGGCACTTGGCAAGCTGGTTGCTGGTGTTGCGCATGAGATTAATACACCGGTAGGAACTATTTTAACGGCTGCCTCTCATCTGCAGAATGAATCAGCTGCCACCGCTGACAAATTTGCGCATGAAACGCTTAGCGCGAAACAACTATCTGCCTACCTGCAAATTGCCGTAGACAGTTCAGGCCTTATAAGTCATTGCTGTAGCCGCGCCGCTGAATTAATTCAGAGTTTTAAATTGGTTGCAGTTGATCAAACCGGCGCGCTAAAGCGGCAGTTTGATATGGCAAAATACCTCAATGAAGTGATTCTGAGTTTACGACCAAGCTTCAAAGACCGTCAAATCACTATTAACGTCAGCTGCCCACCAGACATTATTATGGATAGTTACCCTGGTGCCATTGCCCAGGTTCTGACAAACCTTATATTAAATTCACTAAAACACGGTTTTACCGATGATGATGTTGGCAATATAGAAGTAAAACTAAACTTAATGGAGCAACCCACAGACTGGTTAGAGCTAGTCTACGAAGACAACGGTGCAGGTATACCCAACGAATTGCAGAGCGAAGTATTTAACCCGTTCTTTACCACTGGACGCAATAGGGGTTTTAGCGGACTGGGTTTGCATATCGTCTACCTAAACATTACACAGCTACTGGCAGGGTCTATTGCCATGTCGAGTACACCTGGCCAGGGCACCTGCTATATTATTCGCATTCCTATCGCGGTACCAACTGATATAGCCGCACAACCGCCACATGCCATTACTTAACCGCAGCCGCCGACAGCGCATCTAACTGCTGCGCCGTTTGGTCAGTGACAATAAGCACCGCTATTAGTACCGCACCCAGCGCGACAAAAGCCGAAGCCAGATAAAGCCCAATATCGTAGTACCCCGTGCGGCTGGCAAGGTAGCCGGTGAGCGCTGGCGCCAGAACTTGTGCACTGCCATAGGCCAGTGTCATTTTACCCATTAACCTGGCAGGTTTGCCGGGATACAAACGCCCTGCCATGGTCAATACTAAACTTACAACACCAACAAAGGTTGCACCAAACAGCGCTGCGCTTAACAACACCGCGGTTAACGAGCTACACCACAATGGCAATAAAATAGCCACGCTTTGTGCCAACAATGCCAACATAACCGCTTTTAAATAACCCGTTTTGCGGGCGATTAAATCCCACAACAACACCGCCGGTGTCGCCGCAAGGCCTAATACAATAAAACTCAGGTTACCACTGCCCGCTAAACCCGGCATTCGTTCAACTATCGTCACAATAAAAGTAGCACTAATAACATAACCATAACCGGCACAAAAATAGCTAGCCAACATAAGGCGAATAAAGCGTTTTCCTGGAGGTGCATCAGCAATGGTAGTCTGCATACTGCTAGCAGACATAACGGGTTTTGGCAGCCAGCGCCAGGCTGGTATAGCAAGTAACACTCCAAATACGGCTAAGTATTGCCATTGTGTGCGCCAATCAAACTGAGCCTGCAGCATAAACTCTACTAGTAGCGCAGCTAACGCAATACCAAAACCAAGCCCGGCAAAGTGGATACCCAGTTCAGCACGCTGCTTATGGTTAAGTAACCAGTGCAGTATTAATGCCGACGCCAATAACATTGAGCCAGCGCTGCTTAACCCAGCGACAAAGCGCCAGAATGACCACAGGTAGACGTTCTCGGTTAACGCCATACCAATAGTGCTCAGCACAGCTAAAACCAGACCAAGCCGATATAGGGTATCTTTTAATGTCACACTACTAAGGTTACTGGCGAGCAGTGCCCCAGCCATATATCCCAGATAATTCACCGCTGCCAGGTATCCTCCACCGGCATCATCTAGTCCTGTTTGTTGCTGCATCAGGGGTAACAGCGGTGTATAAGCAAAACGTGCCACGCCCAGGCAAAGAAGCTGACTAAAAAAACCCGCCAGTAATACAAAAAAACGCTGCGGTATTGGGTTGGTAGTCGTCGCGTTCAGAGTCATAACTCCGGCAGGATAAAGTGCCAGCTTAGCGTAAGAAAAAAGGCCGTGGTATACGGCCTTAGTATCATATTGCTGTATTGGTGATTATCGGGCGTAGGTGGCCGTGAGGGTTGCTTTACCCAACGCCATGGCATTAAGCATAAAGCCCACCACAGCGGCACTGGCGCCATCGTCAGCGGGTAAGGTTTCATCAGGTAAGGCCCAAACCGTAAACTGATAACGATGCATACCATGACCTTCTGGCGGGCAGGCGCCACCAAAGTCTTTGCTACCGTAATCATTGTTAAAGCTGCGACAGCCTGGTGGCAAACTGCCTTTACCGGCGCCGCTAGCTAAGCCTGTAGCCGCTGGCGGAATATCGGTTACCAGCCAGTGCCAGAAACCCGAACAAGTGGGTGCATCAGGGTCAAATACCGTAATGGCAAAACTTTTGGTACCCACAGGGGCGTTAACCCAATTTAGTGCTGGTGACACATTGCTGCCACTACAACCAAAGCCATCAAATTCATGATCTTTGGCCATAAAATGGCCTTCTTTAATATCCGGGCTACTTAGGGTAAAAATGTTATTAGTCATAATGTCTCCAACATGTAAGTGAATACTTACTTATAATTAGATAGCCATTGATAAAAGGCTTGCTTTGGCAACGCACCTGCTTGTTGTGCCACAACCTTACCTTGTTTAAACAACATTAATGTAGGAATAGAGCGAATACTAAACTGCGCCGCCAACGACTGCTGTTGCTCGGTGTTAATTTTACCAAAGCGAAACTGCGGTTCCAGTTCTCGCGCCGCCTGGCTAAATACCGGGGCAAAACTCTGACACGGGCCACACCAGCTAGCCCAAAAGTCGACCACTAACGGCAATTCGGCTTTATTAGCATGGGCAGAAAAATTGATGCTGGTTAGCTCCAATGGCTCACCACGAAACAGTGACTGTTTACATTTGCCACAATGAGCATCCAGTGCGGGTTTATCTTGTGGCAAACGGTTGAGGCCATTACAAGCTGGGCAGGCAATAATCATGGCAAACTCCAAAGTAAGTGTACTCTTTGTTATATAGCGACGAGCAAACCAAAATTAAAGGCAACGCTAAAAACTCAGCTGCTGCCAGCCTGTTTTATTATCAAAACTAATACTTTTAACCTCGCCGCGGCCCTCAATATTGACGGTATTTACCTGCGAAGGCCAAAGCGCTTGCAAAGAACTGTGCTTAACCCGCAAGCCACTTAATTCTGATGGAACGGGCACCTCTTGATAAACCCAAAAAAACCGGCCATCAAGCTGACCACCAATTAAAGTTAAACTAATCGCCTCACCCGAAAGGGTCGTCAAAGCAAAGTGCTCACTTACATAATGACTAAATAGCTGTTGCGTTTGCTCATTGTTAAGTAAGTCTGCACTTTTATCAAACAACTGCTTTACGCCGTGCTCGGCGTCATGCACATAAAACCGGTGCATGACTTCAATGTTGCCACTACGTGAATTAAACAACACCTTGGTAAGTGCTGTTTTCATTTCATGTGCGGCAAGTTGACCACAGCAGCCAGCCAGTAATAGCAAGCCAACTAAAAGGCGCATTAGTTGTTGCCCTCTGAACCAGGTTCTATCTCAGACGCCGGCTTTTTGGCAGGATCTTTCACCTTAGTTTTAATATCCTGCATAATATCGCGACTTACTTTAGCTTTGCTCTTGTCCGCTTTATACGCTTCAATACGAGATGGAATTATGCGGCGCGGATAGAAGTTGTTTTCGATATCCACATCAGCTGTTTCCCATTTCGGATCGACGACCACATCTTTTAGCACTTTATCTTTGGCAGTAACAATCAGCTTATTGACTGCTTTAGGGCTGCGACGCCAAATTTCAGCCGGAATAGTTTGCTGTTCGCTGCTGCCATCGGTGTAGTTTAGCTGTAATAAAATTGGCATAACCAAGCCGCCTATATTACTAAACTGAAGCACATAGTAGTTTTTGTCTTCGGCTACAGCGCGTTCAAATGCGATGCGCTCCCATGGCTCTAAGTCATGCAAAAACTTGTTGTAAGCATTGCGTTCTTTATTAGTCACGGTAAAACGATCATTTTCGTCGTAGAAATCGCTCACATCGGAGTTCTTGTCAATCCACAACACTTTGCCTTCCGCTTTGTTACGCTCAACAAAAAGTGGCATCGGTTTATCTAGCTCCTGCTGGCGCTGACGTTGGAAATCAATATCCGGATTTTTGGTGTCTAGCTGCAACTGGAATACTTTGTCCAATGAGATATCGACATGATCAGTGCTGTAAAACCAGCCACGCCAGAACCAATCCAGATCAACACCGCTGGCTTCTTCCATGGTACGGAAGAAATCAGACGGCGTTGGGCGCTTAAACTTCCAACGCGTTGCGTATTCTTTAAAGGCAAAATCAAACAACTCCCGGCCCAGAATAACCTCACGCAGAATATTCAATGCCGCAGCAGGCTTGGTATAAGCATTAGGCCCTAACCGTAATACACTGTCAGATTGTGTCATAATAGGTACTTGTACATCCGACTTCATGTAATCGACAATATCACGCGGCTCAACACCCCAGGGAATAGTCGGGTCCCACTCGCGGCCGGCCACACCATCTAAAAAGCTGTTTAAGCCTTCGTCCATCCAGGTCCACTGCCGTTCGTCAGAATTAACGACCATCGGGAAATAAATATGTCCAACTTCGTGAATAACCACGCCGATTAAAAAGCGTTTTTCAGCTTGTGAGTATGTACGGCTACCATCATCCTGTAACTTAGTGCGCGGACCGTTAAAGGTGATCATGGGGTATTCCATGCCACCTACAGGACCATTTACCGATTGCGCAACCGGATAAGGGTAATCAAACGAGAAACGCGAATACACCTCCATAGTGTGCACTATGGCTTCAGTAGAGTATTTCTGCCATAACTCACCACCCTCTTTTGGGTAAAATGACATAGCCATTACAAAGGGTTGGTCATCACCGCCCTGCTGATAACCTTTAGCGTCCCAGATAAATTTACGTGACGAAGCCCAGGCAAAATCACGTACATTATTGGCCTTAAAATGCCAGGTTTTGGTGTCGTCAGTACCTGCTTTTTCATTTTCCAATGCTTCGGCTTCAGTGACAATAAATACGGGACGCTTAGCCGTTTTAGCTTGATCTAATCGGGTTAATTGTTGTTTAGTAAGTACCCTGCTACTGTTTTGTAGTTCGCCCGTAGAGGAAACTATATGGTCGGCTGGTACGGTGAGTTTTACATCGTAATCACCAAACTCCAGGGTAAATTCGCCACGGCCGAGAAACTCTTTATTGGTCCAGGCTTCATAATCGGTATAAGCGACCAAACGCGGAAACCACTGCGCTAATAAAAAAATATCATTACCGCCTTCGCGGGCATCTTTGGGGAAATGCTCATAGCCTGAACGGGCCGAAACAGCATCTTCTTCAACGATATTAAAAGCAAAATCCAGGCTGAAATCGGTGGTCTGGCCCGGTTTTAGCGGTTTATCCAGATCGATACGCATTAAGGTACCCACCAAAGTAACCGGCAAGGGTTTACCGCTACTGTTTTTTAAATTACTGATCTGGAAACCCAGCTCGTTGTCAGCCATAAATTGCTGCCGGCGCAGCTCTTCCAGGCTTAAGCGTGCAGTGATATCACCATCGCTAATCGACGTTGCAGGTCCCCGTCGGCCAATGCCGCCAAAGTCAGTACTTAACTCAGCCATCGAGTCAGATTTAAAAATGTTCTGATCAAGATGCAGCCAAAGATACTTCAGGCTATAAGGCGAGTTATTTTTGTAGCTTATCCGCTGTTTAGCGCTAAGCCGGCGTTTTGTTTCATCAAGCTCTACATCCATTTTGTAGTTAACTTGTTGCTGCCAGTATTGCTGGCCAGGTTCACCGGCTGCATTGCGGTAAACGTTAGGTGTGGGCAATACTTCGTCTAACTGGCGAAACTTATCTTCAAAATCACCTTTCGTTTGGCGAATGGCACTGGCATCTACTACAGAACTACATAACAGTGTAGCCAGCAGGCTAAACAGAGATAATGTGGGCAACAAACTTCGGGATAAAACGATGGGCATAATCAGCTATTCTCTTATTGTTTTAAGCTCGTTAAGCAAGCCTTATACAATAAGAAACTTCAGCTTGTCAGACAAGCACGGTTCATCACGTGCAGTGGTTATTCTGTCGCCAATAAAAAACCCTGCTTTGCAGGGTTTTATTATTACACTAAAACTTAGTCACGTGGCTTACGTGGTGCGCGTGGTGCAGCACCCGGGCGCGGGCCTGGACCATTAGACGGGCGACGGTCACCGGCTGGCGCCGCTCCACTGTCTACAGTGATATTCAGTTTTTGCTTACGCACGTAAACTTTCTTCAAGTGCTGGAAAATCTCACTTGGTATCGTCGCTGGCAACTCTACGGTACTGAAATGATCAAACAACTTAATATTACCAATAAACTGGCTATCAATGTGGGCTTCGTTAGCAATAGCACCAACGATATCACCAGCACGAACACCATGCTCTTTACCTACTTCAATGCGGTAAGTCTGGTAATCACCTTTCATTTCACGCTTAACACGTGGCCCACGATCAGGACGGTCACCGCCGCGGTCTGGACGATCGCTACGTTCACGACGCGGACGCTCTTCACGTTCACCACGTGCATGCGGTTCACGAATTTCCGGGAACTGACTTGCCACATTTAACGGCTGATCTTTCTGCGCTAAATACAACAACGCCGCGGCCAGATCGTTTTCCGTGGTTTCAATCTTCTCGCGCCAGTCATTAATTAACGTTTGGAAAAAGCTCAGATCCTGAGTTTCTATCGTTTGCGCTAACTGCTCGCGGAACGATTCGATACGACGTTGTTCAATTACACGGCCAGTTGGCAGTGACATCTGCTCAATCGGTTGCTTAGTCGCATGTTCAATTGTACGCAGTAAGCGGCGTTCACGCGGCGACACGAATAAAATCGCTTTACCTTCACGGCCAGCACGGCCAGTACGGCCGATACGGTGTACATAAGCTTCGCTGTCATATGGAATGTCGTAGTTTACTACCAGACTTATACGCTCTACATCCAAACCACGGGCAGCAACGTCAGTTGCAACAATAACGTCGAGCTGATTCGCTTTCATTTTGCGGATAGTCAGTTCGCGGTGTGCCTGGTTCATGTCGCCGTTTAAACAGGCAACAGCATAACCGCGGGCACCGAGTTTTTCAGCAATTTCTTCAGTAGCGCTTTTCGTACGCACAAACACGATAGTGGCATCGTACTCTTCGCCTTCAAGTAAGCGCGTTAACGCATCCAGCTTCTGGTTACCATCTAACATCACATACCGCTGAGTAATACGCTCAACAGTACTGGTTTTCGATGCAATTTTAATTTCTTCAGCATTCTTTAAATGCTTCTGAGCAATAGCGCGGATAGGTGCAGGCATTGTTGCAGAGAACATCGCTACCTGACGACCCGGTGGTGTAGCATCCATAATGGTCTGCACATCATCAATAAAGCCCATGCGTAGCATTTCGTCGGCTTCATCCAGCACGATAGCACGCAGTTTATCCAGCTTTAACGTACCACGATCTAAGTGATCAAGAATACGGCCTGGAGTACCCACAATAACTTGTGAACCGCGTTTTAATGATTTCAACTGATTCGTGTAGCTCTGGCCACCGTATAACGGCAGTACATGAAAGGCTGGCATATAACGCGCATAAGCTTGAAAAGCTTCTGCAACTTGTATTGCCAGTTCACGTGTTGGCGCCAACACCAAAATTTGTGGATCGTTTTGCGCAGGATCCAGACGCGCTAATAAAGGCAAAGCAAAAGCGCCCGTTTTACCGGTACCCGTTTGCGCTTGGCCTAATACATCTTCGCCAGCTAATAGTTTAGGGATAGCAGCCGCTTGAATAGGCGACGGCGATTCATAGCCAAGTTCAGTAACAGCACGAACAATAGCTTCAGGCAGCATTAGCTGGGAAAATGACACAGTGTCAGACATACGTTGTTTAAACCTCAATAACACGCAGGCGTAGTGGTAGTGCTATTGTTGTTTTTACTTAGCCTGCAAAGCAGTAAAAACACGTAAATCATGCCAAAAACATAGCTTTGACAGATTTTATTCCAGTAGTATAGCCAAACATTCTTATGACAAGAGGCATATCATGATAGACATCCTCGTTGGCAGCCAAATGGGCGCAGCGGAATATGTGGCAGAACAAGTTGCTGAAACACTGGTACAAGCGGGCTATGACGTTAATCTACATCTGAAACCCGAACTGGATCACCTCAACCAAACCCATGTCTGGTTAGTAATCACATCCACCTATGGCGCAGGAGATCTGCCTGATAATATTCAACCCTTTGCGGATCAATTAGCACAAGATCGGCGTGATCTTAACACACTTTCTTATGCCATGATCACTTTAGGTGACTCTGGATATGATACTTTTTGCGAAGCAGGTCGAAAATTAGCCAAATTACTACAAAATAAAGGCGCTAAATGCTTGCTGGACGCGTTAGAAATAGATGCTCAGCATCCTAGGCTACCCGAAGATACTGCTTTGATATGGTTGCCTCAATTAATAAAAGTCTTGCCATAAAAAAGCGGGTGACTAGCACCCGCAAAAACAAGTATATCTCAGGAAGATCAGGATTACGTAACTCTCTCCCAGGCTGGCCTCAGCAATAAAACCAACTTGGCAATACAATAAATACCTTAAGTATCAGTGTCTTGATATCAGTATGATAAAAGCATGATAAAAGCTAATTTAAGCAAGGATCTGCTTACACCCAAGTTATATACAGCTTATGTATTTTTATATCCTATATGTGTATAAGTTATCTAATTAGTGGTGATTAAGCTGTATTTATCCTATTTATAAAAAAAATATTATTTCGGTCTGTGGATAACTAGCTATTTTGATCACCGGTTTAAAGGTAGTAGATCCTAGCTTGATCACAGGATCCGATCGTTCATAAGCATCTGATCCTTCAATTAAAGATCTGCTTATGCACGGAAAACCTGCTGCTTAATAGTAACAGTAATAAAAAGATCTCTAAAAAGATCTTATTTAATTTAGAAGATCCTTCTGCCGTTGTGCCATTCCCCTAGACAGTAGATCAAGATACAATATGTGCCCTTTAACGATAGATCAGTTCAACAGGAAACAGAGGCAATTATGTTGTACCAAGAAACTTTCGACGTCATTGTTGTAGGTGGTGGCCATGCTGGCACAGAAGCCGCTTTAGCAGCTGCGCGTATGGGACAAAAAACATTATTGCTGACACACAATGTTGAAACACTAGGTCAGATGTCATGCAACCCAGCAATTGGTGGTATAGGCAAAGGCCATTTAGTAAAAGAAATTGATGCCTTAGGTGGTGCTATGGCACTAGCCGCTGACAAAGGCGGCATTCAATTTAGAACATTAAATAGTTCAAAAGGCCCAGCAGTACGCGCAACTCGAGCTCAAGCTGATCGTCAGTTATACCGTGCAGCAATCCGGCAAATACTGGAAAATCAGCCGAATCTGAGTATTTTCCAACAATCTTGTGATGATCTCATCGTCGAAAATGATCAAGTGACCGGTGTTATTACTCAGATGGGCTTAAAGTTTAAAGCTAAATCTGTGGTTTTAACGGTAGGGACATTTTTAGGTGGCCAAATCCACATAGGCTTGCAAAGTAGTTCAGGTGGCAGAGCAGGTGATCCACCATCAATCGCTCTAGCAAAACGATTACGTGAATTACCATTTAGGGTAGATCGACTAAAAACAGGTACACCACCCCGTATTGATGCAAGAACTATTGATTTTTCGCTGATGCAAGTACAACCTGGTGACAACCCAACACCAGTGTTTTCTTTTATGGGTAAACACAGTGATCAACCAAGACAGATCCCGTGTTATATCACTTATACCAATGAACAGACACACGACGTAATCCGAAATAACCTCGATCGTTCACCAATGTACACCGGCGTCATTGAAGGTATTGGGCCACGTTATTGCCCATCAATAGAAGACAAAATTACCCGTTTTGCTGATAAAGACAAACACCAGATTTTTATAGAACCAGAAGGGTTAACCACCCATGAAGTTTATCCAAATGGTATTTCAACCAGCCTACCCTTTGATGTGCAGCTAAGTATTGTACGATCGATTAAAGGCATGGAAAACGCTCATATAACGCGTCCTGGTTATGCAATTGAATACGATTTCTTTGATCCACGAGATCTAAAAAACACACTTGAAACTAAATTTATCAGTGGCTTATTTTTTGCTGGTCAAATCAATGGTACTACCGGCTACGAAGAAGCAGGTGCACAAGGCCTGTTAGCCGGGTTAAACGCAGCGCTATTTAGCCAAAATAAAGACGGATGGTCGCCAAGTCGCGATCAGGCTTATCTTGGAGTATTGGTTGACGATTTAACCACAATGGGAACTAAAGAACCTTATCGTATGTTTACCAGCAGAGCTGAATATCGTTTGATGCTTCGGGAAGACAATGCTGACTCACGTTTAACAGAAAAAGGCAGAGACTTTGGCTTGATTAACGATGAACGCTGGGCAGCATTTAACGAAAAAATGGAACAAATAGCATTAGAACGTCAACGTTTAAAACAAAGCTGGATCCACCCGCAACATGCAGCGCTAACTGCAGTAAATGCACTAATCAAAACGCCATTAAGCAAAGAAGCTAGTTTAGAAGAACTTGTACGCAGACCTGAAGTGACTTACGCCGGCCTTATGCAAATTAATGATCTGGGCCCGGGTTTAACAGATCCTGCAGCAGCTGAACAAGTTGAAATTCAAATTAAATATGAAGGTTATATCCATCGCCAACAAGACGAAATTGCTAAGCAACAACGCAATGAACAGACACTGTTACCAAAACAGTTTGATTATGAATCTGTTAGAGGGCTGTCAAATGAGGTCATTTCTAAATTAAATCAAACACAACCTCAAACTGTAGGACAAGCGTCTCGTATTTCGGGAGTCACACCAGCTGCTATTTCGTTGTTACTGGTCTATCTGAAAAAACAGGGTTTATTGCGTAAATCGGCTTAAGGAAAGGCATGTTAGATCAATTACGCTCGCTGGTGGCGCAAACCAGCTTGTCACTGTCAGAGCAACAATTACAGCAATGTATTGATTATGTTCAGTTACTCGACAAATGGAATAGCGCCTACAATCTGACATCGGTGCGTGATCCGCAAGAAATGTTAATAAAACATGTCATGGATAGCCTTGTTGTAGCACCTCACTTAATAGGCGAAAGGTTTATTGATGTTGGCACCGGGCCCGGATTGCCAGGAGTATTGTTGGCAATTTACTATCCAGACAAAGACTTCACCTTACTGGACAGCTTAGGTAAACGAATCCGGTTTTTAAATCAGGTAAAATTGCAGTTAAAATTAAGCAATATTCACCCATTACAAATCAGGGTTGAAGATCACCATCCAGAGCAGGGTTACGATGGCGTAATTAGTCGCGCTTTTGCTTCTATGAATGATATGTTGAGCTGGTGTAAGCATTTACCGCAAGTAAATGGGCGCTTTTTCGCCATGAAGGCTGCTGCAGTACAAGAAGAAATTGCAGCTTTGCCTGATTTTGTTAAAGTAGCCTCCGTTCAACCACTTGCTGTACCGCAGTTGCAAGCACAGCGGCATTTGGTAATACTGCTTCCCTGCTAATTGATATCGAGGACATCTTGTGGCGAAAGTAATCGCAATAGCTAATCAGAAAGGTGGTGTAGGTAAAACCACTACAGCCATAAATCTGGCTGCTTCTTTGGCTGCGACTAAGCGCAAGGTACTGTTGATCGATTTGGATCCTCAGGGTAATGCCACCATGGGCAGCGGTGTCGATAAATATGATATTCCGGCTACTGCATACGAACTACTGGTTGACGAAAAACCTTTGGTCGACGTTTTGGTTAAAGATACCAGCGGTGGTTATCACTTAGTTGGCGCCAATGCTGATTTAACCGCTGCAGAAGTGAGGTTAATGAATGTTTTTGCCCGTGAGTTACGCCTGCGCAACGCATTAAAAGACTATCGTAACAGTTATGATTTTATCTTTATTGACTGCCCACCGTCGTTAAATATGCTAACTGTTAACGCCATGGCTGCGGCAGACACCGTGTTAGTACCCATGCAATGCGAGTATTTTGCTTTAGAAGGTTTAACCGCACTGGTAGAAACTATTAATCAGTTAGCTGCTGCTGTGAATCCAGAGCTTAAGATCGAAGGTATACTAAGAACGATGTACGACCCACGCAACCGCTTGGCTAATGATGTTTCTGAGCAATTGAAACAACATTTTGGTGACAAAGTATACCGCGCAGTAATTCCGCGCAATGTACGCTTAGCAGAAGCGCCCAGCTTTGGTGCACCAGTGATGTATTACGATAAAAATTCAACCGGAGCCAAAGCGTACCTGGCATTAGCGGGAGAAATGCTGCGCCGGGCTGATAAAAAAACCGTTAACAGCACAACCAGTGTCTGATTAGAGTAATTTAGGGAATGTATTTAACATGTCTGTAAAGAAACGAGGCCTGGGCCGGGGGTTGGATGCCTTACTTACGTCCAATAGAACCAGTAATAACGAAACCGTCAGCCCAACCACAAGCGAATTACAGAAATTGCCGGTTGAATTTTTAACGCCGGGTAAATATCAGCCCCGTAAAGACATGTCGCAAGAAGCGCTAGAAGATTTAGCCAGTTCAATTCGGGCTCAAGGCATCATTCAACCTATTGTGGTACGTCCAATAGCGAAAGATAAGTTTGAGATTATCGCCGGTGAACGACGTTGGCGTGCCAGCCAGTTAGCACAACTGGCGGAAGTGCCCTGTATTATTAAAGATGTTCCGGATGAAGCTGCTGTTGCAATCGCACTGATTGAAAATATTCAGCGTGAAGATTTAAATGCAATGGAAGAAGCTGTCGCCTTGGATCAGCTATTAACAGAGTTTGGTCTTACTCACCAGCAAGTTGCTGATGCTGTTGGGAAATCTCGCGCCTCTGTCACTAATTTATTACGCCTTAATCAACTAAATGATGATGTTAAGCTGTTATTAGAGCATGGTGATATCGATATGGGCCATGCTAGGGCATTGCTAGCATTACACGATAATGAACAGTCAGATGCGGCACGTTTAGTCGCAGCAAAACAGCTTACCGTGCGTGAAACGGAAAACCTAGTAAGACGTATTTTAGAGCCAAAACCCGCTGTAGCAGAAAAACCACGAGATCCAGACGTATTGGCATTAGAGCAGCGTTTAAGTGAACGCTTTGCTGCGCCAGTTCAAATAAGTTACAACAACAAGGGTAAAGGCAAGCTGGAAATTAATTACAGTAGTCTGGCTGAGTTAGACGGCATTATTAATAAGTTGAATATAACTGAAGATTAATGCACCAAAATGTACCAGATATCTGTACTGTGATAGTGCTTACGCCGCTTTTTGTTGCAAATTGAAGGCAAATAAGTATACTTTCGCAAGTTTTTTATACCCCCTTCACGGGTTATTTCAGGGGGACTTACAGTGACTGATAAAAGTGCGGCTTTGGCGCGCAAATCAGCCTACAAGTTGGTGTTATGTCAACTTGCAGTAGCCGGCGTTATAACACTGGCTTTTTTTTTAGCTGCCGATGCAGCCGCAGCAAAGTCAGCCTTTAAAGGCGGCCTAGCTGCTGTAATACCGAATTGTGTGTTTGTGTTTTTCGCGTTTCGTTTTAGCGCACTAGATGACGCAAACGCTGTTTTGGCGGCCTTTATGCGGGGGCAGTCATTAAAGTTAATTTTAACCGCTGTGCTTTTAGCAATGGTATTTAGTCAGCAACAACTGGTTCCTGAAGTCTTTTTAACCGGTTTTTTGCTGACACTGCTAACACAATGGTCAGCACCAGTTTTTTTTAAACATTAACAATGGGATGAAACATGGCTGCAGGTGAAGAGTTAACCCTCTCTAGTCATATTCAGCACCACCTTACTAACGCAAAAATGTGCACCGTTGATGGTAGCGTTGCATTTAATAAAGCGTGTAGTGAGGTCGGGTTCTGGACATGGCATATCGATACGTTAGCGTGGTCTATTGGCCTTGGTTTGTTGTTTCTGTGGGTATTCCGCAGCGCAGCAAAAAAAGCCACAACCGGCGTTCCGGGGAAATTTCAGTGTTTTATTGAAATGGTAGTAGAGCTTGTTGCTACTAACGTTAAGGACACTTACCACGGTTCAAGTAAGTTAATCGCACCACTGGCACTGACCATCTTTGTCTGGGTGTTCCTGATGAACTTGATGGATTTAATCCCGGTAGACTTCCTGCCTGCGTTTGCTGGTTTTGTTGGTGAACAAGCCCTGGGTATGGATTCGCATGATGTGTACATGAAAATTGTACCTACTACCGATGTCAACTTGACTGCTGCGCTGGCTATTGGCGTGTTTATTTTGATGATCGGGTATTCGATTCGTATCAAAGGCGTAATGGGTTTTATTAAAGAACTTACCCTGCACCCATTTAGCACCAAAAACGTACCGCTACAAATAGTGTTAATTCCAGCGAACCTATTGTTGGAAACGATTGCTCTAGTCGCTAAGCCTTTTTCACTGGCACTGCGTCTATTCGGTAACCTGTATGCTGGCGAAATGATCTTTATTCTGATTGGTGCCATTGGTTTAGCTCAGCTACCACTGCACTTTGTCTGGGCGGTATTCCATATTCTGGTTATCGTGTTGCAGGCATTTGTATTTATGATGCTGACCATTGTTTACTTAAGCATGGCCAGTTCAGATAACCATTAATTTTTACTTTAACTTTAACTTTAAAAACTCTGGAGATAAAAAATGGAAATTGCAGTAGCTATTAAATTAATCGCAGTTGCTTTGTTAATCGGTTTCGGTGCTATCGGTACTGCACTGGGTTTCGGTAACATGGGTGGTAAGTTCCTTGAAGCATGTGCGCGTCAACCAGAACTGGCGCCATCACTGCAAGTTAAAATGTTCATCTTGGCAGGTCTTATCGACGCCGTTGCGATGATTGGCGTTGGTATCGCCATGTACATGTTGTTCGCACTGTAATCGAAGATTTGTGTTAATCCGAACAACTGTTAACTAAGGAGGAGCGGTCGTGACTTTAAACGCCACTCTGTTAGGCGAATTAATCGCATTTGCGGTGTTCGTACTGTTCTGTATGAAATTTGTATGGCCGCCGCTGATCAATGCGATTGAAGCGCGCCAGAAAAAAATTGCTGATGGTTTAGCAGCCTCTGATCGTGCGGAAAAAGACCTGGCATTAGCCCAGGACAAAGCCAAAGATCAGTTAAAAGACGCTAAAGCACAAGCAGCCGACATTATTGACCAAGCGAAAAAACGCGAAGCCAAAATGTTGGATGAAGCGGTGCACAAAGCCAATGCGGAACGTGAAAATATTCTGGCTATTGGCCGGGCAGAATTAGAAGCGGAACGTAACCGTTTACGCGAAGAGCTGCGCAAGCAAGTTGCTGCATTAGCAGTAGCCGGCGCAGAGAAAATTCTGCAACGTTCTATTGATGAAGCTGCTCACAGCGACATTCTGGAAAAACTGGTTCAAGAACTGTAAGAGGATGAGCTATGTCTGATTTGACTAATATTGCTCGTCCTTACGCCAAAGCGTCTTTTGATTTTGCGGTTGAGCAAAATGCACTAGACGCCTGGCTACAGATGTTGGCCTTTGCTGCTGAAGTAGCAAAGAACGACCAGGTTGGTGCTTATTTAGGCGCCAACGGCGCTGCTGACAAGCAGGCCGGTCTGTTTATTCAGGTATGTGGTGAGCAACTCAATGAGCACGGCCAGAACTTTATAAAAGTGATGGCAGAAAATCATCGCTTGTTGGCGTTGCCCGAGGTGTTAGCTGCGTTTGTTGCGCTTAAAGCTGAGTATGAAAAAGAAATCGACGTGTCTGTGGTTTCTGCTACCAAGCTTTCTAAAGCACAACAAGACAAGCTAGCCACGGCATTATCGCAACGTTTGGCACGCAAAGTTAAATTAAACTGTAGCGAAGATCCTGCAGTGGTTGGCGGTATGCTAATCAAAGCAGGTGACATGGTTATTGATGGCTCGATCCGCGGTAAGTTGGATCGTTTAGCAACTGCGCTGCAGTCATAATTGGGGAACAGAGAATGCAACTGAATTCCACTGAAATATCAGAACTGATCAAGAGTCGTATTGCTCAGTTCGAAGTGGTCAGTGAAGCTCGTAACGAAGGTACTATCGTTCAGGTAACTGACGGTATTATTCGTATCAACGGTCTTGCAGATTGTATGCAGGGTGAGATGATTGAGCTTCCTGGCAACCGCTATGCTATCGCGCTTAACTTAGAGCGCAACTCAGTTGGTGCTGTAGTTATGGGCCCGTATGCGGACTTAACCGAAGGCACTAAAGTAAAAAGCACCGGCCGTATTTTAGAAGTGCCGGTTGGTCCTGCGTTATTAGGCCGTGTAGTTAACACCTTAGGTGCACCTATCGACGGTAAAGGTCCAATTGATGCTGCCGGTTTTGAACCAGTAGAGAAAATTGCACCAGGCGTTATCGAGCGTCAATCGGTAGATCAGCCAATGCAGACTGGCTATAAGTCAGTAGATGCGATGATCCCTATCGGCCGTGGTCAGCGTGAATTGCTGATCGGTGACCGTCAGACCGGTAAAACGGCACTGGCTATCGATGCGATTATCAACCAGAAAGGCACTGGCGTTAAGTGTGTTTATGTTGCAGTAGGCCAAAAGGCTTCTACCATTGCTAACGTAGTACGTAAGCTGGAAGAGCACGGCGCACTGGCACACACTATCGTGGTTGTAGCTTCTGCTTCAGAAGCGGCTGCGCTGCAGTTCTTAGCACCATACTCTGGCTGTACCATGGGCGAATACTTCCGTGACCGCGGTGAAGATGCGCTGATCGTATACGATGATTTGTCTAAGCAAGCTGTAGCTTACCGTCAAATCTCGTTACTGTTGCGTCGTCCACCAGGCCGTGAAGCTTATCCAGGTGACGTATTCTATCTTCACTCACGTTTGCTGGAACGCGCATCACGCGTAAACGCAGACTATGTAGAAAAGTACACCAACGGTGAAGTAAAAGGCAAAACCGGTTCTTTAACCGCATTGCCAATTATTGAAACTCAAGCGGGTGACGTTTCTGCATTCGTACCAACTAACGTAATTTCGATTACTGATGGTCAGATCTTCTTAGAAACTGACTTATTCAACGCCGGTATCCGTCCTGCGGTGAACGCTGGTATTTCGGTATCACGGGTTGGTGGTGCGGCACAAACTAAGATCATCAAGAAATTAGGTGGTGGTATTCGTCTGGCATTAGCTCAGTACTCAGAACTTGCGGCATTTGCCCAGTTTGCGTCTGACCTTGACGAAGCGACCCGCGCACAGTTAGAGCACGGCCAAAAGGTTACTGAACTGATGAAACAGTTACAGTACAGCCCGATGTCTGTAGCCGATATGGGCGTGTCTATTTTCGCTATCGAAAAAGGCTTTATGAAAGATGTCGACGTGGCAAAAATCCTGGATTTTGAAGCGGGTTTGATTGCTTTCATGCGAGCTGAACACGCTGAGCTGATGGCTGATATCGATAAAACCGGTAACTACAACGACCAAATCGAGTCTACGTTCAAAGCTGCTATTGATAAATTCAAGGCAACGCAGACCTGGTAATCAATGCGGGTGGCGATGCCACCCCATTCGTTGAATGAAACGGAGATACAGTCATGGCCGGTGGTAAAGAGATAAAAAGTAAGATCGGGAGTATTAACAATACTCGCAAGATCACCAGTGCTATGGAAAAAGTTGCGGTCAGCAAAATGCGCAAAGCGCAAGACCGTGTAGCTGCAACACGCCCATACGCTGAAGGTATGCGCAAAGTGATCGGTAACGTTGCTAATGGCAGCCTGGAATACCGCCATCCGTATTTAGCGGATCGTGAGGTTAAACGGGTTGGTTATATTATCATTTCTACTGATCGTGGACTTTGCGGTGGCCTGAATACCAACGAGTTTAAGAAAGTTGCCCTTTCGCTGAAAAGCTGGAAAGACAAAGGCGTTGATGCCCAGTTTGCCGTTATCGGTAATAAGGCTACAACGTTCTTTAAGCGTTTCGGTGGTAAGGTAGTTGCGCAACAGGCGGGTTCAGGTGACGTACCACGTTTGGCTGATGTGCTTGGTTCGGTAAAAGTGATGCTTAACGCATTTAACGAAGGCCGGATTGACCGCTTGTTTCTGGTGTACAACAAGTTTGTAAACACCATGAAACAAGAGCCAGTGATCGATCAACTCTTACCTTTGCCAAAAGCAGAAATTGAGCAAAAAGCACATAACTGGGATTACCTGTACGAGCCGGACCCACAACCTATCATCGATATGTTGTTAGACCGTTTCGTCGAATCGCAAGTTTATCAGGGCGTGGTAGAAAATTCTGCCAGCGAGCACGCGGCGCGGATGGTAGCTATGAAGGCTGCAACCGACAACGCCGGTAACCTGATGGACGACCTGAAGCTTGTTTATAACAAAGCACGTCAGGCCGCGATTACCCAGGAGCTTAGCGAAATCGTCGCAGGTGCGGCAGCTGTAGGCTAAGGTAAACAGTTTTGAGAAATTTGAGGAAACATCATGAGTCAAGGTAAGGTCGTCCAAATCATTGGCGCCGTTGTGGATATCGATTTTCCACAAGATGCGGTACCTGGTATCTATGACGCGTTAAACGTGACTGACGGTGATCTGGCTGGTTTAGTGCTGGAAGTGCAGCAGCAGCTGGGTGGCGGTACAGTGCGTACTATCGCGTTAGGTACAACAGACGGTTTACGTCGCGGCGCTGCCGTGTCTAACACCGGTAAAGCAATTCACGTTCCGGTGGGTAAAGCCACGCTGGGCCGTATTATGAACGTATTAGGCGAGCCAATCGACGAAGCAGGCCCTATCGGTGAAGAAGAGCGTATGCCTATTCACCGTGCCGCGCCAAGCTACGAAGATCAAGCGGCATCTAACGCGTTGTTAGAAACTGGTATTAAAGTTATCGACCTGGTATGCCCGTTCGCTAAAGGCGGTAAAGTAGGTCTGTTCGGTGGTGCCGGTGTAGGTAAAACCGTAAACATGATGGAACTGATCCGTAACATCGCGATCGAGCACAGCGGTTACTCAGTATTCGCCGGTGTTGGTGAGCGTACTCGTGAAGGTAACGATTTCTACCACGAGATGAAAGACTCTAACGTACTGGATAAAGTATCGTTAGTTTACGGTCAGATGAACGAGCCACCAGGTAACCGTTTACGCGTAGCGTTAACCGGCTTAACCATGGCAGAAAAATTCCGTGACGAAGGTCGTGACGTACTGTTTTTCGTAGATAACATCTACCGTTACACGCTGGCCGGTACTGAAGTGTCTGCACTTTTAGGCCGTATGCCATCAGCGGTAGGTTACCAGCCAACGCTGGCGGAAGAGATGGGTGCTCTACAAGAGCGTATCACTTCTACTAAAACAGGTTCTATTACGTCTATCCAGGCCGTATACGTACCTGCGGATGACTTAACTGACCCGTCACCAGCAACCACGTTCTCGCACTTAGACGCGACCGTAGTACTTAGCCGTAACATCGCATCATTGGGTATTTACCCGGCGATCGATCCACTGGATTCAACGTCTCGTCAGTTAGATCCGCTGGTAATCGGTAAAGAGCACTATGAAGTAGCGCGTGGTGTGCAATCTGTACTGCAGCGTTACAAAGAGCTGAAAGACATTATCGCGATTTTGGGTATGGACGAACTGTCTGATGAAGACCGTACAACCGTATACCGTGCGCGTAAAATTCAGCGCTTCCTGTCACAGCCTTTCTTCGTAGCTGAAGTATTTACCGGTTCACCTGGTAAGTACGTACCGCTGAAAGAAACTATCCGTGGCTTTAAAGGCATCTTGGAAGGTGAGTTCGACCATATGCCAGAACAAGCGTTCTACATGGTTGGTTCTATCGACGAAGCGATCGAAAAAGCGAAGAAACTGTAAGTTCAGGCTTTAGGAGAGCGAGATGGCGATGACAGTGCAACTGGATGTAGTAAGTGCCGAAGAAAAAATCTTCTCCGGCCTTGTCGAATCCGTGCAGGTCACAGGCAGTGAGGGCGAGTTAGGTATTTTACCTTTCCACGCCCCGTTACTGACCACCCTGAAACCTGGCATGGTCCGTATCGTGAAACAATTTGGCGAAGAACACGTGATATACGTAGCCGGTGGTGTACTTGAAGTACAACCCGATACCATCACTGTACTGGCCGATGTCGCGGTACGCGGCGAAGACTTAGACGAGCAAGCGGCTTTAGACGCACAAAAACGTGCCGAAGAAGCGATGCAGCACGCTGGCGCAGACTTCAACTATGCTGAAGCTGCCGCGCAACTGGCCGAGGCCATTGCACAGCTGCGCATTATTCAGAAAATGCGTAAAAAATAAGTTCGGGTTCCGAAGTTTAAAAAGCCACCTTAGGGTGGCTTTTTTGTTGGCTGTCCCCACCGTTAAGGAAAACTTCACCCTGATCCTGTAATCTGCTGCGATATCTATTAGAATATCGGCACTAGCGATAAGACGCATTATTACAAGGATTTTTTATGGCATTAAATGTAGTTATTCTGGCTGCCGGTAAAGGCACGCGGATGAAATCAGACTTACCAAAGGTATTGCACAAAGTGGCTGAGCGGCCGATGGTGCAGCATGTCATTGATACTGCCAGAGCGCTAGGTTCAGACAAGCCACAACTGGTGTATGGCTATGGTGCAGAGGCATTGCAAGCGGCTATGGGTGAGCAACCCTTGCATTGGGTATTACAGGCAGAGCAGTTGGGCACCGGCCATGCCGTAGCACAGGCAGAACCAAATATTGCTGATGACGATACCGTACTGGTGTTATATGGTGATGTACCGCTTACTCGTTTGGACACCTTACAGCAATTATTAGCGGTAAAACCAGATAACGGCTTGGCCATTTTAACCGTTAATCTGGCAAACCCAACCGGCTATGGCCGTATTATGCGTGAAAACGGCAAAGTTACCGGCATTGTTGAGCAAAAAGACGCTAACCCTGAACAGCTGCTTATTAACGAAGTGAACAGCGGTATTATGGCATTGCCCGGTAAACAGCTAAAGGCATGGCTCAGCCGCTTGTCTAACAGCAATGCTCAGGGCGAGTACTACTTAACTGACGTTATTGCCATGGCGCACAGTGAAGGTGTAGAAATTACCACCGCCCAGCCGCAAAATCCAATGGAAGTAGAAGGTGCTAATAACCGCTTACAATTAGCGGCGTTAGAGCGTGCGTATCAGCAGCGCAAAGCCGAAGAACTGATGCTGGCTGGCGCTAATTTACGCGACCCGGCGCGTATCGATGTACGCGGCACGGTTGAGGTGGGTAACGATGTAATGATCGATATCAACGTGATATTTGAAGGTAAGGTTGTGCTGGGCAAAGGCGTTACCATAGGTGCCAACTGTATTTTAAAAGACTGCGTAATTGGCGATAACAGCGAAATTAAACCCAACAGCATGATTGAAAAAGCCAGCGTTGGCGCGGATTGTTCTGTTGGGCCTTATGCTCGTCTGCGGCCGGACAGCGTGATGCTGGACGACAGCCATGTTGGTAACTTTGTCGAGATGAAAAAAACCACCCTGGGTAAAGGTTCAAAAGCGAACCATCTTACCTATCTGGGCGATGCGGTTATCGGCAGCAAAGTGAATGTAGGTGCCGGTACTATTACCTGTAACTACGATGGTGCGAATAAGTTTGTCACCACCATTAAAGATGGCGCCTTTATTGGCTCTAATAGCTCTTTGGTCGCTCCGGTAACGGTTGGCGTTAATGCTACTGTCGGTGCCGGTTCAGTATTGACCCGTGATGCCGCCGATGGCGAGCTGGTGGTGGCCCGTGCGAAACCGCGGCATATTGCCGATTGGCAACGGCCGGTAAAAATTAAAAAGTGAGTTAAAAAACAGCCCGCATTTGCGGGCTGTTTTATTATTGTCCAGACGGCGTAAGCTCCGGTTGCAATTCCCGCTTTGGCTCGTCACAGCAACTAGCTTGGGCTTCCTGCCCAAGCCCTTTCAGGCCAGCGAAGCTGTTCAAATTCGTTCCTGACGAATTTGTCGCCCTATTGCCTACGGCAGGGCTCAGACACTCTGTGACGCCCAAATCGGGATTCCAACCTACACTATCAGTGTGAAACTCATTCAGCTTTGTCTACAAGCACCGCTATAGCACCGTCGCCAGTTACATTACAGGCAGTACCGAAGCTGTCTTGTGCCATGTACAGCGCAATCATCAGTGCGATAGCCGCTTCGCCAAAGCCTAACATAGAACCAAGTAAACCTACTGCTGACATCACGGCACCACCCGGTACACCCGGTGCAGCCAGCATTACAACACCCAGCATAAAAATAAATGGTAACACCGTTAATAATGACGGCATTTCCAGGCCATTAACCATAGTGACCACAGCCATAGCACAGGTAACAATAGTGATGGTTGACCCAGATAAGTGAATAGTTGCACACAGCGGTACGGTAAAGTTAGCCACATCCGGTTTTACGCCATTGGCTTTGGTCGCTTGTAACGAAACCGGAATGGTCGCTGCGCTTGACATGGTACCCAGCGCAGTAAAATAGGCTGGCATCATGTTTTTAATCAGTGCAAAAGGCGATTTTCCGGCCTTGATACCGGCAATAGTGTACAGCGTGATGATCCAGCACCAATGCATAGCAACGGCCAGCACCAAAACGATACCAAAAGTTTTAAGTGTGCCAAACACGGTGCCCGCTGCTGCCATTTGGGCAAATTCACCGGCGATATACAGAGGTAATAGTGGAATAATCACTTTTTCCAGCATTAACTGGATAACATCGCGGCCTTGATCAGATAACTGTTTTAATTGCTGCGCTTGTGTCGCCGCTATACCCAAACCAAAGATAAAGGCTAATACCAGTGCCGTCATTACACTGATGGCTGGTGGAATATCCATTTCAATAAAGGGAGCTAAATGCGCAACGTTGGCGGGTGCGGCGGCACTATTCGCTTGAGTGAGCATAGGCACTACAACACTGGCAACCAAAAACGCCAGCGTACCGGCAGTTACTGTCGATAAATAGGCTAAACCCAGAGTACGACTAAGCAACTTGCCAGAATTACGGGGTAAAGCCGCAATACCGCTAGTGATAAAGAATAAGATAAGCAGTGGCACTGTAAAAAACAGCAGTTCGCCAAACAGGCCTTTAAAGGTAATTAACAGCTGTGTAACCCAATGTGGCGCATATAAACCACACAGCATACCCAGCACAATGCCGGCAATAAGTTTAAGGATCAAGGACATGGTCGTTTCTCATTATGTTGTATAGGTTCCCGTGAACGCGCTCGAGCATATCACAACTTAATCGGTGTGACTGCTTCACAGTGACTGTGCTTTACTGGTCGGTTGTGTTTCACGTGGAGCACTTAAAACTCACTTTATGACAACGGAGATGGTTTTCCAAATAAATAACCTTGAAAAAAATCACATTCTAAAGCAACAAGCGCCTCATACTGTTCCTGTTCTTCTACGCCCTCAGCCACTACTTTAAGGGACAGTGCTTTTGCCATTGCTACAATGGTTTTAACAATAGCGTAATCGGTTTCTTGTGTTAAAAATTCCCGCACAAAGGATTGGTCAATTTTAAGTACATTCATTGGAAGCTTTTGTAAATAATAGAGCGATGAATAACCAGTTCCAAAGTCGTCTAGAGAAAAAGTGATACCTAGTTGGCTAAGGGCCGTTAATTTTTGTCGCGTATTTTCCAGATCATCATTGAGCATACTTTCTGTAATTTCTAACTCCAGCAGCGAGGGATCAATGCCACTATTAACGACAATCGTACTGACCAATTCCGCAAAGTCTGTGCGGGTTAATTGACGCTGGCTAACATTAACGGCAATTGAAAGCGACTCTCCCTGAGCACTAAACTTAGCAATTTGCTCGCAAGCTTGTTCCAATACCCAACTACCTATATCGATAATAAGGCCGGTACTTTCTGCCAGCGGAATAAAACTATCTGGGCTAATTAAACCGAACTCAGGGTGCTGCCACCTTATAAGGGCTTCATAACCAACAACATGGCCTAACGTATTTACTTTGGGCTGATAATAAACATGGAATTGTTCATTAGCCAAACCTTGTTTTAACCCCTGCTCCATTTTTTGGCGCTGTTTTAGCTTTTGTTGCATTTGAGGTTCAAAGAAAAAAAGTTGATTGCGACCACTTTCTTTTGAATGATACATAGCAAGATCTGCTGACGACATTAACTCGTCTACTCCGTTACTACTGTCATTAAATAACGCAATACCAATACTGGCAGTAATATTGTATTGGTGATTTTTCAGCATATAAGGCTGTCTAATTTGCTCAAGTACCTTGTTGCCAAGAATTTGTGCGTCCAAAGCCGCGGCTGTTTGGTCGGTTGTTTGTAGTTTAGCGAGTAAAATAAACTCATCACCGCCGGGGCGGGCCAGGATATCCGTAGTTCTAATTGTCAGTTGAAGTCTGTCGGCAAGTTGACGTAATAGTTCATCACCAAACGAGTGACCCAAGCTGTCGTTTAGGCGTTTAAAATGATCCAGATCGATAAAAAATAACGCTGCAAACTGGCCATTACGCTGACTTTCAGATTGTGTATCAACAATTTTGTCCAATAATAAACGGCGATTCGGTAAATGCGTGAGTGGATCGTAAAACGCTAAACGGTGAATACGTTGTTGATCTGCCTTGGCCTTACTAATGTCATTAAAACTGGCGATATAATGTGTAACTTGCCCTTCATTATCTTTCAGGGCATTAATAATGACATGCTCTGGAAAAACCTCGCCATTTTTCCGTCTATTGTAAATTTCACCACTCCACACATCGTACTCTTTAAGCGCTCCCCACAGTCGCTGGTAAAACAATTTGTCGTGTAAGCCAGAACTCAGCCTGGAAGGGTTTTGTCCTACAATTTCAGCTTCACTGTAACCGGTAATGTCAGTAAAAGCGGGGTTAACCCGAATAATACGTTGCTCAGCATCGGTAATCATAATGGCTTCACGAGTATGAAACGCCAAAGCGTTTAATTGCTCCGAGGCATGTAAATTTTTTTGCGCAGTAATATCGCGAACAGACAAAATAAAGCGCTGTAAAGAAGCTGTATTGGGTTTAATGGCAGCAATTATCTGAAACCAAATTGGCGCTGCGGCATTCGCGTCGTTTAACGCACATTGATAAGCGTCTGAACAGCCTTTTCTTTGCGCGGCTTGATTCATTGCTTTTAACATGGTTTCAGCAATATTTTGTGGTAATACGTCCTTGGTGTTACTGCCGATAAAGTGCGTTGATGCGATACTCATATTACTGTCTGGGCGGGAATGTACTCTATGCAATACACCATTTTGGTCAACATCGAGCAGAATATCGGGTGTTGCTGATAGGGTTGCGGCTAATTCTGCTTTAGAACGAACGAGTTGTAAGTAAGGGGCCGCTAATGTTTCATAAACGAGAGCTCGATATAAAAATAAGTAAGAAACAAGCTTTAATAGGTGGCCAATAATATTATAAATATCACTTAGTTGGTTATATAACGTAAAACATAGCTCGCTAAGTATCGTTGTAACCACAGCAGCGAGCAGTGCCGGAGCGTGAAATGCTCTTTGAAAATGACGATATAAAATAATTAGGTAAATCGTAACTGCACTAATAAAAATGACACTGTATTCAGTGACAATCTTAAACTGAGTTAGCCCCATACCTTCAATATAAGTGCGTGGTATCGCTTCGGGGTGTAAGATAAACCAGTAATGGCAAGCTAAAACCAGCGTTATCGCTGCTGCTAGCATGGCATAATACTGCTTTAAGCCTGTACGTTTATCTGCCAGCGGTAAAACAACAAAACACAGTGTTGTAGCACCTAACAGCCGCGCAACAAGCCAAAAGTTAATGGCTTTTTCCGCTGTATTTTCATTAAAATATGGTGGCATGCCTTTATAAGACAGTAAGTGTGCTAAATCGAGCCAAAAAATAGCGAAAAACGCGCATGCGACTACTGCACTACGAAGTGTCATTTTTACCAGCGCTTGTTCTCGAATAACGGCAAACGTCATCCCCGCAAGCACAACTGCAATCACTTCCAATATGGTATGCAGAGGTAAGTAAATGCTATAGGGTATCTCTGGTAACACCACGTTCAACAACGAAGGCATTGACGTGATGCCAAGCATAACCAGTAAAATCAATAAGGTTACTTTTATTGGCCGCGCTTTAAGTGATATACGTTGAGGTTGGTTTGGTTTAGGCAAACGACGCTACCATGTTAAATGAGAAACTGCTAATGCAAGAATACGTACTTTACAAGTTTATTCAAGCATGAGTTTATACAGATTAGCGAAAGAAATGGTATAACAGAGCACAGATAAAACATGTTTTTGCCCTTGCCTTTAGGGCAATAATTTTTGGGGATATTATGAGATTCATCCTGTATATTTTTGTGTTGTTGCTAGCCGGTTGCAGCCAATTGCAACAAATGTCTACTTACTCGGTATCAGAGGCGGATCTTGAGCAACTGTTGCGCCAGCAAATACCAAGCTTAACGCGTCAGGCTAATGTGGCTGGCATTCCGCTAAATATGAAAGTGGATACAATGCAAGTTGATATTGGCCCGGACAATTCAGACCGCGTGCGTGTTAATACGGGGGCAACGGCAACCTTGTCGTTATTTGGTTTAAGTTATCCGGCCACCATGCAGCTGAACGTTGAAGGCGTACCTTATTATGACGGCGCTGAAAAAGCCGTTTACCTGCGCTCGGTTAAGTTACTGGGTTCGACTATTGAAGCGGCAGGCTACCGCGGTAACCTGGCGCCGGTAAGCAATGAATTGCTGGCGCTGGTAAATGGTTTTCTGGCGAATAATCCGGTTTACCGGCTAGACACCTCCAACCCTACGGTAAAATTACTTACCGCGGTGCCTATAAATATGGCAGTACAAAGTGGCCGCATAAGCTTTGCACCGGGTAATAACTAGTACAGATCTCGCCGGTAACGCCCCTGTTGTTGTAACCGGCTAAGCGCGGCATCTCCCATAATGTTGGTGAGCACCTGATGTACAGCGCTGCCCATACCTTGCAGGCTGCCGCAAACATAGATAGCGGCGCCGCTGGCCAACCATTGTTTTACCTGCTCACGTTTTGCTGCCAGTGCGTGTTGTACATAATACTTGTTTGCGTGCGCTTGTGAGAACGCCAGATCGCATTGCGGTATAAAACCTTGCTGCTGCCAATGGCGAATATCTTTAGCAAAGAAAAAGTCGCTGTCTGGGTGGCGCTCACCAAATATCAGCCAGTTTTGCCGCTGCCCCCGTTTAACCCGTTGTGCCAATAAGGCGCGTAGTCCGGCAATACCCGTACCGCTGGCGATAAGGATTAACGGTATGTCGTCTGGGGGTAAATGAAATGGTGTATGCTCACGCAGCCGCACTTGTATTAACTGTTGCTCTATTGACCACGCCGTAAGCCAGCCTGAACCTATACCCAAGGTGTCGTCGGGCTTTTTCACTTGGCGTACCAGCAGCACGGCAGGGCCTTCTTCAGGCAACGACGCGATAGAATAACTTCGCAGTGGCAGCGTTGGCTGTTGCGCCAGCCAACGTTCTACCGGCACCCCTTCAGGTGGCGGCAAGACGTTGTCCAGCTGTAACTCAGCTAGCGCCCAGCATAGCGGCATATGTTGGCTTTTGTATTGTACTGCCTGACACCCGTTGATCTGGTGTTGCGTTAACCATAACGCCACGTTGCACTTACTGTTTTCTGGCTGAATATCGACAATATCACCGGCTTGCCATTGGCTCCCCCTAGGCAGCTGTAACTTTACAATGAAACACGGCAAGCCTTTACTGGCTGGGTTGGCAATGTAACGGCTTTCTAAGCGCGCTTGCTGCCAGATTGGTTGCATTTGCGGGGCCTGTGTTTTGGTAAAGCCAGTTAACAGCTGTTGCCATTGTGTCATTACCGGCGCTTGCTGCTTTGCCGTGTCTAGCTCTAGAAGTGGATGCAACGGTTTAGCATCACGCTGTTGTAACCAGGTATGTAGCCAGCGACCAAAAGCACAAAACTGCTGATAGCGGCTGTCTCCTAAAGCTAATACGGCAAATTGCAACTGATGCAGTGAATGCTGCCACTGCTGCGCCAGTTGATAAAACTGATTGGCATTATCTGGTGGCTCACCGTCACCGTAAGTACTGACGACAAATAGTGCCCGCTGGAAACTATTGAGTTGAAGTTGGTTAATTTGGTTTAGCTCTGCCAGGGTAACCGCAAAGCCCGCTTGCTGTAGTTGGGCTGCATTATGTTGTGCTAGCTGTTGCGCCACGCCTGATTGGCTGGCATACCCCACCAACCAATGCGGTGCGGTATTAACCGTTTTTGCGCTAGCTTGGCGTGTTTTTACTGCCCAGTAGTGCTTTAGCAATAATCCGGCGAAAGCCAGTTGCGTATTTAACCAAAGTACCTGCGCAGCGAAAGATGAAAAGGGAGCCTGCGGCAGATAAAATAGGCCAAGCAGTGTGAGTAAAAGTGCAAGAAATAAAAACTGTTCCAGCCAGGCCCAGCCGGTTATTTTTGCTGGTGGCGAGGCCAAAGGTAAGCGACATAGGCTGGCAACAACAATAATGCTATACAGGCCGTAAAGCAGAACTACAGACCGTAAATTGTCTGCTGTTGTTGAGTACGCATAGTATAAAGGCAATAGCAGCAAGGCCAGCAAATGCCATTTTTCCAACAGATATTGCCAGCGTTGAAACATAAATAACCTGAGAAAAAAACAGGGGTGGCAAAACCCACCCCCTAACGTGCAAGACAAGTAAAACAACGACCAGGAGACCCATCCGTGGCCTGGTAAAGCATTTAATCCGTTAACGCGACAAACTATAATACGAATAATTATCAAATGCAAATGGTTATCATTAACTTTATTGCGTTACTCGCCAGCCATAAAATTGCGACTTGCAAAATTATTAATTCAGCTTAAAATATCTTTCACTTCGAAACTTAATCGAAAGATATGAATAAACGAAATACCCAACAACGGCGCCATCTCATTGTTAGCCAACTGCAACAGCAAGGCGAGCTATCGGTTGAGCAGCTGGCAGAACAGTTTCAAACGTCGGAAGTAACTATTCGTAAGGACTTGACGGTGCTGGAACAAGCCGGTTTGTTATTGCGCCGTTATGGTGGTGCGGTGCCGGTACCGCAAGACTTTGTAAGTGATTCAAGTTTAGCAAAGGTTTCGAAACGAAAGTTGGCAATTGCCAAAGCAGCAGCCAGTCTGATTAAAGATCATTATCGCATTATTATTGATAGCGGCCGCACTACGGCGGCATTGTTACCTGAACTGGCTGCAAAACGTGGCTTAGTGGTAATGACCAATTCGTTGGGAATAGCCAATGCGCTGCGCGAGTTGGAAAACGAACCCACCCTGCTGATGACTGGCGGAACCTGGGACCCGCAGTCAGAGGCATTTCAAGGCCAGTTAGCGGAACAGATGCTACGCAACTATGATTTTGATCAGCTGTTTATTGGCGCAGACGGTATCGATTTAGCGCGTGGTACCACCACGTACAACGAGTTATACAGCTTAAGCCGGGTAATGGCCGACGTAGCGCGCGAAGTCATTGTTATGTTGGAGTCTGACAAGTTGGGCCGCAAAATACACAACTTAGAATTGTCCTGGTCAATGATCAAAGTATTAGTCACCGACGAAGGCTTGCCTGCCGCCGATGCGGCATTAATAGAACAACAAGGCGTAAGGGTAATCCGCGTAGCCGGTTAACCGCTGCGGCCTTTGCATAAATACAACGAATTAACGGTTTTTGGAGAAACAATATGTGTGGAATAGTTGGCGCGGTAGCGCAACGTGATGTGGTAGATATTCTGGTTGAAGGTCTGCGCCGCTTGGAATACCGCGGCTATGACTCTGCCGGTGTTGCGGTTGTGACGCAAAGCGGTGAGTTAACCCGCTTACGCCGTTTGGGAAAGGTAAAAGAGCTGGCCGATGCCGTTGCTGAAAAGCCGGTAACAGGTGGCACCGGTATTGCCCACACCCGTTGGGCCACACACGGCGAGCCCAGCGAGCGCAATGCTCACCCGCATGTTTCCAGCAATATTACCGTAGTGCACAACGGCATTATTGAAAACCACAGCCCGCTTCGCGATGCCTTAAAAGCTAAAGGTTATGTGTTTACCTCTGACACCGACACCGAAGTTATCGCGCACTTAGTGGAAGAAGAACTTAAAACTGCCGGTAGTTTGCTGGCGGCAGTTCAAAAATCGGTTAAGCAATTGCATGGCGCTTATGGCACCGTGCTTATGGACAAAACCGACGCCAGCCGCGTGGTAGTTGCCCGTTCAGGCAGCCCGTTGGTTATTGGCCTGGGTATTGGTGAAAACTTTATTGCCTCAGATCAGCTGGCATTGTTGCCGGTTACCCGTCGGTTTATGTTTCTTGAAGAAGGCGACGTGGCAGAAATTACCCGTCACAGCGTAAGCATTTTTGATAGCAATGGTAATGCTGTCGAGCGCGAAGTACACGAGTCTAACGTAAGTTACGACGCTGGCGACAAAGGCCAGTACCGCCACTTTATGCTAAAAGAAATTTACGAGCAGCCAGCCGCAATCAATAACACCCTTGAAGGCCGTTTAAGCAGCGATTCCGTGTTAGACGAAACCTTTGGCAACGGTGCAGCAGAGCTATTTAAACAAGTTAAGCATGTGCAAATTGTGGCCTGTGGTACCAGTTATCACTCGGGCATGGTGGCGCGCTACTGGTTAGAATCGTTAGGCGGCATTTCCTGTAACGTTGAAATTGCTTCTGAATTTCGCTACCGCAAATCGTTCGTGCAGCCAAATAGTTTATTGGTAAGCATTTCGCAATCTGGCGAAACGGCCGATACCTTAGCCGCATTGCGCTTAGCCAAAGAAGCCGGTTATGTGGGCAGTTTAACCATTTGTAACGTAGCGGGTTCATCACTGGTGCGTGAATCGGACTTAGCTTTTATGACCCGCGCCGGCGCCGAAATTGGTGTAGCCTCTACCAAAGCCTTTACCACGCAATTAGTGGGCTTAGCCATGTTAACGCTGGCGATTGGCAAATATAACGGCTTAACCGCGGTACAACAGCACGAGTTAACCGCAGCGCTGAAAAGCTTACCGGGTAAACTGGAACAAGCCTTAACGCTGGCGCCACAAATTGAAGCCTTAGCCGAGGAATTTGCCGACAAGCACCATGCGTTGTTTTTAGGCCGTGGCGATCAGTACCCTATCGCCATGGAAGGCGCGTTAAAGCTTAAAGAAATCTCGTACATTCATGCCGAAGCCTACGCCGCAGGCGAGTTAAAGCACGGCCCGCTGGCGCTGATTGACGCGCAAATGCCGATTATCGTGGTAGCGCCTAACAACGACCTGTTAGAAAAGCTGAAATCAAACGTCGAAGAAGTGCGCGCCCGTGGCGGTATTTTATACGTATTCGCCGACGCCGATGCCAAGTTCCAGTCTGACGACACCATGCGGGTAATCAACGTACCGCACGTCGCCGACATCCTGGCACCCATCGTCTACACCCTGCCGTTGCAGTTACTCAGCTACTACGTCGCCATTATCAAAGGCACCGACGTAGACCAGCCACGTAATTTGGCGAAGTCAGTAACAGTCGAATAAACCGTTAGCTTTACCGTAAATAAATGTGGGAGAGTAATAAAGTTTCATACTAAGTAATAAAGTATCATACTGAGTAATAAAGTATCATACTGAAATTAATTAGAAGGCCAGCATTTTTGCTGGCTTTTTTCTTTTGAGTCGGGAACGGTTTGGAATGAGAAAGGAAGAAGGTGCGATGTAATGTGTTTTTACACAGTAAAATTAACAAGCGATAGTTAATAATGTTGAGAATCAGAAATTACAGAATTATAGTTAATCAAAGTTTCCGTAGCGCATAGCTTGGAGCTGCCTCTTTATCAGTTCTTGTCCCTCTTGGCTGCTCATCAGTTCCAAAGGTGAAGCGCCATCAAACGCAGGGAGGTGCTGATTGATCCATTGATTTACCATACAATCATTCCAACCAAAAAACTCTCTTAACTCGGCCCACAGTTTTGTAAGACTGTAGAGCGCTTCAGTCTGGTGCTTAGAAAGCCGTTTACGATGGAAAAGTTTTGAAAAATTCGTAGGATTTGATCCTATTGCACGCATTACCAGGCTTCTGGGAATATACTTGATTATGGTGGGTAAGACGTCACCTCCTACACCTTGCGCTAGCAAAGCAATTAGCATTCGCGGGCTAACCGTACTATCCATTTGCTTCGTATCTTCAACTCGGGAAATGAACAGTTGTGTCAATATTGAGCTATCCAGCTCTAGTGGTTCTTTTATTGCTGCCAAATCTGTCACCTCGATTTTGAAAACGATATAGGCGTTCTCCTGGTATTATAAATAAGTATTCAGGCCGCTTATTTTTTCGCTTAAGGCGGTAGGAATATAATGCCTGAGTAGCTATCCCTGCTTTCAGTGTTCGGTTAGCAATCGTATTTAGATACCCGAGGTTTATCAATCATGGTCGCTCAGACAAGCTTCGTCCTTCGACGCTTCGGTAAATGCGTCTGGTCTGGGACTTACCACTTCTATTTGGATCTGCGTTAATTTTGGCTCTTAGCTCTTCACCAAATTATGGAATCAAATTTTTGCCCAAAAAACGGTAAACGGAGTTTAAGTGTAGTCTAAGTAATAAAGTTGCATACTGATATCGCTCTGACTATGATGAAAATTCAATCGGACAGGGCAGTTTCGTTATGGCTCAGAAGAAAAAAGGATTCACGGAAGCACAGTTTGCGAACTGGATCAAAGCGGGTCGTGGCAGTGGAGAGCATGCGAGCTATCAGCCATGGCTAAAAGTATCTGATTTCCCTTCCCTTGGCCGTGTTCATCGTGTTTTTGGCCATAAGTCTCAGCGTACCCATCATTTGTTGTCCGATTTAGAGCTATCGGTTTTCTTGTTGCTGGAATGGCATCGTGAGGTAACGCAGATCCGCGAGCAATTTCCGCTTGAACGTGAATTGACTCGTCGTCTGGCCAGCGAGGCCATGATGAATCATTCCCGCTTTGCAGGGATTGATCAGTATTTATCTTCAGATTTTCTGGTTGATTCAACCAACGAGCAAGAGCCGCGCTTTGTGCTGCAAGCAAAGTATAAAGAGGCTCTCGATGATGCCAGGACAGTCGAAAAGTTGGAACTGGAGCGACGCTATTGGCAGGAGAAAGGACTGCCCTGGTATGTGATAACCGAAGCTGATATACCGGCAGCCGTGGCAAAGAACATCTCGTGGCTTTATCCATCACAGCGTAATCAGCAGGAAGATGTTGAGCTGACAATGCAGCAAATTGAGTTATATGCTCATCACTTTGCAAAACGACCAAACCAAACATTGTTAGCTACTTGCAAGGAGCTGGATGCAGCATACGACTTGCCTCTTGGCGAGTCGCTATATGAAGTCCGAAGCTTACTGGCCAAGCGATATTTTACCTTCGACATATTTATCCCTGTGATAAAGCTGAAAGCAAAAGATGTCCAAGTGGGAAGTCTCAACTGTATTCGGGAGGCTTACCGTGTTTCGAATCAATGAGGTTCTGCGGTTTGATGCTCAATGTTATCGGGTATTACAATTGCTGGGTGACTACCTGGTGTGGATAAATATTGATGAAATCGCAGCGTTTCCAGAGCTTGCTTTGGTTTCTGAGCTGCAGGATGGCATTGAGCAAGAGCTACTGGAGCGTACCGATGATCCTTATAAGGCCCTTGCATTCGAATCGCCAGCGGAAGGTAGTACAGCCAGAACGAAGCGTGATAGTAATTATAATCTAATCAAGCCATTGATTGACTTACCTGATTTTTATAGCCCAAAAAGCCGTGGCCGAGTTGTTGAAGACATCATACGCACTTGCAGTACCACTAAGCAGACTGTATATCGCTTAGCTAGGCGTTATTGGCAACGAGGGCAGACACCAAATGCCTTGTTGCCAGACTACAAAAATTCGGGGGCTAAAGGTCAGCGACGACTTGCGGGTGATAAGAAACTTGGTCGGCCTCGTCAGCATCAAAGTGGTGTTGGTGCAAAGATAGATGAGTTTACTGAGCGTTTGTTTCGTATTGCCATCGATAGGTACCTGTTGAAAGATAAAGGGCATTCCTTTCCTTATGCTCATCGCCGCTTTGAGAGCCTTTATCTCAATCACTTTCCGGATACCCCGCAACAAGAGCTACCTAGCAATTGGCAAATGTTGCACTTTTACAAGCGGGATTACCAGCAGGTAGAAGCGCTAAAAAAGAAAGTGCCGGCAACTATCTACAATAAAGATATCCGACCTTTACACAGTACCGCCAACAGTCAGGTGCTTGGACCAGGCTCCCGCTACGAAATAGATGCCACCATTGCGGATATCTATCTGGTGTCCGATAGTGAGCGGGGCAACATTGTTGGCCGTCCTGTGGTGTATATGGTGATTGATGTATTTAGCCGGATGATAGCTGGTTTTTACATCGGCTTTGAAAATGCTTCCTACGCCTCTGCCATCCAGGCCTTGTATATGGCTGTTACTGATAAAGTGACCTACTGCAAGAAGCTTGGTTTTGACATTGCCTCAGAAGATTGGCCCAGTGTAGGTTTACCAGATGCTATCCTGGCAGACCGTGGTGAGCTGCTCGGCCACCAGATAGAAAGTCTTGAAAATAACTTTGCTATTCGAATTGAAAATACCCCACCTTATCGAGGTGATGCAAAAGGGATAGTAGAGCGTACTTTTCGCACGGTACAGGCGTCCTTTGGCCCTTTTGTTCCGGGCTACGTGACGGGCAACCGGGTGAGAAAAAGTGGTGGCAATGATTATCGGTTGGATGCCAAGCTTTCTGTAATGGATTTTGCTCAGATTATCCTGTCAGCCGTGCTTTACCATAATCAGTATGCAGTGCTGGAAAAGTACGATCGTGATGCCGATATGCCGGCAGACTTACCGCTTACCCCAATCCATCTTTGGAACTGGGGTCTTCAGCATCGAACTGGGCGTTTACACCAGGCGGATCCTACAGCATTACGTATTGCATTATTACCAAGAGAAAAAGCAACTTTATCAGAGCATGGTGTCTGTTTATTTGGCCTTTATTACTCATCACCCAAAATGCTGCAGCTGGGGTGGACGCATCGCGGCAGACAGGTGAAGCGCCCTGTCAGTCTCGAGGCAGCTTACGACCCATTAGTTGCCGATCAAATATACCTGTTCTTTGAGAAAGGCAGTAATCAACACTGGGTTTGTAACCTTACCGATAAGTCCAGAGAATTCCGGGGAGCGTCCTTCTGGGATGTGTGGCAGGTGCGGCAAGAGCAAAAGAAAACAACTGCAGCAGCTAAAGTCCATTCAAAAGCACATAAACGCCGGCATGAGGAGTTTGTTCTGGAAAAAATTCGTGCGGCTGAAAAAGCAGCTCCGGATACCAGCAACATACCCAAGGCCGAGCGGATCCGAGCCATCAACGAGAACAAGCGAACCGAAAAGGCCAGAGAACGCGCCGAAAAAGCTCAGCGCCCAGTTTTGGATAAACAGCAGCCTTCAGCTCAGGTCATTCCGTTTAGTGGAAATGAATCTGCCCTTGATTATCCGGATTACATTGAAGAACTGTTTGGAGACGACGACTGATGCCATTACCTGATCATTACGTCGAGGCGGTTTACATGGATCCTGGGCTGGAACGCTATCGCGGGAATCCCCTAATTGAAGCCCTTCCACCAATCATGGATTTAAAAGCGTTAAAAGCAAAGTTAACGGGAAAGGTTGAATTCAATCCGCAGGATTGCTTTGAAAAGGGGCATATTCGGGCTCACCAAATCAGCGCCCTACTGGATGATTTTTTTCAGCCGCTGGCGATGCACAAGCAGCTGGAAGAAAAGGTATCAATCATGGTCCGCGCTGGTTATGTTGGACGAAACCTTGCTGACGGCTCGATTAACAAGCTGATGCAAGAAAGTTATGAGCGTATCATGGCTGGGGAGAATAACTCTTCACGGTTCATTCAGTCGAACTCAACTGCCAAGAGCTTGTCTTTGATAGGGTGCTCTGGCAGTGGTAAAAGCACTACCATAAACCGTATTCTAGCCACCTATCCACCAGTCATTTATCACTCGAAATACAATTTTATCCAGTTACCTTACCTTAGAATGGAGTGTCCGTCCGATGGTTCGTTGAAGAGTTTGTGCCTGAACTTTTTTCGCGAAGTCGACCGAACTCTTCATACTGGGTACGAAGAAAAATATGCCCGCAAACGCCACAGCACAGAGGTATTGCTGTCATTGATGGGGCAAGTGGCTACCCAGCGGGCTATCGGTGTCTTGGTCATCGATGAGATCCAGCGATTGACGTTAAAGCGCTCCATCAGTAAGGAAGCAATGTTAGAGTTTTTTGTAGCCTTGGTTAATGTGATTGGGGTGCCTGTAGTCTTGGTTGGTACGCCCAAAGCCCGGCCAATTTTTGAAATAGAATTGCAGTCAGCCAGGCGAAGCGCTGGTTTTGGCTCATTATTCTGGGATCCAATGCACTGCGGGCCTGTTGGCACAGATCCACGTACCGGCAAAGTTAGGAAGACCGAATGGGTAGCATTTACCGATAAGCTGTGGCAATACCAGTGGCTGACAAAGCGAGACGAGCTGCTAAGTGATGAGGTGCGAGAATGCTGGTTTGACCTATCGCAGGGAGTTCTAGATATTGTCGTCAAGCTCTTCGTTCTGGCCCAAATGCGTGCGATATCCACCGGCTTAGAAAGAATTACAGTAAAATTATTGCGTACCATTTACGAGCAGGAGTTAAAACCTGTCCATCCAATGCTGGATGCTTTGCGCCGTAATGATCCAGACTTGATAAACAAATACTCCGATCTGCAGCTACCCTCTATCGACAAGCGTTTGCTTGAACTAAAAGCCCTAATAGATAGACAGCAAAACACAAAAGAAGCGAAGTCACCTTTTATTGGTAATGAAAAAGCGCTGCGGCTTTATACTATGCTACAGGCGATGGGCTGCGACTCAGGCTTGCTGCAGCCTTTGGTTGAAAAGGTGTTTAAAGATCATCCAAACCTATCGTTACCAGAGCTCAGCCGAGTTTTACTGGACTGGTATGCAAGCGCACTGACGCTGATAAAGGCGCCCAGTTCAACAACAGAAAAGATCAAACAACAAGCCTGGCATACGCTGCCAACTGATGATCTACGATTTAAATTTTCGCAAGCAGACAAGGGAAAGCTTTATCAACAGTTTAAGTACGGCAAAGAGTTATTCGACATTCCCAGCTGGCTACAACGAGTGGGTTAAGTATGCTGGGCTTTCCTTTGCCATATCGCGATGAGCTGCTTTACAGCGTCATCGCCAGGCACGGGGTCCATAGCGGCATCGTATCGCCAAAAGAATTACTGCAGGAGGTGTTTGCTGACACCAAGATCATTGCTACCCCTGATTTACCCGGTCATTTGAAGTTGGTCGCTGCTTTGTACCCACCGAAAGTTGGCCCAACATCGCTAGATTTGTTGTACAACCATACTCTTTTTCCGCTGTATGCTCCTTTTATTGGTGAGCAACGCCGTCAGCAACTCTGCAATGAGCTGATAGCAAATAAACGACACAGTGCGCATGTCGCTGCAGGAGTGGCCGCTTCGCGCATTAAGCAGCCGGAATATCTGCGATACTGCCCTGGTTGTATGCAAGCGCAATACAGTCGTTACGGTGAATGCTATTGGCAAAGAGGCTGGCAGGTCGCTGGTACCAGGGATTGTGTGGTTCATGGCGCTTTACAAAATGCACCAATACACCGGCATGATGTGCATCGTCATCAGTACCAGGCTGCTTGCTTTCAAGTCTGTGTTATCAAACAACAGGCGATAGGCTGCTGGCAGAGCTGCTTAATCGCCACAAGTATCGAAACATTGCTAAATTTCAATGGGTTACCGGTACCTGAGTTGGTGCAGTGGGGGAACTGGTACCATGATTTGGCCGATGCGCAGGGTTTCTGCTGTGGCCGACAGGTAGAACATGAGAAGATCAGTGCCAAAGTGATCGGCTTTTGGGGCTACGAATGGTTAGCAAGCCTTGATTTGCTGCCAGAATGCTCAGAAAACTGCTGGTTAAAATCAATATTCCGTAAGCATCGTAAAGCTTTTAGCTATCTGCAGCACTTGATTGTGCTGCACGCTTTTCTCAAGCCTGCCTGGTGTTTCACCGAAGTGATGCAACAAGTTGCTTCATCAAGGCATCCTGCAAAAGTAACGCCGCCTCAAGTAGCTGTATCGGATAATACGCAACTGGATAATTACCGCAATCGTTGGCTATCAGCTGCTCGCCGCTATAGTACCAAGCTAGCGCGTGAGAATGGCTTTGGAGATGTGTATGCCTGGTTATATCGGCATGATCGAGACTGGCTAATGGCAACCAACCAGCAATATTGCATTAAGCCGAATACGTGCCAAGTAAAAACAGATTGGCGAAAGCGTGACCATGAGAATGTCAGAACGCTAATACAGCTTCGTGATGCAACAGAGCAAGATCTCTGGCTGCCAAGGCGAACAATGAACTGGTACTTGGCACAATTGCAGCGCAAAGCCACCATTGAAAAAAACTTAAAGCACTTGCCACTGTGTCGTTTGTTTTTTGATCGGCATTGTGAAAATATAGAGCAATATCAAATAAGAAGAATTACCCGCATCGTTATTCGCCTGAACTTAGCCGGTGAATATTTAAAACGCTGGCAGGTGCTTCGGTTGTCTGGACTGAGTGAAGAGCGACTCACAGAATTGGCGCGGGAGTTTTTGCAGGAGATCATTGGAATTTGACCGGCTCTATCCACTTAAATGGATTTAAAGACGATACTTGGCTAAATGGTATCGGAGATCTGTTTTGTAAAACAGATGGCGTACGTTGGGGCGTTAACTTAAGCATTTACCCGAGTAAGGAAGCAGGGTCTGATTCAACATCACTATCCAACGCGCCTTTGTTGGTGCGTAAAAACGTCATCAATCCAACCAAAGATTATTACCCGAATAGCCATGAGCAAAGTTTCGAAATCACCACAACACGGGATTGGGATGTCGTTCGGCTTAAAAGTTGTCCTGCCCTCGAGCGTCAATTGCCAAAAGAGCTGGAGCAGTATTGTTTTGAATTCAGCATTGAGGAAGGAATACGCGTTTTCTTGCCACAGTTTGAGCTGGCACGGGCACTCTTTTTTCATAATGCTTATCTGGCCCGTTCATCCGTATTGCACGATGTGCTGAGTAATGAGTTCATCACAGAAACTGAACCGAAATTAAATTGGGCAAACATTCATGTACTTGAAACTTGTAACTGCCCAATAGAGTTATTCAGTGATTATGGCTTTCGTAGGCATCTTTCCTGGTTGTTGCTGGATGAGAGTGTCAGGTACTCATACGAGAGCATCAGCAGATACCAATTGATACATGGTATCAATAGTGGCCTTTATCGACGCTGGACCTTTCAGTTCGACCCACCACCACTTCAGGGGGTGATGTTAAATGTTCGGGGACGTTTCGAGCCGGTCAGCCGGACCTTGCTGGTTTATGAAGTTTTGAGTATCTGTAAGATCAAGTCAAATGTGCCATCATTGATTGAGTTTACCAGTCCTAAGTTCAGTACTTCGGTTAGTGGAAAAGGTAGCGCTGCCGGAGGGGATGCCAGTCGTCCAGATGGGCACAATTTGGATGATGAAACTGATGGCAGCCGGGAAAACAACCCGGTAATGCTCAAAGTAAACCAAGTCAAATTTGAGTATGAGCGTGCTTTTGAAACCTGGAAAGTGAGCAAGAAAAATAAGCCCACAGGCCGTGGCCGGGAAAACGATGATGAGGCCGCTGAAGCATCGCAGGAAGTAAGTAGCGAAGAGCAAGGGCCTGGCGGTGACTTACCAAGTGCAGAATGGGATGCATTGAATGAGCAGACAGACGATGCTCACCTGTACCTAAACAAATTCAGCAGTTACTTTGAAATGCTGAGATTGCTCGAAGAACTGCATGGCTGTAAGGTAATCAGGTACCCTCTCAGGAAGCTGCCGGCAATCGGTAAGTGTAAGATGCATATACTGAAAACAGATGGTAACCCAAGGTGCATATCAGTGGCTCAAATTACTGCCAGCTCAACCTCGTACTACCTGCTCGAAGTCGACACATCGGATGCAAGCAAGGCCCTGTCTACCAAAGTTATCATCGCCAGTGCTATTGGCGATATCGAGCCTCACTTATTCGACATTGAAAAACAGCTACTTAAGGCATCCTTGTCTTGGCCAAAAGAGCATTTTGACAAGTTGGTTGGCGAAGACAGCCACACTTGGGTGCCGCATCAGAAGTCGAGTAAAGCCGGTGCATTGACTACCGATGAAATTGTAAAATGGGGAGCTAGAATATATAGGCAGTTAAGCTGAATTATAAAAGGTTACGTTATTTCTTACGTCGGTGTATTCTAATACCTATTAGGGAAAATTATCAGTAAATAAGTTGTCCAGAATATGTCAAAAGAAAATAAAAATTGGTGGGAAAACAGAGTTTTACGCTCGGTTGATAATTTGAAGCTGTGGCATGACAATCCACGACTTGACCCAGCTAATAAGTTAATTACTGTTAGAGATTATGTCGAAGAACTAATCGCAGATCCAACTGACGAGCAAAAATTTATTGATCTGATGAAGTCAATTGCCACAAGGGGCTTCTTGTCTTTTGACCCAGTAGTTGTCTGGCAAAATGAGGATCAACACTTTGTTGTTGCAGAGGGTAACCGCAGAGTTATGGCACTCAAGTTACTGCGCTCCCCTGATAAAGCACCGTTGTCTATACGCAAAACTGTGGTAAGCCTGTCACGCACAGTCGATCGTGATGCTATTGAAAAAATTAGAGTATGTTTGGCACCGTCTTACGAAGAGTGCCGTTGGTATATTCTGCAGCGACACTCTCCATCAGCAAGTGATCAAATTAGGTGGCAGCGTCTCCAGCAGCAACGATTTATCATCAATGTTTTTGATTCAGTTGGGCAAGATATTGAAGAAACGATCAACTTAACTGGGTTTAAAAGAGCCGCAATAATTGATGCGCTGCGCTACGTAAAAATTCGAGACATAGCGACTCACCCTGATGTTACTAAATATCTAACATTAGAAGAGCGAGAGCAGGCTTATAGTCACCGGATAAGCATGACTGTGTTGGAGCGCTGGTTTGGTAATAGTCAGGTAAGGGCCGCTTGGCATATTGAGTTTGACGACTCTGGAGTTCTTATTAACGCTGATGCTAACAGTTTTTACGTAGCATACGCCAAATTTTTGAAACTTATGTTGAATAAAAACAATGAACTGGGTTTTATGGTGAATACTCGAACTATAGACTCAAAGTTCCAAGAGATTTTTGATTATTTACCCAAAGTTAAATCCATAAATGAAGTAGAATCAACTAATGTTGCGCTCCCCACACAAGATAACCCATCTGTGTTGAAAATAGATAATTCACAAGACAACAGTAATATCGATTTAAAGCCGGAATTAACACCGGAATTAACACCAAAAACATCACTTAAAGGTAATCCTAAGAGACGCCAATTAACTGATAAATACCATAGAATTACGCATTCAAACTACAAGATTAAGGCTCTGTTTGAAGAGTTGCAAGGTCTACCGGTTTACAAGTATCCAAATGTCTCAGCTGCATCAATACGTATATTTCTCGAGTTAGCTGTTGATGAATATATCAACAGTAGTGAACTAAAAGTAGAGATGGCCAGAAGGGAAAAAAAGGGCTATCATGAAATTACTCTAAGTCAAAAGCTCACAATTTTGCGCGGAGAGTTTATAGATGATCGTGATGCAAATAAAGTAATTGACCAGCTGTTACATAATAGTAATGACCATAGTTTGAATACGCTTAATGAGTATATTCATGGCAACAAGGTACATAAGGTAGAGCCTCAGTTTCTAAATCGGTTTTGGGATATGCTCTCACCTTTGCTAAGTATACTGATTAACTTGAAGGAAATTTGATGTTCTGCTCTCCTCTAAGATATCCGGGTGGGAAATCCAAGCTTACAGCATATGTCCTTGAAACCATGAAGCTCAATGGGCTTGAGGGAGCTTCCTATGTAGAGCCGTTTGCTGGAGGCGGTGCTATTGCATGGTATCTGTTGTTAAATAACCATGCCAGAAGAGTCTATATCAACGATCTGGACCCTGCTATTCATGCATTTTGGTACTGTGTACTTTATAAAACAGATGAGCTTTCTGAGTTAATCCGGACTACCCCTGTCACGATGGATGAATGGTATAAGCAGCGGGATATATACAGGGAAAAGCCCACAGGTTATCTGAAACTTGGTTTCGCTACGTTTTTCTTAAATAGGACCAATCGGTCTGGAATTATAAAAGCAGGTGTTATTGGCGGCCTGGAGCAAAATGGTACGTATAAGCTTGATTGTCGATTTAATAAAGAGCGATTGATTGAGCAAATAAACGCAATTGCTGTAAGACGCGCTGACATAAGACTAACTAATTTAGATGCAACTCAATTTATAGAAGAATATGTCCCTGATATTGAAGGGCTTGCATTAATCAATATAGATCCGCCTTACTATGTTAAAGGCAAAGGGTTATACCAAAACTTTTTTGAACATGATGATCATTATCGGCTATTTGAAAGCATTAAACGCATCAAACAACCGTGGATCGTTACTTATGATGACACTCCTGAAATTTGCGGGATTTACGCAGAATATTCCCCTGAGTCCTTTGGCTTGACTTACACTGCTCAAACTAAGTGTAAAGGTTCTGAAGTGATTATTCATTCTCCTGAATTGACTAAGACAGGCTTTAAGCCCGATATAACTTTTGCAGAAGTAAAAAGGTTTTATCGCCAAAAAATCTCTCAGCAGGCATGAGTTTCTTTTAGAGTGCTTGTAACTAACGACCAATAGGTTGAATAATCATTTTACATAGGATGTATAAGAGTTAGTAATGATTATTAATAAAGTAAGTATAAGCTTATTTAGAGGCTTTAAAAACGTTGAGTTTTCTCTTGGTGATTACATCACGTTGATTGCAGGTCAAAATGGCACTCAAAAAAGCACTCTATTAGGGATACTCACCCAGACATTTACTATACCGCCGAGTGGACACCCTTTCTCAAACGAAAAACCTTTAACGGGCGGCTCTTTTCGTTCAGCCTTTCAGGACAAATTCAGGTTGTCACCGACTCTTGATTTACCTGGCGAGCATCACTGGACTCTTTATTTGCGAGAAAAAGATTTCCACCCAGATACTGATGAAGATGGCGGATTTGCAATTGAGAGCATTGCGAGAAAATCTCTAGAACAGGAGAGCATTCGTTTTTGGCAGAAAGGGAAAAGAGATGCTGGTAGTGGTTACGTGCAGTTGCCGGTCATATTTTTAAGCCTAAAGCGTTTGATACCTATAGCCGAAGCTGGCAGGGTCAAAGAAAAAGACATTCAGTTATCAGACAAAGAGATAGCCTGGTTTTCAGATAGTTATAATAAAATCCTGCTAATCAGTGATAATCTTGAATCTGTTGATTATTTGGAAAGTAGCAATAAAAATACTATTGGAGTTACTACTGATTACTATGACTGGAACTCCAACTCAGCAGGGCAAGATAATCTAGGAAGAGTATTACTTGCAGTAATTTCATTTCAGAGATTAAAAAGCAAGTATCCTAAAGAATATAGAGGCGGAATTCTTGCTATAGATGAAATTGATGCAACTCTATATCCAGCATCTCAGGTCAAGTTATTAGAATTTTTGAGTTCTGTTTGCAGTAAGAGTGACATTCAAATTATTGCCTCAACGCATTCGCTACATCTTCTTGAAAAAATTTGCGAATTGAAAAGTTCTAAAGGGCGAGAGAAGCAGTTCAATACAATTTACCTTACAAAGGTTGACGGTGAGGTATGTGCGGAAGAGAGTCCCAGCTTTGAAAAAATCACCTATAATCTAAATGCTGCCATAGGGAAAAAAATATCTGTACCTAGAATACCCGTTTATACTGAAGACAAAGAATGTATCCATTTTACGAAAGCTCTGCTTGGTCAAAAGTTTAAAGGCCTTGATTTTCCTGGAATAACCATGGGCTGTGGCAACCTTATTCAATTAGGTCAGAAGAAAGTTGCCAGCTTTACCTCTCCAAATTCGATTGTAGTGCTTGATGGCGATGCTCGAGATAAAGTTAAGGGAGCAAAATTAAAAAACTATATTTGCTTGCCTGGAAAAATCAATCCAGAAGGAATGTTAGCGAACTTTTTATTTGAGCTATCCGATAAGAGCACTTTTTGGGAGGAAAAAATAGCTGGTTACTCAAAACAAGTTTGCTTTAAAGATTATGCATTAAAAGAAATTAGAGCAAGTCGAGTTAAAGCTAAAGAGTGGTATAATCAGCAGTTAGAGTCTGGCGCTTGGGGAAGAGAAGCTCGCAACGCGTTTAATTACCTTTTAGAATCAATTCCAGATGAAAAAACTCGTTTTCAAGACGATTTTAGGAAGGCATATGTAATGGCGAGGCCGGGTGGTTGAGGCTTTAGTTATATACTTTTAGTATGAAACTTTATTACTCAAAATGACTTGGTTTCGGTAGTTTTTTGCTATTCAGTATGAAACTATAATTTATCTAGTCGGTATCCCCTGCACAGCAATAAAGGGCCTAGAGAGCATATCAGTATGAATCTTTATTACTCTCCCACAATAAATGTGGGTGTGGTTGGACAAAATAGTTCTAAAGTGGACAAAATAGATCTAAATTGATGTTTCATTAGGTTTTCGTAACATACTGATAAACCTTGTCATCTTGCTTTAGTTGGGTGTTTAATCTTCCTCTTACAGATAAAAATCACTCAATTTACTTTAAAACTATTTTGTCGTAAGTTCAGGCATTTCAGCCAAAATATGCCGCCTGTAGCTCAATTCACTTTAGAACTATTTTGGCAATAAACAGTGGGATTAAAATAAAGTGTCATCCCGAAAAATAGAGATGCATCGTTAAAAATATAGTTTCATCATAAATAGCTGCTTTCCGAAGCAGCTTTTTTATGCTTGAAATTCCGGATATATTTCGGCATGCCGAAAATAGCTTATCGTCCTTAAACGGCACATTAGTGTGTTTGATTTCAAATAGAAGTTGGCGTAATATTTGTTCTGAAGATTAAGTACGTTCAACTACAGCGTGGCCACCAACCAGCGCTACGAAAAGACCGCCATACCAAGGCGGTTTTTTCATATGTATTCCGGATGTTAATAGTGATTTACTTGGTCCGGTACAACCAATACAAATTTCGGCATGCCGAAATTGTTCAATTTTGCTTCAAATACACATTCGCTACTCAGTAAGGGCCACCCAAAGGAGAGGAAATGCTGGAGTTCAGACTAACCCCTAATCATGCCGGCATTGCGCTTTGGGGAGACTTTTGCACATTATCCCGACTACATGAATTTGTTCATCATGTGGTGGAGCAAAGCGACTATATTGAGGATAAAGAGGGCTTTGTGCTGGGCCTGGCTTATGATTTCCGCAAGGCTTATCAGGGCGAGCGCAGTGAAGAGTATCGGGGGGACTTTGAAGATGAGCGATACCGCATTTTCGGTGTTGAAATTCTTTGGCCTGTGTTGCTTACACAGATAGGTATATTACGCCAAGCGATGGCATTTATTCCAACCAGCAAGCTTGATCAGGCCGTGATGTTTGAGTTGGAGTATGTTGTTGAGTCAGCGGTTCGCTCTGCGATGCCAGCCGCTGCCGATGAAATCATATTCAGAATAAAGGCGATAGGTAATGCATCTTACATGCATGTCGATAGTATTCTTGATAGTCGGATCAGTTATTTTATCAGACTCTCCCCGCAGCAACGCCTGACAACCTTGGCAAAAGTGTTACAAACGTTTGACCCTATGTATGGCATCATGGCGCTCTCAGACGCCAAATTCAGTCCCGATGTCATACCACCAACGGCATTCACCAACAGCGGCGAGGATTGGCCGGATTTTGAGTGGTAAGCCTCGATGACTGTTTTATCTTCTATGTTGTCACCAGGCCTAACCGTGGTATTTAACTGACTAACGCTTGAGCTTTTTTGCCATCTCGGTAGCCAATTTCTCCATCTCAATATCTGGGGCGGTGAACTTGGCTTGGAGGTGTTTCAGTGAAGTAGTACCGCGCTGGGCAAACTCACAAAATGCCGTCATTTCTTCAAACAGTGACGCCGGCACCGCATAAAATTGGATCTGATTATCAGATAGCACAGCAATTGCATCACCTTTCGCTTCTGCAAGCGCAGCAGTTGGGTTCGTTATGAACTTTCCTATTGATATGGTAGGAGTACCATATGTTTTGGTGGCATATGTCATTCCAATACTGTGTCAGGGATAGCCGTATAAGCTAGCTTTACCTACTGTTGAGACCAACAATCAGTGCCTCTGCTTGAGATTGTTGATCCTCGGTCAGTTGATTAAAGCCCAACAACTTGACGGCGGCACGCAGTTTTTTCATCTTTTTTGAGGCTCAATAGTTACTATGCCATTCGTCACTATGTATTTAACTATTCGGGTTAGACTTTTATGGTGCGGTAAGGATAGGATGTGTCGTACTACCAGAAACAAGTGAGCCACCTAAAAAGGTGGCTCTTAAACTCGCTACCTGTTGTCAATACTCGTTAGAGCGTAAGAGGACAGGGCTATCACAACAAGAGGCTATGCCTCAGTGCATACAAATATACATAATAAATTTAATAAGGGCAAATGTTTGTGGATTTAGACGAGATAAAACAGGGACTATCCACTGAAAAGCTTGAAACTTATAGACAAGTCTTAGAATGCAAATCAGACAGTGAGGTAATTGCCGTATACATGGCTATGCAGGGGATTATGAGTCACTTCTTTACCGTTGTTCAGTTATTAGAAGTTACGCTAAGAAACTCTATACATAAAGCAGTTACCGCTCAGTTCAAAGACGATGAATGGTACAAACGTGTCCCGATCAGTGAAGAGTCCAGAAAACAAGTCAGCTTTGCCGAGCAGCAATGCATTGAGGAGATTGGCGCTAAGTATTATACCAGCGGTGATCTTGTCTCTCGATTACCCTTCGGTTTTTGGGTCCACATGCTACATAAGGATTACAACAACCCTCGGGATAAAGAACATAATATTTGGCAGTTTCAACTTCACAAATGTTTTCCGAATGCTAAACAGCAGAATGTATCGCTTAATACCATTTTTCAGAAAATGGGGACGCTCAATCGTTTCAGGAATAGATTATTTCATCATGAGCCAGCATGGAAATCACGCCAAACCAAAAATCGTAGCGATGCTATCAGTTATTTGAACAGCATGTACGGGGAGCATATGGAGGCTATAGAACTGCTCTCTTCCAGTAAACGTGAATTGATTTCTTTGTTGGGCTTTGATGCAAAATTTACAGACGAATGTGATATCAAAAATTTAGATAGATTTGAATTACTGCTGAATCCAGAAAAGGAAGAAGAGAAAGCTCAAGCAAATTAAGTTACTTCACTTAATCCATGCAAGAGAACATGAAACTATTTATTAAACAATGTTATTGTACTAATCTATAAAAATCAACAGTCTAGATGGCTTAGCGATGGCAGGAAGTTACAAAGGCCTTTCCGACCAACAAATCCAAAAACGGATAAAAGAAGGTCGTGGTCAGGGCGAAGGTCGAAACTATAAGCCTTGGATTCAAACTTGGGATGTGTCATCACTTGGCCGGTCTCACCGCATTTTCGGCAACCGGAGTCGCCGGTTGCATCACCTGCTTTCTGATCTGGAACTGGCTATTTTTCTGACATTGGACTGGCAACACTCGGTGTTGGATATCCGTGAACAGTTTCCGCTGCGTGTTGAAGATACTACCCGCCTTGCTGATGAGCTCGGTATTAGTCATGCCGTTTTTAAAGGCACACCTCAGGTGTTGAGCTCAGACTTTTTGGTCACATTTGACCGGCAAACTCAACCCTTGATGGCGTTTCAGGCTAAATACAGCAGTGATTTATCCAAACCTGAAGTGATTGAACGGCTGCAACTGGAAAAACGCTACTGGGACGATAAACAGATTCCATGGGCTATCATCACTGAGAAGGAAATCAGCAAAGAGGTGGTGATGAATATTCAATGGCTTTATCCTGCAGAAAGCGAAAAGGTTGCTGAAGACGAGTTGCACCACCAATTCCTGCTGTTTCAAACCCAGTTTGGTAAACAACCCAACGACTCCATCATCAAAATAGCTCAGCAGTTAGACCTTGCCTATAACCAGGAACCCGGTCAGGCATTGTTCTGGTTGCGTCATCTGCTGGCCAGACGTTATTTCCAGTTTGATATTAATCTGCCCTACCGAAAGTTAATTGCAGCAAATCTCATCGCTACTACCTTTGAAAAGGAGATCACGGAGGCCAACTATGTTTCCGGTTAATCAAGTTTTTAAACGTGGTGAGTTGTATTACCGGCTGCTGTGGCTGGATGGCGAGCTTTCATTCTGGATTGATCTGTATTCGAAAACTGCATGGCCAGAGCAGATTGCTGTTACTGGTATAGAGCAGTTATTAATTCAGCAGGAAATAACCCGGGTTGACGATCCCTGCTTCAGTTTGGTTGCGCGTAGCGTCGAGGAAGGCTCAACTGACTGGCAAAAGCGCGAGCATGCGTGGTCCATTATTAAAGATGATATTGAAAATACCGCCCTGTTTTATCCTCGAGAGCGCGGCGCTGCTGTTAAGCGTATGATGGCTGTAAGTGGTGCCACCCACCAGACGATAAACCGTTTTATTCGTCGCTACTGGCAACGTGGTATGTGTAAAAATGCGTTGTTGCCAGATTATGTAAACTCAGGCGCAAAAGGCAAACCACGGCAGTCTGGAAAAGCAAAGCTGGGCAGACCAAGGACTGTGCGGCCAGGTGTGGGTACTAACATTACATCAGTGATCGAGAGAGTATTTCATCAGGTAATCACCAGCAAACTACTTATCGAAAAGAATACGGCTGTAAGTCAGGCCTATGCCGGTGCATTGAATCTGATCGGTGCACTGATGCCCGAGCTCCAACCTGAAGAACTGCCAACACCTGAACAGTTTCGCTACTTCTACCAAAGCCGCTATGCCAAAACTCTGGTTGTTGAAAAACAGCATTCAGCGGTCAAATTTGCCAAAGACATTCGGCCGCTGAAAAGCACCTCAGCAGCAGAAACCTTTGGCCCAGGCCACAGGTACCAGATTGATGCCACAATTGCTGATGTTTATCTGCTGTCTGAGCATGACCGCAGCCGGATTGTTGGCAGGCCAGTGATCTACATAGTGCAGGATGTATTCAGCCGGATGGTTGTTGGCCTCTATATTGGCTTTGAAGGGCCTTCATGGGTTAGTGCGATGATCGCGCTTGCTCATATAGTTGAGGACAAAGTTGCGTACTGCCAGCGGTTTGGTATTGAGATTTCAGAAGATGATTGGCCAACCAAAGGCTTACCAGCCGTTATTCTGGCAGATAAAGGGGAAATAAACGGTACCAAGGTTGAAAAGTTTGCCGAAGCTTTTGGTGTTCGTATTGAAAATGCTACCGCCCGCCGTGGCGATGCTAAAGGTATTGTCGAACGAGCCTTTCGAACAGTTCAAGACGAATTTAAACCCTATACTCCAGGCGTTGTTGAAGCGGTGATGAGTACGAAACGTGGTGGCTATGATTATCGCCAGGACGCAACGCTGAACTTGGCAGAATTCACCAGAATGATTTTAGCCTGCGTGCTTTACCACAATAATGCTAAAGGTATGGAAGGGTATGACCGTACTGAGAATATGCCGACTGACTTACCCTTAATTCCCATCGAATTGTGGCGCTGGGGGGTGTCGAATCTGACTGGCAGGCTTCGCACTGCGCCAGAGCAGTTGGTTCAGATTAACCTGATGCCGCACTTTGAGGCGACAGTTTCAGAGCTTGGCGTCAATTTGTTCAACTGTTTCTACACTTGCCCTGAGTTGATTAAAGCCGGCTGGTTACATCGTTCTGGAACCAAAAGGCCAGGCAAGGTATTGGTCGCCTACGATCCAAGAACCGCAGATCATATCTACATCAGGCCGTGTTCCGATTTAAGTGAATACTGGGTTTGTGACCTGGCGGATCGGAGCAGACGTTTTCGTGGTTTGTCATTTTGGGATGTCTGGCTTATCACCAAAGAAGAGCGAAAAACCGATGCCAAGGTGCGGATGACAACTGCGGTAGCCAAAGGGAAATTGATTCAGCAGATTGAAAGCATCGTTGCTGAAGCCGATGAAAAACGGACTGAAATTAAGCGACCAGGAGTTAAAAAACTGGGGCAGCATATCAGGCAAAACAAGCAGTTGGAGAAATCAGTAGAGCGTGAGGTGACAGCTTTCAGACCGGAACGAACGGAAATGAGTACGCCAGCAACTGTTGTGCCTATCCGTGGTAACAAACCTGAAAACTATAGCTTCCCTGATATGACTGACTTAATTTTTGGAGAGGATGCCGACAATGACTGACGTTACGCAAGGTCGGATTCCACATGCTGTTTATATTGACCCAGGATTACCTGAATATCGGGATAATCCGTTGATCGCTTCTCTGCCTCCAATTTATGATACCAAGCAGGTTATTACCAAGCTTAGGTTAAAACCCTTGTATGACAGTGCCGAACGTAATTTGGATGGTCGACTGAGAGTGCATGCTATTGCCAGGTTGCTGAATCGGTTTTTTCAACCGTTAAGCCACCATCTGGAATTAGAGCAAAAAATATCGCTAATCCTCAGGCAAGGCTATCTGGGACGTAATCCTGATCAGGGCTCATATCACCTTCATCTGCAAAATGGTTTTAAGCGGATTCAGGAAGAAGATCTTGATGCTTTCGTATTTGACCAGGCAAGGTCGAGCGCAAACAGCTTGTCACTATTTGGCTGCTCCGGCTGTGGCAAGTCTGTCACAATCAATCGAATTTTTTCGGTTTATGAACAAGCGATTTTTCACCCAGAACACAACATCACTCAACTAACTTACCTGAAAATAGAATGCCCAGTCGATGGTGATTTGGATGAGCTTTGTCTGAGCTTTTTTAATGAGGTGGACCGGGTGCTACACACTCAGTACAGCACCTCACATGGCCGGAAAAAGCTGGGAACCAAGCGTTTGATGGCCAGCATGTGCCAGATCGCCAATCTGCATGCTCTGGGCGTATTGATAATCGATGAAGTGCAAAACCTGAATGAAGCGAAATCCGGTGGTGCAGAGAAAATGCACAACTTTTTTGTGTCTTTAGTGAACACCATCGGTGTGCCAGTGATTCAGGTGGGTACCCACCGTGCGCGAAAATTCTTTCAGCGAACATTCCGCGCTGCGCGTCGTATAACCGGATTTGGCAGTTTGCTGTGGGACAGACTGCCGAATGACCATCAGTGGCGTCAGTTACTAAAACTGCTTTGGCAGTATCAGTGGTTACGAAGTGCTGAACCGATAAATGATGAGCTAGTGGGTACAATGTACGACCTGACTCAGGGTGTAATGGATATAGTGGTCAAGCTTTATGTGCTGGCTCAGGTCAGGGCTATAGTCACCGGCATGGAGCGCATCACATCAGAGCTGCTTAAGCAGGTTTATCATGATGAATTCAAACCGGTTCATCCGATGCTGGCGGCTTTACGCAGCAACAACCCGGGATTACTGGAACAGTACGATGATCTGCTGATGCCTGAAATAGAAGCCAGAATGTTATCAATGGTATCGTCACTGGAACAGGCAGATACGTATGTAGACCGGCCAGAGATTTCAACCGATAAAAGTAAAAAACTGCTCGCCTTGCTGTCACAAATGGATATTCCGGAAGACATCGCTATTCCTTTGGTTGATAGGGTAATTAGCCGACATCCGGAACTATCCGTGGCGGCACTGATGCACAAAGTTACCGAGTATACGGCGGATGTGACGGCTGAGCCCCCGAAAATAAACCGGATAAAAAGAACTCAATGGCTGGAATTACCAACCAATGATTTACGTTATTTGTACGCCAGTAGTGATAAGAACAATGTATATCAGTTATTTAAGAAGCAGGGACTAATATATGACTTGAAATCAGTTAGTAACAGGATGGGTTAACTATGCTGGCTTACTTCACCAAGCCTTATCCGGACGAGCTGTTGTACAGCATGCTCGCCAGATGTAAGGTACATATGGGGATAGATAGCCCAAAGCATTTGCTGGATCTGCTCTACCAAAAACGTACAGTCATTGCTGTACCCGACTTACCCGCTCAACTGCAGTTGTTGTGTAACAGTCTCCAGCATGTACAGCAGTTAAACGCCAAACAACTTCTTTACCAAAGAACCCTGTTCCCGCTGTATGCCCCTTTTATTCCCGAAAGCCGTAAGCAACACCTGACTGACTTGCTGGTCAATAGTGACGGTTCTGCTGTGTATGTGGAGATAGGTATGAGCGCTGGTACGGTAAAGTTACCAGCGTTTTTCCGATATTGTCCTTTGTGTATGAATGAGCTGCAGCAAGAGTATGGCGAGTTTGCATGGTTACGGCGCTGGTTGGTGCCCGGTTATAAGGTATGTCATATCCACGATTGCGAGCTTTGTGATTCTAAGCTGCCTCTGAGATCTATCCATCGGCACGAATATTTGGCGGCATGTCCTCAGTATTGTGAAGTTTTCGCTGTAAACACGAATCACAGTTCTAAGCTGGCACAACTTTCTTCCAGCATTATTGAGTTGTTGGCCATAACCGAAACCCAGAGCCCTACATATCACCAATGGACGTTGTTCTATCGAGAGCTGGCTGCTGCAGCCGGAATGCAAAATGGCATGCAGGTGTCAGGTACTGAGCTTCACAGCAAGTTCAGAAGCTACTGGCCAAATTCATTTTTAGTGTCCCTGAACCTGTTACCGGTCGGCCCAAGCTCCTGGTTATTAGCCATGTTTCGCAAACATCGGAAGTCTTTTAGTTACCTGCAACACATTTTGGTATGGCAGGTTTTCCGACCTAAAGTATCTATAAGGGAAATTTTATCTGAAGTTCAGTCATTCCCACTGGCTAGGGCTTTTTCTAAACCCGTCAGAGCGAGTAATGTTATTGAGAGTAATGATAGAAGACAGTGGTTGAAACTATTAGATGCTGGTCATAGCGCTAAGCAGGCAAGGACGCAATGTGACAAGGCGCTATATGCTCGGTTATACAGAAACGACCGGGATTGGTTACTGGCAACCAATAAGCAGTTCCATATTAAGCAGGGCAATCATAGCAATATCAACTGGCGTAGCCGGGATATACAGTGCTTGAGGTTGCTGTATCTGCAACTGGCGCAGCGTGACCAGGATTTGAGCACCCCCAGGCAAAGTCGCAACTGGTTGCTTAAGCAGTTACCTCGCAGCTCTACTATTGAAAAACAACTGGCTCAATTACCGCTTTGCCAGGAGTTTCTGCGGCGTTATAGCGAGAACGTAGATGAGTACCAAATTCGCCGTACCACCGCGCAGATAGTAATTAATAAGCTGCGACATCAAATGCAAAGGCGCTGGGAATTAGAGCGTAGCTGTGGTCTTGCTAATGGGCGCACAAGGCCATTAGCAATCGCAGTATTAAATGAAGTTGCTACCAGGACCGATTTAAATTAATGCAGAAGAAAACATTCAAAAAAATCCCTGTTAACGCAAAATTAGCTGCCCTTGGAAATCAGTTCAGAAAAGATCGACCGGATGATTTCTGGCGCTTTGCCAGTTTTTTTACTCTGGAAAATGGTCAGGAGCACAAAGAAAATTTTGATCTTGAAGCGCTTTGCATAATGGCTTTAGGCAGAACATTTACACAAGACAAAGATGCGTTATACAAATCAGGCGGATTTCGGCGAACCCTAAGCCTACCTCCAATTGAGTCTTGGCAAGATGCCAAGCTGGGCGACTGCCCTCGTTTGGCTAAACGATGGTTATCTTACTCTGAAATAGCCAACCAACGGTGCTTTGTGTTTACCGCTGGCGGCATGACGGTGTGGTTGCCGAAATTTGAATTAGCCAGGAAGCTATTCTTCCATGCTGGCTTCATTATTAGGGCTGCGTATCAACCGAATGGTTTGGATATGATGTTTCATGTAACCGAGGGTGAACCCGGAGAAGGATTCCATATTTTTTGCCCTGCAGGTAGTGGCATTCCGGTAGCGTATTTACGCATTCCGGCATACCGACAGTTTTTATCCTGGTTGTTGCTTAACAAGGAAATAAAAGCGTCTTTTGAGTCAATATGGCAGTGCTTGAACACTGAACAAACCATCACCAACGGATACTGCCGCTGGATATTTAACTTTATTCCTCCTAAGGCGCTTTCGGGATTAGAAATTCAGGCCCAGGGAGCTTTCGACAGTGAGCATAACGATCTTCTTGTCTGGGAGGTAAATACATTAAAAGAGCTGCCACATAACATGCTCAAAGCAGTGAGATTTAGCCATCCTGATTTAAAGCAATCGGTTGGATCTGGTAAAACACATCAGGGGAATGGTAATAACTCAGCAGCCGAACAATTGGAGATAGATACTGAGCGAGAGCCATCACAGCAAAAAGAGCGAGCTTTAATTGAACTGTCAACCGACGGTTTAAGCTACAGCGACTTGATCATCACTCAAATTGAATACAATGGCAAAAAGCCAATTTCTAAGCCAAAGCCGGGTGATGAATCGGCGTCTGGAGATGAGAAAGCAGTGCTGGGCACTAAAGACGATGTAATCGAAGGAGATGGCCGGGGCGGTGACTTTGCAGTATTAGAAGATACACATGACGAAACCGAAAAATTTAAAGACCGTTTTACAGTGTTTGTCGAGTTGATACGGCAACTAGCAGATGATCCTGAATTACGGTTGCAAAGCCTGGTTATCAAACCGCTACCAGCGGTTAAACGCTGCCACTTGCACCTAAAAGTAGATGGTTCTGAGCGATGTTATCTACTTGCAAAGTTCGTTTATATGGGGCGAATGAAGTATCTGTTAGAGGTCGATACGTCAGATAACAAGAGGAGGTTAACTACACGAGTATTCAGCATAACCGGCGATTTAATTGAGGCTGAACTTATAAAGACTATACTGATATCGCTCCTCAAAAACTCATTAAGGTGGCCTGTTTCAGTTTTCAAAGACCACACTATTAACCTCTGTTCTGTAAGACACGCTTCAGCCAAAGATTATGCAGCGAGTTGGTTTGAAAGAATAAAAGCGGGGCTCATAGCATAAGAGAGCAGACTGAACGGTATCCAAGTAAGCATGATCTGTTGACAATGAGATGCTAATCGTATAAACGAATATTGACTTAAGCCCGCAACACCGTTACGCTGCGCGTACAAAAAACAATAACGCGAATCACATGATTGGAATTGATTTATTTGCGGGAGCTGGGGGAATGTCTCTGGGTGCCAGGCAAGCTGGCATTGATGTGCAGATTGTTGTAGAGGCAGACAAATATGCTGCTGCAACATATCTGCGTAACCATCAGCCCAAGCTTGGAGTATTTGCCGACGATATTAGAAAATTCGAGAAGATTGCGATTGCCAAAAAACGTGATCAGCAAGTTGTGCTATTCGGTGGTCCACCATGTCAGGGTTTCTCTACTTCCAATCAAAAAACCCGTTCATCAGAAAATCAAACTAACTGGCTGTTTCTGGAGTTCCTTCGTGTAGTCAAGATGTACATGCCTGACTGGGTTGTATTTGAAAATGTGAAAGGTATTCTGGAAACTGAGGGTGGTATTTTTGCCGAGGGTATGATTTCGGAGCTAACGAAACTGGGGTATGACTGTGCAGCCGACGTCTTAAATGCTGAAGATTATGGTGTTCCGCAACGTCGCGACAGATTTTTCATTGTAGCAAGCCTGCATAAACAAAAATTCGACTTTCCTGAGCCTCCATTAACTCAAAAAGTAACAGTGGGCGAAGCACTGATAGATTTACCTAAACTTGAAAATGGTCATGCAACGTGTTATTTAGAATACGGTAACAATACAGTTAACGAATATGTGAAGCGGATGCGAGGCGATCTTGTTGGATGCCGCAATAACGTAGTGACCAGAAATGCTCCTTTTGTTGTTGAGCGTTATAAACACATACCTCAAGGCGGTAATTGGGAAAATATTCCTGAAGCTCTAATGTCGAATTACAAGGATAGAAGTAGATGCCATACAGGAATTTACCGTAGGCTCTGTGCTGACAGTCCTTCAGTTGTGATAGGTAACTTCAGAAAGAATATGCTAATACATCCAACACAAGACCGAGGATTATCCGTAAGAGAAGCAGCGAGGCTGCAATCATTTCCAGACGCGTTTGTATTCGAAGGCTCTATAGGTTTCCAACAACAGCAAGTGGGAAATGCCGTTCCGCCATTTCTTGCTGAAGCAATTTTCAAACAAATACTAGATTAAATAATGACGTCAAAATTAAATAATAGATTGTTACTTGAGAAGTTACTTGAGTCCGTTTCTGATGAGCACGACCTCTTCCCAAGAGACGTCTGCTATTTTACTAGGTACAACGAAATTACGAACAGCCTAAAGCAAAAGGTGTATAAAAATGTTAACGCTGGGCTTGCTGCTAATTCAAAAAGATCGGGATTGTATACTGACCATAGCGAAGAGCATTTTGACTTAGTTATCAGATTCGCAGGTATTATGCTTGGACTGAAAACTAGCGATGATGTTAGAAATGTAGCTGATTTGGTGAGGTCAGGAAAGTGGATATTGAATGCATATGAAATATATCTACTCTTACTTAGTATTAGGTTTCATGATGTTGGAAATATTTACGGTAGAGATGATCATGAAAAGCTAATATCTAAAGTAATTATTGACTATAAAATTCCTCATCTAATAGATGATTCCGTAGAAAATCGACAAGTCTGCTTTATCGGTGGTGCCCATGGGGGGACTACAAGCAACGGCAGTAAGGATACGATAGGAAGTCTTCCGGATACAATTAATTCGGTTGGTTCTATCGGTGGAATTAGATCCAAGAAAATTGCAGCTATTACGAGATTTGCAGATGAAATCTGTGAAAATAGACAACGAATAGGTATTTTGGTAGAGAGTGGAATCCCAGAGCATAATTTAGTATTTCATAAGTATGCGCAATCCATAGTTAGTAATCATGTTGAGGGCAAAATATTATATATAAGGCTGGAGGTCAGGAAATCAGACCTGCTTGTTTTTTATAAAATATATAAAGAGGTGGCTGGAGTAGAAGTTGAAGATAAAGTTAACCTTCCCGATGTAATTATTAGCAGATTAAAAAAGCTAGAACTTGAACGACGGTACTGCAATAGATTCCTGCATGGTGACGCCCAAATAAAAGAAATATCTGTACATATAATAATTGTTGAAGATACTGAAGATGAAGAATCTTTCCATCCTAATGTAATCGACGAAATAAAATTTCCTCTGAAGGAAAGAGATTACCCCTTGGGAGAGGAAAGCATAATAGATACTGATGCAAAATATTTTATGGATTACAATAGAATAGTAGAGGAGTACGGCGGAAGGAGTACTGATAAATGATGAGTTACGATAACCCCTTTTCTGTTGATACTCCAGAACAAATGACAGCAAATGAAATTGTTGATTTATTCGTCCCAATTGAAGAGTCATACAATATCTCTGTTAGTAGTCATGTATTTATACACGGCCATCGGGGTAGCGGTAAAAGTATGATGCTGAGGAGATTGGCTCCGGATTGCCAGAGCCTGATCTACGGAAAGCCAGTAAAGGAACTTGATTTTTTTGCTGTTTATAGCTCAATAAAGAAAATAGACATAGATATTATGGACTTCAGCTCTTTGGGTAGCGACAGTGCACAATTCATAATATCTGAGCATCTTCTTTCCTGCTTTGTTGTTTCTAAAGTTATTTCTCATATAAAATCGTATGTTACTCTCAATTCTGAGGATGTTTTGGAGTATAGGGATTTTTTCTTTAACAATTTTTTGAAATCAATAAAATCCTATGGGGTTGAATTAGAGGTTTCCGAAGACGTTTCTACTTGTTTACTTCAAGAAACTCTGAATATAATTGATGGTTATTATAAGTATCATACAAAGTACTTAAGAAAAGTTCTTTCTGGTTTAGGTAAATCACCAGATTATGAGGGGCCTCTATTTAGTTATTTTGATTTTGTTGTGCCTGTCATGGAGAGTCTGAAGTCTCTTAGTTTTATGCCAAATGGGCCAATCTATATTTTGATTGACGATGTTGATAACCTTAATTTAATACAAACGAAAATAATAAATACTTGGGTATCATACAGAACAACAGATATTGTTTCTTTCAAATTGGCTACACAAATGAACTATAAGACGTTCTTGACAATAAGCGGAAGAAGAATAGAAACTCCTCATGACTTTGTTGAAATTCAATATTCTAACGTCTATACAGGATCGAAAAAAGACAAGTATCCAGAATGGGTTAAGGAAGTAACAAAGAAACGGTTGTCTCTATATTACAAGAAAAATTTCGGCATTGATGTCGATATTGATCCTGAAGATTATTTTCCTTTTGACGCTAAACAACAAAAAGAAATAGATTCAATAATTGCTAAGTATAAAAGCGGAGAAATTCCTTCTAGGAGTAACCGGCCATCTGATGACGCATATCGTTATGCCAGACCTGACTATATAGTAAGTCTTGGCGGTGCGTCAAAAAATACATCTACTTATAAATATGCTGGGTTTAATCAACTCGTGCATCTATCCTCAGGGGTAATTCGCTATTTCTTGGAGCCAGCTTCTAAGATGTTTTCTTTGCAAGCTCGGCACTCAAGCGGAACAGATTTCAGATATATCTCACCGACCAATCAAGATATTGTAGCTAGAGAGGAATCTGATAGTCTGTTATTTGGACATTTTGATAGGATCACTGCTGAGTGTGAGGGTAATCCTGATCCAGACAATCACCTCCAGACGATAACTAGGCTTAGAAATCTTATAAACGTTATTGGTGCTATGTTTTTTGCTGCGATGAAGTCCAATGCTTCGGAAAGAAAGTTTTTCTCTTTCGCGCTGTCAGATCCGGAGAATATGAGCTCAGAACTCCGGCGGGTTTTGATGTTGGGTGTCCAAGAGGGTTTTTTTTATGAAACACACATAGGCACAAAAGAGGGGTTTGGTCGCACGAATCTCTATGTCCTAACCAGACGGCTAGCACCTTCTTTTAACCTAGACCCTATAGGATTTTCGGCATACAAGTTTGTTACTTGTAACTTCTTACAGAATGCATCAACTCACCCTAAATCACTAATTATTAAACTTAAAGAGAAAGGAGTTGAGACTGTTGCTTCAGATACTGATCCAATTCAGGGCTCTTTACTGTAGAGGCTGAGAAATGAATATTGATATTAAATTCCTTGATAATCAGATTGGTAAAACCAACATGCTTTTTGTAGGAAGCGTTGGTTTGGATCAACGCTGGCATCAGGCCATTTCTGCAATATCGGAAAACAGGATTGATTATGTTTTTATGCTTGAATCAGGCGATATTTCTGATCCAGAGAAATTAACTGACTTAGAAAATAGATACAATGAGCGTTTTAGTAAACTTCCGATAGCAAGTTTAGATGCTTTCACGTTGTGGAAGCGAATTGTTGAACAATTGGTTCCTTTAATTAATCAGTATTCTGAGCGCACTTTAATTGACATATCAGCCATTAATCATGAGTCTTTATTGATCCTTAACGCAATACTTCATGAGTATTGTCTATCGGAAAAAGTGCAGTTTATTTATGTTGGTGCAGCGACTTACAGCAATGTGATATCTCAAGGAGTTAAAAGTATCCGGTCAGTTTTGAGCTATCCAGGAACCTTTTTACCTTCAAAGCCATTGCACCATCTCGTTATTTTGGTAGGTTTCGAGTTCGATAGAGCTAAGGAGCTAATTCAAGAGCTTGAGCCCACCTCAATCTCCCTTGGCATTGGTACTGAAGCCTACGGAGAAGTTCTTTTTGCAGAGAACCAGAGAGTTAGTGAAAAGCTTCAAAGCTTCATTGAGTCAATTGGAGGAGCGTACCGTAATAATGTTAATACCTTTACCTTCTCTTGTTCAGATGTTCTTTCAGCAAAAAATTCTATTCTTCAAGAAGTTAGTAAGTATTCAAACAGTAATATTACGCTAAGTCCGATGAATACGAAGATATCGACATTAGCAGCTGGTGCTGCGGCAATTGAGAATGACTTGATTAAGTTATGCTACGTTGAGCCGCTTGAGACAAGTACGGTGAACGTTGCTAAGTCGGGAGATCAGGTCACTTTATTTAGTTTTTCATAGGCTATCAACATATTAGTAGTTCAGTTTTACCAGTTTCCGATGATGACACTTTAATTTCGCTTATTAATGAGCATATTTTTTGGAAATTATTTTCATGATGATACTTAAACTTGCGTTAATTGAAGAATAGATTAAAAATCTGAGCAGCAGGCTTGGACTCATGATTAAACTTTATTTTCAGATGACAATAAATTGTGGGATGACAAAATAGTTCTAAAATGGACAAAATAGATCTAAAGCGAGACAAAATAGATCTAAAATGGACAAAATATTTGTAAAATGAAAAAGTCCAGTTATGCTGATTAAAAAGCATACTGGACTTTTTTATGGGCAGATCTCAGCAATCTCTCTCTGAACTTCAAATTGCGCGTCGGATTAAAGACGGTCGTGGCCAAGGGGTTGGCAAAAAGTACACGCCTTGGCTTTATGTACAAGATGTTCCCTCCGAAGGCCGTTCGCACCGAGTGTATTCACATAAAACCGGCAGAATTCATCATTTATTGTCAGATCTAGAACTTGCAGCGTTTTTAGTGTTTGAGTGGGCACCTCATATCGTTGATATTAGAGAGCAATTCCCGTTACGAAGAGATGAAACTCAAGCAATAGCTAAAGACAATGGTCTGAGGCATCCCAGCATACGCGGTGTAGATCAGGTGATGTCATCCGATTTCCTCGTTGATTCTCAAATTGGCCCTCATCGACAGTTTGCTGTACAGGTGAAATCATCTGAATCGTTCGATGATACGAATACTATTGAAAAACTTGAAATCGAGCGTCGTTATTGGCTATCGAAGCAAATCCCATGGTTTTTAGTGACGGAACATGAAATTGACCCGGCCATCAAACAAAATATCAGTTGGTTGTACCCGACGAAATCAGATGGCTTGATTGATGTTGAGCTGATTCAACAGTTGCCGATCCTTGAAAGTGCGTTTAGTAAATCGCCCCAGTCAAAAATGATTGATGTATGTAAGCAAATGGATACCGCTTATGACTTGGAACTTGGACAAACACTGCGAGATGTAAGAACGTTAATCGCAAACGGCTATCTAAAATTTAACATGCATCAAGCGTATAGAATGCTCACAGCCTCAGATCTGGTGTTTTGTCCATTCAGTGATATAGAGGATTTGCTCCATGTGGCAAACCAATGAGGTCGTGAAGTTTGACGGCAAACTTTACCGCATTTTGCTGGTGTTACCTGGTGAAGTTGTTTGGATCTGTATTGAATCGGAGACTGCACAGCCTGAATACGTTCATGAACTGACTTTAAGCAGTTTCATTGATGATTCGCGTTTATTGCGGCATGAAGATCCCTTTGAAGCAAATTATTTGGATGAGCCTGCATTCGGCTCCGTTGCTTACAAAAGACGGGAACTGGGGTTGAGTGTGATTCAACCGATTATTGTGGATACACTATGCTTTGACCCTAAAGTTCGTGCTCAGCGGGTTGAGATAGTCCGTCAGTCTGGGAACGCTTCAATCGCAACAATTTATAAGCTGCTACGTCGCTACTGGCAGCGCGGGCAGAGCCCGAATTCATTGCTGCCAGACTACAAGAAAAGTGGAGCTCCAGGAAAAACCAGAGCGGCGACTGGCCAGAAAAAAATTGGGCGCGTTCGTCAATATGGTGACGGCGAGGGGATGAAAGTAACACCCGATATTGAACGTTTATTCAGAATCACCATTGAGAAACATTTGCTGAATAAAAATGCAGAAAAAACGACCGTTGCCTATCGTCGTTTTGCGGATTTGTTTGAACAGTACTTTCCCAATATTTCGGTCTCGGATAGGCCAACGATTAGACAATTTCGCTACTTTTACAATCGAGAATATAAACAGTCCGAACGTCTAATCGCCAGAACAGACCCTGGAATTTATAAAAAAGATATCTGGCCGCTTTCAAGCACCGCAACAGCACATGCGCTTGGCCCCGGCAGTCGTTATGAAATTGATGCCACCATTGCAGATATCTATCTGGTTGATGATCAAGACCGTAGCAAGATTATTGGACGCCCAACGGTTTATATTGTAGTTGATGTATTTAGCCGAATGATCACAGGCTTTTATCTTGGTTTTGATAACGCGTCCTATGTCGTTGCCATGCAGGCGATTTTGAATGCATGCATCGATAAAACTGAGGTCTGTAGCGAACTTGGTATTGATATCAGCTTTGAAGAGTGGCCATGCGTCGGCTTGCCAGATGTCATCTTGGCAGACCGTGGGGAGATGATGAGTCATCAGGTTGATGCTCTGATTGCTGGATTTAACGTTCGTATCGAAAGTGCTCCGCCCCGCCGCGGCGATGCTAAAGGGATTGTTGAAAGCTGTTTCAGGACTTTACAGGCAGAGTTTAAACCCTATGCGCCAGGTGCCGTCGAAGGCAATCGGATAAAAAAGCATGGTGAACGAGATTATCGCCTTGATGCAGTGATGTCGATTACCGATTTTTCTCAAATTATCCTGCGGACCATCGTATTTCGGAACAATTACCATGTTATGGAGAAATATGACCGTGATGAAGATCTACCAGCTGACATTCCGTCAATACCCATAGAGCTATGGAAATGGGGGATGCAACATCGGATGGGCAGCTTGCGCCAGATTGACGCGAAGCATCTTCAAATTGCCTTATTACCGCGTGCCAAGGTTACGATTTCGCCGTTTGGTGTGAGATTGTTTGAAATGTTTTATTCCAGCTCTGAGTTACTCAAAGAAGGCTGGTTACATCGTAGTACTGAAATTTACCGGCCAGATTCACTGGAAGCCGCTTATGAACCAGGTTGCGCAGATAGGATTTATCTCTTTCCACAATCCGGCAACCGGGTGTACTGGGAATGTTTGTTAACGGATAAAAGTCGTCAATTTCGTGGGCTGAGCTTCTGGCAAGTTTGGGAAATACAGGCGGCGGAAAAGCACAACAAAGCAAATGCAAAATTTGTCGCAGATGTGAAACGACGGGAATTAGACGCTTTTATACAGGGGAAAATTACAACCGCAACTAGGCAATCGCCAGCCACTTCAGCGAGTAATCGTGAACGTATTCAGCAGATCAGACCTAATAAAAAAGCGGCAAGGGATGCAAAGCGGCTGCAAAGGGTTCGGCCTGTGATTGCTGAAGTCGAAAAACCGCTTGCAGATGTGGTGGCACTAAAACCTGTTGAAGAAAATTATAGCTTGCCAACCTTTGTGCCTGGGCTATTTGAAGATAACGGGGAGAACCAGGAATGACTGCCTCAAAAATATCCGCGATATATCGTGATACTGGTGTTGCCGCTTATGCCGGCAATCCGTTTATCGAAGCATTGCCACCGTTACAAGAATCGTTCGATAGTGCCGCGGCACTGCGATCAAGCATGCGCTTTCAGCCAGACGATTTACAAAAGTCCAGAGTTACACGCGCCCACAATATTTGTCGGATTGCTGATGAGTTCTTTCAACCACTTGGCGCACATATGCTGTTAAGCGAACGGGTCTCATTGATGATCCGAGGCGGTTATGTTGGCCGAAATCCAAAAACTGGCGATTTACAGCGGCATTTACAAAACGGGTATGAAAGGGTCCAGACCGGTGATTTGACAACCTTCAGATTTGAAGAGGCAAAATCCACTGCTCAAAGTATGTTGCTAATTGGTTGTTCCGGCAGCGGTAAGACCACATCGTTAGAACGGATCTTACAAACCTATCCTCAAGTCATTTATCACCCACAGTTCAACCTGGAACAAGTGGTTTACCTGAAAGTGGATTGCTCACATAACGGCTCTCTAAAAGAGATTTGCCTAAATTTTTTTCGGGCACTCGATAAAGCTATAGGCGAAAAATACGAAATGAGGTACGGCCTCAAGCGACATGGTATTGAAACGATGTTGGCGTTAATGGCCCAAATTGCCAACACTCATGCGCTGGGATTGTTGGTGATTGATGAAATTCAGCATCTTAGCCGCTCAAAGTCGGGTGGTTCGCAAGAAATGTTGAATTTCTTTGTGACCATGGTCAATACCATAGGTGTACCGGTCATGTTGATTGGTACACCAAAAGCGAGGGACATTTTTGAAGCAGATTTACGTTCTGCCCGCAGAGGTGCTGGCCTTGGTGCCATTTTTTGGGAACCAATGGCGCAAGGACGAGCCGACCAACTCAATCAAGAGTGGGTCGCATTTACCAATAACCTCTGGAAGCTCCAGCTACTACAAAATCGAGATGTGTTGCTGACCGAAGACATTCGCGCTGTATGGTACGAACTGAGTCAAGGCGTGATGGATATCGTAGTAAAGCTTTTTGTATTGGCGCAACTGCGTGCACTTGCACTTGGCAAAGAACGCATCACGGAGGGATTGCTACGTCAGGTATATGAAGATGAGCTCATACCGGTACATCCCATGCTTGCTGCGCTTCGTTCAGGTATACCGGAGAAAATTGCACAGTATTCTGATCTAATGGTTCCAGAGATGGATAAGCGGCTTATCCAATTACAGCAAGATATTGCTGCTATGAAAGAAAAAACGACCGAAGAAAAGGCTCTTCAGCAGCTGGCAACGGAGGACGAAAGACGATTGTATTTATTGCTTAAAGATGTGTATGACTCTAGTTTGCTGGTGCCCACAGTGCGCAAAGCTTTTGCGGAAAATCCTCAGCTGACCATGGTTCAGCTATTACCAATTGTCTCGAATTGGATTTCATCAGTCGGTGACAGTGATACTTCAGTGAAGGGACAAAGTTTAAAAGCCAGAGAAAAATCAACGATTATCAAACCCAATTGCTGGGACGAGTTGCCATTAGGGGACCTTCGTTTTATCAAGTCGCAGTGCAAGAACGCAACCGACGTCCACGCCGCACTTAACAAACAAGGGATACTGTTAGATTTAACCTCCGTACTGAATTTGGCTGGGTAATGCCATGCATAATTTTCCTGTGCCATATCCGAATGAACTCATCTATAGCACAGTGGCGCGTGCCAGCATTTATCATGGTATTACAAGCCCCAAGCAGCTACTGGACGAAGTTTTTAACAACCGTAAAGTGATTGCCACGTTAGATCTACCCTGTCATTTACAGTCATTATCCGAACAGTTACAAAGCACCGGTCGATTCTCGTTAGAGGAGCTGATCTATAGACACACTATGTTTCCGCTCTATGCACCATTTGTAACAGAGCCTCACCGAACCCGCGCCATACAACTTATGGCTAGGCGTTCACAAGGCGCAGTGCACCTGTTACTTGGGGTTGCCGCATCCAGGGTTAAGACCGATGACCGTTTGCGTTACTGCTCAGCATGTCTAAAAGACCAGACCCAAAAATATGGCGAGACTTTCTGGCAGCGTAATTGGTTTTTCCCCGGTTTGGACCTTTGTCCTGAGCATGGAGCTCTTCATCTATTTCGAGTTGGTACAGCCGATCATCGGCATCAATTCCATGCGTTAAATGTTAAGCCAGAAACCTCGTTAAATGCTGGGATCAGCAATCCAGATTTACTGCGTTTAGCACAATACGCCAGCAAATTGATCGATATGGAGCCTGACGGCTCACCCAGTTTTTCACAATGGACAGCCTTTTACCGTGATTTGGCTGTCGACTTTGGTTTGTGCAGAGGCAGGCATATCAAGCATGATGAAGTCTATGCATTGGTCAGTAATACATTCCAGCGCAAATCACTCAACCAATTGCATCTGCAAATCAATTCCGCCACCGATACTTGCTGGCTAAAAAGTATATTCCGCAAACACCGAAAAGCGTTCAGTTACCTAGAACATGGGGTTGTTTGGCAGACATTGCTGCCTAATTTATCGCCAGAAGAAATTATTAAACGGGTTCGTCAAATGAAACCAAATACGAAAATTTTCGTTCCGACAACCAGCCAACAGACAGCAATCAATCAAGACTTGCAGAGCAAACGGCAGTTATGGGAACAAGCTGTATTAGAGGTCGGTGTGACAGCGGCCCGTAAAAACGGTACTGGTAAAGCTTTGTATGCCTGGTTTTACCGAAATGACAGGGCATGGCTGCTCCACTTTAATGCAAGACATCAACAAGTCAGGTCAATTCCTCAGCAAAAAGCAGACTGGCGTCAACGAGATTTGATGATCGTTAGGCGTTTGTTCAGTGTGTTGCAGGCAAATGAAATTGACTCTTTCGCACCACGGCTGTCTGCAAACTACCTGTTATCGCAGCTAAATAATAAAAGCACTGTTGAGAAAAATTTAGATAAATTACCGTTGGTTAAGTCCTTCTTGCAGCGATATTCCGAAACCATTACTGAATATCAGTTAAGGCGCTTAAGCAATGCCTGTATCCAGATTTACCGAGATACCGGACAACTAAAAAATTGGGTTATTTTGCGTCAAGCAGGGCTAAGTAAGGAGCGTTTAACTGCAGATAGCCAACGTGTTTTGGCTGAGTTACGTTTCTTCTGATCGGAGGTTGAGTGACCGCAATAAAAGGATTCGGGTCAGATACGACTATAGTTCATATCGGGGATTTCTTTCGGTACAACAATGTACCTGAATGGTCAATTGCGGTTTGGTGCTGGCCTACGCAAGATAAAAAGCATACCAAGTTATCGAATTTATCAATGCTTAGTCGAGGGAAGCTGCTAAATAGTCAAAAGAAACAATCGCGCCGCATAGACAGAGTAATCACATTTGAACCTGGTTATGAGCTTATCGAAGCAAAATTGGCTGAGTTTCCAGAGATCAGCAGCTTCAAGTCAATCCGAGATAAAGACGGAATACAGAACGCTTTCTGTTGTTGGGGTAACAAACACGATTGGGTTGTTATACCGCAGCTTGAACTTGCTCGGGCGATTTTCTTAGAGTATGTAAAATTTTCTGTGTAAGTGGCTGTTTCTCATAGCGATACACGGTCACCATACATGATAATGAACTGATTCATCGCCGGTTTCCAGTCCCTAAGTGGCATTGTCCACTTCTTCGCAATTTGATGTAAAGCCAGATATAGCAGTTTTAACACGGCTTCGTCGTTCGGGAATGAACGTCTGGTTTTAGTCACTTTCCGCAAGCTGGCATTCAGAGATTCAATCGCGTTGGTCGTGTAAATAACCTTCCGGATTTCAGGTGGATAGTCGAAGAATACACTCAGCCGGCTCCAGTTGTTTCGCCAAGACTGGCT
>NZ_AUDG01000012.1 GCF_000425345.1 Rheinheimera baltica DSM 14885 | reverse complement strand
TGCCTTAACTCGGCGAATAGCTGCATCAGAATGCCTTTTTTAGACCACAAGTTAAAACGCCGGTAGATGGCGCTCCAATCTCCAAAAGTTTCTGGCACATCGCGCCATGGGCAACCGACCCGCATCCGGTACAAAATGCCTTCGAAAGTATTTCTGTGTTCCGGTTTGTCATAAATGCGGCCTGTTTTAAGCATCAATCTGATTAGCTTTGACCAGCACTCGTCTGTTAACATTGTCCTTGGCATGATGGGTTGTCATGGTTAGTTTTTGGCGAAAGTAATTGTACCAGCCCATCATGCTGTCTAATAATCCATCTCGAAAGATCAACAAGCCCTAGTAATGCCATGGCCAAAATTCAGGAAAACTAAGATAACACTATCTTAGTTGCATATTAAATAATAGGGGCAAATGCCGTTAACCGGTCCAGGCTAGCCGCATTGCCTAAACCATGAAATGGTGCTACTTCAGCCAAGCGCCCTTGTTCTCCGTGCAGGGCTAAATAGTTTAACAACACCGTTTGCACTAATAAGTTCACATTGTTAGCCGCTATTGATGAACCGGTTTCAACCGAGGCATCTGAGCGCATAAAACCAATTTGCTGGTGACGCGCTTGTTCCGTGGGCGTGCCGCCCAGCAGCGACGGCCGGCCAGATGGACTATAGACCAACATATAAGAGGCTGCAGTAGAGGAATTGTCGCCGGTCCACTCACCTTTGCCCCGACCTGCTGCAGAGTCATCTATGCGGCCATTACTGGCAACCGAGCCATCACTGTACACATAGATCATCAATGGTTGGTTCATCCTTGCGGCATATTCCAGGCAAGCGCCAATACAGCGTCCCGCACGCAAGTCACGCAGCTCACCGGTGCCACGCTCGCCCGTATGATAATCAAAACCGCCCATGGTAATAGAACCGGCACCAGCAAAGCCGTTTACCACCAGTTTCATTACCGACGCCGTTTTTCGAAACTCGGCATCACCATTAAACTCTTCTGCAGTAAATATTCCCGCTGCACCGACGATATCCGGATCGGCTGCCGGGTCTAGGGTTGCCGGGTTACCAAAACGGTCAGCTAAATCTGCACTTTTAACATAGCCACAGCGCACCAGTTCTTTTATTAAGGCGTCACGACTAATCGTGGTGTTAACCCGGCCTAATTTGCTGTCGCTGATGCGCTGTACTGATTCCATCACTGCTACAGCATCGTTTTGATCTAATAAACCAAATAAATCGCCCACATCCACCAAGCCGGTAACATCACTGGGGCGATCAATTTTTGTTGGCCTAAGCTCAGCATTGTAAAATTCCATTGGCGTCATCGAATTGGCGCCAGAATCTGAGTTTCTGGAACCAATTAGCGGCATTAAAGAACCACTGGCACCCGCTTTAGCAATAGCGTACATCGGGTTGTGCGGGTTATTGCCGGTATCATTTTCTGAGCGCGATGGCAGTACTGCACCATTGGTCATGGCCTGGGTTGCCATACTGGTGCGCTCCAAAATGCCAGCGAGCATTTGTGAGTCACTATGAAACGCCAGCCCAAGCTGGTCGTTAATAAAGCCACCAGCCGGATTAGCCGCATTAACCGCTGTAGGGACCTGGTCGGCAGGCAAGCCTAACTTGCTATAACCTTGCACCGATAAAAAGTCTCGCTGACCATCTGCACCGCCCACCAGTACGTTTGAACCGGCAATATTGGCGCCACCGGCTAAATCAAAACAAATAAACGGAATTTTGCCCGCGCCTTGTACGTTAATGCCACATAGCTGCTTTAATGCTTCTAAATCGGGTGACAATTCAGCCTGGGCTTTATTCGGGTTGGCAAACATGCCAAAAACCGAACCGGTAGTTAGCACAGCAGCACCGTAACTTAGGCCGCACGCGATAAAGTCACGCCGGCTTACCGGTTTACTGTGGCAAGCGTGCAGTAAGGGGCTATCAGGATGCAACGGTTGTTTTGTTTTCATCATACGTCTCCTATTGCACCAGTAATTCGGCGCTTGCCAACACGGCTGTACAAGCAGCTTTTGCGATTGTTCGGCTTCTATCACTACTGCAACTGCCACCGCAGCTACTTAGCCGGTTAATAAGTGCATCCAATTCGGCTTGCACCTCTGTTCTAACTGCTGAGCTTTGCGGAGATAACGGTATTAACCTGTCCAGCAAGGGGGTTAAAAACTGAGCGCGGTTTGCTTGGCTATAGGTTACTGCCGGGCTAGCGGCAAAATTTACCCCGGCAAACCAGCTTTGCCGGATGCTGCTGTCTTCTATCGCGGCATTGCAGTAAGCAATACCCAGCTGTGTTACTGCCATTTGCTGTGCCGATACAAAGGTATCAATCGCTTCAGCGGCAGGCAGCTGACGTTGCACCGTTTGATACACTTGAGCCACTGCAGCCTGTTGCTGCGACACCCCGGTTAATGCACTCATACTGGCATGAATTTCAGCAAAGGTTCTAAGGCCAATGTCGCTACTTTGGCCAGCTGCAGGCAAAATTTGTTGAACCGGCACACTGATGCCTGTGCGCACATTTTGGCGATCACCAATGCGACCAAAAGACAAAAAGAACTCGTCACTATTAGCACCAAGCTCTGTCGCTATAATCGTACCTTGTGTGGAGAGCACGGCACCTTCTGCTAAATCCGCACTTGCTGGCACGTCAAACTGGCGCTTCAACCAAGCCTGGCCGGTAACCACTTCTTTACCATTAAGGCCAATGGCCATGTCACTGATTGTCAGGTCGTCCGGCAAACTGCTACCGGCAAGATTAATCAGATAAGGTGCATTAAACAGATAAGAATAATTATCAAACTGGGCCACTTCAAACACAATATAGCTTTGCGCCAGGTTAATCAGCTCGCCAATACCAAATAGCAGATAAAACTTTTGCCCAACACCCACATCATAGTTTTGCTGAATCTGCGCCGCAGACAAGGCTTTATTGTGTATTGCTAACAAGCGCACCGCCCCTTGCCATTGCCGGTTGCCATTGGCTTCGTTACCAACAATCAGTGCATAGGTGTTATCCCAGTTACGAATAGCATCGGCAGGCTCTGCCAACCCGGTGTCCTGGCCATTGACATAGATACGCCTGCCGTTCACCGGGTCTTGCGTTATCACCACATGCTGTAATGTCGCCTGTAATACTTCATCGGCATCCGGCGTACTCAGCGCTGGCATACCGGCGAAATCGCTCAAACCAGACCGCAATAAAAAGTCATAATTGTACTGACTTTGCCCCAGCGTAAAATTGCGCTCCGTATTACTACCCGCGTAGCTAACAATGGCCGCCGGGCCTTCTTGTACCACATTCGCCGGTACCACCCAGGCTTCTACGCTAAACTCACCGGTAGCCGAAATTAACTGAGACAACTTGGCACTGTTGCCAGTACTGGCCTGTGCTCTGCCACTGTTAATCTGAATGCCCCAGCCGGTTACCCAGCTTATGTCACCCTGCAAACTTAAGTTTGCTGCAGGCTCCACCCCAGAGGTGTCGTAGGCAATGGCTCCATTGCCGGTTTTAAACTGATAAAATGCAATTTGGTTGGCTTCGAACCTGCCACCGCTTGAGGCTACGACACCATCATCCAAACGCAGGGCGTTAGAGGGTACTAAACTCGCGTCTAGTTCGGTTAATTCTACGTTGTCAGCAATCTGTCGAATGGCGTTAAGCATTTGCTGCGCATCTGATTCGCAATTAGACCAACAGTTGTGAAACTCACCACCAAGACGGGCAACAAAACGCGACAACTCCGGCTGATCTAAGTTAATCAACTTACGGCTGGCTTCATAGGCTGCAGCCAGATCACTGTCAGCAAAAAATGGCGCTTGGGGTTGTGCTGCACCTGGCGCATGACAATTCACACAAAACTGTCGAAGCAACGGATACACGCCCGCGCTAAATAATGCCGGTGACTCTGGTAACACTTTGCTGGCACCGGGCTGGCGCACCGGCGGCGCAACCAATGTTACCGTAGCGCTTTCGGTTTCAGCACTGTTGGCCCAGTTACGGATCCATTGCGTTAGGGTGTCAGCACAGGCTGTATCACTGGCCAGCCAACAGTTGTGGCCACCCGCCACCTTTGTAACCAGTAGCGACTGCGCTGGATCAGGTAAATTAACTAAGGGTATCGCGGCAGCATAAGCCAAATTAATATCGTCATTACGGGCAAACGACGGCGCGGTATTATTTTGCACATGGCAGGCACCGCAGCGATTATTACTGGCAACGTTGTCCCACAAGGTTAATTTAAATAACTGAATATCATCAGTTTGCGGCGCTGGCCCCTGATAATTAATATTATCTGACTGATTTGGCGGTGGTGGGTTTTGCTCAACATCTGCACCTCCACACCCAACAAGCACCAGGCTCAGCATCAACAACGGGAGTAAAGAATATTTCATCGCTTAATCTCCCATACAATAGGTTGCGGTGTCAGCAAACACCTGTTTTAGCACATAGCCGCCAGTGGTAAAGCGCTCACTAATGCTTTGTAACGCGGTAACATCATTTAAGCTTTCAGCATCACGTAAGCAAACGGTGCGAAACACTTTTTTCACCTGACATTGCGCAAAAGCAGCGCTATTAGCCAGTTCTTCACCCAGACTTTTAGCGCCAGCGCCTTCACCGGGCAAGCTATTATCCCAGCCAAGTGATTGATTTTGTCCTTCGCGCCAGTAGTTCTGCCAACTGTCGTCTTCTGTGCGGTATCCATAAGGAAAGCTGCCCGCATTGATGTGATATTTGGCTTGTACCCGACTTTGTGTTGTGGCGTTTAATGTGCCGCTTTGCTGGTAAAAAATACGGCCATTGCTGCCATCTTCATCACTAAACTGGTAGTCGTAATACGCGAAGGCTTGCGCCATCGGGTCCATCCCCGCATGACAACCAACACAGCGGTTATTAAAAATGCGGCTATCTCCACCCGGGCTGCGGCTAACATCCTGCCGGATACGCCCGCTTGGCGTAGTAATGTCTTGTAAAGGCTCAAGATCGGTGCATAGCTGGTTCATCAGGGTGTAGCGAAACATGGCGCGATTAGTGCCTAAATAAAAGAACGCTTTGGCCGCTGCTCTGCTGGTCATCACGCCGGCTGCAGCCTCTGACGGAATGCCATTTAACGTGCTTTGCGAGCGTGGTTCAAGGTAACGGGCTAAATCGACTGCTTGGCGTTCTAACGCCAGATAATGTTCATTGCTGTTACTTTGGTATGGTGGTAATCCTAAGGTATCGGCGCCAACATATAGCACATCAGTTTGCAGCAATTGGCGAAAATCTACCTCGTCCCGCACTAAACCAATAACTGTCGCACTGTAGTCATTGAGTGGTTCAAACACATCCTCATCACGATTCGTCGCTGCTGACGAAAACAACTTTAACGTTGTGCGATAAAAATCAGGATGTTGCATCGCCAACTCAGCAGCTGCAGTGGCATTGCCACTGTCAATCAGCGTCTGCATTTGTGCCAGGGTTGCGGCATCCGCCGGTACACCGGCAATACGATCATGTAATCGTTTCGCTTGCTCTAATGAGCCTGCTTGTACCGTGCTACTAAGTAACAGGCAACTTATTACCAGCCCTTTAACGTAGGTCAAATTGCGCATATCTATCACCTCTGGCTGCCTATCAGCCTGGTAAAAACTCTACCGTCCACTCCGAACGGGTTAAGGCTACTGCCTCAGCACCAAAATCAACCGAACGTAACCGCAAGGTCAGTTGTCGCTCCAACTTAGCGTCGTTCAATTCACTACGTACGATATTCACTTCTGCCAGACTACCGTCTGCGCGGATCACTAACTCAAAAACCACTTTACCTTTAAGCAGCGGGTTACTGCGAAGTGCCCGGCTATAAAGGGTGTACAAACTGCTTTTATTGGCCTCCAGCACCCGGCGAATTTCAGCCTCCGACCGCCCTTGTGGCCCGGTTTTAGCCGTGTCAGTGCGCGCAATTGGTTCTGCCAGCCCGGTTAAAGACAACCCCTGTAGCTCCGCTTCTGCTAAGGCAGTGGTACCGGTGCCAGCTAATGTTGACCGCGCGACATCACCGGATACCGCAGTCGCTTCGGCACTGGCAAAGGTTTTCGCGGCGTCATTTCTTAACAGCTTACGCTCAACTTGTGTGGCTTGCTGCTCACCGCGACTTTTTACTTTGGGCTGGCTGTTATTTAGCTGAAAACTCTGGCGCAAATCCGCTAAGTCGTCACGCATTGCCATTAATCCCGCTTGCTGGGCTTGCTCACGTGCTTGCTTTGGATCTGGCTTTACCGGCTCGGCAACCGCGGCTACAGGCTCCGGTTCAGGCATAGGTTCTGGCTTAGCGGGCTCAATAATTTGTTCCGGCACGGGCTCAGGTTCAGGTGGCGGTGGTGCTTTGCGCTCTTCCAACATAACACGAGCCAATTGTTCTGGGATCCGCTCCTGCACTTGCCGGCTAAGCTCTGGCACCTCAAACATGGGCACTACCACAGCAAAAATAAGCCACAGCGCAAAACCTACCCACAATAAGCGATAAAATCGTTTATCTTCAAACTGGCCGTTATGCTGAGCGACCATGGCTAATGTCGTCATGGCGCCTCCGAAACAGCGGCAGGCGACGCGGCCTCTACCGCCAGCGATAAATCGCGATATTCGGTAGCAGCACAAATAGCCATTAGCTGGCGTAACAAAGCATAAGGGGTAGCGGCATCACCTAAAATAGTCAAGGCACGGCCAACCTGCTGCTGCGGTTCAGGTAAAGGCCCGGCTCTTTGAGCAAGGTAATTAAGTTCATCAGTCAGCGCCTGTGTTAACTCTGGCAACCAAAGGCTGCTGTCCTGCTGCCAGTCTCCTTGCCAGATAGGTTTACCCTGCACCAAGACGCCATTTGCAGTAATGGTAAGCATGACCTTTTCTGTTGGTAACTGCTGTGACAGCGAGCGCGGCAAGCTAATGTCTTTATTGCTTTGTAGCACTTTAACTTCCGATTGATTCACCATCAGAAAAAATACCAGGATGGTAAAAATATCCATCAGTGCCACTAAATTTAGCTTACTGGCTTGGGCCAGACGCTGGTTTTGCCGCTCCAGGCGCTTAGCGCGAAATGACATCTTCATTCTGCGCCCTCCTCTTGCGGTAATTCACCTAGCGAGATGAAAGGAAACAATTCAGCATCGACAACATCGGCCGCTACCACGGCTTTAAACGAGCGTACGGTGTCCATTGCAGTCACCAGCGTCTGGTAGTCCAGTTCGTCCGGTGCCAGTATGGTAATGTCTTGTTTTTCTATATTTTTTTGCTGGAAAGTTAGCTTTAAATCCTGCAGATACAGGCTAAGTGCAGCAAAATCTAATTTGCCCTGTTCGGTCAGCTCAAATACCCGCAGCGGTTCACCCGCCGGATAATTTAACCTGAGCCGGTCGGGGTAAATTGCCAGCTCTAACTGCTGTGGCTGCTCCATCTCTTGCTGTAGCAATTGCTCGGTTAGCGCTGGCAGCTGAATATTCAGCACGCGGATCTGCGCAAATACCAGGCTAAGTAGCAGCACAGGCACCAGCACTATCATCAGGTTCATAAATGATGTGATGTCCAGCTCCGCGTCAGCAAGCGGTGCTTTACGCCTTTTGATCATCCGCGCCACCATCTGCTTGTTTGGCAATACTGTTCATCAGCTTAATGCCGACCATTTCCATCGTATCGATAATGCTGGCCGTTTTGCCTTGTAACAGTGCATGAATAAATACCAATGGTATGGCCGTTATCAGACCAAAAGCGGTGGTATTCATCGCCACTGAAATACTGGACGACAGTAAACTGGCCTTTTCCGACGGATCAGCATTGGCTACGGCGGAGAATGCGGCAATTAAGCCCATAATGGTGCCCAGTAAGCCTAGCAAGGTGGCAACGTTTGCCAACGTCGCTAAAAACGGCGTGCGCTTTTGCAGGCGTAAACTGTACTCCAAAACCACTTCTTCCATGGCGTACTCCATATCTTCGCGGCGCGATGATGAGCGCAGACGATGTACACCGCTGGCCAGCATAGCCAACAAGGGGGCAGTGCTGTTTGATGCGAGTTCAAGAATACGACGAGTATCAGCTTGAGCCACAGCCGATTGCACCTGCCCAACCGCACGTTGATTTACACCATATACTGAGCGTAAAAACCACCAGCGCTCAACGGCAATCACGATGCCTAACACCAGGATAAACGCGATGGGGTAAATAAATACGCCACCTTCCTGTAAAAATCGCACTATGCCGCTAAAAAACTCCATGAAATACCTCTTATTGATTTTTTGGGTTAACTGATTGCAATGCGGGCAATGGCTTAATGCCTTGCTGTATTGCGATAAAACGTAGAAATTGTTGTCGATCTAATGGAGACAGCACGGCTTCTTCAGTAGCCAATGACTGCCCGGGTACACGAATAACACTAACCGGGCTTTGCCAGGGCAGTACATAAATTGTTTTTGGCTGCTCCTGATTACCGCTAATGGTTGACTCTAATTTAACGGTTGAAGGTTGCTGTTGTGCCAATACGCTCAGGCTAAGCAGCAATGTTGTTATAACAACGCTTAATTTAATCACGTGCTTGCTCCTGCGCTAGTTGTTGCTCCAACAAGGCAATCCAACCAACTGCTTGCTGATCGTTAGTCAACGCATAATATTGCTGATAGTGATCTTTCGCCTTTACCAATTGCCCTAAATACAACTCGTACAAAAATGCCAAATTTTTATGCGCGACCGCATAACGATTGTCTGGCACCAATGCCTGCTGAAAATGCTGTTCAGCCAGTCGAAAATGCCCCTGCTGTCTTGCAAGTACACCCAGTAAATTATGGGCATCACTATACTGTGCCGCCACACTGACCACTTGGCGTAATGTTTGCTGCGCGGCGTCGATATCGCCACTACGCCACTGCGCTATTGCCAGGTTGTAACCGATGCCTGGCAAGGAAGGCAATGCTGACGCCAACTGCTGTAACTGAGGGATAGCGGCAACAAACTCACCTTGGTTCAATTGCTGCTTCGCTAAATCAAATTGTTGTTGCTGCACAGCACTAAGCGGTAATAGACCGGTTGCCAGTGCCGGTTCAACCGGGCGCGAGGAGGCGACTTCAGGCGAGGTTGCCGGTGCGACAGGCAGTAGCTGACTGCACGCGGTTAAATAACTTAATATTAGCAGAGAAAATGGCAACTTAAGCGTTGACAGCTTGGGCTGGCGCGCCAAATTAAAATACCTCATTGGCTACCTCAGTATAGGTTTCAGTTTTATCGAATTTGGCCGGCAATAACTGCGCCAGACGGCTAAAACTGTGTTGCACCCATTGGTCCCACAATTGCTGCTGGGTAAGCTGGGTATTCTGCTGGTAAATCGCAATAGCCTGCTCTTCAAACGGGTAGGCTTGCTCTTCCAGCAACAGCTCATATTCTTCTAACGCTAATTCGTCCAGCCCCTTGGGCCGGTCGGATGCCAGCAATGCCTTGGCCATTTGCTGATAAAGTTCCGCCACGCGAAATTGTGCATCTGTCAGTAATGCCGCCACGCCATACTGCATACTTTGCTCAAAATGGCTGATCGCGGCCGTCATATGTTGGCGCTTCTTTTGCAAACTTTGCTTTAACGGGTGCGCTAATCTGATGCCATTGAACAGCTCGCTTTCGTGTCGACCCAGTTCAAGCAGTGCCTGCGCAGCCAATTGCTGAGTGCGTTCATTGCCTTCGCTGGCGAACTGTTGCTCGAAGCTGGCGATTTTGCTGCGCCAAAAGTTTTGCCGGTACACATCTTGCTCTGCCTGATACAGCTGTATCAGCTGTAAGCGCGCTTCTTGTGCCAGCAAATGTGGCTGCTGATAACGATTTGCATAACTGCGCCAGGCATCAAGCGCGTTATTATTTTCACCCGCTTTTTGAAAATACTGCGCTGCCAAATACAGTGCCTCACGCTGTTGCTCGGTGTCAGTAATGGTTGCTGCTAATGTTGTTAACTCTGTGGCGGCATTGCTCCACTGCCCGGCTTGCTCGTAGCTGTCTAGCAATTGTGCCTTGGCTGCACGGGTTCGTTCACTGTCGGGATAACGTTGGATAAATGCCGTAAGCAACGGTATTGCACTAGTGTAATCCAATGCCTGGCGGATTATTTCAATCTGCTGAAATGCCGCCGCTTCATGATAGGCTGAAGTGCTTAAGGTACTAAGCAAACGCTGCAAATGGCCTTGCACAACCTCCGATGAAACGTCCGCTTGCTGCGCCTGCTGATAAATACTGGAGGCCAACTGCTCAGTAAGTAAATTACGTCGTGCCGGGCTTAAGGCATCGTTTAACAGGGTTTGAATACTCTGCTCAGCCGCAGCATAGTGTGTTAATGCCAACTCACTTTGGCTGTGTAAAAACCTGGCTTCTTGTACCAGCGCTGGCTGACTTTTGTCTGCCAGAGGCCAGGCTATAACCTCATCGCTGTGCTGCAATACAGCAAAATAATCTTGTTCATTGTAACGTTGCTGCAACTGCTGTAATGCAACCTGTTGCGCCGCAGGATGGCTGCGATGGTGCTGAACAAAGTCAGTTTGTTGCTGCCAGTGCTGGCGGGCTGAGGTTTCGTCTTGTTCAGCCAGCTCGGCGCTTATTAATAACGCTTTATAAGCAGCACTTTCTGTTGTGAACAAGCTGGCATTTTCAGGTTCAGCGCCATATCCCAGTTGCGTGTACAGTTTAAGCGCTGCGGCACTATCCAAAGCACCCGCATAGGATTCAGCCAGTAAGTAGCGGATATCGGCTGCAGAGTATGTCGCCTGCTGCGGGCTATGCTTCGAACTATGTTGCAGTAATGGCTCACCCAGTACACTGAGCATTTGTTGCCACAACGGTATCACGGCAGCAAAAGCAGCTTGACGTGGTTCACCCGCTAACGTCAGCGCCTTAGCATATTGAGCCCGGGCAAAATAGTCATAATATTGCAGTAAGTTAGGCTCTACTTCTGTCAATTCAGCTACCTTAGCTTGTTGCCAAAAAGCAGACTCCGGACCAAATAGCTGCAAATACTGTTGCTGTTCAGCCAATGCTTGCTGTGCATTGGCGTCGGATAAATAATGCTGAATTACCGTAAGCTGAAAACGCGCCGCCAAAATACTTTCAGGGTAGTCAGTTATAAATAGCCGGTAGGTTTGCAAACGAGCGTTGTGCAAGGCTTTTTCGGCCAGGAAATTGGCCATGGCCTGATACACCTCGGCAACCAAGGCAACCGGACGTTCGCCGCTTCGATAACTTACGCGCTGCAGCAAGCTCTGTAAGCTCTGCGCTTGCTCCTGATAACTGAGTGAAACACTTAAAGTGCGAAGTACTTCTGCACGTAATCCTTGTACACCGGGATCCTGCTCGTCAGTATGTATTTCACTGTAACTTGTATCTAGTACCGCTAAAAACTGCTCATCCGCCAGTTCAAATTGCTGTTGCTTAAAGTAACTCCAACCGGCCATATAGCGGGCATGTTGTTTGAGGGTGAGTTCCTGACCATTTATCACCGCAAGATAAGCGGCTAATGCGGCCGGATATTCACTGCGACTGTAGTGAATATCGCCCTTGCGGAACCAGGCCTCACTTGCGAAACCGGAATCAGGGTAATGCTGCAACAACTGGTCTAACTGTTCCAGACAGGCCTGCTGCTGCCCTAATAGATCGTAGCTACGCGCCAACTGGTATCTAATGAGCTCATTATTCGGGTCTTGCGGGTAATCGTTAAGCAATTGTTGATAACGTTGAACCAGTTGCTGTAATGCCGCCTGTTCTTGCTCTGGCGCTAAGTCTTGCCGTTCAAACTGGCTGGTATGCATTTGCGACAAACGATACAAAATTTTCTGCCGGGTTTGCGCCGCAGGTTGTAACTGCAGGATTTGCTGATACAAAGCGTCTAGTTGCTGCTCATTAACATCAGGCAATACTGCCACAATACTGCGGTCAAACGCCGGTAAGTCTGCTAGCTTCGGTCTGCTATCAGACACCGAAGATGCAGAGCATCCGATAAGTGTGGCGCAGCACAATGCTAATATGGTGATACGGTGTTGACAGGATAAACCAACAGGTTCAAGGCGCCATATCATAATGTGGCTCCGCTGTTAGTTGTATCCGCTGTAAGTAATACTTTTTCCATTACCCGTGCCATAGATTCTTTATTATGGCGTTTTAATTCAGTTAATCCGGCAAGCTGCTGCTGCAGTTTCTGTTGCAGTTGCTGATTTAACTCGGCAAGCAATTGCTGTTGCCGGCTAAGCAACGCCAAATTTAACTGCTGTTGACTGGCACTCAGTTGAGCCAGCTGGTGTTGTACCTGTTGCAACCGCGCCGTTTGGTCACCCTGCAACGTTAAAGCTGTTAGCTGCTGCTCTGTATTGCTAAGCAGCTCACTTAGTATCTGAAGCTGCTTGGTGCGTTGCCAGTTTCGTTCTGTCGCGGTATTACTGTATTGCCACTGTAACAGTGAACGAAGCCGCTGCAAGCGCTGAGCATACCCTTGCACATCGCGCCCGCTTTGTTTTAGTAGTGGTAAACGCTGTTCAGCTTGTTCTAACCGGCTAAGCTGCTCGTAAGGTTGGCCTTGCCATAACGCCAGGTCCATGGGGTGCTGTTGGGCCAGCTCAATGTGCTGTTGCAGCTGAGAAAACTGCTGTTGCAACTGCTGCAGTTTCGTTGTCAGCTGCGGTAATTGTGTACGTAATAATTGCTGCTGTTGCACCAGCTTAAACTCGGTTACCTGCTGCAACTGCGCCAGGCGTTGCTGGCGTATCGGCGCATCCGCTAATTGCTGCTGCAATGCCAACACATCTTGCTGCAGTCGATGCAAGTTATTGTCGCTGCTTAACTGCAGCTGTTGCCACTGTGAACCGCCTTGTTGCAACTGACTCACTTGCAAAGGTCGGGCTTGTTGCTGAATAAGCTGCACTTGCTGTTCATAGTATTGCTCAGCCCAGTGATAAGCACCCAATGCATCACGCGGTTGCAAAGCGCGCTCTAATTGTTCACCTATCCGTGTAGCCGCCTGCCAGGCCGACTGGCTAAAAGGTTGCTGTTTTATTTGTTGCTGTAGCACAGCAAGTAGTGCCGGAATGTGCCGCTGTTCAGTAAGAATATGGCTATACAAGGAAAGTGCTGTACCACTTAGTGCGCTGTCAGCAGCGAAATTCGCCAGAATAACATCGGCCGCGGCAAACTCCTGCCGTTCAATATGCAGCTGCGCCTGTGTCAAACCGATATAGTCAGCTAATGCCTGACGTTCCTGCGCCGGATAAACAAAGCCCTCCGGTTGTGACAAAAAGCGCCATTGACCACTAAACAAAGCCGACCAAAAGCTTTGTTGGGCCGTATCGTTTAACCGCGGTTTTAACTGCGCTAACCACTGCAGGGCAATATCACTTTTTTGCGCCCGCGCCAATGCCAGCGCCTGATTGCTAACGATATAAGGCATTTCTGGCTGCATGGCTAACAAGGTGAAATCGGGTTTGTTTGGGATGCTAATATCCGGCCAGTTAACTAACTGATTTAACAACTGCTGCTGGCCAAGCCATTCGCCCTTATCACTTTCGCTAACGGCAGATAAGTAACGTTTTGCACTGGGCTTGTCGCCTAGTTCCAGTTGATAACGCGCTAATTGCAATAAGGCAATATTCCGTAATGACTGAGGTAATGCCTCTTGGTCTTTTTCAGCCTTAAGCAACAGGTCTTCGAGCAACGTGGTTGCGTGCTGCGGCATATTTAACTGCAAATATAACCCAGCCTCTAACAACTGCGCCCGTTTGTCTTGCTCAGGGGCCAGTTGCAAGGTTTCCAGGGCTTGCGCCGGCTGTTGCAAATAAAATGACCAGGCCGCCTGGCGATAGTGTTTTTCTCCGTTTTCAAACTGCGCTGATACACTCTGCCAAGGCAGAGATATACTAAGAGCCAGTAAAAACGCAGGCGCTAGTCGTTGGACCATGGCTGCACAATAAAATCAGGTTGGTAATCACTGCTACGATCTTTAATCTGTAGCTCTAACAGCACAGCTTCCTCGGCCTTAGTAAACGGATAACTCACCGCACGCCGGTAGTCTCTGTTATCAGGCCCTTTGCCAATAAATACCGCAGTAAGGTTGTGTTCACCGGCTTTAACATTACCTTTAAACAAAGGCTGAATCGCCCCGCGTTTTAAAGCATCCCATTGCTGTGTGGTATACAAATGCGCTTCAACCGGCTTGTCATTTAAAATAAGTTCGACACTGTCTAGCTGAAAAAACTGCCCCATATCTGCTGATAGATAGACTGCCAGCTGCGTTTCAGGTGGAAACAACAGCTCCTCCTCCAGCAGGAATAGTTCCCGATTCAGCTGTATCACCTGTTGCTTGAGTTGTTCAAGCTGCGTATTTACCGGCTCGGTTTCCGCACTGGCTAACATACTAAGCCACAATAATCCGGTTAAAAATAGCGTTCTCATTCGTTTGTCCTGCTAAAAGTAAAGGCTGAAAAACGCCCGAATCACATTGGCTTCCAGCCGGTACAGCGGCTCAAGGCCTGCACTGGCGTCAACCACGGTGACGTTGCGAAAGTTTTTATAGTTAAAGCGAATATGGTCCCATTGCAGCGTTAGTTCGGGTTTAGCTTCTGGCCAAGCGCCCCATACTGGCAACATATAACTGGCGCCAAGGCCCAGCGTAATGTTATTAAACTCACTAAGCTCTTTATCCCGCGCCATAAAATTTTGCTGATTGGCGTAATCAAATAAGTCACGATAGAAGTTGGCCTGACCTTGGCTATACCAGCGCATTTTGGCTTCCAGCACCCATTGCTGGCTAAGCGGATGCACATACTCAACTTCAGCGTCAAAAGCACGAATATCCCAACTGTCCTGATAATGTCGCAGGTTTACACTCACCGCGGCCCGATACGGCAAATAAAATTTATTCACCAGCGCTATGGCAACAGTATTTCGGGTATTGGGATACACTTCCGCTTGGTAGCTATAGCCACGAGACTCATTAGTATTGAGATAGCGAACACTGCGGTAGGGGTTATTTAAGAAGCCTTCATCCAAATCGACCTGCACGTTAAGGGCGGCAATCCAGCGATCCGTTAATACCTGCGTCCAACCCAATTTGTAGTTATATCGTTTAAGCGATTCGCTAAAGCTCTCATCGCCGTTACGGCCAACTTCATCGTCACCCAGCCCAGCTTCCAAGCTGAGCGTTGTCATGCCACCAAAGGTATCGTGTGCTATGGCGAAACTAACCGATTTTGCGTTGTAGTCGTTTTCGTCACTTTGTGCATAGTTCAAACTAACAATGCTGTTGCCGGCAAGATAGTCAATACCGACGCGCTTTTCCTCACGCTCCTCAGTGTAGGCCGATGCTGTGGCCTGCACATCAACCGACGCACCAGAGACGGTATCGACATAGTAATACGCTGACAATGATACGGATTGTCCCGCCTTCTTGCGAAGCATTACCGCCGGGCCATCAATAGACACACCGCCGCCCTGATAGGCGTGATACATTAAGTCGGCTCTATCTTGGGGTAGCACCGCAGCCTGCGCCACGGAGCAGAACAAGATAAATAGCGTGAGTAGCCTAGTTACAACCACAACCACCGCCCCCGCTGCCATTGGCGCCTTTGGCGGCTTCACGCGAGTCGCGCACGTGGGCGACATGCTGTAAGGCCACCGGATGCCGGCCAAATGCCATGATAGGGTCTGCCAACTTATCACGCTCATAAGGTTTAACCCATGGCTCAACGCTGGCACAACCACTAAGCATGAGTAACACGCTGGCCAATACCGCAGGCTTACTCACGCAGTAAGGTCTTAATATCATCTTCATATTTTTTCTCATAGCCTGGTTTATAACCGCGGTGAACGGTGCGCAATTGACCGTCTTTATCAATAATTACCGTTGTGGGCATCGCTTCTACCTGATAGGCCTTTGACGCACTGTTGTCGGTGTCAAATAACACAGGAAACTGCACCTGAACTTTATTTAAATAGGCTTTTGCTGCAGCGCTATCGTTTTCAACATTAACGCCCCATACCTGCACACCCAGCATTTGGTATTTCTGAGCCAACTTGTCAAGCTGAGGCATTTCCTGAATACACGGGCCGCACCAGCTGGCCCAGAAGTTAATTAAGACGATATCGCCACGCTGTTCAGCTAAACGTAAATTGGCGCCATCCAGGGCTTTTAACGTAAAGTCCGGCGCGGGTGCCGCGTGCAACAGAGAACAATACAAACTGAATACTACTGCTAAGATACTGCTTTTCATTTTTGCTCCTGCTATTGGCATTAAAAATATACCGCTATACCTAAACCCAACGCTAAATTATGCGTGGTTTTACTGCGTGCCAGTATGGTGGTTTCAAAAATATAATCACTAAAGGTAAGCTCCATTGCCAACCAATCGGTGGCATATAACCTAAACTGGCTACCTACCTGTACAGCGAATACAGTGTCACCGGCAAAGTCGACATTGCCGCCACCGATAAACAGCGATAAGCCGCTATTAAAAGCGTAGTCACGGGTTAAAAAGGTCTCACCAGGCAAAAGCATGTAGCCCAGATGTCCACCGTAGTAACGCCATTCACGCTCGCTATCCGTTAACAGTGGTGCCGCGCCACTTAGCTCTTCAAAAGATGTTTTACCGGCTTTAGCCATAGCGTACTCAGCTGACAGGTAGAAATCTTCGTTGATGTGGTACGTCAGTTGAAGCGCCGACACTGCACTACTACCAAAATCTTCAATACTAATAACGCCAACCCGGGCGCCTAATAACCAATTCTCACTGTCCAACAGGTCTTCACTCACCACCTGACGTTCGATGTCTGGTTCAACCTGTTGCGCCATAGCCGCAACAGAAGTGAAACTGAGAACTAAAAAAATACGCTGAAGCCAAGTTTCCATGTATCAATCTCTTCGTTGTCGTTGCGATCGGTAATAATTACGCTACGCCGGTATCCCATGCGGGCGATAAAATTTCGGGTCATATAATAACGTAGCCCAAGCTCAACGCTGGCAAGGCTGTTGTTTCGATCGGGCGTTTGCACCAGTATGGTTCGTGGGGTTGTTTGCAGTACCCCGCCACCGATACCAAAATAAGGTGACAGCCGCCAATGTGGCATTGGACTTAGATACGCACTTAATTCTGCAGACAGGTTATCAGCTTGACGACCATTTGCTTGGCCAATAGCTAATTCCGTATGAAAATAAGGACTAAACAAGTATGAAAACGACAACTGATAATAGCTACTACCGTTAAAATCGCCAAATAATAGTCCGGCTTCAAATGCGCGTTGTTCGAACTCATTTAATCGCTGGTCCGACACGTCAAACTGCTCACCGGTAAGCGTAACCAGCTGTGTTAAATCCGCTCTCGCCAGCCAGAATGTCTGCTGACGAAACAACACTTGAACCCAATCGTTTCGACGGGTCACCAGGGTTAATGACTCACCTTTTATTGCAACCTGTACCATCGGATAACCCCGACCCGCACCAGAATGCAAATTAACAAAGTCACCCTGCACTTTCACCGGTATCGGTGCGGCCAACGCTGCACTGCATAGTAAGCTCAAACATAGCAGTAAAGGTTTAATCATTTACTACTCCGGGATCACAAAAGGCGAGTTATAGTATTGCGCACCAATATCCAGCCAGTCCGCTACCAGTTTTAATTCAGCAGCAGACAAATAGCCTTGATGTGAACCGGCATTACTAAACAGGCTAAAAAATGCCGAACTGTTTAACGCATTGCCGGCACGCATAGCAGGGTTAACCCGCACAGTTACCATTACCGGGATTGGATTGCCCTCATCATCCAGTATCAGATTACCGTCTTCATCGGTAACAAAGCGTAAATTCCCATCGGCATCGGTCGCCTGTACCAAACGATCGACCAGTACCCCACCAACCAGTTCTAATTCGTTATCGTTGCTTAATAGCTCCCGATAACTGCGAACATGATTGGCATCGATATCGGAGGCGGCATCGTCTAGCTCCAGCTGGGCGGCAGGCAGCTGCGTATTGCTATCAACATCAGTGCGGCTATGGCAACTAACACAGGTATGATCAGCGATAAGTTCATTGGTTTCAGGGTCAAACTGGCGTCGGTCTAACAACCACAACGGCTGGATGTGGCTGGGGTAATCAATACGTATACGACAACTTGCCAGCCACTGCGCAAAGCATTCCACGCCAGCTGGTGGCGCTGAGGTCAGATCCGCAGCACTAACTAAAAGCTCAGCATCTGGCTCTCGTTGAGCAGGGTTAGTCCAGATATCAAGGTAGTGTAATGCGGCACTAAGCTCAGGCGTGCCATTTAACCGAGCGGCCGTTTGTGCCATGGTTTCGCCGGCCAATGCCACTAGCTGCGGGTTAGTATTGGCAAAGTTGCCGTCAGTGTCTAATCCTGGATTGGCACTGGCAGCCTCACCGGTCAAACGACCATGCGGTGCCGTGCTTTGTGCACGATGACAACCATTGCAGCTTCGGGTTTCCCCTGGCCGCAAGGTAATCCATTGTTGATGCAACGGCGAAATAGCCTGTCCCTCAGCGTTTAACAACGCCAAATTAAATGGCACATTTGCCGGTATTTTTACTTGCACTGAACCGTCAGGCTCAATTGCCACTGTACCCAGAATTTCACGCATCAACTGACGCCGGCTAACGCCAAAAGCAAAATTAGGCACATCAAGTACATCGTCAGGTGGCTGAGGTACGCCGCGAACTAGTCGTAAAAAGCGTGCAGGTCGCATGTCAGCAGTCGTTTGCATTGGATCGGCTAATCTAGCGATATTTACGCTGGCAGTACCGGCGAAGTCATAGACGCTGCGAATATGCAAAATAGCGGCGTTTTCAGCGGCAAGGTCAGCATCTAATGATGGGTTTTCTGGTAAAAAAACCGCATCAGGTGAAGACTGCAACACAACCGGTTCGCTCACTAACAAACCTTCCTGTCCCGGCCGCACCGGCACCTGCGTTTGTTTTTGCGTATCAAACAACCACAAGCCATACAAAGGCGCCGCCAGTACTAACTCAGCATCAGCCTCAACTTGCGTGCAGCTTAAGGTGACATCATCCTGGATTACACGACAAGGAGACCAGCTAACCAGATAACGTCCGGTACCATCTTTTAACGGCGCATAGCTGTTTATCGCACCCGAGGTTTCTGGCCGTGCCGTATTATCAAACGCCCATGGAAACAAGGGGGTTTGTGCCGGTATGTTTAACGTCTCACCAGCCAGTGCCTGGTCGTTATCACTAGCCAGCTCTAACGCTATCTGTTGCGGCCAACTATTGTAGTTCGGGGCGTTAACGCTAGCTAACGCAATTGATACGCCGCCGCCATCCAATTCTATTGCCTTGGTAAATTCAACGGCAGTTTCTGCAGCGCCCGTGTTATGTGAATGCCAACCATAAACCAGTTGATTCTCAGATCCATCTGGCTGCATTTTATACCAGTTGAACATGGAACGGTCGCTCTGGTTATCCCAGCGGCTATACAACACATAACCGTCGCTTAACACCACAGGGTAAATATCATGGCTTAAATTAAAACTAAGCTGCTCAATACCACTGCCATCAGCATTCATTACATGCAGATTGAACGTTGAAATGTTTAAGTTTTCATCTAACGCCGTGTACTGAGGCTTAAATTCATCCAGCAATATTTGCCGTGAGGTACTTTGGCGGGTCGAACTAAAAATAATACGGCCATCTGGCAAAAAAGCGGGTGTTATGTCATGGCCGCGCTGGGCCAGTTGAGGGTCTGCAATTAAAGGAGTAACACTTTTATCACTGACATTGTAACGCCACAAATCCCACTTAGGCTGTAATTCATCCGGCACATCTTCCAATTCAGGCGCGCGCAATGCGAACAGTAAGGTCATGCCATCTGCCGATGCGACTAAATCTTTTACATCATACAATTGCCCTTCAGCAAATAACGCGGCCGTAAGATCTGTTTCAGCTGATTGCGCAAACGCATTTTGTTTTAATAACAAGCGAGCGCCGGGATTAAAGCGTGTTGGGTCTGTCAGACTGGTGCGGTATTCCACCTCATCTGTTATCAAAAGCGGGCGTTCAACAAAAGCGAGAGCAATTTCTTGTACAACCGGATCTGTCGGTTCATTCTGTACACTTATATCAGCGTCGCATGCGACAAGGGCCATGCTAACTGCGATAAGATAAAGTCTTTTCCTATGTATCATTATTTAGATCCGGCTACCGTTTACTGCATGCTTGCATATGGGAGCTACTATTTAGGCTCAGTGATCAGCTTAACGCTGCGGTAACAGCAGAGCAAGATAAAATTAATAACAAAAAAAGCCAGCATAAGCTGGCTGTATTAACACTAGATGAACAGTTTTACAAATCAGCTTCAAACGCTTCTGGTATGCTCTCTTCTACCGGCTTTTCACCCGGCTTTAATAATAGGCGAGCACGTAATTCTTTCTCAATTTCGTTCGCGATAGGCTGGTTGTCCGCTAAAAATTTCATTGCATTCGCCTTGCCCTGGCCAATTTTATTACCTTGATAAGCATACCAGGCGCCGGCTTTATCGACCAAGCCTTGGGCGACACCTAAATCAATTAACTCGCCAAGCTTATTAATGCCAGCACCGTACTGAATAATAAACTCAGCTTGTTTAAACGGTGGTGCTACTTTATTTTTCACCACTTTAACGCGGGTTTCGTTACCGGTAATTTCATCGCCATCTTTTACCGAACCAATACGACGAATATCTAAACGTACTGAAGCATAAAACTTCAATGCATTACCACCTGTTGTTGTTTCCGGGTTACCAAACATCACGCCAATTTTCATCCGGATTTGGTTGATGAAAATACACAGTGTATTAGAACGTTTAATATTACCGGTTAACTTACGCAGTGCCTGTGACATCAAGCGGGCTTGCAAACCCATATGACTGTCGCCCATGTCACCTTCAATTTCTGCCTTAGGCGTCAGTGCAGCCACCGAGTCGACAATCACTACGTCTACTGCAGCTGAACGCACTAACATGTCACAAATTTCCAAGGCTTGTTCACCGGTATCCGGCTGAGATACCAATAACGCGTCAACGTTTACGCCTAATTTTTTTGCATATACCGGGTCTAATGCATGCTCAGCATCGATAAAAGCACAGGTTTTACCGTCACGCTGCGCTTCGGCAATAACCTGCAATGTTAACGTAGTTTTACCTGATGACTCTGGACCATAAATTTCAACAATACGGCCATAAGGCAAGCCACCTATACCAAGCGCAATATCGAGCCCCAATGAACCGGTAGACACCGCAGCAATATCTAGCGCGGTACTGTCGCCCAAACGCATAATTGAGCCTTTACCAAACTGACGTTCAATCTGACCTAATGCAGCGGCGAGCGCTTTTTGTTTGTTATCGTCCATTTTTATATCCATGGTTGAGCCGGGCTTGCCGGACAATTAACACTGTATGCTCGTACAGTAGTCTAGTTTACTATTGCTGTCAACAGCTCGATGCTTTGTTTCATAGCATAGTTAATCGCCTGTTGACGCACTTGTTGACGGTCGCCAGCAAACACCATTCGGCAGCTGGCAACATTACCGTTAAGATAAAAACCAAAACAGACAGTGCCGACCGGTTTATACTCCGAGCCACCGTCCGGCCCGGCAATACCCGTTACTGCAATTGCGATATCAGCACCGGCAGCTTTTGCCGCCCCCTGCGCCATTTCCCGCGCCGTTTCTTCACTTACCGCACCATACTGCAGCAAGGTAGCACTTCGCACAGCTAACAACTGTTGCTTCGCTTTGTTACTGTAGGTAATAAAACCGCGATCAACATAAGCAGAACTACCCGGCACAGCGGTTAGCCAGTAACCAATGCCACCGCCGGTGCAGGATTCAGCAGTGGTTATACTGCATTTTTTCCGTAATAATAGCTGGCCTAACTCTGTCGCCAGCTGCAGGCTGTCTGCTGCGACCGTCATATTTTATCCAATAGGGAATTCATAACACCATTATGCCGTCAGACCAGAAAGTGGAGCAAGCCTTAAGCACACATACCCCTATGATGCAGCAGTATCTGGGATTAAAGAGTGAACATCCCGACATCCTGCTATTTTATCGTATGGGCGATTTTTACGAGCTATTTTACGACGATGCTAAACGTGCGTCGGCTTTATTAGATATCTCGCTGACAAAGCGCGGTCAAAGCGGCGGCAACCCCATCCCCATGGCTGGCGTGCCTTATCATGCGGTGGAAGGCTATTTAGCCCGCTTGGTACAACTCGGTGAATCTGTCGCAATTTGTGAGCAAATAGGCGACCCGGCGACCAGTAAAGGGCCGGTTGATCGAAAAGTCGTGCGGATTGTAACGCCAGGTACGGTTACTGATGAAGCCTTACTTAACGAGCGGCAAGACAATTTACTCTGTGCCCTAAGCCAAATGCGTGGGCAATATGGTCTGGCACAATTGGATTTGAGTAGTGGCAGATTTTTACTGAATCAAGTTGATAATATTGATGATTTAGCCGCCTTGCTGCAGCGATTAAACCCGGCGGAGTTACTCTATCCAGAAGATTTCACCGAACATTTTTTAATTGAAAAACGCAAAGGTGCCCGCCGCCGTCCGGTATGGGAGTTTGAACTGGCCACGGCAAAACGTTTGCTTTGCCAACAATTTGGCACCAAAGATTTGCTTAGCTTTGGTGTTGAAGATGCGCCGGTAGCCCTGATGGCTGCAGGATGTCTTATGCAATATGTTAAAGACACACAGCGCGCAGCTTTGCCGCATATCCGCGCGGTTGCACTGGAAAGAGCGCAAGACAATATCGTGTTGGATGCCGCGACACGGCGAAATTTGGAACTGACACAGAATTTAGCTGGCCATTATGAACATACGTTAGCAGCCGTGTTAGATCGCAGCCAGACAGCCATGGGATCCCGGCTGTTAAAACGCTGGATCCATGCGCCACTTCGACAGCAACCACAGGTAAATGCAAGGCTTGATGCTGTTAGCGAACTGCACACTGAATATGAGCAACTGCAACCGTTATTGCGCCAGATAGGCGACATTGAACGTGTTATTGCCCGACTTGCACTGAGAAGCGCCCGACCACGCGACTTTGCTCGCCTACGTCAGGCGCTGCAACAACTTCCGCTATTAGCGCCAGAACTCGCGCATCTCAAAAGCGTATTGTTGTGCCAAACAAGTCAGTCCGTATTGCCGATACCGGCATTATGTCAATTGCTGGAGCAAGCCATTGTAGAAGCCCCTCCGGTGCTTATTCGCGATGGGGGCGTAATAGCGCCAGGTTACCACGCTGAGCTGGATCAGTGGCGTGCACTGGCGGAAGGTGCTACTGATTATCTTGAGCAACTTGAACTGCGTGAACGTGAGCGCACCGGCATTGCGTCCTTAAAAGTGGGCTTTAACCGGGTACATGGCTATTACATTGAAACTGGCCGTAGCGCAGATACCAAAGTGCCTGCGGAATATGTTCGCCGCCAAACCCTGAAAAATAACGAGCGCTATATTATTCCTGAGTTAAAGGAATATGAAGACAAAGTGCTTGGTAGCCAAAGCAAGGCACTGGCATTGGAGAAACAATTATATGAGCAGTTGTTTGAGTTAACCGCGCCCTTTTTGGCCCAGCTACAACAGCTGGCACAAACGCTGGCAGAACTAGACGTGCTATGCACGTTTGCCGAGCGTGCCGATAGTTTGCAGTACTGCCGGCCTGAACTTAGCAGCACACCGGGTGTTAGTTTGACGCAAGCGCGCCATCCCGTGGTAGAGCAGGTGCTGACGGAACCCTTTATTGCCAACCCATTACACCTGCATGCTGACAGACGTATGTTAATGATCACCGGTCCCAATATGGGAGGTAAGTCTACATACATGCGACAAACTGCGCTTATTGTACTCATGGCTTACATTGGCTGTTTCGTGCCGGCAGAAACAGCCCAAATTGGCCCTATAGATCGCATCTTCACTCGTATTGGCGCATCGGACGATCTGGCTTCTGGTCGCTCAACCTTTATGGTAGAAATGACTGAAACTGCGACTATCCTGCATCATGCGACTGAACAAAGCTTAGTGCTAATGGACGAAATTGGCCGTGGCACCAGTACTTATGACGGTTTAAGCCTGGCATGGGCCTGCGCCGACTACCTTGCAACAAAAATTAAAGCACTAACGTTATTTGCAACGCATTATTTCGAGCTAACGGATTTAGCTGAACAACTGCCGGGTTTAGCCAACGTGCATCTGGATGCGGTAGAACACGGTGACGACATTGTATTTATGCACCATGTACAAGATGGTGCAGCCAGCAAAAGCTTTGGTTTACAGGTCGCACAACTGGCAGGTGTACCTAAGGCCGTTATTCTGCGCGCCAAGCACAAATTAATGGAGTTAGAACAGCAAAGCCATAACGCAGCGCCGCCAACGCCAACAACACAACCTCAATTGAGTTTGCTGACAGAAGAACACCCGATACTGGCACAGCTGCGTGATGTAAGCCCGGATGATTTAACCGCCCGCCAAGCCCTAGAGTTGTTATATCAATTAAAACAACATCTATAGCACCCATAAACAAGCCGGTATCTAACAGTAGATAAACCGGCTTTATACGACGGTTTCTACTTGACAAAAAATGTATACATTTTAAATTAGGTATACATTTCCAATTTGAGTAAATCTATGCTGATTAAAGATCTCAGCCTGTCAGCCGTAGTGGCTGGCTTTGTTGCCGTACTGGTTGGCTTTGCCAGCTCGGTGGCTATTGTTTTACAAGCCGCGGCGGCGGCCGGGGCGACGCAGGATATGATGGCCTCATGGTTGCTCGCATTGGGGATTGGTATGGCAGCAACCTGCATTGGTTTGTCCTGGTATTATAAAGCCCCCATTATTACTGCCTGGTCAACACCCGGTGCGGCTTTACTTGCCAGCAGCTTGCAAGGTTTAACCATAAATGAAGCAATTGGTGTGTTTATTTTCACGGCTTTACTGGGGTTTATTATTGGTCTGTCCGGCTGGTTCGACAAGCTGACGCGCCTTATTCCATTGCCGTTGGCCAGCGCTATGCTGGCAGGGATTTTAGTGCAATTTGGGCTGAGTATTTTCACCTCATTACATTCTCAGTTACTACTGGTTGGCCTGATGTGTTTAAGCTACTTGTTGGCAAAACGTTTTTCACCACGCTACGCTATTTTGTGGGTATTACTAACAGGGTTACTCTGTGTCCTAGTGCAAGGTCAGTTTAATTACAGCGCCGTAACCTTTAGTTTGACGCAGCCGGTTTGGGTAACACCGCACTGGTCATTAAGCGCCTTGATGGGGGTTGGTTTGCCCTTGTTATTGGTTACAATGGCGTCGCAAAATATTCCCGGCGTTGCGGTTATTCGCACCAGCGGATATCAAACACCAGTATCACCGCTTATTAGCTCAACGGCATTAGCTACATTGCTACTTGCACCCTGGGGAGCATTTTCTATTAACCTGGCAGCGATTACTGCTGCCATTTGTACCGGCACAGAAGCCCATCCCAATAAAGACAAACGTTACATAGCAGGTATCGCGGCCGGCATATTTTACCTACTAGCCGGTTTGGCCGGCGCGACAGTGGTTGCGCTATTTGCCGCCTTTCCCAAAGAAATGATTGCCGCCCTGGCGGGCCTGGCCTTACTGGGCACCATTGGCGCTAATTTAGCTGTTGCCACAGCAGAAGGCGAACATCGCGAAGCTGCCGTTATCACCTTATTAGTCACCGCCAGTGGGGTGAGCTTTTTCGGCGTAGCAGCTGCATTTTGGGGCATTATCGCTGGCGGTTTAACACTGCTTATTATTAATCAGTGGCCAAAGCGCAACTAATGCTAAAAAAACAGCAATTGTATCATCAGTTAAAAAACGATATTCAGCAGCTACACTGGCAGCCGGGTATTGTATTAACCCAGCAACAACTGTCGGCACACTACGGCGTCAGCCGGATTGTCGTCCGTGATGTGCAACAGCAATTGTTTAATGAAGGTTGGCTTACCACGCACGGTAAGGCCGGTATGCAAGTACCGCCGTTTAACGCTAATGAGGCTGACGAATTAGCGATGTTACGGTTGCAACTAGAACCGCTGGCGTTAAAACTGGCTGCTCCGACGCTGAGTTTCGCCCAGCTGGGCCAAACTGAAGACGTACTGTTAACCTTAAGCAGCACGCCCGCATTGTCACCGTATCAGCGTGGCGAACTCAACTGGCAATTTCACCACTTGTTATACCAAAGCTGCAATAAACCGCACTTACTGGGGTTACTTGAAAAGCTGCATCAGCAGGTATCTCGCTATCTTGGTTATCAGGATCAGACACAATCCTATGCACAAACCAGCGCGGCTGAGCATCAGCAACTGCTAACGCTATTACGCCGAAGAGATATAGAGGGAGCTTGCGCGGTGCTCACTGAGCATATTGCCTCAGCAAACAAGAAACTGGTCAGCTATTTACAAAATCAATAAGGCGCCTACTGGCGCCTTATTATTCGGCAAATCGTTTTAGCAAATACTCTTTCTCATTTAAGGGGCCCCCCCTAAACGCCATTACACTTGAAACAAGGTCTCTATATTAAGTCCTTGGTGCGTTACTATTTCCCGTAACCGACGCAGCGCTTCAACCTGAATTTGTCTAACACGCTCTCTTGTTAAACCTATTTCATGGCCAACATCTTCTAATGTAGACGGTTCGTAGCCTAACAAGCCAAAGCGGCGGGCCAGCACTTCACGTTGTTTCGGATTAAGTTCGTTCAACCATACAACTAAGTGCTGGCGAATGTCTTCATCTTGCAACTCTGTTTCAGGACCTAACTCTTTCTCATCGGCAATAACATCCAATAATTGCTTTTCTGACGCGCCAGCTACCGGGGTATCAACTGACGTTATTTTCTCATTCAGTTTAAGCATTTTGCGTACTTCTTCTACCGGACGATCAAGCGATGCAGCAATTTCCTCTGGTGTCGGTTCGTGGTCTAATTTTTGTGATAGCTCACGCGCTGCACGCAAATAAATATTGAGCTCTTTAACCACGTGAATAGGTAAGCGAATAGTACGAGTCTGATTCATGATAGCGCGTTCTATGGTCTGACGGATCCACCAGGTTGCATAGGTAGAAAATCGAAAACCGCGTTCTGGATCGAATTTTTCTACGGCCCGGATCAGGCCAAGATTGCCTTCTTCAATAAGATCAAGCAGCGCCAAGCCTCTATTAATATAACGGCGGGCAATTTTAACCACCAAACGTAAATTACTTTCAATCATACGCCGGCGTGCAGCTTGGTCTCCTTTTAATGCCAAGCGGGAAAAGTATACTTCTTCTTCTGCTGAAAGCAGTGGCGAAAATCCAATCTCCCCCAGATAAATTTGGGTGGCATCCATACTTTTTTGACTATCGTCACGTGCAAAGATGTCCTCTGTGCTCGTCTCTTCAGATGCCAGCGCCGCCGCATCGGGCTCCGCGTCATCGTCTAAAAGTACATCGTCCGCAATATCGTCTTCTTTAAATTCTAATACTTCATCTTCACTTTTTTGTCCCATATCCTCTCTCCCACGTCTATAGGGTGCTGGGGCTGGTCAAGCTTTATCGCATCCATTCCTGATAATACTTGTATATTGTTATTATTATTTTGGTAAATATTTTAATGGGTCTACTGAGGTTCCGCGAAAACGGATCTCAAAATGTAGACGGGCATCTGTCGCATCAGTGCTGCCCATTTCAGAAATTTGCTGACCTGCGGTCACCATTTGCTTTTCCGACACCAACAGCTTGCGATTATGTGCATACGCACTTAAGTAATCGTCATTATGTTTTATTATAATTAAATTACCGTAGCCACGAAGCGCATTACCTGCGTACACCACCTGACCACTGGCAGCCGCATTTACTCTTGTTCCTTCACGCCCACTAATATCGATACCTTTGTTACCTTGCTGTTGATGAGAAAAGCCAGAAATTATTTTACCTTTAACCGGCCAACTCCATTGCACCAAGTCCCCATTTAGGGTAGGATTCACGATTTTTTCATTTTTGTTGGGCGTTGATTGACCATAACCCTTTTGATTTTTTGGTGCAACTGGTTTAACCGGTTTTACCGAACTATTTGATTTTGCTTGGCTTGAACTATTCTTATTTGTATTTTGACTAGCACTGGTTGTGGCCTGACGGGGTCGTGCTACAGGCTTTTTACCGGCACTTACAACAGCAGCATTAAGACGTAATTTTTGCTTTGGATAAATGGTGTAGGGACTAACAATACCATTAATAGTGGCCAGCTCGCGCACGTCCTTACCGGCCCGAAAGGCTATTGAATATAAAGTGTCGCCAGCTTGAACGGTGTAAGTTTTCGCGCTTAATGTGCCGCGATTACGCTGTTGATAAAAATTTTCCCGCAGTTCAAGCGTCGTCACCGGTGCTGGGAAAGAACGCGATGAACAGCCAGCCAACAATGTCATTAATAGCAATAACAAAGCGTGGCTACAATAATGATTAAGCCACTTCTGCATTAATTGTTGGTAGTTAGAACAACGAATACTTAGCTCCTTGTCAATCAGCTGACGTTCCTGTGGCTTGAGCCACCGGTTTTAGCCAGCGTTCCATATTTAACAGTAACATCATCAATGCTGCGCCAAACACCGCACATACCAACGCTAGCAGCATATCAGCCTGTCCTACCTGCTCAGCATACTGCCAGGGCCAATACAGCTGTTGCTGCTGCTGCCAGGGCCAAATTCGATACAAAGCCCCAATGACCACACCAATTAATAACGCCAGACTGGCATCATGGTAATGTTGCAGCATCCAGTTTAACACTCTGGAAAAGCTTAGCAGCCCGACTATGCAACCGAGCATAAACAGCGCCAAGACACCAAGCTGAAGCTCATTCACCGCCAGTAATACCGGCGCATACATTCCCGACATTAGCAAAATAAAGGCACCAGAAATGCCAGGTAAAATCATGGCACAAATGGCAATAGCGCCCGCGACAAAAAACATCCAACTTTGTGGTTCAAACTCCCGAGGAGTCAACATGCCGACCAACACTGAAAATACAATACCTAACGCGGCTAAAATCAGTCTCCAAGGCGTCCAGTTCAAACTTCGGCATAGATGCGGCAACGCCGCGAGGATCAGCGCACAAAATAGCGCCCAAAGTGGAATAGGTCGGCTTGACAGCACATGGCTTATGACGCCCGCCAATGAAAATATACTAACGATGATGCCGCTGAACAGACAAAGCAAAAACGTGCCGTCAACATGCTGCCAAAGTGCCTTGATTTGCCCACGCAGTAACAACTGTAATGCTGTTAAGTTGCATTGGCTAATTGCACCGAGTAAGCGCTGATAAATACCTAAAATAAAAGCAAGAGTCCCACCAGACACTCCGGGCACTAAATCGGCAGCGCCCATTGCCAAACCTTTAATTATCCATTGCAAGTACTGCATTTGCTTTCCTTGTGTATCGCCTATAACACTTACTTTCGCAGCTTATGCCAGTTCACCCGGCACCAGTGGAACAAATCTTACCGCTTCAATATCCTTACTGGTAAAAGCATCTCCGTTACGCTGATAGACACGCAGTACCTGTTCATGTAGCCCTACGGGTATCACCAGGCGACCACCATCCGTTAGTTGTTGTAACAACGCCGCAGGAACTTCAGCCGGTGCGGCAGTCACAATAATACTGTCAAACGGAGCTTTACTTGGCCAGCCTTGCCAACCATCACCATGTTTCATCGACACGTTATGCAAGTCAAGTTGTTGTAAGCGACGCTTCGCCTGAAACTGCAGCGCTTTTATCCGCTCGACACTGCAGACATGAGAAAATAGCCGTGCCAGAATCGCCGTCTGATACCCCGAACCGGTGCCAATCTCCAATAATTTACCGGGCGCCCTGTCCTGTAGCAGTAACTCTGTCATACGTGCAACAATATAGGGCTGAGAAATTGTCTGGCCCTGCCCTATTGGCAGGGCGGTATTTTCGTAGGCTTTATGCGCCAATACAGGTTCAACAAAGATATGCCGTGGCGTATTGGCTATTGCAGCTAATACATGCGCTTGCACTATACCTTCCGCTTGAAGTTTTTGCGCCAGTAACGCGGCGCTACGTGAAGTTGCGACTGCCATGTTACAAAGAAATCCCCGCTAGCCATTGTTGCAATCGGTCCATACTTTTGTAAGCTGACATATCAATTTGCAACGGGGTTATAGATGCATAACCATTGGCTACTGCATGAAAATCTGTACCTTCGCCGGCATCCAACTCTGGCCCTAACGAACCATACCAGTATATTTTTCGTCCCCACGGGTCCGTCGTACTGGTCATGGTCTCTGCTTTATGTCTGCGCCCCAGACGCGTAACCTGAATGCCTTTAAGCTGGTCGATTGCGACGGCAGGCACATTGATATTAAGAATTTGATCAGCCGGTAGCGGGTGCGATTTTAACTGTTTAATGACCTGCACTGTCACATAGGCCGCAGTAGCAAAATAATCATCGTCATGCCCTGCCAGCGATACTGCTATAGCTGGCAAGCCTAAGTGCCGGCCTTCTGTTGCGGCGGCAACAGTACCAGAATACAACACATCATCACCCAAGTTTGCACCATGATTAATACCTGCCACGACTAAATCAGGCGTAAAATCCAATAATTGGCTGATAGCTAAATGTACACAATCCGTTGGCGTACCATTTACCGCCAAAAAGCCATTGTCCATCTGCTGCACACGTAACGGATTAATCAGCGTTAATGAATTGCTCGCGCCGCTACAATTCCGATCCGGGCCCACAGTGGTAACTTCAGCAATTTGGCTTAGCGCTTGTTGTAATACTTGCATGCCTTTAGCATGCACGCCGTCATCATTGCTTAGTAAAATTCGCATTCGCTACTCCATGTTAGCCGCTTTACGGCCACAATCATGATAATTAACCAATTCGCGCAGCACGCTGGTGGCAAAACAGCCAGCAGGCAAAGCAAAATTTAGCACGATATCACTACCGTCTTGTTGCAAAGTCAGTTGCTGCGGAACAACACGAATGGCGCGGCGTTCTGACTTTAACCTGAAATCTTCCAACCCTTGTACTAAGTCATTGTGCTGAATTAAAACTTGCTGTTCAAAGTCGGCGGCGGCATCGGTTACCATCGGCACTCCCATTCCAGCAAGGACGGCAGTCAGGTGTACATCCATCTCATTTAGACGTTGTTGCAACTCTGCATCCGCTTGCGGCATACGAAACACTGAACCGGTGCCGTTAAGTTGTAATACATCACCATTAAGCAGCTGGTTAAACAACCCTGCACTGATCCGTGCCGATACTTGTTGATTAAACACAAAAGATCGTGCAGCCGAAAGTGCTAAACCACGCAGTTTACGGTCGCTAATGCCCTGCCCGCTAAACAACTGTCTGGCAAGCACCAGATTGCCGCCATTAATACCAAAACGCTGTTCACCATAATAATTCGGCACACCGCGCATAACCTGTTCAGCTCGGGCAATAACAGCATCACAATCTGACACTTGGCGCAGGCGGATCTGAAATACATTCGCTTTTAATGCCCCGAGGCGTAGCTTGCGATAATGTCGCTGCACATTCAAAATCTTGCAGCCTTCAAGCTGCCAGCTTTGCCAATCTAGCGCTTGTTTAATTGGCCACTTAAAACAAAACCATTGTCGGGTCACCGCGTGACGGTCTTTTAAGCCGGCATAGCTAATATCCCGTGCACGCAAGCCGGTTAGTTCAGCCAACTGCTTCGCGACATACTGAGTGTTCTGACCGCACTTTTCGATATGCAGTAAGATGTGCTCGCCGGCACCACTGGGCTGAAAGTTAAGCAGCTCGTCGACAATAAAATCATCATCTTGCTGGCGCAACAATGCCGTTGCCGTCGGACTGCCATAAAGATAATGTAGTGGACTAGCAACACTCATGCGCTGACCAACAGCACCACGGCTTCAACCGCAATACCCTCTTTGCGACCAACAAAGCCGAGCTTTTCTGTTGTGGTGGCTTTGACATTAACCTGGGTCAGTTCGCAAGCTAAATCGTCAGCAATGCACCTGCGCATCGCGCTAATATGGGGTGCCATTTTGGGTGCTTGCGCCATAATAGTAATATCCAGGTTACCCACTTTAAACCCGGCAGCACTCACGTCAGCAAACACTTTGCGCAACAATATACGGCTATCTATGCCTTTGAAACTGGCATCGGTATCGGGGAAATGATGGCCAATATCACCCGCAGCTATAGCGCCTAATAACGCATCTGCCAACGCATGCAGAACCACATCACCGTCCGAATGTGCCAGCAACCCTTGCTCGTATGCTATTTTCACCCCGCCCAATATCAGCGGATCATCGCCACCAAAGGCATGTACATCAAAACCATGACCAATACGCATGTTCATTACGTTAACTGCTCCAGATAAAATGCCGCCAGCGCCAGGTCAGCCGGCTGCGTAATTTTAATATTGTCGCTGTGCCCCTCTACCAGTAGCACTTTATGCCCCGCCCACTCCATTGCTGAAGCTTCATCGGTAACATGCACCTCTGCTTGTACGGCATCTCGCAGTGCTGCTTTTAATAACGCAGTGGGAAAGAGCTGGGGGGTAAGAGCATGCCACAAATGTTCACGACTAACGGTTTCTGCCACAAAGCTTTCACCGCGCTTCATGGTGTCGCGAACCCGGCATGCAAGAATGCCACCCTCTCCCTCTGTTATACAACGCGTTATCAAATGTTCAATATCGCTTTTACGTACCAGAGGTCTGGCAGCATCGTGCACTAATACCCAGGGGAAATGATGTTCATCAATAAAATGCAGCGCATTTAGCACCGAATGCATGCGTTCAGCACCGCCTTTGACGCGAGTGATATCGCTATGCGCCAGTGGGGTGGTATCGTAATAGGGATCATCAGAAGCCAGAGCTAACCACAATGGCCCTATGGCTAGTACAGACTTTAATTTGGCCACACTGTGTTCCAAAATAGTCTTACCATGTAACTGCAAATATTGCTTAGGTAACGACGCTTGCATACGACTGCCAATGCCGGCGGCAGGCATTATTGCTGCAATAGCAGGAACTAAGGTTTGCCGTTTAACTGCATCAGTCATTGCGGCTGCCATCGGGATTATTTTGGCTAAAAATGCGGAAAAAAACTTCGTCCTCGCGAATAAGGCCCAGCTCATTGCGCGCGCGCTCTTCGATAGCCTCTAACCCTTGTTGTAAATCTTTAACATCGGCGCGCAGCATTCGGTTGCGTTTTTCCAGTTCCATAATACTGGCTTGCTGGCTATGCAGGTCATCCTGCAGGCGAAAGTAATCGGCAATACTGTGCTGCCCGAACCACAGTCGATATTGCAGTAGGCCAAACACAGCAATTAGCAGTAAGGTGAGTATTCGCATATTACAACTTCGTTAACCAAACTTTGACTATTATGAAGCCTTGCCCGTTGAATGCAAAGCATGAAAATGCGCATCACACCGTCAAAGCAGGTAACGGTTTAGCAAAGTTTTGCCAATTCAACCGGCTAGCTAGCAATAATTCACGTAAGCTCAGTAATCTTGGCGGCTTTTTATCGCCATTTAACCACTGGTGGCCACAACAGGCGGCGGCCATAATGGTCTTAATCGGTTTTAGCAAAAATTTATCGCTGTTGTGTTGCTCCAGTGGAGTACCGGAAAAACTAAACCAGCCATGTTCATTACAGTGTAAACGCAACCCTGTGAAGTCAACTTCGTCAATGTTATCCAGCACTATCTGTTCCCGGGTCAACTGAGTAATATACAGTGGTACTATTAAGCCTGGTTTCGCATATTTATGGTAAAAAGCATCAATTGGATCGGCCTGTTGCCGACGCGCAGGGCAACTTGCTGCTTGTTTGTAATACCAGGATGCATTCAGGCTATCCAGCGCTAACGCGCTCTGCTGCTGCAAAATATTACTGGCCGCACGGCGAATATAAAATGGCAAACTGGCCAGCCTGTTGGGCAGCCTAAGTAACTGTTCGGTCGTTAATTGTGACAGGCGTAACAACTCTCTCTCATACAAAGCATTGCAAAGCTCGGTATAAGTTTGGTTGTCTCTGGATACTTGCCAGAAGTGGGGTTGGTTACTGCTTGTATCAATCATGGCAAGATGTTAGCCAATTGGCTGACGTTTGCAAAGCGAAAACCCCTTTGTCAGTGCAGTTTTATTGCTCAGTAACAACAAATTACCCCCTCCTAGTGCGGGTGAGGTATCGCATTTAATGCCAGTATCCTGCTAGAGTATCAGCCACTACATGAAGTCAATGAACACCTTAAACTATGAACCGACGTAAATTCTTAATCTGGACTTTGGCAGCCCCCTTAACCCTAACCTTTGGTGTAAAAACCGTTGCCATGGCACGGCATTATCCGTTAGATGAGTTACTGATGCAGTTAAAACGTCTGCCCGCGGATAAGCTCACCAGCCACGGGGCTTGGAATGTTAGCAGCATTTTGCAGCATTTAGCACAGAGTATCCGTTACTCGCGCCTGGGCTATCCACAGGCAAAGTCGGCACTGTTTCAGCACACGGCAGGCAATGTCGCGCTGAATCTATTCTCTGCTGCAGGCAGCATGACACACCCACTGGATGAACCTATTCCGGGCGCACCGCTGTTAGTAAATCACTTACCAGCCGATGTCGCCATGGCAGAGGTTGTCAGCGAAATTGAACAATTTATTGCCTGGCAAGGCGATTTAGCACCGCACTTCGCCTATGGCAATCTGACAAAAGCGCAATATTACAGTGCGCATTACCTGCATATTCAAAACCATTTAACCGATATTAAGCTGAAGTGATCGCCCTTCTGCCAGAGTTTCAGGTACCCGCCTTTTATTGATAAACACACTGTTACCGGTCTGTTTCTTGGCTTGCTGCTTTGCCGCAGATGCCAAATCAGAAACGTCATGATGGCTGCGACATAATGCGGTATCAGGCATGGCTAAACCAATGGACAGCGTAATTAGGGGATAAAACGACGCGGCGCCCAACCTATCCATGGCGCTGAAACCGCCCTGAGCCGAATGTTCAGGCAAATAATAATATTTAATTCGCTGTTCAAAATGCTGACTAATGCGTTCAGCTGCGGCTTCAGCGTTGTCGCCGCTAAACAGGACAATAAAATCATCACCGCCAATATGACCAACAAAATCACCGCTGCTATTGGTCTCCGCTTGTATAATTTGCGCCAGCAGCTCTATCACCAAATCACCTTTACTGTAACCATACTGGTCGTTGTAAGGTTTAAAGTTATCGATATCAATATAAGCAATGGTAAATGGCTCATTTTGTGCCAACAGTTTATCAATCTGAGTATTTATGGGTACGTTGCCGGGTAATAAGGTTAGCGGGTTAGCATAGCGCGCCAGCTGAATTTTATGCTCACTGATCTGGCGCAGTACTTTACGAACTGAACCCAAGCCATAATACTTGCCGTTATCCGTCACAATAAAGTACAGGCTAGCGTCTTGATTTTCGCCGGTGGTTAAAATCGTACTAACGCTGTCCATCGATAACTTGCGTTCAACCACAACCGGTGATTGCTCCATACAATGCTTAATGGCTTTCTTTTCGTATAGCGCCCGGCCAAATTGATGAGAAAAGCGCTCGTTTATCATGCCTTTGCTAACAAGACCAACCGGCCGCTGCTGTTCATCTACCACAGCGACACAGGCTAAGTTTTTATCTTTGTTAAACATTGCTGCAACCTGCAACGCTGGGGTATGTGCAATAACCGCCGCGACAAGGCTAATAACAGGTTCAAGTGATTCGTTTAACGACAGACCTTTTTCAATTCGGAGCAATTGCGCCGCGTTTGCTGAAACATCACGACACTCCACTTCCGGCCGCCCCAGCAAATATCCCTGGCCGGAATCGGCGCCTAATTCTTTACAGGTTATCAGCTCCTCACTGGTTTCAATGCCTTCGGCAACGATGCTTGAACCAGTATTTTTAGCTATTTCGATAATATTTTTTACGAAGGCTTTTTTGATAGGATCACGATGCAGCTGGTCAATAAAGTAGCGGTCTATTTTAACAATATCTGGTTGCAATTCAGACCAGAGTTTAAGGCCGGAGAAGCCGCTGCCCAAATCGTCTATCGCAATTTTAAAGCCAAACTCCCGGTAATGCTTAACCGCACTGATAAACAGGTCAGTATCCTCTACCTGAAACTGCTCAGATAACTCAATGACAATACGTTCCGGCTGTAAACCCGCTTGTTGAATAAAACGTTTCGTTAGCCCAGACGGATGGTCAGATGTAAGTAACAGTAAGGGGTTAACATTCAAAAAAAGCAACCCATCTACTGCAGCTGCGGCAAACGCATTAATACTAAGTTGTCGGCACAGTAACTCTAGCGGCTCAAGCAGGCCATAGACCTGAGCCGTTTTAAATAGCAATATAGGTGAGTGCAATGCGCTGTCCGACGGTCCTCGTATCAGGGCTTCATAGCCCCAAATTTTGCCATCTGATAGCGTCACCAACGGCTGAAACAGCGGGGTCAGTAGCTTATGCTGGATAATGCGCAGCAATTCATTACGGTGAAAATCACTTAGTCCCACAAGATTAGCCTGATAAATACCATGGATGCCAGCACCGTCCGTGGCATTCGTGTTGTCATCCTAACAACTGGCAATGATAAGGCGTTACCATGACTAAATTATGACAGGATGCAGTAGTAATTCGCCTTAGCGCCGGCTATTAGCTACCCGGGCCTGAGCTTGCTCTAAATTGACCACATTAAAACTACGCGTCGCTGCGTTTACATCTTCCTCCGCCAAATCAATGGCTCCATTTAATGCCGTTAAGCGCTGTTTTACTTGCGCGACTTTATCCGCCTCTGCTGCTGGCGCTAACGCACCTGCCAGACGCTGACGTATAGCTGATATTTTATCCTGGCCCGCGCTCTGGCCTAAACCCAACTTATCTAATGTTAAGCCTTGTTCCGCCATGCGTTGCAATAGCTGTTCAGAAGGTAAGCGCAGCGAACTGCTGGCAAACTCAAGCTGATCTCGAACAGTAACCCGTTGTGTCAGGCTAAGCCCCTGTAAAGCGGTCTCAAGCTTCTGCTGGGACAAAAACAGTGTGCGTAAATGACTACGCAACACTGTCTCAGAGCAATCCAGTGGTGCTGAGCAAATAGTAGCTGGCACGGTATCAAACTCTGTAATATCCAGGCCCTCAGCACGCATCTGCCGCAGGAGTTCCGCACCAGGAATACGCAGAGTTGCCGTTACAGCGCGAATATTATGCTGTACTTTAAGCGCTTCCGCAGCACTGTAATTTGCAAACACCAGCTGTAAGTTGGTTACATCGTTCAGAATACGAAACATAGCATTTCTCTCTTAACGTTTAAGGTTAAATTACCCAGACTTCAACCCGCCGATTACGCTCGCGACCGCTATCGGTGTCATTGTTGGCAACGGGTAGCATCTCGCCGTAGGATTCTACCGCCATCACCGGAATACCTCTGGCGGTTAACTCACGTTCTACTGCCTTGGCTCGCTTTAACGCCAGCTCAGCATTTTTAGCTACTGCCCCCACGGCGTCAGAGAAGCCCATCAGCACCAAGCGCCGACCGGCATTACTTTCCATAAAATGCACTAAACGCTGTAAGTCACGCTTGCCTTTGTTATCCAGCTCATTGTCGCCATAACTAAAGCGAAAATTCAGCGACAAGCGCTGGCCTTTTTGGGCGTATTGGTTGTAGCTAGCAGGGGCGTCGTTAATAGGATAAACCTGTTCTACCCGAATATTTTGTGAAATTAGCCCGGCTTGATCTACCAACTGCTGGCCTTCATCAGAGATGGCAAAACGGGCAAAATCTTTAACCGTTTGTGATGCTGCCGTTGGCGTATACAGATATAACCGCCGCGACAGCGCATAGTCTTCAGTGCTAATAGTAAAGCGGGTTGGATATATCGGTGTGCTATCAGCACCTGCCGATATCGCCAGCGCTTTATTAAACGAAATGTAATTTAAGCCAATAAAGCCGATACCATTTTCATCCTCTGATACTCTTGCAGACAACGCCGAACTGGATTCAAACCGCTGAGCTTGGGGGCTTAGCGTTTTGCCATGCTTTGCCAATACCAATGCCTTAAAGGTGTCAAACGTACCGGATTGATCATCCCGGGCATATAACGTAATAGGCTGCTCTGCGCCGCCTAACTGCGACCAACGGCTTACTTCGCCAGAGAAGATTTTGGCAAGCATTTCAGTAGATATCGCTTTTAAGGTATTGTTCTGATTAACAATCACTGCAAGCCCATCCAGCGCGACAATGTGTTCATTGCCAATTTTGCTTAAATCACCATGCTGTGGTTTTAACTTTTCCACCTCTGCAGGGGTAATGCGTCTGGATGACATACCTATGTCAGCCTTACCTACCGCTAAATCTTTAAATGCCGTACTGGAACCATGAGCATGTAATTGCACAGCCCCCGGACGATTAGCTAAGGTGAAATCTAAGCGACGCTCTACCGCAGCCTGCCCCTGTTGCCAATTAAGTGCCTGTGCATCTTGCTGTTGCAAAAATGCCTGCAACAGCGCCGGTGCCAGTTTTTCCCCGACGGTATTCGAGCCATGAAGTCGAAACAGCGGTTCCGCTTCAGTTTGCTTCGGTTCATCTGCCTCGACACTCGCTGTGGCAGGCATCGCCGTATTTTGCACAGCCGCTTGTGGCATAGGTGCAGCAGAGGGTTGGGTGCTGTTAAACCACCAAACGCCGCCCATTATCGTCAGTATTGCCAGAGCAACAACACCCGCCAGCAGCGGCTGACGCCAGTTAGCCTGTCGGCTGATAGGTTCATCTATTGGTGTCGAACGTTGAAATTCTTGCTGTAACTGCTGTAGTACAGCATCCAGATCAGGTTGCTGCAGCTGTGATAATTCTTGCAACACCAAGTTGCGATAAGCAACATCTGCCTGCATCTTGCTGGCAGAAATAGTGATATCAAACTGCGTTTTACACAATTGGGCTAATTGCTGTAGCAGCGCCTTGGTTGGATCCTGCAAATCGTTAGTCACGGTTACTATCTGCTAAAAGTTCAGGTGGGTAGAGTGTAAAAACGAAAGATTTCAGCAGCATGACAAATTGGCTAAAAGATGAGGCTTTGTATAACGCAAAGTAAGCACAAAAGTATCGCAAAAACCTGTAGCGATATGACGGCTTCGATGTGCTTAAAACAACAACGCCACCTGAAGGTGGCGTTGTTTGAGCAAACGTCAGTGATTACTGACCTTTAATCTCACTACGGCCATTGTATGGCACCTTACCGGCCAATTCCTGCTCGATGCGCAGCAACTGGTTGTACTTAGATACACGGTCAGAGCGGCACAGAGAACCAGTTTTAATCTGGCCAGCTGCTGTACCTACTGCCAAATCGGCAATAAAGGCATCTTCGGTTTCACCACTGCGGTGTGAGATAACCGCAGTAAAGCCAGCGTCTTTTGCCATTTTAATCGCCGCCAGCGTTTCGGTCAGAGAACCAATTTGGTTAAACTTGATCAGGATAGAGTTACCAATGCCCTGTTCAATGCCGCGGGTTAAAATCTTGGTGTTAGTCACAAATAAATCATCACCAACCAGCTGCACTTTGTCGCCAATTTTATTGGTTAAGTCTTTCCAACCGTCCCAATCACTTTCGTCCAGGCCATCTTCAATCGACACAATAGGGTAACGCTGGGTTAAACCGGCTAAATAGTCATTAAAGCCGAAAGAATCAAAGCTCTTGTTTTCACCGCTTAATACGTATTTACCGTCTTTGTAAAATTCAGACGCCGCACAGTCAAGGGCTAAGGTAATGTCTTTGTTCATCTCGTAACCAGCAGCTTTTACTGCTTCAACAATCACCGACAGTGCTTCTTCGTTTGATTTTAAGTCTGGTGCAAAACCGCCCTCATCGCCAACAGCCGTATTTAAGCCACGCTTTTGCAGCTCTTTTTTCAAGCTATGGAAAATTTCAGCGCCCATGCGCAGCGCTTCAGCAAAGTTTTTTGCGCCGACTGGCTGCACCATAAACTCTTGAATATCAACGTTGTTGTCAGCGTGCTCGCCACCGTTAATGATATTCATCATCGGCACTGGCATGCTATACACACCTGGCGTGCCGTTTAAATCGGCAATATGTTGATACAATGGAATTTTTTTATCTACAGCTGCCGCGCGAGCAACAGCAAGTGACACGGCCAGTATGGCATTGGCACCCAGTTTACTTTTCGTTTCAGTGCCATCTAAGTCGATCATCACCTGATCAACGTTCGCTTGGTTATATGCGTTTTTGCCCAACAACGCGGCCTGAATAGGGCCTGCGATGTTTGCAACAGCATTTAATACGCCCTTTCCTAAATAACGGCTTTTGTCGCCGTCGCGCAGCTCTAACGCTTCGCGAGAACCGGTTGACGCACCAGATGGCGCACAACCACGACCCATAGCACCACTGGCTAAGTACACATCAGCTTCTACTGTTGGATTGCCACGGGAATCCATGATTTCACGGGCGATAATTTTTACAATTTCAGACATGCTTAAATTTCCCTGTTAAAACGAAAAAAGCCGTGCAAGGTAGCACGGCTTAGCAAAGTTAAACGCGTTGCTGTTTCTGCGCTTTGTACGCTGCAGCGACAAAGCCCTGAAACAGCGGGTGACCATCACGTGGGGTAGAGTTAAATTCCGGATGAAATTGCCCTGCGACATAAAACGGGTGAGACGGTATTTCTATCATCTCAACCAATTGATTGTCGGCCGACAAACCGGATACTACGAGTCCAGCCTCTTCTAATTGTGGCCGCAAGTTGTTATTCACTTCATAGCGATGACGATGCCGCTCCTGAATAACTGCTTTGCCATAAATTTCGCGGGCTTTAGTATTATCAACAAGGTTACAGTTTTGGCTACCTAAGCGCATCGTCCCGCCAAGGTCTGATTTATCAGTACGGGTTTCGACTGAACCATCAGCATCACGCCATTCGGTAATTAAACCCACTACCGGGTAAGGTGTATCTTTATTAAACTCTGTTGAGTGCGCATGTGTCATACCCACTACGTTGCGGGCAAACTCGATTAATGCGACTTGCATGCCTAAGCAAATGCCTAAATAAGGCACGTTATTCTCACGAGCATACTGGGCCGCTAAAATCTTACCTTCAATACCACGCTCGCCAAAGCCACCGGGCACTAAAATACCATCTACCCCAGCCAACACTCCCACGCCTTTGCTTTCAACGTCTTGTGAGTCAATGTATTTAATGTTTACCGTTACGCGGTTTTTAAGGCCAGCATGACCTAATGCTTCGTTTACTGATTTATAGGCATCAGGTAACTCGACGTATTTTCCTACCATGCCAATGGTAATTTCACCGGTGGGGTTCGACTCTTGGTACAGTACCTGTTCCCATTCAACTAAATCGGCTTCTGGCGCCTCAATATAAAACCGGCGACAGACTAAATCATCCAGCCCCTGAGATTTAAGCAGGGCAGGAATTTGGTATATGCTGGAGACATCTTTTAACGAGATCACCGCTTTTTCTTCAACATTAGTAAACAGTGCAATTTTCGCGCGCTCATTCGATGGAATAGCACGGTCTGACCGGCACACTAAAATATCTGGCTGAATGCCAATAGAGCGCAATTCTTTTACCGAGTGCTGTGTTGGTTTGGTTTTAATTTCACCCGCAGTGCCCAGGTATGGCACTAACGTTAAGTGCATGTACAAGGTACGCTCACGACCAACTTCGGTGCCCAGTTGGCGTATCGCTTCTAAAAATGGCAATGACTCGATATCGCCAACCGTGCCGCCAATTTCAACAATGGCAATATCGTAGCCTTCAGCGCCAGCAACAACACGGGTTTTAATTTCATTAGTAATGTGCGGAATAACCTGAATGGTCGCGCCTAAATAATCACCGCGACGTTCACGGCGCAGCACATCAGCGTATATACGGCCTTGCGTAAAGTTATTCAGCTTGCTCATCTTGGTACGAATAAAACGCTCATAGTGGCCAAGATCAAGATCGGTTTCCGCGCCGTCTTCGGTAACGAATACTTCACCATGCTGAATAGGGCTCATGGTGCCCGGATCAACGTTAATGTAGGGGTCAAGTTTGAGGATGGTTACTTTCAGGCCCCGCGCTTCTAAAATAGCAGCCAGTGAAGCAGCAGCAATGCCTTTACCGAGCGATGAAACCACGCCACCCGTCACAAAGATATATCTTGTAGTCATGAGACCCCTGAGACAATGTTAATCAATAGATGAATACCAAACACTAAAAACAGCAATCACCCAGTGCAGTACACAGGGAAGAAAAGACTGTTGTAGAATTGGTATCAGGACGGGAGAAAATTATAGCAAAGCCTGCGCAGCCACTCAATGTAAAGCTGAGCAGCAATGAAATTTAATCCAAGAAAGCTGTTTTACCGCGTTCTATAACTACCCGATCATCGACTAACAGATATATGTCAGCCAATGTTCAAAGATAGGTAAGAGATTGTTAGCAGCCAGGTTGCTTCAGTTCTTACGCCGTTTAACCTGCTGCCACAGTGCTTCCATTTCATCCAGGTTGCTTTGCTCTGGGCTTTTCCCTTGCGCTGCCAGCGCTTGCTCTACACCACGAAAACGCATTTCAAACTTGGTATTTGCCGCGCGCAGTACGGCTTCTGGATCAAGTTTGTGCTTTCGTAACACGTTAACCAAGGCAAACATCAAATCCCCCAACTCCTCGGTCAGCTCAGGACTGCCTGGTTGGGTTTGTTCTACTTCGATGATTTCTTCTTTTACTTTGTCCCAACAGCCTTCCACATTGGGCCAATCAAAGCCTACGTTGGCGCAGCGCTTTTGTAACTTATACGCCCGACTTAATGCGGGCATAGCCTGGGGGATATTATCCAGCACACTGTGCTGCCCCACATCTTTACGCTCGACACTTTTAAGCGCTTCCCAATTCATTAAAACGGTCTCAGCGTCATCGGCGCTAACATCACCAAACACATGGGGATGACGCCGCTCTAATTTATCGCAAATCGCCGCAGCGCAATCATCAAACTCAAACCGCCCTTCTTCTTTTGCAATTTGCGCATAAAACACCACCTGAAACAGCAAGTCACCCAACTCGTCTTTTAACTCGTCAAAGTTCTCACGTGCAATAGCGTCCGCAACTTCATACGCTTCTTCCAGCGTGTACGGTACTATGCTGGCGTAGCTTTGTTTTAAATCCCACGGACAGCCGGTTTGCGGGTCGCGCAGGCGGCTCATAATGCCTAACAGTCGGGTAATATTATCTGGCACCTTAATCTCTTTTATGCTTAATGATGAAAGCGTTTCGCTTCAGCAACATCATCTATCTGGCTAATTTTACTCAATAATTTATTTAATGAGTCCAGGTTATATAGCTCCAAGGTCATATTAATGACTGCGGTTTGCGCTTTGATATCTGAACTACTGCTCATTTTCGTTACATTGGCCTTTTCATTGGCCAAAATGCTGGTGATGTCTCGCAGTAAGCCGTTTCGGTCATGCGCAACAATACGAATATCTACCTCGTAACCCGACGCATACTTATCACCCCAGGTGGCATCAACCACACGTTCCGGATGGCTATCCTGCAGCGTTTTAAATTGATCACAATCATCGCGATGAATAGCAATACCACGGCCTTGCGTAATATAACCAATAATGGCATCGCCCGGCAGCGGGTGGCAACAACCGGCCATATGCGTTAATAAGTTACCAACGCCCTGTACCACAACATCGCTTTTAGCCCGCGTTGGCGCCAGCGGTTTGGTAATTAAGCGCGGGTCAATTTCTGGCTCTTCGGCTTTAACAAACTGGCTTTGAATAAAATGCACTACCTGAGTCACTTTAATCTCGCCACCACCAATGCCAACTAACAGTTCATCCATGCTGTTGACATTAAATCGTGCCAGCACTTTAGCCGGATATTCCATCAGTAAGTTAAGCCGGCTTAGTTCGGTATCAAGCAACTCTTTGCCTGCTGCCAGGTTTTTATCGCGGTCTTGTAAGCGGAACCAGTACTGTACCTTGGAGCGGGCGCGACTGGATTTTAAATACCCCAGATGGGGGTTTAACCAATCACGGCTGGGATTGGGTTCGCGACCAGTGAGGATTTCAACCTGATCCCCGGTTTTCATTTGGTAAGTAAATGGCACAATTCGGCCTGATACTTTGGCACCAATACAGCGATGCCCTACGTTACTATGTACATAGTAAGCAAAATCCAGCGGCGTTGAGCCCATAGGTAAATCAACAATATCGCCTTTGGGCGTAAACACATACACCCGATCTTCAATTACCTGATTACGCAGCTCTTCAGCCAAATCGGTACTGTCAACCACGTCTTCCTGCCACTGTAGTAACTTACGCAGCCAACCAATTTTTTCATCGTTAGCGCCATCTTTACTGGCTACCGCACCTTCTTTGTAGCGCCAGTGCGCCGCAACGCCGAGCTCTGAGTCTTCATGCATTTGCCGGGTTCTAATTTGGATTTCTACCGCCCTACCTAGTGGCCCAAGCACCACGGTATGAATGGACTGATAACCGTTTTGTTTAGGCGTGGCAATATAGTCATCAAACTCTTTAGGCAAATGTCGCCAACTGGTGTGCACTAAACCCAGGGCGGCATAACAGTCTTGTACCCGGTCGGTAACAATGCGCACGGCACGCAAATCAAACAACTGATCAAACGCCAGTTGTTTCTTCTGCATTTTTTTCCAGATACTAAAAATATGTTTGGGTCGGCCATACACGTCAGCAATCACGTTGGCTTCCGCCATTTTTTGCCGCACCGAGGCGACAAAATCTTGCATGTACTGCTCACGGTCTAAGCGTTTCTCTTCCAGCAGACTGGCAATTTGTTTATACAGTTGCGGATGCAGATAACGAAAGGCTAAATCTTCCAGCTCCCATTTTAGTTGCCCTATGCCTAACCGGTTTGCCAGCGGGGCAAAAATGGCATTGGTTTCTTTGGCAGCCAGTACACGGGTTTCTTCATCTGCATTTTTCACTTCACGCAGATAACAAATTTGGGCGGCGAGTTTTATCACTACAGCGCGCACATCTTCTACCATCGCCAGCAACATGCGCCGCAAATTATCGGCCTGCTGCGGATTAACACTTTGATTAGGCCCGGTAGGAATAGTACGAATAGCTTCCATCTGCTTCACCGCACGCAGCATGCCGATAACATTGGCAGGAAATTCAGGCTCCAATTGCTCTATATTAACCTGCTGAGCTTCCAGCAAAGGAAACAGCAACGCTGCAAGCAATGAGTCACTGTCCATCCGCAGTTCTGCCAGTATTTCGACCATCTCCCAACCGGTTCGTACCGCAGGATCAGGTTCTACTAACTGATGCTGCTTCAACCACTCGGCGGCACTCATCAGACTGCTGATTTTCTTTTCATTCAATCCCAGCGAGCACAACCATTCCAGTGTTTCACCACTGTTGTAATCTGTGCTGTGTGACTGACGCACCCTTACCATGTGCTGTTCCCTCTATATTACGACCGGCTGAACAACGCCATTAATTCCAGATGACTGGTGTGCGTAAACATATCTACGCCACAGACTTTCGCTAACGTATAGCCATTTTGTAGCAACATTTTCGCATCGCGGGCAAATGTCGCGGCGTTGCACGACACGTACAATATCTGTGCCGGTTTTAACCGAACAATTTGTTCGATGGCACCCGCGGCACCTGCGCGCGCCGGATCAAGTAACACCTTGTTATAATCAGGCTTGTTCCAACTGGTTTTTGGCCATGCCAAATGCAAATCAGCTTGATATGCTTCTACATTGCTAAGACCGTTTACCTTAGCATTGGTTTCCAGTTGTTGCACCATTTCAGCAACACCTTCCAAAGCACGCACCGTTTTAGCGCGTTGTGCCAGTGCCAATGTAAAGTTACCTATACCCGCATACAAGTCCAGAATAACATCGTTGCTGTTAACGTCCAGCCAACTAAGCGCTTGGCTTACCATCTGTTGGTTAAGAACAGCATTAACCTGAATAAAGTCATTTGGTGAAAACTGTAGTGTCAACGCCTGCTCGCTTAACTGGTACTGCGGTGTCACCGTGTTATGCCAGTAACAAAATTTTCCAGGTTCGGCTTCACCTAACCAAACCGCTTCTGGCCACGCATCTACAAATAACGTCTGATCGTGCGCACTTATCGGTTTAATATGACGCAAAATAACATAAGCGGTATCGCCTGCCTGCAATACTTCGGCATGGGTTACTGCCATTGGATCCTGTAGCTGTGGCAACACGGCATTTAACACGTTAAACACCGGCGCTAACTGGGGTGACAACACCATACAATGGTTGACGGCAACGATGTGTTTATCCGCGTGTTGACGGAAGCCAACGCTAAATTGGCGCTGTTTTTTGTCGTACCAAATACTTATACGTGCACGCCGCCGGTAACCGCTGTCGTCAGCTATCAACATGGGTTGCCACGGCAAAACCGTTAAGCCCGTTTGATGGCAAATTAACTTATCTATGCCTTGCTGTTTTAGCTCTCGTTGCGACGTCACACCAAGGTGTTGCAACTGACAACCACCACAGGCCCGGGCATACTCGCAGGGCGGCGTAATACGCAATGGCGACGCTTGTAGCACTTTCACCGTTGACGCTTTTATGAAAGCAGCTTTGTCTTCTGTTACCTTTGCCTGTACACGCTCACCCGGTAACGCAGCACTGACAAAGACAATTTTTTTTTCGTGCTGACTTATGCCATGTACTTCGTAATCGTTACTGTCAATACTAAAGGTTATTGTCTTGCCCAACAGGCTGGCTTTAGGTTTGGCTTTGTATATGTTTAACATGGCTTCTCTATCGGGTTATAGGCAAGTGCAGTGTCTTATGTCATTATCAATACACTAGTTATTTTTTAATAGCCTGCAACAATGACTAAAATAGGATTGCGTTCGTGGTTACTGCTTTGCACTGTGCTACCAGCTTTGCTGGTTAGTGTATTCTGTGCCAGCTATTTTAGCTATGTTCGCTATCAGGAGATAACACTTTCTTTTACCCAGCAAGCTCGTCAGATTGCCTTACCATTAGCAATCAGTAGCCAGGATTTACTCAGCAGGCAGAATCTAGTTACCTTGCAACAATTGTTTGATAGCACGCACCGTTTAAATTCACCACTGTTAAGCAACATTAGCCTTTTTGATGCTAATCGTCAGCCGTTACTGCACACTAATCCGCAACAGGCCGATGCTGAGCTGCAGCTTAGTCAGATACAGCAGTTACCGGCTAACGGTTTTACTCTGGAGACAGATAAATATCTGGCTGTTTACCAACCGCTGCCGGCGAAAACGGTCGATGACAACAGTAACAACGGCTATATCTTATTACAGTTACCCAAAGCGCAACTGCAGTTAGCATTACAAAATATGCTGTTACACATTAGCATGCTGACATTAAGCTTTTTGCTCGCAGTAACCATACCGACACTGTTTTTACTCCGGCGGTTATATCAGCCGGTAAGACGACTACAGCAACAACTACAGCAGCTAATTAACGGCCAAACACCAAACGTCGTGGCCGATGGCATGGTCCGTGAGTTATCTGCACTGCAAAATAGCCTGATCCAGCTTAGTGACCGTTTAAGTGCACAAGAGCAAGAAACGCAGCAGCAAATAGAGCAAGTTACCAGCGATTTGCAGCAGAGTATGGAACAGTTGGAAGTACAAAACATTGAGCTAGATTTCTCCCGGCGCAAAGCGCAGGAAGAAAACCGGCAAAAATCAGATTTTCTGGCAAAAATGAGTCACGAACTGCGTACCCCGCTAAACGGGGTTATTGGCTTTACCCGTCAATTGCTCAAAACGCAATTGTCCAGCAATCAGTATGATTACCTAACCACCATCCAAAAGTCCGCTAACAGTTTGCTGCGTTTGGTTAATGATGTGCTTGATTTTTCTAAATTGGAGGAAGGCCGTTTATCAATTAACCCTGAGCCATTTTCACTGCGCGATTTGCTAAATGATGCTACCGAGCTGCTTGCCGCAAATGCCTTTGAAAAACATCTGGAACTGGTGTTAATGGTTGAGCCTTCCTGCCCGGATGATCTGGTCGCCGACCCTACCCGCTTTGTGCAAGTTTTGATGAATATCGCTGGCAATGCAATTAAATTTACAGATCATGGCAGCATTGTTATTCGGGTATCAGCAACTTTACTAAATGAAGACCAACTGTTTCTTCATTGCTCCGTACAAGACACCGGCCGAGGCATTAATGAAGTGCAACAAGCACAACTATTTCAAGGCTTTACACAAAGTGAATCGCGCAGTCATCAATCAGGTTCTGGGCTTGGTCTAATGATTTCACAGCGACTGACAAAGGCCATGGGCGGCAATATTGGTTTTGAAAGTAAAACGGCTGAGGGGTCTACTTTTTGGTTTACTCTTAAATGCCTGAGACACCAATTATCTGTTGCAGACAGCCTGCCGCTGGACGTGTTAGAAAATAAATCGCTATTGTATTTTGAACCCCAGCAACATTCACGCGAAGCGACGCTTAGTGTGTTGCACAGTTGGGGATTGCAGGTAACAGCATGTGCGACGAAAGGCCAGCTACAACAAGCATTGGCTCAGCGTAAGCGATACGATATAAGTCTAATTGGCCGAACCATTGCACTGAATCAAGTTAATCAGGTACTTGCCCTTATTCAGCAAGTAAAACCTCAAAGCGGTCATACCTGTTTGTTAGTCAATACCCTGTCACCGCATTTAAGAGAATCCATCCTTAGCGTGGGAGCCGATGCTTGTTTATCAAAACCGCCTCACTTACGCAAGTTGGCAGCGGCGTTAGCGCAACCGTACCTAAGTGAAAAAACCATCATTGATGAGCAGTCTGACCAAAGCCTAAGTAACTTAAAAGTGCTTACTGTGGATGACAACGATGCCAATTTAAAACTTATCAATACGCTTTTGGCAGAGCAAGTAGAACATATTGATTCAGCTCAAGACGGCGCAGAAGCGTGGCACAAGGCTACGCAGCATGTCTATGATATTATATTTATGGATATCAATATGCCGGTAATGGATGGCATTACCGCGTGTCAGCGCATTCGTCAAAGCTCCTTAAACGAACACACTCCCATCGTTGCGGTCACGGCTCACGCTGTTGATGGTGAACGTGCGCGCTTGCTTACGCTGGGTTTTAATGAGTTTTTAAGCAAGCCGCTGGATGAAAATATGTTGCACTGTACGCTGCGCGAGTTTTGTCCTGTAGGCCGTACTCAGCCCCCTGCACCAAACTGGCCCGTTAGCAAATTAATTGACTGGCCGTTGGCGCTGGAACGCGCTAGTGGCAAGTGCAGCTTAGTAAAAGAAATGCTACAAATGCTCGTAAGCAGTATTCCAGCAAGCCGCGCTGCCATGCAACATGCTCAGGCTACACATAATACTGCTGAATTACTCCAACAAGTACATAAACTGCATGGTGCCTGTTGTTACACCGGCGTACCCCGGTTGAAGCAACTGGCAGAATTGCTTGAGACTCAGCTAAAACAAGATGAAAAACTTGCACAGCTGGAGCCTGAACTGCTTGAACTGGATGATATTATGCAAGCGTTGTGGCAAGAGAGCCAGCAATGGAGCGACTGGTAAAGCTTGTTTATTGTCGCTCCAGAATGACCGTTGCAGCTGCATACGCTTGCTCATCGGTGATCGATAACCAGATATGGCTAACCGCCATGGTCGCAGCAAGTTCAGCCGCATAGTCACTTAAGCTTAACAACGGTGCACCGTCAGCATTATTACTAATATGGATATGCTGAAATGAAACACCGCGGCCAATACCTGTGCCCAGCGCTTTTGCTGCCGCCTCTTTTGCCGCAAAGCGTTTGGCGAAATAGCGTGCCGCATTAGCAGGATGCTTATCAGCCATCGTAGCGAAGATAACTTGCTCACTTTCTGTTAATACTCGCTTCAGTAAAGCTGGGCTGCGCGTTAAGCTTTGCTCAATGCGTGCTATCTCGACAATATCGGTTCCCAACCCCACTATCGCCATGTTATCGACGCGCCTCAACCATCAGTCGCTTCATCTCACGTACAGCCGCGTCTAAACCGCTAAACACGGCGCGTGCTATAATGGCATGCCCAATGTTTAACTCGTACATTTGCGGAATGGCAGCGATAGGCTGCACATTATGATAATGCAAACCGTGGCCAGCATTAACAATAAGCCCCAAACTGGATGCAAACTCTGCCGCCTTGGCTATACGCGCTAACTCAGCTGCCTGCGCCACGGCATCGGTGCATTCTGCGTATTTACCAGTATGAATTTCAATGTAAGGTGCACCCGCTTTCGCCGCAGCCTCGATTTGTGCATGGTCGGCATCGATAAATAACGACACCAGAATATTCTGCTCACGCATCTGAGTTACCGCATCGGTGATGCGGTCTAACTGACCGGCCACCTCTAAACCGCCTTCTGTCGTCAACTCCTGACGTTTCTCGGGCACAAAGCAAGCAAAATGAGGGGCAAGTTTGCCAGCAATCGCAAGCATTTCGTCCGTTACCGCCATTTCAAAATTAAGTCGGGTTGCAATGGTTTGACGCAGTACAAACACATCACGGTCAATAATATGCCGCCTGTCTTCACGCAAATGTACGGTGATCCCATCTGCACCTGCTTGTTCAGCCATCAACGCAGCGTGAACCGGCTCTGGGTAATAAGTACCACGTGCTTGGCGCAACGTGGCAACGTGATCGATGTTTACACCAAGAAAAATAGGATTCAGCATGTCTTACTCCGGACATTGTCGAAAAAAATATTATTGCCCCGCAAATAACGCCCGGCTGGCAAGGGGTTTAGCCCCAAGCAGTGGGGTGAGTATTTGCCGGCTAAGCTGTTTAGCACAGCGACGTGTTTCTGCATCTTGCCACTGACCCGTGCCAATATTTAGCAAGTGATCACCCCGAAAGCCGCTGACAGCAGCAACAAACCCTAACTCGCTGTGCCATTGATAACTGGCGCTGGCTTGCAATGCTTCACCACAATTATCGTACTGCCAGTCAATAGGCAACCCTAGCTCTGCTAACAGCGCAAACTCAAACTCTCGCAGGCAAGGCTCCAACTCCAACCCCTGCTGCTGTACCATCCATAGCTGGTGTAAGCTTTGCTGGTAAACATTAAACAGCTGCTCTGCTGCTAAATTATCCGGCCATAACCGACACACCAGTTCATTGAGATAGATTGCGCTATAAAGTACCTTACCGCTGAACAAAAATGCAGGTTGAGCTTCGTCTATCGTTTTTACCGTTTTTAGCTCACTGCGCCCGATTAACTGCAACATAAACAATTGATAAGGTTGCAAGGCTAATCGTTGCTTACCTTGTTTCTTTCGCACCACTGCCGATAATCTGCCTTGTTCTGGCAGCAACAATTGCAAAATCAGCTTATCTTCGCCAAACGGGCGGCTATGTAAGATGTAAGCAGGCCAAAGTTCAGCGTGCATGCAATGCTAGTCTTCGCCGTAGCCCAAGCTGCGAAGTGCCCTTTCATCGTCTGCCCAGCCCGACTTCACCTTAACCCATACTTGAAGGAACACCGGTTGTTCCAGCATGGCGGCCATATCAATACGTGCTTCAGTGGCAATGGTTTTAATACGCTCACCTTTATTACCAATAACCATACGTTTTTGGCTTTCACGCTCAACTAATACCAGAGCGGCGATATGGTAGTGTTTCTCTTCCCACTTAAAACGTTCAATCTCTACGGTCACCGAATACGGTAGTTCGTCGCCTAAAAAGCGCATTAACTTTTCCCGTACGATTTCTGCAGCCATAAAGCGCATTGACCGGTCTGTTACATAGTCATCCGGAAAGAAAAACTCGCATGGCGGCAAGTGTTTTTGCACTACCGCCCGCAGGGCATTGATATTGTCGCCTGTTTCAGCAGACAACGGCACTACATCGACAAAACTTAGCTGACTACCCAACCATTGCAAATGCGGTAGCAGGGTGTCTTTATCGCGATAAAGATCAACTTTGTTTACCACCAACACCACCGGTTTTTTCGACGCGATTAGTCGGTTTAGCACCATTTGGTCATCATCAGTCCAGCGCGTACCCTCAACCACAAACAGCACAAATTCAACATCCAAAATAGAGCTGGCAGCGGCTTTATTCATTAAGCGGTTAATGGCGCGTTTTTCTTCAATGTGTAAGCCCGGCGTATCAACATAAACGGTTTGATAATTTTCCCGAGTATCTATACCAACAATACGGTGACGCGTGGTTTGCGGTTTTTTTGACGTAATACTCACCTTCTGCCCAACCAACTGGTTTAGCAGTGTCGACTTACCCACGTTAGGCCGGCCAACTATAGCCACTAGCGCAGCATAAGTTGGAGTTGCAGTGCTATCTGTCATGCTTAATTTTTTCCAGCGCCATATGAGCGGCGTCCTGCTCTGCCTTGCGGCGTGAACTGCCGGTAGCGATAAAAGGATCCATACCTGCAACCGAGCAGCGTACAGTAAAGGTTTGCTGATGCGCCTCACCAACAGTGGCAATAACATCATACAACGGCAATGCTAAGCGTAGCCCTTGCAGGTATTCCTGCAACAGGGTTTTCGAGTCTTTCTGCTCACCGGGAGTAATGGTTTCCAGCCTGGAACCGAACCAAAACAGGATGCGCTCTTTACAAGCTTCCATTCCGGTATCAAGGTAAATAGCGCCTAAAATGGCTTCAACGGCATCAGCTAAAATAGACTCACGACGAAAGCCACCACTTTTAAGTTCGCCTGGGCCTAAACGTAAATATTCAGATAGTCGCAGCTCTTGAGCTATTTCCGCTAACGTGACCCCTTTTACCAAGGTTGCACGCATACGGGTTAAATCACCCTCGCGGGCTTTAGGGAAATTAGCGTAAAGGGTTTCAGCAATCACCAGGCTTAATACCGCATCACCAAGATACTCCAGTCGCTCATTATGCTGACCTTTGCAACTGCGGTGTGTCAGGGCCTGCTCCAGTAATGCAGGTTGTTGAAACTGATAGCCCAGCCGGGCTATCAGGGGATTTAACGATTTTTGCATGTTTGTCTCTTAACGGCGTGGTACCAAACCTCAGCCAATAGGGCCAAGACGCTCAAAACGCACACCTGTTGGTACCCAACCCGGTATCCAGCTATTCGGGTCAGTATTAAATTCAAAACTCATCCAAATAAACACTGCTTTGCCAACCATGTTATCTTCTGGCACAAAACCCCAGAACCGGCCATCCCGGCTATTGTCCCGGTTGTCACCCAATACAAAATAATGGCCATCGGGCACAATAAATTCATCAATGGCTGTGCCGCGCTGTTTAAAGAAAAACTCGGTATGCTCTCGCCGTGCCGGGGTTTGCAATATATCGTGTGACACGTCGCCAAGCTGCTCGGTATAACGGCGTTGTGGGTACTGCTCTTGATAAAACTCGCCTTCGTTTTGTAATGCCAACTCAACCATTTCCAGCTTTTTGCACGCTGCGCTTAGTTCTGAAGCACAGGCCTTTTCAATAAACAATTGTTTATTACGGTAGATCACCCTGTCGCCAGGTAAGCCGATAACACGTTTAATATAATCTACCGTCGGCTGCTCAGGGTACTTAAATACAGCAACGTCACCGCGCTGTGGTTTGGCATTGCTGTAAAGCGTACTGCGCCAGACCGGATCTTTTACATCGTAGGAGAATTTTTCCACCAAAATAAAATCACCGACTAACAGCGTTGGCATCATAGAACCAGATGGAATTTGAAATGGCTCATAAATAAAAGAGCGGAATATGGTAATCAGCGCAATGACCGGGAAAATCGACTTTGCCGTTTCAACAATCTGCGGCTCTTTTACCAGTTCTGTACCGGCAGCTTCTGGCAAACTACCACCAGCAGCCGCTTGCGCTGTGGCAAGTTTTTGCTGGCGTTTTGGCGCCAGCACGAATGCATCAAGTAACCAGATAAGTCCGCTGGCGAGCGTTAGCAACACCAGAAAAATTGCAAAGTAACCTGCCATGTAAAACCCTTAATTATTTACCAACTTTTAAAATGGCTAAGAAGGCTTCTTGTGGAACTTCCACATTACCCACCTGCTTCATACGTTTTTTACCGTCTTTTTGCTTTTGTAATAATTTTTTCTTCCGACTGATGTCGCCACCGTAACATTTAGCCAATACGTTTTTACGCATTTGCTTAACGGTGGTACGTGCAATTACGTGATTACCAATCGCCGCCTGTATGGCGATATCAAACATCTGCCGTGGGATCAGCTCTTTTAATTTTTCAGCTAATTCACGGCCACGACTTTGGGCAAAATCGACATGGCTGATAATGGCCAGCGCATCAACCCGCTCACCGTTGATCAAAATATCTACCCGCTGCATATTTGACGTTTGGAAGCGTTTAAACGCGTAATCTAACGATGCATATCCACGACTGGTTGATTTTAACCGGTCAAAGAAATCCATCACCACTTCAGCCATTGGCAGCTCATACGTTACGGCAACCTGGCGGCCGTGATACAACATATTGGTTTGCACGCCACGTTTTTCGATACATAGCGTAATAACATTGCCTAAATATTCTTGCGGCACCAGTATATGGGCTTCAACGATAGGCTCACGAATTTCGTCAATGTCGTTTACCGCGGGCAAACTACTGGGGTTATCTACCAGTAAAACTGTACCGTCTTTCTTGACCACTTCATAAACTACCGTAGGAGCGGTTGTAATCAGGTCCAGATCGTATTCACGCTCCAAACGTTCCTGAATGATTTCCATATGCAGCATGCCAAGGAAACCAATACGGAAACCAAAACCCAGTGATGCAGAGTTTTCTGGTTCATAAAACAGCGATGAATCGTTCAGGCTTAACTTAGCCAATGCATCACGGAAGTCTTCATAATCGTCTGACGATACAGGAAACACACCAGCATAAACCTGAGGTTTTATGCGTTTAAACCCTGGCAGTGGCTTCTCGGCACTGTTCTTTGACAATGTGAGCGTATCACCAACGGGTGCACCTTTAATTTCTTTAATACCGGCAATAATAAAACCGACTTCACCGGTATTCAGCGCACCAGTATTGGTGGCTTTAGGGCTAAAAATACCTACCTTATCAACTTCGTACACTTGACCGGTTGACATGATTTTAATCTTATCTTTAGCTTTAATACTGCCGTGTTTAATTCTTACCAGCGACACAACGCCCTGATAGGCATCAAACCAGGAGTCAATGATCAGTGCTTGCGTTGGCTGCTCTGGCTCGCCTTCCGGTGGCGGGATTTTTTTAACGATTGTTTCGAGAACATCTTTAATACCAAGGCCGGTTTTTGCTGAACATTGCACCGCACCCATCGCTTCAATACCGATAATATCTTCAACTTCCTGCGCCACCCGCTCCGGTTCAGCTTGTGGTAAGTCAATTTTATTCAGTACCGGAATAACTTCTAAATTCATGTCCAGCGCAGTATAACAATTGGCTACGGTCTGCGCTTCAACACCTTGTCCGGCATCAACAACCAACAATGCGCCTTCACAAGCAGCCAACGAGCGGCTTACTTCATAGGTAAAGTCGACATGGCCCGGTGTATCGATAAAATTCAGTTGGTAGGTTTCACCATCGTCTGCTTTATAGTACAGCGTAACGCTTTGTGCCTTAATGGTAATACCGCGCTCTCGCTCCAGATCCATTGAATCCAACACTTGCTGTTGCATTTCGCGATCAGATAATCCGCCACAGAACTGTATTAACCGATCTGACAATGTCGATTTACCGTGGTCGATATGGGCGATAATAGAAAAGTTTCTGATGTGATTTAGTTTAGGCATGTTGTCCGCAAAACAGTGAGCGTTGCACCTGGTTGCAAAGATGGCCAAGCCATAAAGCACCGTCAGCGTCAACGCGGGTTATTCCGATAAATTAGCGCGAATTGTACTCTATCCCGCGTCTGCTTGCTATGTGTTATTAACTGCAGCGTGTCATTGCGTGGTGCTGATGGTTTTAGCGTATCTGCTGTTGAATACCCAGCGAAGGCAGGACGTCAATAATATGGATGTGTGTATGTTTTTCCTGATACTGTCCATAGCGACGTGCAATGATAAAGCCTGCAAATCCGCCACTGAATCCAAACAGCATCACACCGCCTTCATTTAAGCCCAGAGAATTAGCAAGCAACGCCAATGTCAACAATAGCAGTAGTGGCAGCATATAAACCATGAGAGCAGCCATTAGCAGGCTTTGCTCAGCCAAGCCAATTTTAACCTGCTCACCAGGCAACAATTTAAGTGTGCATGGCACGAAAAAGTGGTGTTTACGTGCCGTCAGCGTCTTTGCCACTATGCCAGTACCGCAATCATCATTAACCTGGCAGGTATTGCAAGTGGCAACGGGTGTTGTGGTAAGCCAAACCCCTTCATCGCTGCAAGAGACGACGGTTGCAATTTCCTCAACCATTACTGTACCGATGCCGCTAACTGGCGGGCAGTATCAATGCTAACAGGACCGATAACGGTAACCTCCATTTTGTTACCAGCCTGAACAAAGATGGTTGTTGCGCCATCACGATACGCCTGAGTGGGCAACCGCTGCGAATTCTGCACAAACACTGACACCTGATGCAAACCATCGGTTAATAACCAATAGCTCAGTAAACTGTTTTCCAATTGTGGAATAGTGGCAGGCTCAGTCACTTGCTGATACCCATCTGGCAACCACGTAAGTTGATGGCTGGTTTGAGGTAAAGCCTTATCAATACTGTCGGCAGGGGCAGGCAGATCCGCATCCATCAAGGCGCGCAAATTTTCCGGCAACTCAGGACTAATTTGCATATGCGTCACTAACCAGCGTTCCAACGGAGTTTGCTGTTCAGATAAGGTATCGATACGCAGAGGAAAGCCGGTTTCAGCATCCAGCCAAAGCCAATAATTATATCTGCTACTCTGCTTTGCAGTTAAGCGCAATAACTGTGCATTACGCCCAGACATCACCGCACTACTTCCTGCAATCGCATTGTAAAGCTCACTCACCTTGCTTTTCGGTTCAAACAGCAGTGATGGTAGTTCAGGAATACTGCTACTGCGGGTAACAAATGCTGGCCGGTCTGTAAGCAAATAATAAACCACACTATCACGACGCAATATATCAACGCCGCTGGTATCCAGAGGAATAAGGTGTTCTATTTCTTGCGTATCTGTGCGGCCATGTAACCATCGATAGGTGTCAACCTTAGTGCCTTTAAGCACGACAAAGGAGGTATCGAAATTATATTGTTGAACGGCGTGCTGCACTTTGTCGAACAATGCCCAGGCTTCTTGTTCAGCATGGGCAAATCCCGACAATACGACTAACACTATGGCACTACATACGCCAGAGAATCGCATCATTATTGCTCGTTCTGTCCAGTTCCAGTATCTGGTGTGTTATGGCTAGCCTGTTGGGCCTGCTCCATAACCCTAACCTGCTGGCGATGAGCATTTAACAACGCCTGCAAGCGTTTTTGCTGCTCTAGCATAGCCTGCTGTTCTTGCTCGGCAAAACGATCAGACACGGTGGTTTGGCTTAAGCTGACCGGCGTTGCAAATCCAGCAATAGGCTGCGTTTGCAATAACGGCTGCGGGCTTAAAGCTGCTTCAGGTGACTGTTGATATTGCTGCACACCAAACACCGCCATTAAAGCAACACCTGCGGCAATCGCTCCTTGTGCTACTGGCTGTAACCAAGTGCCATTAGCCGCTACGGCTACCGCAGATTTGATACGCTGTAACATGCTGCGATTCGACTGCAAATTATATACAGGCTCATCCGCTAATTGCAGCATAACATCATCGCTAAAATTAGCTTGCAGCGGGCTGTGCGTCTCACGGCGCAAAGTAGCGCCAATCAGATTGTAACGCGCAAGCGTGTTTTGCAGTTCGGCGTCGCTTAGCAAGCGGTCAAGCTGTGCTTTGGTCAGTGCGTTGTTATCACTGGCAGCAGAGAGCCAATCCTGATGTTCTGATGACATAATGTTTCCTGTCTTAGTTACTGATTTTGCCCTGATGGCTAGCTTATCAACGGTTTAAGCTGTATATCAATGGCTTCTCTCGCCCGAAAAATACGGCTTCTGACGGTGCCGATAGGGCACCCCATAACATCCGCAATTTCTTCATAACTTAACCCTTCCAGCTCACGTAATGTAATTGCAGTACGCAGCTCGTCCGGCAGTTTTTCAATGGTGCTAAACACCACATGTCGGATCTCATCAGACAACAATAGCTGCTCTGGTGAGTCCTGTTCTTTTAACGCATCACTGCCCTCAAAATATTCAGCATCTTCAGCGTCAACATCTGTTGCCGGAGGCTTACGCCCATTGGCAACCAGATAATTTTTAGCACTGTTAACCGCAATACGATACAGCCAGGTATAAAACGCACTTTCACCGCGAAAGCCTGGAATAGCCCGATACGCTTTAATAAAAGCTTCCTGGGCTACATCTGCTACGTCTCCGTGGTTAGAGACATAACGCGAAATTAAGTTCGCAATACGATGCTGATATTTTTTCACTAGTACATTAAACGCGGCTTTATCGCCTTGCTGTACACGCTGGACAATCTGCCAGTCCAATTCTTGCTCGCTCATGTTCGAGCTAATCCCCTGTAATACTAATTATTAAGCTAACTGGCGCTGGTCTAGCATGAAGATAAGACCGTATACCGCAGAAATAGTTCTGTTAAATATGGCAAAAAAGCTACAATAGGCTCAATTTCACTGATGACAAGTGTATCGCATGACGCAAGCAAAAGAATATCTCTGTGACGTTTTAATTATTGGTAGTGGCGCCGCAGGCTTGTCACTCGCGCTGCAACTGGCTGATAACGCCAATGTACTGGTGTTAAGTAAAGGCCCATTACGCGAAGGATCTACGCTGTACGCGCAAGGTGGCATTGCTGCAGTATTTGATGAAAACGACAGTATTGCGTCACACGTAAACGACACCCTTGTCGCCGGCGCTGGCTTGTGTAATGAAGCAGCAGTACAATTTACCGCAGGCAATGCCAAAAGTGCGATGGAATGGCTTATAGCCCAAGGCGTTCCGTTTGATCAATATCAAGGTGAAGATGGCAGCCTGAAGTACCACCTAACGCGGGAAGGCGGCCATAGTCATCGCCGCATTTTACATGCAGCCGATGCTACCGGTCAGGCCGTACAAATTACCTTAGTTGATAAAGTAAAAGCGCATCCGAATATTCACCTGCTGGAAAACTACAACGCAATAGATTTAATTAATGGCCGCAAAATTAACCAGGATCCTAAACGCTGTTACGGTGCTTACGTTTGGAATAAAACGGCCGCCAAAGTTGAGCTGGTAAAAGCCCGATTTATTGCATTAGCTACCGGCGGTGCCAGTAAAGTGTATTTGTACACCAGCAACCCAGACGTCGCCAGTGGCGACGGTATTGCCATGGCGTGGCGTGCTGGTTGCCAGGTAGCGAATATGGAGTTTAACCAGTTTCACCCAACCAGCTTGTATCACCCGGACGCGCCTAACTTTTTAATTACAGAAGCAATGCGAGGAGAAGGCGCTTACTTAAAGCGGCCGGATGGCAGCCGCTTTATGCCAGATTTCGATGAACGCGCTGAGCTGGCACCACGTGATATTGTTGCGCGGGCAATTGATTTTGAAATGAAACGACTGGGCACGCATTGCGTGTATTTAGATATTAGCCATAAGCCGAAAAATTTTATTATTGAGCATTTCCCTACTATTTACGCTAAATGCTTAAGTGTGGGTATTGATATAACACGGCAACCTATTCCCGTTGTACCTGCCGCCCATTACACCTGTGGGGGCGTTATGACTAATCTTAATGGCCAAACCGACATTACTAATCTGTATGCTATCGGTGAAGTTGCGTACACCGGACTTCACGGTGCCAATCGTATGGCGAGTAATTCATTGCTCGAATGTGTAGTATTTGCTCAAGCGGCTGCCAAGCATATTTTGGCGCAGTTAGATGTTACCAGCACATTGCCATTATTACCGCAGTGGGACGACAGCAGGGTAAGCGACTCAGATGAAGAAGTGGTTATTACACACAATTGGCATGAACTGCGCTTATTTATGTGGGACTACGTTGGCATCGTACGTACCAATAAACGACTAGAGCGTGCACTGCATAGGGTAGAGCTATTACAACGTGAAATACATGAGTACTACAGCCACTTTCGCATAAGTCACAACTTGTTAGAACTACGTAACCTGGTGCAGGTAGCCGAACTCATTATTCGTTGTGCAATGCAACGCCAAGAAAGCCGTGGACTGCACTATAATCTTGACTACCCAGATTTACTGACAAATAGCGAGCCGACGATACTAACGCCGTTGACAAACTAATCTCCAAAATACGTTAAACCTGATACACCAATATTGGGGCAAGCCATCGCATCAGACGTTGGCCTGCCTCGGTTGCCAATGAGTTTGATTCACCAAGCGAGCTAAAGCCCTATATTCCGTATCTGTGCACTGATCGGCAAATATCCAGCGTTGATGCACCACATCACCGTCATCACACCGCCAGCACAGCTTTAGAACATATTGGCTAACAAGCCCCCCGGCGATTAACTGTCCTGAGGGCAGGTTTGAATTAGCGCTTTGTAATCGTCCTTGTGCCGTAAGGGTAAATATTGTGCTCTGCTCAAGCTGGATAAACTGGCTATAGCATTGCCAGTAATACCCAAATGACAACATTAGCAGGGCATAGCGCCACCCCCCTTCAAGCGGATGGGTTGCTAACACCAAAACAGGCAACAACGCCAGCAGCAGTAACCCAAGACGGGCATAGCGTGATGGCGTTAGTACAACGTTAAACGCGGACACGATCCAGAATCAACTTGATTAAAGCTTGTATTGCCGGATCGGGTGACGTTGCATGGCCCATAAACCAGGAAAATAAGTCTGGATCATCGCAAGCGAGTAATCGTTCAAAATCTCTTTTTTGATCTAACGTTAACGCGTCATATCCAGCTTCAACAAAGGGGGCTAATAACACATCAAGTTCCAACATACCGCGCCGGCAGGCCCAACGTAGTCGAGGCTTAATCATTAACTCTGGCATAAATTTCCTTGATAAAAGTTGTCTGATCGAGTGGATCAACAATGATTGTAGTCAATTCTAACAAAATTCATTAAACGGGGTTGAGCTTTTCCTGCTTTCCCCCAATCATAGCCTTATATGTTGTCCGGCTGAAATTGAGTACCCAATTTATATGCATACTTCCTGGCTAACCGCAGATCAATACGCTTCTTTATCCACTCAGGTTCAGGGCGCTTTTATTGCCCCACTCCCCGCCTTTGAGAGTTTACTCGTTGGCGGCATTGATAATCGTAAATATTTACAAGGTCAAATCACCTGTGATGTGGATCAGTTAACCGATAGCAATTTTTTACATGGTGCGCACTGCGATGCCAAAGGTAAAATGTGGTCACAATTTTATCTTGCTACCTATGGCGATCAGCTAATTACAGTAGCGTTTCGCGACGAACTGACCGCATCGACCGCACAATGGAAAAAGTTTGGTGTATTTTCCAAAGTGAGTTTTGACGCCGGTCAGTCACAATTCGCCTGTTTTGGTTTAGGTGGTGATAATGTGGCCAGTTTGATACAACAATTTGGCTTCGACGTGCCTAAACGTGGTGGCCTAAGTCGCAATAACGGTGCGTTGCTTCTGGCATTAACCGACGACCACTTTTTACTATTAATGCCATTGGATGATGCCCGCACGCTGATGCAACAACCATTACCCTTCGCCGCACCTACAGTTTGGCTGGTACAGCATATTAAGCACGGCTTTAGCTATCTTGAGCAGGGTTTAATTGGCGAGTTTGTGCCGCAAATGCTTAACTTACAAGCACTCGATGCTATTAGCTTTAGTAAGGGCTGCTATATTGGGCAGGAAACGGTTGCCAGGCTTAAATACCGTGGTGGCAATAAAAGAGCCGCGTTTATATTACAAGCCGACAGTGCAGAGCTACCTGCAGCAGGCACCGACATCGACATACAATTAGGCGAAAACTGGCGCCGGAGCGGCCAGGTTGTTAATGCGGCAAATATTCATAATCAATTATGGATAATTGCGGTTTTGCCCAACGACATAACACCGGCAGACTCATTACGGCTAAGCAGTGACAGTGCCCCGGCACTGCACATTACGCCGTTACCTTACTCGTTAAATTAAAGAGGTTTTCATGACCATTTCTCAGGACAAAGTTGTCGCCATGCATTACACCGTTACCGACCCTCAAGGTAACGAATTAGATACGTCTGTCGGCGGCGAACCTTTAGTCTTCTTATTTGGCCACGGCTCACTGATCCCAGGGCTAGAGCAAGCGCTGGCCGGAAAAGCTGCCGGTGCTAAGTTCAAAGCTGATATTAAAGCCGCAGAAGCCTATGGTGAGCGCCACGATGCGTTAACACAGGCTGTGCCTAAATCTATGTTTGATGGCATGGATGTGTCTGTTGGCAAGCGTTTTCGTGCAGCAGGGCCAGATGGCCGCGAGCAGTCAGTTATTGTGCTGGAAGTTACCGAGGACGAAGTCGTCGTCGATGGGAATCACCCACTTTCAGGCATTGATTTAAGCTTTGATGTTGAAGTAATGCTGGTACGTGATGCCACTGAAGAAGAGTTAGACCATGGCCATGTGCATGGTTTAGATGGCCACGCCGATCATTAAGTACGCAGGTAAGCCGGTTGGGATAAACGTCTCAGCCGGCTAATCTCATCAAATTTTTTGTCCCTTTAGCCCATGTTTACTTGCTAACAATGCATTAGCATTAGAACTAAATTCTTGACACCGACAGCAAAGGCCCCTATTTTTACCCCCCTGAGCAACCACTAGCCATTGAGCGAGATCTGACCCAAATGAAAGATCGTATTATCATTTCTGTTTCGACCATCAATGGTACCCGCCATTTTAATATCAGCAAGCTATTCAAACGCAACGCAATTATTGCAACCTGGCTGTTATTGTTTGGCCTAATTATTACTGCAGCGGTAATAGAGTATCTACTACGTACGGTTGACAAAAGTCAGGCACAGCATCAGCAGTTAGCGGTTCAAGCCAGCACCTTACGCAATGAAATTGCCACATTACAAGGCAGCAAACAGCAACTTGAACAAGAATTAGCATTAAAGCAAGACGAAATGCTGCAGGTGGTAAATCGCGTAGGTGAAATAGAGCTGGCATTGGGTTTAGAACAACATTATCCGCAAAACTTAGAAGACAGGCTGGATACCGCTAGCATTAACTCCGTCGCCAGACACGCCATGCTGCAACTGGTTCCTAATGGTTCCCCACTAGAATTTAGACGGCGCTCATCACGTTTTGGCCTGCGCGACCATCCCATTATTGGTAAGCAAACGCATCACAAAGGTGTCGATTTATCTGCCAGTAAAGGTACGCCTATCTATGCCCCTGCGGATGGCGTAGTTGAAGTTGTGCGTAACAGTAAAGAAGGTTTTGGTAATCTACTAAAAATTCGCCATGCCTATGGTTTTTCAACGCTATATGCACATCTTAATGATTTTAAAGTAAAAAGTGGGCATTTTGTGCACAAGGGCGAACTTATTGCTACTTCCGGCAATACGGGGCTGTCTACGGCACCACATTTGCATTATGAAGTACATTTCCTTGATCGGGCACTGAATCCACAGAGCTTTATGGACTGGGACTCTGCCAATTTTGATCTGGTTTTTGAAAAGGAAAGGAGCATTAAATGGGACTCTTTGGTAAGCATGCTGGAAACAAAGGCAAGCACTCAGTTACAACTGTCATCGCACAAGGATGCTCAGCTAACGGCAGTATCCGATTAAACGGTGATATTCAGGTAGATGGTTACGTTGAAGGGAAAATAGTCAGCGACCATACCCTGGTTATTAGCGTATCCGGCCGCATTAAAGGCGAGGTTACGGCAGACAAAGTCATCATTAATGGCCTGTTCGATGGTGAGTGTTATGCCAATAGCGTTGAAATTTTGCCACAGGGTAAAGCACATGGCGTAATTCACTGTGACGACTTAAGTATAGAGCGCGGTGGAAGCTTCTTGGGTAAAACTCTGCCAACGTCTGCAGATCAAGTTGTTAGTTTACCAAAAGGTGAAACAGAACCAAGCCCGAAGCAACCTTTGGAAAACAAAGCCAATAAAGGATAGTAACGCAACAGGATAGCAACGCAACCTAGTTGTCGTTGGTCGCAAAGGCTAGCGTTTTTGTTAATTCAGCGTTAGGTTACATGCAGTTCTTACTCCTGCAGGCATGATAACAATGAAAAAAACGCTTCTGGCCACTTTACTCTGCTTTGGCAGCCTTAGCGCTGCAACGGCAAGCACCTTATCTGAACATATTCAACAAGACTACCAAACCCATTTAGGTGCGCTGTTTAAGCACTTTCATCAACACCCCGAACTGTCGCACATGGAAACTCAAACCGCTAAGCGACTAGCCCAAGAGCTGCGCGCAGCGGGTTTTGAGGTAACCGAAGGGGTGGGTAAAACCGGCATAGTTGCCATGATGAAAAATGGCCCGGGCCCACTGGTAATGATGCGCGCAGATATGGATGGTCTGCCGGTAGAGGAAAAGTCTGGCCTGCCCTATGCATCCAAAGCCACACAAACAGATTGGGACGGTAACAAGGTTAATGTGATGCACGCCTGCGGGCACGATGTGCATATTACCAGCCTGGTAGGCACCGCAAGACGCATGGCCGCAATGAAAGACGCCTGGTCTGGCACTTTAATGCTGGTAGGGCAGCCCGCTGAAGAGCGTGTTGGCGGCGCTAAAGGCATGATGCAAGACAATATTTGGGGCCGCTTTGGCCAACCTGATTACGCCCTGGCGTTTCATGTTTCTTCTGAAATTGAGACGGGTAAAATTGTCGCTGTAGAAGGATCGCCATACTCAGGTGTCGACAGTGTCGATATTATTGTTCACGGCGTGGGCGCGCATGGTGCCAGCCCGCACAGAGGCAAAGACCCTATCGTACTGGGGGCACAAATTGTACTCGCCCTACAAACTATTGTTAGCCGCGAGATTGCCCCCAAAGAGCCTGCACTTATTACCGTGGGCGCCTTTCACAGTGGCACCAAGCACAATATCATCTCCGACAAAGCGCATTTACAACTCACCGTACGTAACGATAGCTGGGAAACGCGAGAGTATTTAATGGCTGCCATTAAACGCGTTGCTGAAAATCTGGGCCGAGCTGCTGGTTTACCAGAAGATAAACTGCCAGAAGTGATTATCGATGATGAACCCACACCACCCACCGTAAATGATATTCCACTGACACAGCGGCTGAAAAAAGCCTGGGCCGCCAACATGGGCGAACCGGTGTTTGACGAAAATTACCGCCGGCTGGGCATGGGTGCAGAAGACTTTCCGTTTTTTACCACCAAGCCCTATATTCCTAGCACGTATTTTGCTGTAGGCGGCACACCACCAGAGGCGTTTGCCGCCGAGAAAGCCGGTGGCCCGGCCGTGCCCAGCCACCACAGCCCGTTGTTTAAAATTAGCCCTGAACCTGCAGTAACTAAAGGCGTTGAAGCCACGGTAATTGCGCTACTGGATTTAATGCCAAAAGCGTAAGCAAAGCGTTCATCATCATGGTTTTTGTTGTACCGCGAAATCGGTTTATCAACGCTAACACGCCGTAAACCCATCCCTGGGGGCTCGTTTTCGCCCATCCAGGGCTGCAACGGTTAGCTTATGTTAAGCCGATTGCGCTTACATGGTTTGGTAGCAGTCCGTGTGCTCTTAATGCAGCGTTCAATCCCATAGTTCAAAGTAGCTGATTACCAGCGCCCTACTCTGCTGCTTTTTTCAGCAGCAGACAGATGCAAAGCCTGCGCATTCTGCTACAATGCCGCCCCTTTTGCTGGCCCAGGCCCGCAGTGTTACTTTTGGCGGAGCACCTACATGACCGATACTTCCTTTTCCAGCCTAGCCTTACCCGTTGCTTTAGTTAGTAATTTGAATGATTTAGGCTACACCAGCATGACCGCTATACAGGCGCAGGCACTGCCCGCCATATTAGCGGGGCAAGATATCATTGCTCAGGCTAAAACCGGCTCAGGCAAAACAGCGGCCTTTGGTTTGGGCTTGCTGGCCAAGCTGGATGTAAAATATTTTCGTGTACAAACATTAGTACTGTGCCCCACCCGCGAGCTGGCCGATCAGGTTGCGGCAGAACTGCGCAAACTGGCACGTAGCATTCACAATATTAAAATTCTTACCCTTTGTGGTGGTGTGCCATTGGGCCCGCAAATTGGCTCACTTGAGCACGGCGCGCATATTATTGTCGGCACACCGGGCCGGGTTATTGATCACTTAGAGCAAAATCGCTTAAAGCTGGATGATTTAACCACACTGGTGCTGGATGAAGCCGACCGCATGCTGGAAATGGGCTTTCAGGCTGATTTAGACGCCGTTATTGCCAAAGCCCCTGCTGCACGCCAAACACTGCTGTTTAGCGCAACTTACCCCAATGCTATTGCCAAGCTTAGTGAGCGTTTACTCAATAACCCCTTGCGTGTCACGGTTGAAGAACAGCATAACACCAGTAGTATTGAGCAGTTGTTTTTTCAGGTTAGCGACAACCACCACCGTTTAACGGCTTTACGCAGCTTATTGCTAACGTATCAGGGCCAAAGCAGTATGGTGTTTTGTAATACCAAACGCGAAACGCAAGATGTTGCCGATGCACTGCACGACTATGGCTTTAGTGTGCTGGCCCTGCATGGTGATATGGAGCAAAAAGACCGCGACCAAACTCTGGTGCAATTTGCCAACGGCAGTGCCTGCATTTTAGTGGCCACCGACGTAGCCGCCCGCGGTTTAGATATTAGCAGTGTAGATGCGGTATTTAACTACCAATTAGCACACGACGCCGACACTCACACCCACCGTATTGGTCGCACCGGCCGCGCGGGTCAAAGTGGCATGGCAATTAGCCTGTTTACCGCCAGCGATGCCGGCAAGCTTATCCCATTGGAAGATGGCTTAGGCATTAAAATTGAAGGTGCTGAACTGCCTGCAATAGCTATGTCAACGCAGGCACCAGCCAAACCGCTAATGGCTACCTTGCAACTGGATGGCGGCAAAAAACATAAAATCCGTGCCGGTGACATTGTTGGTGCCCTCACCGCCAGTAAGCAGCTGACGAATGATGATTTAGGCAAAATTCAATTGCACGACATCTGGAGTTTTGTCGCGGTTAAGCGTTCTGCTGTCAGGCTGGCGCTTCAACTTATTGCCGAAGGCAAGATTAAAGGTAAATCGATTCGCGCCCGGGCGTTGTAAAAATAACGAGAACCTGATTACCCTAAGCTAACCGTTGAAGCCCTGGACGGGCGGAAACGAGCCGCCATGGACGGGTTCAGGGCGTGTTAGCGTGGGTAAACAGGTTCGTAGCTTACCCGCTAAACTCCCTACAGCTAGCTAAACCTGCGGCTTGCCCTGGCGCAGTGCTTTCGTCGCGCCACGTTGTTTTTTGTGTTCCAGCCGCCGCTGCTGGCTGCCGTAAGTCGCTTTGGTGGCAATACGTTTTTTTGCCACCCGTGCGGCGGATTGCACCAACTCTATAAACTGCGCCAACGCTTGCTCGCGGTTCATTTCCTGGCTGCGGCTTTGCTGGCATTTAATAATGATTTTGCCACTTTGAGTAATACGATGGTCTGACTTGCCCAACAATTTATCTTTATAAAATTGCGGCAAGCTGGACGCGCTAATATCAAAAATCAGCTGGGCGGCCGTGGAAACCTTGTTCACGTGTTGGCCACCTGCGCCGCTGGAACGAATAAACTGCCATTCCAACTCATTGTCGGCCAGCTGTACGCTGTTTGATATCTGAATTGCCATAAATTATGCCTGTTTACATCAACTTTGCTGTGATCAGACCATATACGCCTCAACCATACAAGGTTTAGTACTTACTGCGCTTCGCCTAAAGTCTATTCTCCTAAAGTCTATGCACCTTAAGTCTAAGTTCTTAAAGTGCAATTATTCGCTACAGTAGAGGCATTATCGTTGCCACTTTATGCACGCTCCGAGGGCGCTATTATGGTTACCAATTCCCAAAGCCAATATTATCAACAACATAAACAATCTATTACCGCACCAGAGCTATTCTGGCGTCATCAGGCTGAACAGCTTAACTGGTACAAAACACCAAACAGCATTGTGCAACAGCAGGATGCGAACCATTATCAATGGTTTACTGATGGCGTACTCAATACCGCTTACCTCGCGCTTGATTACCATATAGAACAAGGCCGCGGTGAACAAACCGCACTTATTTACGACTCGCCGGTGACCAACACCAAACAGCAATTTAGCTATTTGCAGCTGCGGGACGATGTCGCGCGTTTTGCCGGTGTGTTAAAAGCGCTAGGCGTTAGTAAAGGCGATCGGGCTGTTATCTATATGCCCATGATCCCACAAGCAGCCATAGCCATGTTGGCAGTGGCCCGCTTAGGCGCGGTGCACTCGGTAGTGTTTGGTGGTTTCTCCGCCCATGAGCTGGCGCTGCGTATTGATGATGCCAAACCTAAAGTGGTGGTAAGTGCCTCTTGTGGTATCGAAATAAGCAAACTAATTGCCTATAAACCGCTACTGGATGACGCCATTGTTAAAGCAGAGCACAAACCCGAACGCTGCGTCATTTTTCAGCGCCCGCAGTTGCCCGCGCCAATGCAAAACGGCCGCGACTTAGATTGGCAATTAGCCATGGCCAAAGCCGAGCCTGCTGCCTGCGAGCCGGTAAAAGCCACCGATCCGCTATACGTGTTGTACACCTCTGGCACCACAGGCAAACCCAAAGGGGTTGTACGCGACAATGGCGGCCATGCCGTAGCACTGAATTACAGTATGCAAGCGGTGTATAACGCCAAAGCGGGCGATGTGTTTTGGGCCGCATCAGATGTTGGCTGGGTGGTAGGTCACTCTTATATTGTATATGGCCCACTCATAGCGGGCTGCACCACTATTTTATATGAAGGTAAGCCGGTATTTACCCCAGACGCGGGGGCATTCTGGCGGGTGTGTGCCGAGCATAAAGTTAATATTTTATTTGCGGCACCCACCGCCTTTAGAGCCATTCGTAAAGAAGACCCGGACGCCGCATTGCAGCAATATGACTTATCGGCCCTGCGCAGCATTTTTATGGCCGGAGAGCGGCTAGACCCGGCCACTTATCATTGGGTTAGCGACAAACTAGCCAAGCCGGTAATAGACCACTGGTGGCAAACCGAAACCGGCTGGCCAATCGCGGCTAATCCGGCAGGCATTGAATTAATGCCAGCCAAACCGGGGTCATCCACGGTAGCGGTACCCGGTTTTAACATACACATTCTTAATGACAACGGCCAGGCAGTAAAAGCCAATGAGCAAGGCTATATTGCGCTGCAACTACCACTCCCCCCGGGCTGCCTAACCACCATTTGGGGTAATGACGAACGCTATGTTGACGGCTATTTGTCTACCTTCCCTGGCTACTATGCCAGTGGCGACGGCGGCTATATTGACGAAGACGGTTATTTGTTTGTTATGGGCCGTACCGACGATGTTATTAACGTTGCAGGCCATCGCTTATCTACCGGTGAGATGGAGCAAATCGTGTCTAGCCATCCGGCCATAGCCGAGTGTTGTGTTATTGGTATTAACGAGCCGATCAAAGGTCAGCAACCTTTAGCCCTGGTGCTGATTAAAAATGGTATCGACGTTGACGAAACCATTCTGGAAGCCGAGCTGGTTGCTATGGTACGGCAGGAAATTGGTGCCCTAGCCTGTTTTAAAAAAGCGGTTATTGTTAAACGCTTACCTAAAACCCGCTCCGGTAAAATTTTGCGTAAGCTACTGCGGCAAATAGCCGATGGCAGCCAATATACCGTGCCGTCAACTATCGACGACCCAGCCAGCTTGCCAGAAATTGCACAGTTAATGACAGATAGAGGCGTAATTTCACAAACTTAATCATTCTCACGAGGTGAGACAGCCACGGTTAAGCTATACTCCGCTATCTTCTGTTGCTTATAACAGAGCAACACAAGGCGGAGTTTCCCCCTAAAGATGTACTGGCCCAAAAATCTGCTGCTGCAAATACTTACGCCCTTACAGCGCTACCCGGGTTTAATGGCCGTATTGGCATTCGCCTCTGGCATCGCCAGCTATATATTGGTAGACCGCAAAGAGTCGCTGGCACAACTTATTGCACTGTGTTTACTACTCAGCTGGCTATGGTTGTTATTGGATAACTGGCTGCGTGAACGCGTAGAAAAGCGCTTTGGCATTGCGCTGTCTCCTAATATCGTGCGCTTTGTGTTGCAAATGGTGCATCAGGAAAGCTTATTTTTTGCCCTGCCCTTTTTCCTGGCTGTCACTCACTGGGATCATGCTCAAGCCATCTTTACCGTGCTTATTATGTTGTGTGCGCTGGTATCATTAATTGACCCAATTTATTACAAAAAACTGGCGCCGCATCGCACCTTATTTGTGGTATTTCATGCCTTTGCCTTGTTTGTAGTGTTGTTAGTGGTACTGCCCTTATTGTTGCAACTTACCACCAGCCAAAGCCTGGCCGCCGCACTAGCCATCGCCGGTGTGCTCAGCCTCCCAAGCTTGGGGGCGCTAATACCTAACGGCCACTGGTGGCGTTTTCCACTTACCGTACTGTTACTGGCAGCCTTAAGCGCGGGTTTGTGGCAACTACGCAGTTTTGTGCCACCGGCTGCGCTGCGTTTAAGTACCATTACCTTGTCACACAACGTCGACCAGCAACAGCGAAAACCCGGCCGCAGTATTCAGCACCTCGACGCTACCCGCTTACACCAACAGGGGTTGTACAGTTTTACCGCGGTTACAGTGCCTCGTGGTTTACGTGAAAAGGTGTTTCATGTTTGGCTGCACAATGGCAAAGAGGTCGATCGAATTATGCTGGATATTAGCGGAGGCCGAGAGCAGGGCTACCGCGCCTGGAGCCATAAACAGAATTTCCCAACCAACGCCCAAGGCCAGTGGCAGGTAAAAGTTATTACCGAGTCAGAACAACTTATTGGCTTAGCCCGCTTTACGGTAACCGCGGCAACACACTAACTGGCGGCACCTTTACCGGCTTTTTACAATGATGTTTAAGCAACTGCAGTAGTTTTTTTTGTCGCGCCTGCAACTGCTCGCCCTGTTCAGCGGTATAAGGCTGGCGCAGCTGCTTACGAATATCCAGCCGCTCAGTGTTTAACGCCTGGCATTCCGCTTGACTAAATTGCACGGCACCCAAGGCGGGAACAGACAGCAAAAATAATAGGCTTAGCCCTAAACGCATAGCAGCTCTCAGTTAAACACCGGGCGTAACTGCTCGCGCATTGCGCGGTAGTTAGCCGGGCCCATATTCCAACGTTTGGGGTTATCAAACTCAAAGTCGATATGAATTTTACCGGCCGAGTTCATTTGAATAAGCAGTTGCACAAATTTATGGCCGCAGGCTTCAAATATGGCTTCGCGAAACTCCAGAATTTTATTGTCTAACGCCATAAGGTCTTCTTCAATGCCTGCGGATGCAGGCACAATTTTATCGGCGACATATAAAAAACCTGAATTGGCCATATGGCCGTCAGCAATATCAAATACAAAAGCCAGTGCGTCCCAGCTCTCTGTTTCGATTACGCGCTTACAGCGCAACACCTGTTCTGCTAATTCCTGGATATATTTTGGATCAATATTCATCGTTAACCTCTGTAGTCCTGCATATCTTTGCGGGCGACCCGTTCAAATGCTTCGCCTTTGCGATTGTTGAAGCCATGGCGACGCTCAAATACCATATCACCGCTTGTTTTCTCAAAAACCTGATATTCGGCAATGATGTTATCTGGCCGGTCTGAACCTGGCGGGTCTAAACGGACGGTAAGTTTTACTTCATAACCTTCTTCAGTCCAGTCTTCCCATTCATTTTCCATGGATTTATAAGCACCACGGTTTAAGTTAGCATCCTGCGGGAACAAGTTTTTTAAGCCTTGGTCACTCATAAAGCGGTGGCCGATTATATGCCCGCCATCGTCGGTATCTAACCGGGCATCGCCCCCTACCGTTCGCTGATGTTTCTTTTCCTGCGACGAACGCGCATCACTATAAGTGCTACCCAAGCTAGCGGTAACCGATACCGGCCTACCTTGTTCATCAATTACCCAAACCGCTTCATTGTCACCATACCGCTCGGTAACGCTCTGATTTGTCGATGCCGTATTGGTTGGCTTAACTGCACTGCTATGAGTGGCCGTTGTCGACGAAACAGCGTTAGTGACTTTTACACCGCCGCCGGGTTTATTGGTTTTTTTCGATATCGGTAAAGGGGTTGTGCTACTGCTGCCCGCAACTAAACCGCCATCGCCAATGCCGTTACCTTTAGGTGGCTGCCCCCAACCTTCGGTTAACTGCCATAACCATATTTCCTGCTGGGCAAACATCTGTATTAGTGTATCGCGCAGCTGAAAATCAGAGTAGCCCGACAAGTCATATTCCCACGGCCGGGCATGACGGTAAACGTCTGTCCAGATTTGTCGTAGATCCCAATAAGGTTCTAAATCGTGCAGAAAATAGCTACAGAAAATGGCGTCTTTTACTTCCCAAATCTGGCTCTCGCCAAGCGAAGCAAAGGCTAACAGGCAGTTGCTGCAGAGGTAAGTTTTACCCCACTTATCTTCCAAGATAACACCATCGAACTGCTGATTGTGCATGCTGCAACTACCCCAGTAAAAACAAGACTATGAATAAAAAACCTAACTCATAAGGTCGCGCATTCTCACAACAGGGGTTAATTTTGTCAAATTAATATTAAATTAAAGGTTAAAAATTGATTTTTAGTGTAATTAATTTGCGCATAAAGCGCAGCATTAAATGTTTCGCAAATACTAAGCACCTCATCTCCTTGAAGTTTGGCTTAGCACTTACATTAGCGTAACAGGTACAAAGAAAAAAGTATTTTATCTGGTTGACGGCTGAAGCAGCATTCCATTACTGTGGTTGCCTGTTCTGCGGGTGTAGTTCAATGGTAGAACGAAAGCTTCCCAAGCTTTAGACACGGGTTCGATTCCCGCCACCCGCTCCAGTTTTAAGGTAAGTTTTCTCGATACACCGTCAAAATTTCAATTTGCTCTACCGTCACGCGATAAACAAAACTGTATTTTTTATAGCAGATTTTTCTTATATCAGCGCCAAATTGCGGCATAGGCACACCTGAATCCGGAAACTCCAGCAGTACTTTATTCAGCCACAACTCAAATTGATTCAGATAATCGATAACAAATGCATTTGATAAACCTTGCTCAGACAAGTGTGCTGCTATTTGCCCTAAGCGCTCGCTAGCTCTGGGTGAAAAAGCGAGTGTGAGTTTACTCATACCTAGCGCGAATGCTGTTAAATACGTCGGCAGAGTTAAGTGCTTGCCCTTGCTCTAACTGACTTAGTGACACCTTAATGTCATCGCCAATACGTTTTGCCTGCACAAACTCAGCAAAAGCGTGCGCGACCGATTGCGGATTGTCGCCAAAAGCTTGTTTTAAATCCGCTTCCAATGCTGGGTTGTCTATTTGGATATTTATCACCGATATACTCCACTTACTGTTGCTTGGTCAGCATACTGTGTAACTGAGTGTAGCTCAACTACCCCGCAAAGCTTGCCAAGCTTTAGACACGGGTTCGATTCCCGCCACCCGCTCCAGTTTTGTTACCGTTAAAATATTTTTCAGTTTTTTTGTCACAGCCCGTTTTGCTGGCGGTACTTGGTAATGTTACTCATAACTTATTAAGGACCTAAAATGAAACCTTCAAACGAAAACAACCATAAAAAGCAACCCGGCTTTTGGACCCACTTCGCCATTAGCCTAACCATCGTTGGCGGTATGCTGGCGGCCAATTTTAGTAGTAAAGCGGCTGAAAGCTTTAGTGTTGAGGTTATTGGCAAAGGCAAACCGGTGATTATGATACCAGGGCTAATGTCGGACGCCAGCGTATGGCGGCCAACAGCCGAAGCGCTCTCGGGTCAATATCAGCTGCATTTAATCAGTATTGCCGGTTTTGCTGGTAAACCAGCCATTGATGGTGAGTTGCTACCCACCGTTACACAAGAACTGCTGCAATATATTAATCAACACCACCTAAAACAGCCTGCAATTGTTGGCCACAGTTTAGGGGCTTTTATGGCATTTAACCTCGCCAGCCGCGCGCCGGAAATGATTGGCACTGTGATTGCTGTAGACGGCCTGCCCTATCTGGCGCCGGTGTTCAGTCGCACTAACGATACCACGGTTGCGATGATGCAGGGACAGGCCGATTACCTGCGCCAGCAGTATCAACAAATGAGCCCACAGCAGTTGTCCGCCATGACGGCACAAGGGCTGTTTATTCAGGCCACATCACAACAGCATCAGCAGCAGGTGCTGGATATGGCGACACGCTCTGATCCTAAAGCTGCTGGTCAGGCGGTATATGAGCTACTGACAACGGATTTGCGCCCGGTAGTACATCAAATTAAAAGCAAAGTGCTGTTACTTGGTGCCGGTGGGGCTTTAACATCAAACGCTGACAGGGAACGAGCCAAAGCCTTGTATCAAGAACAAATTGCCAGCATTGCCCATGCCACGCTTGAGTTTAATGAGCAATCGCGGCATTTTATTATGCTGGATCAGCCAGCGTGGTTAGCAAACCAGATTATCAGCGCACTGCAGGAGTAAGCATTATGGCTATCACATTTACAGAGCAGCAGCTTATTCCTGACGTTACTGCCGCGCAGCAAGGTAATATTAACGCCTTTGAACGTTTAGTGGCGCGCTGTCAGCGCAGTGTCAACAGCATTGCACTGGCTATTGTTAAAGATTTAGACGCCAGTGAAGATATTACCCAGCAGGTGTTTATTCATATCTGGCAGCAACTGAATACCTTACAAAACCCGGCTAGCTTTTTGCCCTGGGTACGCCAGATAACGCGCTACCGTGCCTTTAACTACCTGCGCGATAACAAAGTTGGCAGTACTCTCACCGGTGATGATGCTGATGCAGCACTGGCAGAGTTTGCCAGCGAACTTGAGCTGGATGACGACTTAGCCAAAGCACAGCAAAACCATATAATGGCGGATTTTATCAGCCAGTTACCTGAAGACAGCCGTGAAATCGTGCTGCTGTTTTACCGCGAAGAGCAAAACAGCCAACAGGTAGCTGAACTGCTGGGTTTAAGCGAGAGCAATGTACGTAAAAAACTACAGCGGGTGCGCGAACTGTTAAAAGGTCAGTTACTGGCCAAATACGGCAAGCTGATATTAACCACCGCACCCGGCCTTGGGCTAACCACAGCCATTTGCAGCGCCTTAACACTGGCCAGCCCGCCGATAGCAGCGGCCACGGCAAGTACGGCAGCAGCCAGCCAAAGCTCATGGCTGGGAAAAGCTGCCTTACTGCTGGGCGGTGCCATGCTGGGTGCACTTGCTGGCGTGGTCGGTGTTATTGCCGGTATGCGCCAGCCGATAAAACGCGCCAACAGCACTAAGCAAAAACAGCAGCTAATTACACTACGTAACCTTACTATTGCTTGGGTGCTAGGCTGTGGTGTGCTGTTAACCGTCAGCTACGAGTTTACTGCCGGTGCCTGGGGGCCAATTAGCGCCTTTACGCTGTTTGTTAGCGGCCTGTTGTGGGCCAACTATCGCGGCTGGCAGTTAATGGTGCCACAGTTAAAACAACAAGGCGCGGCGGCATACCGTAAAAAGCAGCTGTGGTGTACGTTTGGTTTAGTGTTGGGTTATGGTGCAGGCTTTGCCGGTTTAATTATTGGCCTAATCAACAGCGGCCGCCTGTAACAGGCAGCCGACTGGTGACAAAAAACTATTTAAATTTACGCAGCCGCACGCTATCACGCAGCGCTTCCCAGGCGGGAAACAGCGCAATAATTACCAAGGTTATCATAGCGCTGCGCTCCAGTTGCTGCAGGTTAAACACGCCGTACCAACGTTCTGTATTAAGCTGCAGCAGTGGAGAAGTGCTGGCCAGATACAGTGCAATGGCAGCAATAACCACATTTAACACTACATGACTGGCCAACATGTTTCGGCTCCACAGCCGCTGCTGCAATTGCCATAAAGAATGCATAATTCCCAACACAATCACAGGTGTACTGTATTGCAGTATCAACCTGACATTACTGCTTAACAGCAAACTGCTCTGCGCCAATTGTTCAGCTGACATCGACAGCGGGTACCAGATCACAACCAGTAAAAAAATGTAGCTGGCTAAATCGGTAAAAATATCCTGCAGCTTTATATGCTGCCAACCAGGCCCGGCTGGTGGCAGTTTCTCCGGTTGCCAATTATTGCCACAGCCAGCATTCGCGACAGGCTGCTGACGTGACATAAGCCAATATGCCAGCGTAATAGAGGTGAAACCAAAGCACGCTTCGTCGATAAACCCGCCAAACAGGGCAAAACCATAGCTTATCAGGCCCATATTGGCGCTGCTTAGCCAATGTGTCGTCACTTCAACCAGATGCAGCACAAATAAAATACCTAACACCATAAACAAGGTATTTTTATACAGCGCCATATAGCTTGCATTGATGAATGGCTGTGGCGGCACAAACTGCTGTGCTACAGTGCGCGGATGGCCCATTTGCTTTAGTAGCGCTGCCACTTCAGCATCGCTTATTTCACCCTGTTGCTCTGTCAGTGCGTCGAGCTGATCCATAATATTGGCATTAAGCTCGCGGCCTATTTCATCACGTTTTGTTTCAGGTAATTCGCGCTGCACAGCAGCAATATAACGTTGGACTAATTCCATTATGCCTTCTCCTCATCACTTGCCAATAAGTTACCCAGCGCACCATTTAACAAACGCCATTCAGTAGTAAGCTGCTGCAGCATTTCCTGGCCCATTGTAGATAACTGGTAATAACGCCTTTCACGGCCTTCAGCGTGTTTCCACTCACTGTCCAGCAACCCTTGCTCTGCTAAACGACGAATTAGCGGGTATAGCGTGCCTTCGTCGATATCAATACCACTATCTTGCAACTGTTTGCGTAATGAGTAGCCATAATGCGGCTGCTTTAACAACGCCAGGGCAGCTAACACCAGTACCCCACGGCGTAACTCCAGTCGCATTTTATCCAACTGTGCTGTTGTCATGCGTTTCTCCTTTTACTGTGCAACACATACTGTGTATCGCACACCATGCAACACATACTATGCGACGCACAGCAATTTAGCAAGAACCTTGCTGAAAAAATATTCAAAAATAAATTTTACTGAGAAGGCTAAACAGGATTTAGTCAAAGGGAATGGTAATACAAGGACTGGCACTATGTTGAACCCGAGCTAGCGCAACACTGCAGCATGCGCCAGGGTTATGGGTTATGGGTTATGGGTTATGGGTTTAAGCATAAAGGTTTTTTGCTATTTTGCTGCGTTCGGCGTACCGGGTTATAAAATAAACCACTTAGTAAGCCGGCGTAGGCCAACAACACGATGCAGGGTTTTCACGGCATTGTTGTGCCGTAATTGAAATAAACAGCCTACGCTAAAGCTGAGCAGTAAGCCCGGTGCAGATACGATAAATGCGCTGGCGCGCTGTTTTAACAGCCATTGCTGTGCTTGTAAGGTTTGCTGAAGTTGTGCGCCTTGCTCGGCGAAATGTTGTACACGCTGTCTGCGGCGGCGCAAAAGTTTATCTATCAGCATGAGTGTCCTCCTTTATCAGCATGCGCATCTTACTTTTCAGTTGCCTTGGCCATAAACACGTTACATAGCTGCTGCCAGGTATGACGAAACCCTACTTGCGATAAAACGTAACGTAAACTACGCCAACACAATAGCAGCATGATGCATTGCATCAGTAATAAGGTAGCGGCCATGATTAATAGCGAACCGGTTAACTGAAATGTCAGGTAGCCAATGGCAACTAGCATACTGCCCCAGAGTAAAATAAGCCCGGCAGCAAAACACACCACCAGGCCTGCAGCCACGGTAAGGCTGCGCGCAGACAGCGATAACTCTGCTTTAGCTGTCTTAGCGGTGAGCTTTACTTGCTCAGTATAGTTGGCCGTTACCGACCAACTTATTGCCGCTAGCTCTGTTAGCTGATCCAGCGCTTGCTCGCCTATATTCGCTGTCTTGCTAGTCACCGGCTTCTGTGGCGGCGCCTGGGCAAATTCACGACTTTGCATAGCCATATCCTACCGGCGACGTAACAATGTGGTAAGCAGCATGCCTGCAGCAAAAGCAATACCTGCTGTAGCTAACGGGTTTTCGGCTGCCAGCTCCCGGGTTTTACTGTAAGAGCTTTGTAGTTGCTGTTTAATTTCTTCTTGCTTGTGCGCAATAGTGTCGCGCGACGATGCCGCGGTTTTGCGTAAACTATCTTCGGCAACTGAGGCTTTTTCTGCCATGGCATCCACGGCATGGTGCGCCGCCGCAGTGGCTTTGTCAGTAACGGGCGTATTTGCTGCATTATTTGCTGAGTTATTTGCTGAGCTACTAGACGAACTATTGGTTTGAGTTGATGAGCTGGCCATATATGCCTCCTTAGTTAACAGGATGAAAAGCAGTGAAGTACTGCTGTTGTACAACGTTAACTATGCAATGGTTATTCCAGTTTAAATATAATGATACAAAACAATAGGATAAGGTTAATAAAAAAATAAATGACACGACTATCCACTGCCAAAGCTGTAGAAGTTACCTGCGGCTAGTAATCTTTACAGGGTACCAAAAGAAAAAAGCCAGACGAGAGTCTGGCTTTTTTCTTAGCGCGGTAACTTAGCACGTTAGTTGGGTGCTATCGCATAACCCTGTGTTAGAACCCGGTGTTAGAGCCATGCCTTAGCGACGTTGGCGTCGGCAGCACAGCAACGCTAATAACAGCAAGGCAAAAGGAGAACCACTGCCGCCACCGGTGCTTTCGCTAGTATTGGCATTGTTCTGCGGCACAGCCACAACAGTAACGGTAACGTCATCACTACTGCTGGCTCCGCGGTTGTCTGTCGCGGTTACCTGTAACACCAGCGTGGCACTGTTTGACGGTGCAACAAACGACAGCGTTTCACTAGCCGCATTTTGCAAGCTAACCGTGCTGCCACTGAGTTGCTGCCACTGATAACTTATGCTGTCGTTCTCTGCATCCTGCCCTGTGGCAGTTAAGCTAACCATTTGACCGGCATTTACCTGAACATTTTCTCCGGCGTTAACTTGCGGTGGAGTATTCAGATCGTTGTCCAGGATGGTTATTTGCAAAGCACTTCTTGCCCCCAGCACACTGCCGTTAACGCTAACTAACTGCACGGTAAAGGTTTCGTCACCTTCATCCAAGGTGTCATCAATAAGCTCCAGGGTAAACGTTTTATCGCTAATGTCGCCATCGGCCCAATTTAACTGGCCATTTTGTGCAACAACATCCTCGCCTACTGTTGCACTAGCACTTTGCAGCACATAATCAATAGCAACGTCGCCGTCTTGGCCGCCCAGGCGTTGCACGCTAAGCTGCACCGTTTTGTTTTCTAATACCCGCTTATTTTGTTGCACAAAACTAAGGCTACCCGGGCGGGGTGGCTCAATGCCAAACGCCACCGTTGTCATGGCCGGTGCTTGCAGCGTGGCACCACCTTGTGGGTCGAACAGCCTGACAAACACAGTGCGCCGCCCGGCTTCACCGCTATCAAGGGTATTAAGTGTAATGGTTTTGTCACTGTTATCATCGGCCGCCCAGCTTAATCGCCCGCTTAGCGCTTCAAAGTCGATATCTTGCACTGCACTGCCGGCAAAACTTTGATACGCCACGCTAACAGCTCCCGTTCCCGCTGGCCGTTGTACGCTAAGCTGCGCAGCAGCACCTGGCACCACCTCGATACTGGCCTGATTAAACGACAGCGAACCGGCAGCAGAGGTAAGGCTATTGTCTTGCAAGATATACAAGCCAGAATTAATATCACTGCCTAAAATTAGGCCAGAAGGTAAGTAGGGATAAGTGCCCCACATTCCATTAAACGCCGCACCGTCAGAGGGTAAAAAGGTATCAAAGAAAGCCACTTCGGTAGGCGCAGCAGGATCTGTGATGTCCAGAATGGTTAAACCGCGCTGATAATTAGACATGTAGTAGCGGTTGCCACGAACAAAACCATTATGGTCAATAGCGGCACTGGGGCCTTTCCAGGTATGTTGCAGCACCGGGTTACGTAAATCATCAAGCTGGTACACTCTTAGGGTAGTGTTTATACCAAAACTGGTTTCATCCAATTCATCATGAACAAACAGAAAGCGGTTGTCCTCACTGCTCCAGCCTGAATGAATATAGCTGGCCCGGTCATACGTGAACTGCGACAACTTAACCGGTGAAGAAGCAACAGACGCATCCCACAACTGCACCTCCTGCTCATTAAAATCAAACAACACCTGACAAGGGCTAAACCGACAGTCGCTTGTCGCACGGCTGTCTTCTATTTGCATCATGGCCACATCATGGCTGTAATCTTCAGCCAGTGCGGTACCTCGTTGCCATAAAGACGACAATTGGGTGGGATTAGCCAATGACAACGTAGACACGGCGCCACGCTGCGTGTTCTGCCCGGCTAAATACAGCGCCGGTGCTGCTGGGCTATTTTGGCTATTGGTGCTGTAATCTACACCACCGATAAACACATTATGACTGGATACCACAGTGCGGTAGCTTGCCGCCAGCGATACCGCATCAGGTAGCCGGTTTAAATCAATAATTTGAATACCATCACTGCCCTCAGACGAGACATAGGCATACGCCTGCCAGCGCCGTAAGGTGTTATCGAAATATTGGTATACTTTAATGTCACGCCAGGAGGTTAAAGTACCTGAAATAGTGCCTACTTCCAATGGTGCATCCGGTGTTGCCAGGCTTACCACCGCGGTACCGTTGGTCAGGCCAATTAAGGCATACTCGGTACCGGTATTTAAATCAACATGGCCCCAAATATCATTTGCTGCACTGGGTCGCGAGCTAAAATCGTTTAAGCCTACATGGCCAACCAAATCGATATTATGGCAGCTAAAATTACCAGCTTTACCGTCCACACATTGCTGCGCTGGCTGCGAATAACTCAGGCTTTGATGCTGCGCCAAGCGCGCTTGCAAACCGGCAGACAGGCTGGCTTTGCCGTCACGCAATGTATGTAAACCACGACGTAAAAGCCTATCTTGCCACTCGGCCGGCACGCCGCTGAGTGTGGTGCGGTTAATTTGCGGTGCCTGCAATTGATAATGGTCTATCCGGCTGTACCCACCCAATACCGGCACTAACTCGCTGCTTAAGTAAAACAGCTGCTCTTCATCATTAAGTTGATAATGGCCTGCAGCCACCAACACCTTATCACCCTTGTTGGCCTGTTTAACGGCATAGCCAATAGTCTGGCAGGGACGTAAAGGTTTATCACAGCGACCAATGTCCTTACCATCGGTTGCAACAAAGCGCGCTTTATCATGTTCAGCATGCGCCAGCACCTGGAGCGGCAGCATTGCCAATACCAGCAAGCCCAATACCAGGCTAATACGGTTGAAACCTAAACTTGCTTGCACAGGCCACTCCTTCAGTATTATTGCTATATCGACCAACTTTGTTATTTCAGGTATTGTTAGCCTCATACATATGTTATGCAAGTGTTTATTAATGTTGAGACTGAGTATTTCTTTGCTAGCCGTTTTGCTGCCAGCGTTGCTAACCGGCTGTGAGCCTGGCACTACTGCTTCGGGGTCAACATCGGAGTCAGGCTCAGCGGGACTATCACTACAATTGCAGTATAACGGTGCAGCCCTTACCTGTGATAGCACGCTAAACATTGCCGGCAAACCCTGGGCGCTGCAGCAATTTCAGCTGTATTTAAGTGAGTTTAGCGTAAACAATACGCCTTTATTGCTCGACCCAACGCTGCCCTATCAGCAAGCCAACATTGCATTATTGGGTGCCGTGTGTGACGGTAACGCATTAAATAGCCGTGGCAACTGGCAGTTAAAATTTGCCAGCGTCCTGCCCAGTGGCAGCTTAAGTTTTACTGTAGGCGTGCCACAACTGCGTAACCACCAAGACCCACTGTTAGCTAAGACGCCATTGAATCAAAGTGATATGTTTTGGAGCTGGCAGCAAGGCTATAAATACCTGCGTTTAGAACTGGCAGGCAAGGCTAGCGACAAGGTTAACTCACCACAGGCAAACGCATGGGCATTGCATTTGGGTGCTACGGGCTGCCAGTCTGCCAGCGTACTACGTGCACCAAGCAAAGCCTGTGCACAGCCTAATTTAGCCCGCATTAACCTGCCCTTTCAGCGTGGCCAAACGCTGCAATTAGACCTGGCGCCACTGCTACATGGCATTAATATGTCGGCCGATAATCACTGCATGTCAGACATCAACCGGCTAAGCTGCCAAACCTTATTGCCAAGGTTAGGCATTAATGGCAAGGCACTAGGCTGGAGCATGCAATGAGATATGCCTTGGCACTGCTGCTTACCGTGTTGCTAAGTAGCTGTAGCAAGCCTGAACCCGCTTATCAATGGGCACTGCCCGAAGGCTTTCCTCAGCCGGTAGTACCGGCAGATAACCCCATGTCGGCGGCAAAGGCAGAGCTTGGCCGCTATTTATTTTACGACACGGCGTTGTCAGCCAATCAGCAGCAAAGCTGTGCCAGTTGTCACCAGCAAGCACATGCTTTTGCTGAACCTCGTACGGTGTCTGTTGGCAGTACCGGACAACTGCACCGGCGCAATGCGCTAGCACTGGTTAATGTGGCTTATAACAACAGCCTTACCTGGGCACACGATGGCTTGCAGCATATTGAAGCACAACTGCTGATCCCGCTATTTGGCGACACACCAACAGAACTGGGCGCGGCTGGCCACGAACAACAGATTTTAGCGCGGCTAACACGCCAGCCTTACCCTGGCTTATTTAATGCCGCCTTTGGCGACAGCAAGCCAGAGTTTCGTCAGGTCGTTGATGCGCTTAGCAGCTTTACCCGGCAGTTACTGTCGTTTAATTCGCGCTTTGACCGCTACGCCTATCAACAGGATGACAATGCGCTAAATGAGCAAGAGTTACTGGGGTTAAACCTGTTTTTCTCTGAGCGGTTAGAATGCCACCACTGCCACGGCGGCTTTAACTTTACTCAAGCCACCAGTCACGAACGCCAGCCACTGGATCGCCGACCATTTCACAATACCGGCCTGTACTATACCAGCCGGCCAGATTTGGCAGATAGCGGCTATTTACAGCACGACAGAGGATTAGCAGAAGTAACTCTTAACCCGGCAGACGATGGCCGCTTTCGGGCACCAACACTAAGAAACATCGCCCTAACGGCGCCTTACATGCATGACGGCAGTCTGGCGACATTAGCGCAGGTAGTCGATTTTTATGCCGCAGGCGGTCTGGTAACCGAGATCAATGGCGAGCTTAGCGATGGCAGATTACACCCGGCTAAAAGCGGTTTTGTGCGCGGTTTTGAGTTAACCCCAGAAGAAAAACAAGCGCTGCTGGCGTTTTTACACAGCCTGAGCGACGAGCAATTTGTCAGCAACCCGGCTTACAGCAACCCGTGGCCACAAGCGGACGCACGCTAATACCGGGTTATTCGCCGCTTACGCCTGGTGTGTTCGGTTACCGGCCAGGATGCTGACCAGAGCGGTGGGCGCGACCAGAATATGGAAACCCAGCAGGCTGAGTGCCAGCGTAGCGCCACAGCTGATAACAAATTTTACCCATAGTGCCATCTGCACATCAATCAACAGAAACTGCACAAAAAGCAGTAGCGGCAAATGCACGATATACAGCCAAAAGCTAACCTTTGACAAATACGCCAGAGCGCGGCTATCCCAGTCTAGCCAGCGCCTGGCATACAGCAGGGCACATAGTGTCCATAGCACCGCACTGCAACTTTCCAGCACAGTGATCGCCAGTTTCAGCCAACCTTCTGGCTGGCTCTGTGGTGTCAGGGTTATCGGCAATAACGCGTAGTACAGCGCATAGCTGGCAGCGCCCAGTAGCAAATAATAATGCCGAAACGGACTAAAGCCGGCTAACAAGGCCGGCATGCTGAAACAGGCATACCCCAAGCCAAAAAACACACCATAAAACCACAGTGCCCATAAGGCTGGGAAAATCCATTCCGGTGCCGGAAATGGCACTGACACACTATACAAGGCAGGCACACAGGCCATTATTGACAACAGCACTAGTGCATTTGGCTTAAGTTCGCTAAACCAGCGCAACATCTTGCGGTTAAGCAAAATGCGGCCGCACCAGGTCAGCAGATACAAAAACAGTAAATGGTATAAAAACCACAGATGCATGGTGCTAAGCGGCATGGCGGCTGGCTCGGCCTGGCTTAGCATCGACTGGACAAAGGCTAAAAACGGTGGCTTGTGCTGCACATGGAACAAGCCAAACTGTATTACCGCCCCCATAGCCAGCGTTAGCAACGGCAAAAATAACAACAAGGGCAAGCCGATGCGGCGCAGCCTGTTGCGCCAAAACACAGCCTCACCATATTTATGTAGCAGCATAGCGGCGAAAAAGCCGGCCAGCAGAAAAAACACCGGCATACGAAACAGATGGCTGGCCCAGGCGAAGACATCAAACAGCGGATGGTTCAGTACATCGGCGCTGGGCCAAAATGGCTGCGCCATAGGGCTGTAAGCCAGGGCGGCATGAAAAAGCACGCCGGCCAGCATCGCAAGCGCACGCAGATTATCCAGGTAAAACAGGCGTGTAGAACCGCTACCCTGCGACATAATGCTGGCTCCTTCTGGCAACCGTTACCAGGCTGGCTGTATAAAAAGCTGGGGTTATAAAAAGCTGGTTTTACGCTTTTGTAAGTAGGCGGTCAGCATCAGTACAACCACCACTAACACGCTACCTGCCGCAAGTAGACCAAGCGTTGTGCTATTCCAACTGGCCGTGGGCGCTTCCAGAGTTAGATGCACAGCCGGCATGCGGATGATCCAGAAAATAAAGCCGTTCAGTAACAAGTTAGTGATTATCATCACCGTCACGGTGTAGCCTTCTGAATAAGTCAGTAGTGCGGTGGCCAGATAACAGCAGTACGACAACAAAATAAACACGCTTACCAGCACCACCAGCGGGATCACGCCGTTGGTCACCGGTGTGCTAACTATTACCAGCAGCATCCCCAATACCAGCAGCAACCAGGGCACCAAATACAGCGCCAGATTCGCGCCAAGCTTGGCCAGGGCATAATCCTGCGCCGTAACCGGCAAACTCATCATAAAGGCTAAGGTTTGATCTTTCTTTTCGTTCACCACCAGCTCAATGGCCGAGCGGGCGCCAATGACAATCATCAGCGTGATCATCATGATGGCGCCGCTATTAAACATCAACGGTGTGGCCATCCCCATCATGCCAATGACCACTACGCCACCGAGCATATAAGCGGCCAGGGACTTTTTCACCAGTTGCCAGTCTTTTACTATCAAACGTTTTATCATTACGGTGTTATCCAGCGCATTTAGCATCTTGTCTGCTCCTATCTGTTACGCTTGACGTTGGCGACAAAAATTTCTTCAAGCGACATCCGATGCTGCTCGATCACTTTAAAACCTGCCTGGTGCAGCACGACGGCAAAGTCACTGCTGCATTGATCGGTGATAACCTCTGCCAGCTGGCCGCTACGACGGATACTGACCGCGCCGAGCACACTCTCCTGCGCCTGCGGCAGCAGTTGACAACGAAAACGCGCCCAACTTTGCACAAAGCTTTCTTTATCCTGCAGCGCCAGTAATTTGCCTCTGTCTAAAAAGGCAATCTGGTCCGACAGTTTTTCGATGTCATGGGTGTTGTGCGACGAGAACAACACACTGCGTTCATCATCGCGCAATATATCGGCCAGCTCGGTAATCACTTCGTCACGGGCCACTGGATCCAACCCGGTGGTGGGTTCATCTAACACCAGCAATTTGGGTCGTCTGGCCAGCACCAGTAACAAACAGGCTTTTACCCGTTGACCATGCGACAAGCCTTTCATTTTCTGGTCTGCAATCAGCTCAAAACGCTGCAATAAATCTTTAGCATAGCCGTGGTCAAAGTTCGGAAAAATACTGTGAATAAAATCCATATGCCACTGTAATGTCTGGTTTTTATATAGCCGCATATCATCTGAGGCAAAACCTATATCGTATTTCGCCTGAACCTGCTGCGCCGGCAATTGATAGCCCAGTACGTCCACCTGACCAGCATCCGCTTTTACCAGCCCCATTAAAATACGGATAGTGGTAGATTTTCCGGCGCCATTTACGCCAACCAGCCCCAATACCTGACCTTTGGCCAGGGAAAGATTCAGATTTTCCATGGCAAAATGCGGGTAGCGGATACTGATATTGCGCATGTCAAAAGCATATTGCTGCATTGCGTTTGTCCTCGTTGTCGCAGCAGGTTAACGCTGCGATTCCAGTTTTTGTTGCAACTGTGCTAACAGTTGTTGGTCCGTCAACTGCAGTTGCCGGGCTAATTCCACCAGCTGCTGCAGTTGCTGTGTCAGTTGCTGCTGCTTTAGCTGTTGCTGTAAATCCGGCTGCGCCGACACAAAAGAGCCACGACCAGGCTGCGTGACAATCACACCCGACAGCTCCAGCTCGGCGTAAGCACGTTTAACTGTGATCACACTGACCTGAGTTTGTGCCGCCAGCTCACGAATAGATGGCAAAGGCATATTGGCCGGCCAATTTCCCAGTGATACTTTGCTGGTGATTTGCTCGACAATTTGTTCATACATTGGCTTTTTGTCTGTTGCCGACAGAAATAGGCCATCACTCATAAAGCATCCCGCATGCACACCAACCGTGTATATTCGATATGCACAGTATATACACAGATATGCACAGTGCAAGTTAAAAATTAGAAAGATCGCACAGCGGCGTTATCTAAGCGCAAATAAGCCGCATGCCTATTGCAGGCAATTGGCCTGGCGGCCACTATAACAGCTGTTATGTTCGCCAACCGGAGCTTACTGTGCGTTTTACTTTCCCGCTACTACTGGCGCTATTGGCGCTGCCGCTGGCGGCGCAAAACTACTACCCGCCGCGTGGCGACTGGGCTGAGGCCAGCCCGCAGGCGCTACAAGTCGATGCTGAAAAGCTGGCTATTGCGATAGATTACGCCATTGCCAGTGAAAACCCGGCGGCAAAAGATCAGGCCATAGTGCAGGCCACCACCTTTGGTGCCCGCGAGCCTTATGATCAGATCATTGGCCCAATGGGTGTGCGCGCTGCGGCCAATGGCTTAATTGTCTATAAAGGCAAACTGATTGCGCGCTGGGGTGATGTCGACAGCGTGGACATGACACACAGCATCGCCAAAAGCTTTTTAACCACCGTAACCGGTTTAGCCTGGCAGCAAGGGTTAATTCGCGATCTTAACGACAAAGTTGGCCCTTACATGCCGCATGGCACAGCGCTTTATGACGGCAAGCACAACAGCCAAATTCGCTGGGATCACCTGCTACGCCAAACCAGTGACTGGCAAGGCACGCTCTGGGGTAAACCCGACTGGGCAGACCGGCCCGAGGGTAAAACCCCGGCCGACTGGCCAAACCGGCCGCTTCGCACACCGGGTACATATTATAAATACAATGATGTGCGGATAAACCTGCTGGCGTTATCAACGCTATATGTATGGCGTAAGCCACTGCCCGAAGTGCTAAACGAGCAAATTATGCAGCCGATTGGCGCTTCATCAACCTGGCGCTGGTATGGCTATGACAACAGCTGGGTTGAACTGGATGGCAAAAAAGTCCAATCAGTATCCGGCGGCGGCCACTGGGGCGGCGGCATTTTTATTAACGCCTGGGATTTAGCCCGTTTTGGTTATTTGTTTTTACGTGATGGCAAATGGCAGGATCAGCAGTTAATCAGTAAAGACTGGATAGCCATGGCCCGCACCGGCGGTAGCGCCAATGCCGAATACGGCTTTGCCAATTGGTTTTTAAACCCGGGCCGCAAAGCTCTACCCAATGCGCCACAAACCGCTGTCACGTTTCAGGGTGCGGGCCGTAATGTTATATATATTGACCAGGAAAATGACTTATTAATCGTCACGCGTTGGATTGCCAATGGCGACGAGCTAAACCAACTGGTGGGCAAAGTGCTGGCAGCACTGCCAGATTAGGGCGATAAGCGGATACTCATTAAAAAGCCAAAAACCGCAAACGCGATGCGTTAATCCGTTTTCGCAACGCTGTTGGCGTCTAGCTCATTTTCTATCCTTTTAAAGCCGAAGACAACGTAATGCAATCGTGGTAGAACGACCCATTACTGAGCCGCCCCCACACAGATCCGGACGTGCGGAATTACCGCATCCGGCTCTTCAGTTATATATTCACTCGTGTAAAACACGCCCTTAATACCAGTCAACATGGATAATTCGCTT
>NZ_KE384353.1:100650-101661 GCF_000425345.1 Rheinheimera baltica DSM 14885 | reverse complement strand
CCGCGCAGCGTTTTACCGTCAATCGCTACTACCTGACCATCAGTCAGTTCTGTACAAGCCTGCATCCAACTGGCAAAGCAGCGCTGTAAGGCTTCGCTGTCCAGCAGTGACATCACCCGCGCGATGGTGTCGTGTACCGGCAAGCCCAGTTTGAAAAAACCATGTTCTTGCAGCCAGTCAAAGCGATTTTCACCGAAATCTTCAATATCTTCCCATCCCTCACAGCCCGCTATGACGGCGCACAGCGTTAAAAACACCACGTCAAACAAGGGGTAAACGACCTTAGCGGCTTGCCTTGGGTCTTCTAATTCTGAAAAGTGCTCTGCAAAAATATCGATGTTCATTAATCGGCTCCGCGTAAAAGCCAGTATCTGATCACAGCTGAAGATCGCGGTCAATCAGTTATGCTAAAGTGCGTACTAAATGTTCGTGATCTTGCCCTGACCTTGGGAGGAAGATCCGAGAACTGGTGGCCGATAAGTTATAATATTTTAAAGCGCAGTCAACATCATAGTGGCTGCGTTAACAAATGAAGGTAATTAGTTGTGTCTCAATATCATTTTGCTAAGCTTTCAAAGTTTTTTGTCGGCATGTTGCTATTTTCTTGCATGTATGGTCTTGTCAGTTTTTTTTATTATGATAGCGACAATTTGTTTAGAATTTTTTTCTTTTCGGGGGTGATTGTTCTTGTTTATATGCTACATGGTTTTCCAGTTTGGTATGGAGGTGATTTTGTAAAGCCATGCAGTAAAGTTGTGTTCTACTTTTTTATGCCAATCGTAATTTCCATAGCAGCAAACTATGTTTATGGACGCTATACAAAAGAAGAGCAAGTTGTCTGGTTTGAAGGATTTGTTTCAGAACTTTTTTTGATAGTTGTGTTGGCTGCATTAGCTGAAGAATTGTTGTTCAGACACGAGTATGTAAAATTTTCTGTGTAAGTGGCTGTTTCTCATAGCGATACACGGTCACCATACATGATAATGAACTGATTCATCGCCGGTTTCCAGT
>NZ_KE384353.1:0-98710 GCF_000425345.1 Rheinheimera baltica DSM 14885 | reverse complement strand
AGCACCCAGTGCAGCTGGTTTTCAATACCCCAATGCTCTCGCACTGCACGGGATAGCCGCTCGGCGCCAAGCGCGGCTGAGCTGATAAAATAACGTTGCTCTAACACCGCACGCTTGTGCTTTTCCACCCGGTAAGTCGTTGCCATGCCTAAGGTTGTCAGCGCTGGCCAGGTGGCTTTGAGTTTTTCCGGCAATTCGCTGGCCGGACAGACCTGGAATTCACGGTACTCCAGACGCCCACGGTTCTTTTCCAGTGACTGTGCTGCACTGTCTTTATGCGCTTTACCCGCAAAGACTTGTTTTACTGCATCGTGCAGCTGCCCTTGGTTGCCTTTAACCGTTAGCAGGTAATCTGCTTCTTTATCTACTATCTGCTGCGCTATCTCTTTCTGGCATCCCATGGCATCCCAACTGACCAGGCATCCTTTAAGCTCCAGCAAGTTAAGTAGCTGAGGTATCGCCGTAATTTCGTTGCTCTTCTCGTCCGTTTTAACCTGGCCCATTACCACGTCATTGGCGCTGGCAAAGGCGCTAACCATATGAATAGAAGAGCAGCGGTCTTCCCTGTTGTAGGAGCCGCGCAGCGTTTTACCGTCAATCGCTACTACCTGACCATCAGTCAGTTCTGTACAAGCCTGCATCCAACTGGCAAAGCAGCGCTGTAAGGCTTCACTGTCCAGCAATGACATCACCCGCGCGATGGTGTCGTGTACCGGCAAGCCCAGTTTGAAAAAACCATGTTCTTGCAGCCAGTCAAAGCGGTTTTCACCGAAATCTTCAATATCTTCCCAGCCCTCACAGCCAGCAATGACTGCGCAAAGCGTTAAAAACACTACGTCAAACAAGGGGTAAACGACCTTAGCAGCTTGCCTTGGGTCTTCTAATTCTGAAAAGTGCTCTGCAAAAATATCGATGTTCATTAACCGGCTCCGCGTAAAAGCCAGTATCTGATCACAGCTGAAGATCTCGGTCAATCAGTTATGCTAAAGTCCGTGCTAAATGTTCGTGATCTTGCCCTGGTCAATGAGCGGCCTTCGAGTGCGAGGCTGGCACGCAAGATAAAGTGACTCTTTTTTTTGTCGGCGTTACTCCAATCAACCAAGATAAGTGGCTGTTTAGTTTGGATTAATGCTTTGGTTAGTGCCACATAAATCAGCGGAATGTCGGCCTGAAAAGCATCGTTGCTTAGCAGTCTATCTGCTCTTTTAATACAGTGTTTTTCATTGGCGGCACTTTGAATGCCGCAACCGATGGCAGTGACCGTGCATTTGCCGTTAGTGACCAAACTTTGCAACGATGCGCAAAGTGACGCCATTTTGGTTTTATGGATGCTTTTTGGAATGACAAATGAGAGAAAATCGGCGAGCATTCGTTGAACATTCATGGCGTGCTTCCGGTTAATTTTTATAGCGGAAGATCAGGAACTGCCATGAATGTTCCCTTATCGCCTAACTATTTGTTTTACCTACACCATTTGTGGAGATTCCTCAGGTATGCTATACTTTACCTTTCTTATATTTTTGTCTGATGTACATTTATTTGTTGACTAGTACACTGACTTGAAATTGGCGATTTGACTTGAAAACATAAGGATTTTTTTAATGGTACGTCACATAAATCTATTTGCTTCTATAGTTGTTATTTCACTCTCTAGCCAAGCAAGAGCAGCGGAAGACTTCTTCCATCATAATCCAGGGATTTTTGTTGGCTACACCCATGCAGAAAGTGAAACTGAATTCACCTTTGGATTTGAATATGAATACAAATTTAACCAGGAGTGGGGAGTCGGTTTTGTTTATGAAAAAATCAATGATGCTCATCATGGAGATGGTGTGACAGTAAAAGTTGCAGAAGTCTTCTATCATCCTTTTAAGAATTTCCGCGTAGGCGCTGGTTTAGGTGAAGAAAAGATTGGCGGTACTCACCCTCACATCGAAGACTTGTATCGACTAACTGCAAGCTATGATTACCACATCGGCGATTTTGGGCTTGCACCAACTATTGCAGTGGATTTTATTGATGGCCATCAGGCTTATGTTTTTGGTGTTGCGCTTATTAGGCCGTTTTAAAGACGTATTGTCTGAATGAGATAGGTGGTTTGAAAACTAATTGAATCTTAAAAACTTCTCAAGCTGCGTTAAAAGTTCTTTAATTAAATGTTAGGCAAAACGATCGGAGCTTAACGATCGAATATTGTTCGGAATGTTCATGGTTATAACAGTATAGGATAGAGAGCAATGATAGAACTCATATATGTTAGTAAAGCACAAAGCCGATTCAGTGAAGCTGAGCTAAAAGCCATGCTTGTTCAATTCAGAAAAAATAATAAAAGCAAAGGAATAACGGGTTTAATGCTATACGATGGCTATGGCACTTTTATACAGGTATTGGAAGGAGACAAGCAAAAAGTACAGTCTCTTTACCAACTCATCAGCAAAGATCCGCGTCACACCCGAGTGAACCTTTTGGGAGAAAGTCAAATTGACAAGCGCAGTTTCCCGGACTGGAAAATGGGCTTTAAGAATTTGGCTGACTTCCCGATGATCAACCTAGATGGGTATTCTGACTTCCTGGTTCAAACAGACCGTTCTGACTACCTGGAACAAAAACCCAGTTTCGCACTAGAGCTGATGAACTATTTTAGAAAGAATCAGGCCACAGACCTGGATAAGGGGTAACTAATATGTTCGCAAACTTAAAAATCTGTCAGAAAATATATGCGCTTGGATTCATTCAGGTAGGATTGTTACTTGCAGTTGTCGTTGTAGCCATCGTTCAAATGAATAAAATCGGTGTTGAACTAGTAGATATTGCGGAACGTGACATTCCTTTAACAGGCAAAATTACTCAAATCACTGAGCATCAATTGCAGCAAGCTATAGTGTTTGAAAGACTTTTATTTAGTGTAGCTTTAAACGCTTCAGACCAATCTGAACTTCATAGTAACCTTTCTCCCCTTATTGCCTACCTAAAACAGTTAGACCAAAAGCTAAATGACGAAGTGAGTGACGCTATCTCCTTTGCCGCCAGTGCAGCCGAAAACATGCACAGTAAGGAAGTAAAGGCGGAGTTTCTTAAAGTGCAAAATGCTTTACGAGACATACAAAACCGCACTTCACAATTTAGTGCTGAGCTTAAGAAAATTGTAGAGCAGGTTGACTCAATTCCGCTTTCACAACTTGCCAAAAAAGGTCACGAGCTAGAAGCTCTAGATGATGAGATCCAGCGCGAACTCACTACTCTTTTGCACGAAGTGCAAGAGTTTACTCTAGCTGCTTCACTTCAAGCTGAAAGCGACGAACAAGCCGGAATTCTGTTGATTGCTATAGTGGGCGTCATCGCACTTCTAATTGGCGCTTTCCTGCCCTACGTGATTGGTCGTTCAATTACTAACCCGATTAAACTCCTGTCCAGTCGTTTAACTGAAATTGCTGGTGGTGATGGCGATCTGACCGTTAGGCTCAATGATAATTCCAAAGATGAAACAGGCGATGTTGCAAGAACATTCAATAATTTTTTAGACACGCTTAGAGTATTAATCGGAACAACAAATTCGCACGCTGATGAACTTGGTCGTTCATCTGAGATCGCCATGAAGTCAATGCGTGAAACGCTAACTAATGTAGAGCAGCAAAGAATCGAAACCGAAATGGTTGCCGCAGCGGTGAATGAAATGAGTTCAACCACTCAGGATGTAGCAAAAAGTGCCGCAAATGCAGCAGAAGTGACGCAACAAGTGACCAGTAAAGTCAATGAAGGAAAGAAAGTCGCCGCAGACACACAATTATTAATTAAGCAGTTGTCAGAAGAAGTAGGCGAAGCATCAAAGGTTATTAAAGGCTTGGTTGAAGAAACCAACAATATTGGCAATGTCTTGGAGTCTATCCAGGGTATCGCTGCGCAGACTAACTTATTAGCACTAAATGCAGCCATTGAGGCCGCTCGTGCCGGTGAAAGTGGGCGCGGGTTCGCAGTTGTTGCAGACGAAGTCAGAACGCTAGCACAACGCACTCAAAACTCTACGGTTGATATTCAAGAATTACTTACCAGACTCAAAACGGAAGCTAACAACGCTGTGACAAGTATGAATAAAGGAAGTGAAAGCGCAAATTCCTGTCTAGAATACATTGCAAAAACCAGTCAAACATTTGAGGAAGCTTCTCACTCAGTTTTGCAAATATCAGATTTAAATATCACTATCGCCACGGCGGCAGAAGAGCAATCTTCTGTTGCAGAAGAAGTGAACAAAAACTTGCATAGAATTAGTACCCTTGCAGAAATAACTGCAGAAGGAGCCAGAGCCACATCGGATGCCAATACAACTATTGCGAAACGCGTAATAGATTTACACGCAAATCTTAATAAGTTTTTAGTTTAAGTTGGCCGTGTTGATCTTTGCTATTTAATTTCTAGCAAAGTTCAACATATCCTTATCTGGAATTCTTTTAGGTCTAGCCGATTTTCACTTTTAAGTAGAGAGTAATTTCAGGGTATTGATGCGTCTGGCGGTGGTCAATATGAGTTCTTACTTGTTGGCTTGGCTGTGGGATGACAAGATAGTTCTTAAATGGACAAAATAGAGTAAGCGTCCGGCGATCACAGGTTGATGCTCTAATTTAAGTGTCCACTTATTTTTAGTGGACACTTAGTGTCTTAAATGGCGTCGCCAGGTTGTGACGCTAAGTCGATGTTCCACGGCAGTAGCTCATGTTTATTGCCAAAATAGTTCTAAAGTGAATTGAGCTACAGGCGGCATATTTTGGCTGAAATGCCTGAACTTACGACAAAATAGTTTTAAAGTAAATTGAGTGATTTTTATCTGTAAGAGGAAGATTAAACACCCAACTAAAGCAAGATGACAAGGTTTATCAGTATGTTACGAAAACCTAATGAAACATCAATTTAGATCTATTTTGTCCACTTTAGAACTATTTTGTCCAACCACAGCTCATCGATGCGGTTGATGGGGTGATTGCCGATACGTTTGAGAACCGCAGTCAGATAGTCATTCGAATTGATGCCGTTCAGTTTGGTAGTGCCGAGTATCGAGTAGAGCACCGCTGGCTAATAACATCATTTAAATCAATTTATATAATAACAATATCAACACTTTAAATCACTTTTTGTGAAAAAATTCAGAATCCCGTTGGACCCTCTTTATGACGTTTATAAATAGCGATTAACTAGTAGGCCATGCAAGGCATGCTTAGCCTAGATGATTATCAGATCAAAATTAATAGTAGTAACTATGCAGCACAGCCCTTATAAACAAAGCCCCTAGCCTCTCTAGAAACATACCGCGATAGTGTTACCAGCCTTCTTCCATGCATCAAAAACATCAAACTCATATAATTAACATTAAAAAAACATATTTGACATTAATATATGCGACATTAAAATACTGACATAAATAAATAACAGGATTGTAGTAATGCTTGGATGGCAGCCTCTTTATAACAAGGCAATGGCCGCTGGCTTAGGGCTAATACTTTCTGTGTTAACAACTAACGTGGAGGCAGGGGTGTTTGGCTGGTTAAAACGAACAGAAATTAAGTGGTCGCCTGAAATAAAGGGTGTGGTCACAGAACATGGTAAGCCTGTAACGAACAGAGAAGTTAAGCGCAGGTCTTACTATGAAGGCGAAGAACGCTTTGACAGCACAACTACGGATGACAACGGTCGTTTTCATTTTCCGCAGAAAACCAAAAAAGTTCGCCGTGTCTTATTTGATGTCAGCGTATCAATGGAACTTTATGTTACGCATTATCCAAGCAAAGATAATCAAGATTTGGTCTTTCGTATCGCTAACCTTAATCACCTGAATTACAGGAGCCTCGATCTGATACTCAGTGATATGCAATGCGAATTAGCAGCCGCCACCAAAACAGAGCAATTGAAGTATCTGGAAGATCCTGAACTGTCAGACATTGCGCCCGCATTTTCATCAAAATGTCGATTCACCCACTCTGGCACAGCAGTATTCTCAAATGAAGAGTTGCAACGACTAATAGACGAAGACGCAAAAAATATTGAAAGCTTTTAATGCCCACCCCATATGCAAGGACGGATTATGAAGACTATTACCCCAAAAACGGCAGTATGGCTGGCACGAGCCCCCTACGAAGCTCAGGATATAAAAGCCGGGCAAAACTACACTGCAGGGAAAAGGTTTATCACAGAGCATTTTGACTTCAGTCAAACAGGTGGCGTTGTGCATGGCACTTCAGGAAGTGTAATATCTACGCTGTTTAACCGCACAACCGGTTTTGCGATTATAGGCAAAGGTAAAGGTCATTTTACCGGTGATGTTGCATTGGGTATTCGTGGCACAAATATGAAAAGTGGCCGTGACTGGTTTAGTAACGCCAATGCCAGTTTAGCCACAGCCGATAATAACAGTGCTGTGCATTCCGGGTTTCAAAAAGTGTTTAGGAGCATGCAGCCAGCACTGGAGAAACAACTGGCTCCGTTACTGAATACCAACAGCAATGGCGTAGTTCATTGTGCAGGCCACAGCTTAGGGGGCGCATTAGCCAGCCTTGCTGCTATTTGGATTAAACAGCGTTTTGGTAATCGTGTAGCACTATATACATTTGGCGCACCACGAGTTGGCTTAAATGACTTTGCTATGAAGTCATCTGGCAGCATTAATAAAATTTATCGTTGCCTGCACGGTGATGACCCTGTGCCTATGGTACCTGTGTGGCCGTTTTATCATGCACCTCTAAACGGCAGTAGTGTACTGTTAACATCAGCAACGGGTATTAATATCTCCTCACACTCAATGATGGAAAACCCTGGCTATGTCATAACGTCTCGCGGTCAATGGGAAGATTTACAACGCAAAGGTGACACAGTTAAAGCTGTGCGATTGTTTTACGAACGTCGTTTTGAATGCAGCTTTAGCACGCACTGGCAAGAACGCCTAACTCATGCACTTATCACCTTATTAAAAGATGCGGGATACTTAACGGCCGTATCGGTGCAAATGGGCGTAAGCGGTGTAATGACATTTTATGATTACCTGGCCGCCACGATTGAGAAAGTCGCGCTTATGTCGCCGCAATTTGAAACACAGGTAATGGGCTTGCTAGGCCACATGCTGGTATTTGCCGGTAAAGTGGTAACCACAATTACCGAACTTAGTGTGCGCTTTATTCGCTGGGTATTTAAAGTCACGCTAGAAGCAATGTATCGCGTAGCTCGCCAGGCAATTGAAATGGTAAGCTAACTTAATTTGTTGCTACTAAGGCTGGCCAGAAAAATTCTGCACCAGCCGGAATAGGCTGGTATGGACACCATTAAACTGCTTAATTTAATACCTTATACGTTTTTAAACCCGCTAATTTTGCTGGCGTATTTTGTGGTTTTTTCTGAAGACGGCGTGCTGCACCATCTCAAGCTTAAGCCTTTTTACGATCTTGGTGGCAACTGCCAGCGCATAAACCTTGCGGTATATCTTGGGTTTTGTGTTATCGCCAGTATCACCTTTATTGCTTTTAAACTACTGGTGCTTCTGCCACTAGCTAGTACGCCATTAACGGCTTTAGATATCACGCTGGTACAACCGGGTTGGCGGTGGCTTATTGCTTATGTAGTAACCGCGATAACACTTGGTACTTTGGCCTCACGCAATGGCATGGAGGGGAATATAGCCGGTTTTATCTTTGCGCCCTTTATATTTATCTCTTCATTATTGCTGACCTTAGCTCACGTACAGTGGTTACTGGCGGAGGTAATTTGATGGACCTAACCGTAAGCTGGTGGATGTACCTGCTTAATACTTTCACCCCCGTGATGGTCTTGATGATGTTGCTGCAATTAAGACCATCGCAACAAACAGAAACACAACCATCTGCTGGCAATGCTGCAGAACCCTTTTCGCTTTGGGTATCTGCCATTGCCGGTTTACTTACACAGGTAATCCTGGCGGCAATTTTGTACGCATTTTGGCTGGGGGCTCACTGGCTGGTATTCTGGCTGCTAAGTAAACCACTTTATATCGCGGCATATTTTTATAAACCCTCCGTGCTGGCCTATTGGTTTCCTTATTTGTTTGGGCTGTTTTTTATCAGTTATAGTGTTTATCTTCAACCCAAGCTGCGCTCAACACAGATTAAAGCCAGTATAAAAACACTGAATTATGTAGGCTGTGTTGCATCGGTTTATATGGTTTTTGTTACTTATTTAAAGTGGCTAAACCTATAAATAAAAACCTGAAAACAAAAACCTATAAAGAATATTTTTATTTATCTGCTCGGCGTTAAGCTGAGCCGCTTTCGCCTGTCACTTCTATTCAGTTAACAATTGTTTGATCTGATTCAGGCTTTGTTGCGCATTCTCCGACGCAGGAAATTTCTGAACCAGAAATTCAAATGCGCCTACGGAAGACGCCACGCCACTGCCATACCTTAGAGAATAAGCCCGATAAAGCAAAAACTGCTCAACGGCAGCCATATCGTTGCCCTTCATCGCTTTGACAGCGTCATAGACATCGTTCATTAGGCGAATATTATTCGCTAATGCAGCCTCAACAAATTGCTCTTTCAACGTTGCCATTTTGAATGCTTCAGGCGCAATAACCGACATTACGCTATCTGCTAAAACATCTGTCCATACGTCATTAGCATTGCCGTTGGTCATATACACCAGCGTGTAATTATCGGCAGCATTTTCAACATTATAGTAATGTCGCAGCTTTACTCTATTGCCGCCATCGTGCCCGACACGAATAAAATTATCTTCTACAGAGTACTCAAAACCAAACGCATAAGTCCCTGCAGTGCCGTCTGATAACATCATCGGGTTAAAGTACGTTTTCAATAACTGGGGTTTTACAAACTTGCCTTTAATTAACGCCGTGATAAATGTCGCCAGATCTTCAGGTGTTGAATACAGTGCCGAGTGGGCAAAAGAGTATTCAGGCCAGTCAATGTCCAGGTTTTTTATAATGACGCCATTAGCGCCTTGGTAGCTACTAACCATGTTATGCCTAACGGCTCTGGCACTAGCGTGCCCCGTGTTTTGCAAACCCAACGGTTTAACGATAACGTCATCAACAAGTTGTTTGTACGATTTTTTTGTTTTTAGCTCTAACAGAGAGGCCAGTAACAAGAAATTTGTGTTGTTGTAGCGATTTTCAGTGCCCATTTTAAAATGGGCCGGGGCCTGTTCCAACGACGAGTAAACAGCCTTTTTATCAGCAAGGAATGAGCCTCGCTGCATAACCGCATCAAAATAGCGAGGCACGCCAGATGTATGGTTCAACAAATGCGCAACGGTGACGTTTTGCCAGCTTTGGGGTAAGTCATCGAGGTAGTCGCGAATGGAGTGCTGCAAGTCAACCTCACCACTTTGCTCAAGTTGCATTACCAATACACTGGTAAACAGTTTGGCAACGGAATAGCTGGGGAATATATGCTCGGGGGTCACTTTAACGGCAAGCTCTTTGTTGGCATAGCCCTGCACGCCACGATATATCGGATGATGATTTTTAAGAATTAAAACAGATTGACCAACCACGCCAAACCGATTGGCATTTTTTACTAATTGTTTGTCTACAGAAAGAGACAATGACGACGCTGAATCCAATTCGGCCTGCGCCTGACAAACCCAAAAACTTAGTAAACAGGACAAAAGTAACCGCGAATAATACTTCATTTATCATTCCATTAATGCAAAAGGCTGACTTTAGTCGAAAAGATTAGGCATAAAGTTTAAATGAATTATTTTATTTGGCAAAAACTCATTAACAATCGGGGTAGGAATTACTGGCTGTACGGCAACAATACTTGTGTTTTTCTGCGTGCGCAGTATGCTGTCGGCCTTTGAATTTGCTGCTACGGGCCTTGTTTATGCTTAGTTATCGCCACAGTTATCATGCTGGTAATCATGCCGATGTGGTTAAACACCTGGTTCAGGTGGCCATTCTGGATTACCTGCTGCAAAAAGATAAGCCGTTTTGCTACCACGACAGCCATGCTGGTGCTGGGCTTTATAGCGTATTAGCTGAGCAGGCACAAAAAACCGGTGAGTATCAAACCGGTATTGGCAAATTGTGGCAATATCAAGCGGCGAGCCCGGCTTTGGCGCGTTATATCGAGCTGATTAAACAACTCAATAGCAATGATGAATTGGCGTTTTACCCTGGCTCACCGAAAATTGCTACCATGATGCTGCGTAACAGCGACAGTATTCAGGCTACCGAGCTACATCCAACAGACCATCCTATTTTGGCCAGCCAGTTTGTGCGGCGACGTCATAGCCGTATTGAGCATATGGATGCATGGGCAGGCTTTAAAGCCATGCTGCCACCGTTACATAAACGTGGCCTGATTTTAATAGACCCACCCTATGAGCTAAAAACCGAATATCAGGATGTGGTAGCCGGTTTGCAAAGCGCCTATCAGCGGTTTCCGCAGGCAACCTATGCCATATGGTATCCGGTTATTGAACGCAGTGCGGTAGAAGCCTTTATTAATGCCCTCGTCGCTACCGGCATTAAAGATATGCTGCGAATTGAACTGTGCCCACTGCCTGACAGCGATGGCTTTGGTATGACCGGTAGCGGTATGTTGGTGGTTAACCCGCCTTACACCCTGACAACCAATATGAAACAGGCCTTAACTGAATTAAGCCCACTGCTAAGCGATAGTTGTGAGTTTCAGGTAAATCAATTGGTGCCGGAATAAGTCAGTATATGACTTAATTATTTGGCTAACTGAGCCGCCAACCAGTTAAACGCCTGTTGCTGCTGCTGGGCATTAAACTCGTGGCTGAACTGTGGATATAACCGGGTGCTAAGTTTATCTGCTGCGCCATGCGCCTGCCACACCGCAGCCAATTGCCGATAGGCCTGTTCTACGCCAGCTTGCGGCATCAGCTTGTCCTTGCCGCCGTTAATAAACAACATGGCTTTGGGTGCTGCCAGCGCAGCAATGTCTGGAATGTCTAATTTTGCCGCCAAGCCCGGATGCAACATATAAAACGCCGATTGTCCTTTAAGAATATTATTACCGGGCGTTAATAAATGCTGATAGCTATTCAGCCAAGCTATTGCAACGCCTGCCTTAATATCGTCCGTTAACGCCGCCAATTGCCAGGCACGAAAAGCCCCCATGGAAAATCCCAGCACCGCAAGACGCTTGCTGTCGGCTTGTGGCAATTGCTTTAAAAACTGCACCAGTCGCAAGTCTTCGTAAGCCGCCATACCCGCTAAAGAGCGGCCAAGCATAAACATATTGCTCGCCAGCGCCTGCTGCGCACTAAATTCTATTGGCCCTCTATTGCTCCACCCTAAGGTGTCAGTGGCAATAACCAAATAACCTTGTTTAGCCAGAGCGTCGCCAATATAGTTGCCGCTAAAATATTTATCTGCCCATTGCTGCGCAGAACTTAAGCGCTCGTCGGTTGCAAAAGGTTTGATCAGTTTTTCTTTGCCAATGTCAAAACGGGCACCATGATCATGCAGCAGTAACACGGCAGGTGCCGGTTTGGTGTCCTCGGGCTGAAGCAGCATAAGCTGCACCCGGCTTTGCGCCGTTAATTGTATTGACCAAAGCTGTGCGCTATAGCCCTCTCGCGCTTCGGTTTTTAGCAGTTTGGCGGCAAAATCACTATTGTCATCTGGCCAGAGTAATGCTTCGCGCAGCGCAGCTCGGCCCTTTACACGCCACTGGTTAATATCGCTAAACTGCGCCTTATTCCAGCTAAGCGGGTAGCGATGCTGTGGTATAAGTTGCTGATAAAAATCGGGTAATTGCTGCTCAATCAGGTTGTTAGCTTGTAACGGTAAAGCCAGTAATAGCAATAAAACAACACGCCACATTATCGGATCCAGCCTTTGCTAATTTGACGAAATGTATCGGTGCCGCAGCATTCTAACCATTCAAAGGCCAGCATTTCTTTGCTGATAATTTGGGCGCCGGCTTGTTGCATGCGGCTAAGTGCCAATTGTTTGTTTTGTACAGTGCGCGAGCCTACAGCTTCTGCCACCACAAACACCTGATAGCCCAGTGCCAGTAAATCCAGTACCGATTGCAGCACACAAACATGGGCTTCAATGCCCAGCACGACAACTTGCTTACGCTCTGTACAGGCCAGGCTACTGGCAATATGCGCTTCTTTTAGCGCACTAAAGTGCATTTTTTGCAGCACCTGCGCCTCGGGTATCAGCTCTGCCAATGCAGGCAGTGTGGCACCTATGCCCTGCGGATACTGCTCTGTCGCCCACACCGGTACTTCTAGTTGCAGTGCCACCTGCAGCACCCATGCAGCCGCCTGCTCAACGTCTTTGTGCTCAAAAATAGCCGGCGCCAGCTTTTGCTGCATATCAATTAGTAGCACTAGCGAATGTTGCACTTGAAGTAGCATAGCAGTTCCCGTTAGTGAAAATCGCGTTTAGAAAGGTTAAGTTCAGCCAAAAGCACTGATAAGTCAACCAGCTTAGCGGCGATACTATGTGATAAAGGGACTATTAAACAAAAAGAAACGTTAGTTGGATAAACCAGAGCTAACTAAGCTGGCATTAAACTGAAGATGTTTTAGCACAGCCAAGTAATTATAGGCATACTGGTAGGCCGGCGTTAAGCCTAATGCCAGTCAGTTAAGGTTTAATTTGCCATCGGCTTGCCCACACTAACACGCCGTAAACCCATCCATGGGGGCTCGTTTCAGCCCGTCCAGGGCTGAAACGGTGAGTTTAGGGCAAACCGATTCTGCATAGTTGATCAGCATTAAGCTTTAATCCAACTTTTTCAGCAAGGTTAACACCTCGTAGTGACTACTGTGGGCGAACATATCAAATAGCTGCACTTTCACTAACGAGTAGTTTGAAAGCTGCGACAAGTCCTGGGCCAGAGTTTGAGCATTACAACTGGAGTACAATAACCAGGCAGGTGCTAAGCGTTCAATATCCTGACACAACGGCTTTCCCAGCCCGCGCCGAGGTGGGTTAACCACCAATAAATCGGGGGCACGTTCTGCGGCTTTAGCAAAGGCTGTAGAATCCAGTGCCTGAAAGTTTACTTTGGTTAAACCAAGTTCGGCTGCCGAACGCGTGGCACTGGCAATCGCTTTTGGCGCAATTTCAATGCCGGTAAGCTGCTGCTCAGGGCTAACCAGATGCAAACCAAAACCACCGACACCACAAAATAGATCCCAAATATGCTTAAACTGGCCCTGCTGTTGTTGCAGTTCGATCGCCCAGTCTGCCGCCGTTTGGTAGAGCGAAGCCGCCATGGCCGGCTGAGTCTGAAAAAAACTCTGTGGCTGTAAATACAGCGGGATCTGGTTTAACTGCTCAGCTAAAACACTTTGCTTAGTCAGTAAAATTTCTTCTTCGCCTTCCAGTACTGCGGCAGGCAAGGGCTGTAAATTAACGGAACACACTGCAAGCTCTGGGAGTTGTTGTATTAACCAGGGTAAATGTTTTTGTATCGACGCTAAGCAGTTTTTAGAGCGCAACACAAAGCGCAACATAAAACGGCCTCTGTGCAGGCTTTGGCTCAGCAGAATAAACTTAAGCTCGCCACGGCGGCTGGCAATATCGTAAGGCGTAAGCTTAGCGCGGGAAATAAAGGCTTTGCATAGCGCAAACACCGGTGCGAAAGCGGCTGGATACAGCGGGCAGTCGGCTAAATCAACCGCTTCGCCTTGCGCATTAATAATGCCCAGCATTGGCGCATCTACCGTGCCCAGCACCACCATTTTCGCTTTGTAGCGAAAGCCTTGCTCGCTACTTGCAACCGGAGCCAACAGCTCAGGTGTATTGAAAGGTGCCAATAAGGATATCAGCTGTTGCTGCTTTTCACTTAATTGTGCTGCATAGGGTTTACTCAGCCAGTGGCATGACAGGCAGCGTTTCGCGTCGAAGTGGGCGCAGTGCATAGGTTATCCGCAAACATTTAACAATCAAGGGTATTTTACCCTAGCAAACGCCTATAAGCACCCACCGGCTACTGTACCTGTAAACGCTGAGTCGCTACACCGCCTAAATCATCTACGACTCTAAGCTGAAACTCACCGGCTTCGGCATGCCAAAATACGGTTTCACCAGGCGCTGCAACGCCAAGGTAGCGGTTATCAATAAACCAATGTACTTGGGTAACTGCACCATCAAAGCTAGCCTGCAGGGCAATTTTTTGCTGATCGGCATGTTTACCCAGCTGATAGGTTAAACCTGGCTGAGGCGATCGAATTTGCGGCGCTTGTTGCGATAATAACACCCCTGAACCGCACGCATCCTGATACGGTGGCGGTAAGGTCAGTAAGATACCCGCCTGCTGGTAAGCCTCTGCGATATCAGACGGCCAGAATTCAAACACTTTTAGTGCTGTTTGCGGCGGCGAATGTCGGCACGCTCTTAGACCGGTATCAACGTATATCGGTATAGCCCGGTGTACATTTGACACGCTAATTGGCGACACCCCGGGAATAAACCAACCCGGCTGTGTTTGCGGGCAGTATTTATTTGGCAGCTCACCACTGCGACTACACAAGGCTATTTGCTTGAGGTTAAGACTATTATCGGCGGTAAATAGTTGCTTTTCTGCCGCAACATCGCGTGGCAACAGGGCTAACAATTCAAATAATAACGGGCCGGCAGCGGCGCGCCCGACCAGGTTAGGGTTAGAGCTGCCATCAAAATTACCCAACCACACGGCTAAAACATAGTCACCACTAAGCCCTATCGCCCAGGCATCACGAAACGCATAAGAGGTACCGGTTTTCCACGCTACCGGAGCAGTGTCTATCAATTCAGTCAGTAAAGCCGTTTGAGGTTTAGTATGTTGTCGCAGCATATCCAGGGTTAAAAACGCCGCTTCAGGTGATAACAACGCTTGTGTAGCAGCCGTTACCGGCTGTGCTTGCCATTGCATAGTTTGCCAGTTGCCGCCATTACCCAGCATGGCATACAACTGCACCAGATGCTGCATGCTCAGCTCCATACCCCCCAATACTAACGCCAAGCCATAGTGTTCTGGCTTATATTGCAGCGGCACTTGTGCTTGCTTTAACCAGTGATAAAAATCCGGCTTGGTAAGGCTGGCCTGTAATTGTACTGCGGGTACATTACGGCTGTTGATCAGCGCTTCCGTGGCATTTACCGGGCCGACAAAGCGCCGGTCAAAGTTTTCCGGGTTAAAACTACCATAACGGCGCGGCAGATCATTTAGCAAACTTTGCGGATGAATAACGCCCTGTTGCAAGGCCAAAGCATACACAAATGGCTTTAGTGCCGAGCCCGGTGAGCGCAGCGCCGTAACACCATCAACCTGGCCCGAAATAGCCGTATTATAAAAATCGGCTGAGCCCAGCCAGGCTTGTATCTGCATGGTGCTGCGTTTAACCAACAGCACACTGGCATTGGTAAAGCCTTTATCACTGTTGCGACGCAAATACCCTGCTACACCTCGCTGAATTTGCTGCTGAGTCTTTTGCTGCAAGCTGGTGTAAAAACGCCCTTCTGTTAGCCCCTGCACTTGTAGCTGGTTAATAAAATGCGGCGCATCGTAGGCTAAATCGGCTCGGTTATTAAACTGCAGCGGCAAGCTTAAACGTTGTGCCATACTTTGCTCTGCCACCGGATACTGCTGTAACCACAATGTCACTAAGCGCTGACGCGCCAGTTCCAGTTGCTGTTCACCTGCTGTGCTTAACGGGCTACGCTGGTTCGGGTTTTGAGGGATCACGCTAAGCGCCAGCGCTTCGGCTACCGTTAAACGGCTTGCTTCTTTGCCAAAGTAAATCAAGCTGGCCGCGGCCACACCTTCAATGTTGCCGCCGTAAGGGGCGTAATTGAAGTAAGCTTCGAGGATGTCATCTTTCGAAAAATGTCGTTCCAGATAAAGCGCATACACCAGCTGCTGCAGCTTACCGCCCATGGTGCTGGTATTCAGTTTAAAGTGCAGCCGCGCTAATTGCATGCTCAGTGTTGATGCGCCTTGTCGTCTGCCCCCTTTAATAACACCTTGCCAGAAGGCCCGGCCCACCGCGCTGAGGTCGACACCAAAATGACGATAAAACTGCCTGTCCTCATATAACAGCGTGGCCTGTTGCAATGCCGGAGCAATATCTGCCAGAGGTACTCGTAAGCGGTAACGTTGATCGCCAGCTAACCTCAGACTTAACAATTCCCCTTCAGCCGAAAAATATGCACTACTTTGCTGATAGCCGCTATAAAGTGTTGGCTTTGGCGACAGTATCAGCATTAACAGCGGCAACAGTACAAGTGTCCCCGCCACTGCCAGTGGCCGCCATTGCCAAACGCTTAATCGCCTTTTATCTGCCACTTTCACAGTCCGGCTTAGTCAGTATCTGCCGCATTCACCACAAAGCGTCCTACTGCGGTACTGGCATAAACTGAGAGATCGTACATCGACTGTGCTGATGCCATGGGTATTATAAAGTCGCCGGCCGCCGTGACTTTTACCTGATAACGCAGCTCTGTCATCTGCGGACCAAAACTGGCGTAATACACCACCCTGTCTTCACGAATATCGACATAGTCGGCGCGCCAACGCCCATGTTGACGCGGTACAGAACTACGCACTACAGCAAAGCCTGCTGGTAATAAATCTACCACGGCAATATTGCTGTGCCAGCCCGTTGTTAAACTACGCAGTCGCAAGCGCACAGTAAGCTCTTCACCTTGCTTGGCGTGGGTAACGCTATTGCCGTCTGCGTCTAAATAATCCCGCACGACTTCCAATTGCTGCGCTTGCACTTTGGTTGCCGGCTGCTTGGCATAACCACTTTCGCTTATGGCGTAAAACAGCTGCTGTTGGCTTTCAAGCAGTATTTTCTCAGCGCTCGTAGTAAAGACGGCGCGCGGTATGGCATTGGCGTTATCCGCCTTTGACAGTGCAGTACGCTGCCCTTTGTCATCAAGTTGATAAAACTTAGGGGCTACAGCCACTGAGTCCGGCTGAAGCTGGCCGTAAGCTGACAATGCCAGTACAGTATATGCCGAGCCAATAGTGTTGTACTCGCCTTTAAATACCGGCTGCAATAAATCTAGTATGTCTCTTCCATTCAATGCGTTGGCTTGTTCAGCAAAATGGCTGGCCAGTAAATATACATACTGTGCATCCAAGCTAAGTTGTGACTGAAAAGCCGGGTTAGCAAATGGCGGTAACGGCAGAGTAACTTGTGCCAAATAGCTGCTTTGCAATGTTGAAGGCTTGCCCAAACGATACCCCGATAACAAACCACGGGCTAATTCCGGCTTTTGTAATAACTGATAACTGGCGGCCATATAAATAGCAGTAATGTCGCCCTGCCAGCCTTGCTTATGCTGTTTTTCCAGGCGTTCGTGCAATTCCACCAGATAATTGGTAGTCACTTCACCGCTGCGGGTTAACAGGTAAATTGCATTGGCGCGCAAGCGTGCCTGATACAAATTAGCTCCACTTTGCCTGGCAACATTACGCAAATATTCTATGCCTTGTTGATACAAATAATCGGGTACTGCCAGCCCTTGCTCCCGCGCGGCCAGCAAAAAGTGCATCACATAAATGCTGGGGAAGTCTCCACTGCTGTAGCCACCCGGCCAAAAACTGAAACCGCCGTCACTTTGCTGGCGCTCAGCCAATTTTTGTATTAACACGGCAAATTTTTCATTTAGCATTGGCCACTGCGCTTGATACGCTGGCTGCTGCACAAGCCCTATCCAGGGGAATACCTGCGACACCACCTGCTCGGTACAACCGTGTGGGTAGTGTGAGAGATAATCGGTAAAGCTTTCAGCCAGCACCAGCGGATTAGCCGAGGCAATAACATGCTGCTGCGCAAACTCAGTATACAACGGATAACGTGTATCTAATGTCACCGGCCCCTTATCCGCAAACCCTGCCTGCAGCGTAGTGTGGTAATCACTGGCCGGACGAATACTCAGGCTAATATCACGACTGGCATCTTCTATTAGCTCACCTTGCTGATACGTAGCGCTAAAGCTCAGGCTGGCTTCAACGGGCTTATCACCCGCTTTTAGCCTAAAGCGCGCGCTTTGTTCACTGTTTTCGCTGATATTAAGTACCTGCTCAGTTGCCCCCACAGCACTTAGGCTATCGGGCAAGGTTAACTGAACTCTGATCGCGGCATCTTTACCTGAGCCTTTTACACCGTTAGCCACAGACACACTCACATCAAACTCATCACCGGGGGCTGCACTGGTGAGCACATCCGGTGTTAATACGAAGGGGCCGCGTACCCGCACATCTTTACTGGTGGCCGATAACGCGGCATCACTTACCGCTACCGCCATTAATTTCAAATTGCCACTGAAGCTAGCGGGAACAGTGACCTGCCCAGAAGCTAACTCTGGGCCGGCTTTTACGATGCCTAACCAAAATACTCCGGGTTGATCGGCCTTGCGCGCAAAGGGGTTTAAGTTACTGTCCAGCATCGCTGCGGCCATTGCCCTTCGCTCAGCATCACCGCCCACGCCAGCCAACTGACGCTGTAACGCACTGAATTCTGGTAAAATTAAATCCAGCATTTGCAAGCTGCGTACCTGCAATGCCCGTTTTTGCAAATAATGCGACAACGGATCCGGCAGCTGATACCCCGCCACCTGTAAAATGCCTTCATCAACACCATACAACAGTAAATCAGCGGGTTGGTCGGTTTTATAGCCTAGCGTGAAGGGTTTACCCGGCCGAACTTCTTGTGGCGCTACCAGGCTAATATCTAGCTGACGTTTACTGCGGTCAATATTAAATGGCACCACAGCATAGCTTAGCGGGCTAACAAACAGCGCATCAGAGTCGGCTCCGCGCACAAAGCTCACATTGATATACGCATTGCCTTCAATCCCCTCAGGCAACTGAATATGCTGAATACTGCTGGTGGTGTCGGCAGTAAACCAGCTAAAGGCATGCACTTTGTCAGTTTCAATGCTAATTAAACCAGTACCGGTATAGGGCGCAGTAATATTCAGCTCTATACGGTCACCGGCTTTGTAATCCGTTTTATCCAGCCGAACGTTAAGCGCGGCATTTTTTTCCAGCATGGCACTGATATTACCGGCACCTATTACACTAAACGCAATGCTGCCTAATAACTGTTCACCCTTTTGCAGCAGCAACTCATAATCACCGGCGGTGTCAGTTGGGAATGCATAGGTGCTGCCCTGTGCCGCGATACTAAACGGCGTTTCACTCACATTAATCTGCTGTACTATGCTCTGGTACTGATAGGTACCATCGTTCTGCTTAACCAGGCTAGACAGCGGCCGCTTTTCAACCAGCTTCAGCGTTAATTCCTCTAGCGCAATTTGCGCTAACGCATTATTAACGGCAATAAATTCCACATTACGGCTTTGTTGTTTTTTCAGGTAGCTCAGCTCACCATCAGTTTTTATGCCGACCAACTCGTTTAACGGTGATAGCAAAGCACTATGCCTGCTTTGTACACTTCTGCCACCGCCACCGTCGAAACCCTCCGTTGTTAATAGAAGACGATAAGTACCGCCGCTATATTGCGATAACGGCAGGTTAAAACTGGCTTTACCGTCAGCGTCGGTTTGCTGCTCATCCAGGCTCTGTCGCACACTGGCCCGGTTAACTTGCTCGCTTTGTGGCGCGAGAAAGCGATAATCCGGGTATTCACTAAAGTTAAAGTGGGTTGGGATCAGCTCAAATTTAGCCGTTACTTTGCGCTGCTGTGCTGGGGTGCCAAACAGGTTGTCTAACTGCACCAGGGCAACTAAATTTTCCGGTGATAACCAGCCCTGGGCTACCGTCGCCGAAATGTTTTGGTTAAAGCGACTGCTAATTTTTAACGTATCGGGTTGAAATTCTTCCACAGCAAAACTTACTGAACCCAAATGCCGTGTGGTATTGCCTTTAGTATCGAGCAAGCTAATATTGGCATGATAGTTACCGGTGTCACTGTTGGCTTGCGTGTCCACACTAAAACTGTGCATACCACGACCACTCAATTGAAAATTTTGCTGCCAAAAGGTTGTACCGCGCGGTCCCTGCACGTGAATTTTTAGCGGTAGTTTTTGCTCTGCTAACGATAAATCGTTATGGCGAATTATCGCCGCCAGTTGCACCTGTTCACCGGGGCGGTAAATACCCCTATCGCTAAACATATAGGCGCTTAAACCCTTTTCACTTTGATCACTCTGATAGCGGCCACTGGTATTAAATTTAGAGTAATCCAACTGCCGGCTGTAGCGGTCATACGGAATAAAGCTGCTATCCGTTACGCCATTACTGGTGCGGCTTACTAAATACACTACCGGTTGACGCTCACGCACAAAGCCATTCGTCTTGCCCAGTTTGACACTGCCATTTGCATCGGTGGTGCCGTTTTGCACCGCCACGCCGTTTTTCCCCAACAGTGCTACCTTCGCACCGGCAACAGGCTTACCATTGGCTGTAGACATGACAAAAACCTGCTGCGTTGTATCCGCATTATGTTTTACCAATAGCCCTAAATCAGTCACTAGCACGACTCGCTTATCTAACTCACGGCCTTGTTGTTTTGGCCGTGCCGGGTCAAATTCAGACAATTGAATAAAAAACACCCCCATACCGGCTTTAGCCAGATAGGGTTGCAATGATAATGACAGATAATTAGCCTGTTTGGCGTGGCTGCTTGCCAAAGAAAAGGTTTTTTCATACAGGCTGCTGATGTTGCTTTCATCAAAGTTGTAGTTAAAAAAGTGTGGCTGGCTAATATCACCACTGGTTTGGCTGATAAAGTGGTTTAGCTGCTGTGGCAACAATTTGTGCAGCTTTACCCGAACGCCTTTTACACCGCGGCTTAGCAATTGCAACGTCTGCTCACCGCTTAATGTTAGCATAGCGCCTTCACCCATAATGCGGGCTTCTTGCGGGTACTTAGGTGCCTTAACCACAGCACGGTATTCGCTAGCTAAGCTAAAATCACTAACCGACTGCAGGCCCTTAGCGACACTCACAAATACACTTTGGCCTGGTGGTAAATCCAGTTTAATGCTAAAGGCGTTATTATGCTGCTCCGGGGTTGGCATCAGCTCAAAACTATGCAAATTAGCTTGCTGCAATACGCTATTGTTTACCTCTCCCGGCGCCCAATAATTAGAATTACGTTTTGGATGCTTAGGCAGCACATATAATTTAAGTTTGTTTTGTAATTCCGTGCGGCTAATGCGATCGGTAAAACTCAGCAACAACATTTGCTCGGGTTCTTGCTCAGGTGTACGAACAATATCGGTACGCAGCTCGTCTACCTTTAAAAAACTGGTTTGATCCGGTACCAATAATTGCTGGGCAATGTCATTCTCTGTTGTGCCCTTGCCCAATCGCGCCTTAATACCGCGCTTTAACGACAAGGTTAAGTACTGTTCTCGCTCTGGCAAGGTAAGCGCAATTGATTGCACGTAGAGCTCGCGGCCGGTTTTATCGGCGCTTAATTCAAATGCCAGTGGTTGACCTTTGCTACTCACCTCACCACCATCTGGGCGCATTATCAGCGACATTTGTGCTTTAACACTGTCAATATCAACTGGATGGCTAAATTTTAATGTCGCAACGATTTGACGCGTGGCTTGCTCAGTTGGGTGCTGATAAAAACGAAGTTGGTTAATGTTTACTGTTAAAGGCGCAGTATTAACTGTGTATTCAAATTCCGACAACCGCATACCTACCGCAAAAATACGTTTATCCAGCTTCACATCAAAACGACTGCCCGCCGGCCAAGCCTGCTCTGGTGTAAAAGTTAGTGTGTTGTCATCCTGCCACAGCCACTTGCCGGCAATGTCTGGTGTAATACTTACACCCTCGGTTAACACTTCGCCAATTAAATCCAGCCGCGCGGCGGATAACGGCGCCAGTACAGGTTGCCGTTGTGGCTGGTTGCGCATGTCGTAGTTAAATTTTAAGCGGAGTAAGGTTGGTTGCTCTACATCGTCCTGATAATGCCCTACTTCTGGGTTGGTCACTGTTGCTATTATTCGCAACGGTTTAGGCAGTTGTTGATAGTAGTAATAGCCTCCAACAGCACTACCAACCAGCGCCAGCATTGCCACAATTATCCCCCAAAACTTTGTAGGCCGCTGCTGTGCATTTTTCCTAAGTTGTGCCAACCAGACAGGAGCGACCCACTGAACAGACCCAAATATTTTGTATAACAATGACCCGGAGGCAGGCATAACTAATCCTTGTAAGCGAAAGGCTTCAGCGAGTATAAGCGGCGAAAATTAATCGAGCATGAACTATAACAGTTTGTATTACCTCGCTTAAGCACTAACGCCTAAACAAGGGTTACATCAGCATTCTTAAGTACATTTGCTATCACACTGCAGTATACAGCCAGCACGGCAATTCAAAAAACAAAATGATAATTTAATGATAATTTAATGATGCAGATTTATCATTTGACCCAATTTTAATTCCATTATTGACTGTTACAGCGTTAAGCAAAACAACCAAGACAAAAATATCAATAAGGAAAAACAATGAAAAAAATTCTTACTGCTCTGGGTCTTTTAATGGCATCTGGTTTTACTATGGCTGCGCAAATGGAATGTATGGTTGATACAGCGAATTATGATCAGTGGTCAACCGGAGAATGTTCAAGTTTCGAATATACATTAGATAGAAAGCCAAACAATGCTATCTGGCGTATTGTGGGTATTCAAAAACCCGTTTCTTCAGTTATTTGGTCTGAGCGTACTACCGGCTGCAGTACTAGCGCAACCAGCTGCACTAAAGCAATTCCACCTTATAGCTACCATGTAGGTAAAGCTACCGTTTTATATACTGATGGCACTTATGAGATCTTACAAGCTACCGCGCAGTTTGAAACGGGCTTTTAAGCGTTAAACCAAACCAAGGCGATAAATGTGCAAGGGGCTATAACGCACCTTGCCATTTATATTGTCGGATAAATAAAGCGCAAACTCACTTACATCCAGCATTAACGGCGCTACCCTCTGCTTAAATTGCCATGAATACCTTGCCTGCCTAGCCAGCGTAATATGCGGCCGGTATTTATCATGAATATCGCTAAAACCTTCTGCGTGACAACACTCTGACACTTGCTGCTGTAACTGCAACAGCGCGTCGGGTAGCTGCGACGGCGCCAAATACAAAATTTTCGGCTTGTTAAAACAGCTTAAAGTATCCAGCGTGATACTAAATTGGGCTAATTTAATACGCCCTGCGGCGCTAATCAGCCGCTGTTGCTGTTCGCTATCTGTCTGGCCTAAGAAAAACAGTGTTAAGTGCAGGTTGCCGCTAGCTACAGCTTTAGCGTCAGGGCATATCGCCAGTGCTTGTTGCTGATACAGCAGCAACTGTTGTTGCTGCGCATGGGAGAATTTAAGGCTGAAAAACAGCCTTTGCATTAGCTTTTAGACCGGGATGGGGTTTTACCACCGGCTTTAGCCTGCGGTTTTCCGCTATTGACTGTCCCACCGCTACTGTCGTTAGCGGCTGGCTTCGCCCCCTTTTTAGCACTGGGCTTTGCTGCAAACGGCTTTTTACCGGTTTTAGCTATAGCACTGGCCGCTGGGTTTAACCCGGTGTGGCGGCTAAGTGCAGGTTTGCCACCTTTGCCTGGCTTTTTAAACTGCTCGTCGCGGCTTTCTTCTGGCACTAAACAGCCTTTGCTGCGGCCAATCAGGTGCTTTAAACCCATTTTAATCAGCGCTTCGCGAATTTGCGGCCAGCCTTTGGGGTCGTGGTAGCGCAGTATGGCCTTGTGCAAGCGGCGCTGACGTTCACCTTTGGGCACCGGTACTACTTCTGAATTCGCTTTATTAATATTTTTCAGCGAGTTCATTTCCGTGTGGTAAATGGTGGTCGCATTTGCCATTGGGCTGGGGTAAAAGTTTTGTACCTGATCCAGTTTAAAATCACGCTCTTTCAGCCATAACGCCAGGTTAACCATGTCCATATCGGTGGTGCCTGGGTGCGCCGCAATAAAGTACGGAATTAAAAACTGCTCTTTACCGGCTTCTTTGCTAAAGCGGTCGAACATTTCTTTAAACTTGTCATAGGCACCCATACCCGGCTTCATCATCTTCGATAACGGGCCTTCTTCGGTATGCTCAGGCGCTATTTTTAAATAGCCGCCAACATGGTGCTGCACCAGCTCGCGCACATAATTCGGGTCTTCTACCGCTAAGTCGTAACGTACGCCGGAGGCAACCAGTACTTTTTTAATGCCGGGCAAATTACGCGCTTCGCGATACAGCTCTACCGTTGGGCTTTGGTCGGTGTCCATATGCTCGCAAATGGTGGGGTACACACAACTTGGCCTACGACAGGTTTGCTCGGCTTTAGGGTTTTTACAATTTAAGCGGTACATATTGGCTGTAGGGCCACCAAGATCGGATATCACGCCGGTAAAACCCGGCACTTTGTCGCGAATATCCTTAATCTCTTGCATTATCGACTCTTTCGAGCGACTTTGAATAACACGGCCTTCATGCTCGGTAATAGAACAGAACGAGCAGCCACCAAAGCAGCCGCGCATGATATTCACCGAGGTTTTAATCATCTCGTAAGCGGGAATTTTATCTTTGCCATATACCGGATGCGGTACACGCTGATACGGCAGGCCAAACACTAAATCCATCTCTTCCGTGCTAAGCGGAAACGCCGGTGGGTTTACCCACAAATGCCGGTCGCCATGGCGCTGCATTATTGCGCGGGCACAGCCCGGGTTAGTTTCCTGGTGCAAAATACGCGAGGCATGCGCATACAACGGCTTGTTAACACTCACTTGTTCAAACGCTGGCAGTTTTACGTAGGTTTGCTCCCACGGTTTTTGCCGTGGTGGTTGCACCATAATAGGTTTGGCCTCAACCTCTTGTGGCTTGGTTAAATCGATACCGGCTTTAGCAAACTCAGAGTAGCTGCTGCAACCCACATCATCGGCACCATAAGGGTTGTATATCGGGTCAATTTTGCCAATTTTATCTATCGCGGTAGAGTCTACGCCGCGCCAGCCAGGTAATGGCTCTTTGCGAATAACGGCCGTACCGCGAACATCTTGTATCTCGTTTACCGGCACGCCCGAAGCAATACGGTGCGCCACTTCGACCAAAGGCCGCTCGGCATTGCCATAAATAAGAATATCGGCCTTGGCATCAAAAATGACCGAACGGCGTATTTTCTCTGACCAGTAATCATAATGGGCAATACGGCGTAAGCTGGCTTCAATACCACCAATAATCACCGGCACATCTTTATAGGCTTCTTTGCAGCGCTGGGTATATACCGTAACCGCCCGGTCCGGCCGTTTGCCGCCAATATCACCGGCGGTATAGGCATCATCGTGGCGCAGCTTTTTATCCGCAGTGTAGCGGTTTATCATCGAATCCATATTGCCGGCCGACACACCATAAAACAGGTTCGGCTTGCCCAGGCGCATAAAGTCGTCTTTGCTGTGCCAATCGGGCTGCGAAATAATACCCACCCGAAAACCCTGCGCTTCTAACATGCGCCCTACTACGGCCATACCAAAGCTGGGGTGGTCTACGTAGGCATCGCCTACAACCAAAATAACATCGCAGCTATCCCAGCCAAGCGTATCCATCTCGGCGCGCGACATAGGCAAAAATGGCGCCGTGCCATAGCACTCGGCCCAGTATTTCGGATAAGAGAATAAATCACGCTCAGGCGCCATCCGTGCGACAGGTGCAGACTTTCGAAGATTAACGGATGAAGCTGTGGTCATAAATTGCACGCCTGAGAGTAACAAGGGCGCGTATTATACAAGGAGTAATGGGGAAAGGCGAATGGTGGCTTGCATGAGTTAAAAAACATAAATTTACAAAACACAAACATAAACATAAACAGGCGAAATAATTGAAAAGTACCACACTAACGTTCATTATCGCGCTGGTATAAATTTTCCCCAACAAAATTAGCAAATTACGGAACTATGCTGTGAAGGATTACAATTACAACCCTGTCATTAGGTACTGTTTACTACCGTATATGTTTTTATCACTGGTGGTTATTTCAGTAGTTGCAGGAATAGCTAAGCATTACATAGAAATTATTGATTACCTTTCAAACTTCATACACAGAAGTGATGCTGGAATTGTATTAATTGCAAGCTTAGCATTATTAGTCGGTGTTTTGTTCCGATTTACTACTATGCGCTTACCGGACCTTATTGAACGGAAACCAACTAAAAACACTAAGCGCGTTCGGCCAAAGCGAACCAGCTTCGGCTTTTTTATTTTACTTACTATGTCGTCAGGTATTTTGCTGGGTATTGCACTTGAACGTTTTAACGCGGGGAAAAGCGTAATAAGCATAAAAAATCTAAATGAGGTTAAAAAGCGGCCAGCTAATAAGTACTTCTTTTACAGAGGAGAATCTGAATTAGTTAGTCAAGAAAGCTTTTTTTACTATCGCTACTCAAGCTATGCAAAATACAAAAACAAAGAAAATATAGCCGCATACTATGGCGGGCTTGTTAGATCAGGCAATAACAGCAAAGACACTATTTTTTTGTATATAGCTGATGACTACTTACTTGGTGGCGAAAAGGATAAAGCAGAAGAAGTAAGGGTAGCCAATGTTGCTTTGGAACATCAAAGAAGAGATTTTAATAAGTTTTTACAACACGGCGGCTACCTGGCGCAGGGCAGTATTTCGCAAGCATTTCAGCAAAGCAGTGATTTAGTGCAAAAAGATAAGTACTTGCTCGCTTGCTGCAGCAAACACTACGGAATAACGGGCGAACCATCATCAACTGGTTCAATTTTAGTGTTTTTTTCTGTTGTTTTTTACTTCATGTGCCTAATACCTATTTTCTTTGACCTGAATAAAAAGGTAGATGACAAGAAATTCAAGGTCTTTCTGACTGTTCCGTCGCTTTATGAAAAGCTCTTTAAATTTCGATACACCATTGGCGGCATAAAACAATACAACCACGACGATCCTACCTACAAGGTTATTGATTACAAAATCAAAAAGGAAAGAGACTTTAGGTTATGTGAACTTTGCGGAGCAAAGATGAAATGGAGTACTCAGACTAACACTGACAAATCAACGACGAAAGTTTGGCGCTGCCAAAATGCTAGCTGTGGAAAATAAACGCCAAAGTAACGTTGAGACAATTAATTACGTTTTAACCTCTGATGCCATATCAGGCGAATGGCTATATTGGTCAAGGCTTTATTTGCTACAAAAATAAAGGCCGCAATAATGCGCCCCCTAGGTTGTTTTGGCGTGGCGGCTATGCCGCTGGCTTTACGCTGAATTGCAAGCCAAGTGCTTTGGCAACTTTCAGTACTGTGCTTAACTGCGGGTTACCGTCTGCAGACAAGGCTTTGTATAAACTCTCGCGACCTAGGCCGGTGTCGCGCGATAAGGTTGCCATGCCTTTGGCACGGGCAATATCCCCCAATGCTTTAGCAACAAAGCTGGCATCACCATCGCATTCAGCAATAGAGGCTTCAAGGTACGCCGCCATTTCCTCTGGTGTACGCAGATGCTCTGCTACATCGTAATCTTGCAGTTTTATGCTCATATTACACCTCAAGGTTGTTTACTAATTGATACGCTAATTCGATATCAGTACGCTGGCTCGCTTTATCACCGCCACACAACAGAATGATCAGCACATTGTGCCGCTGCGTGTAATACACCCTGTACCCTGGCCCAACATCAATTTTCAGCTCTGACAAACCAGGCTTTAAATTACGATAAACACCAGGGTTACCAGACGCCAAGCGCTGTATACGGGCTTGAATGCGTGCTCTGCCCTGAATATCTTTTAAGCTATCCAGCCAGTGACTGAACTGCTCAGTTGCTTTAATTTTCTTTATCATCACATTGTATCCCTTAAGATACTCATTGCAAGATTATCTTGTGTTAAAAGCGACTATTGTAAACGCAAGCATGTTGCCAGCGAATATTATTAACTTTTTATTAACCTTAGCCAACCTTAGAAAATTAGCAATTTTTCAAGAGATACGATTGTGTTGTGGCATATATCTATTGGCATTTTCTGAAAAAATTAACCAAGCTAGGACTTTGTTTGCTGCAAAAACTAAGGGCGCAATATTGCGCCCTTATGAGGTGTTGGTGTACCGGAAAGTTTAGTGCGCAGCACACTGATGCGTCTCAGTATAGATTACCAAACCGCACTAATTCTGCTCTGCTTCTGCGGCTCGTTGCGCACGCTGCTGTTTTATTTTCTCTTCCTGTAGTAAAAACTGGCGTCGTGCTTCCTGCTGCCTTTCCCTTTGCTGCAGCATTTGCTCAACTTGTTTTGACTCATCCCAGACACCACGCTGCACAATTCGCTTAACGTCAGCGTCGAAACACAAGGCAGGATTTAATGTCCAGGCACTGTAAGTAACGCGGGTGAACATCAAGGTGGTTGCGGGGCAAGGTTGATACCCCACATCAACAATTTTAGACTCAAAATAGCTATTAATCAGATACTTAAAAATAAAAACAAAAGCAAAGCTTACCAGCATTGCTGTCGAAAACGCCTTGACGAACCGTTGGCCTTTTACTGAGGGTTGTTTGCTGCGAATTAAGTAGAATGTAGATCTAATACTAAATAGCAGCATTAGCACAAGAAACACTACTATACCTGGAGCATAAGCATCAGATCCACTTATAACGATAAGTTGTCTGCCGCTATAAATGGCTTCAAGCTGGCTTTCGAGTTGCAACGAAAAAAGCCAGAGCATCAGGCCAATCATCAATATGGAAAAAATAGCCAAGCCTATCCCTGAAAGTATGGCTTTAGTTCTTTGCTGCAAGGCCCCTCCTGCTCCGATTGAAATTTACAGATTTACGTTAATGCCTAGCCAAAATATTTCAGGCTGACTTTGCCTGTGTAACCAGCGCTTCAGTCTGAAACAAATTATACATCAATGAATCATTTAATTTACATTAAATCATTTCTCTTATAGGATCTTTGAGATGCTAAAATCAAAACCTAATAAGGATGTTACTCATGCAATCTGCATTACTCCCTTCGCTGTATCGAAATCAAGAGTTAAAACGCAAGCAAAGCGCTTTATGACAAGGATTGGTATAAATACAGTACGCTGGCGCTGGATACTATTTCTGTTGGTATGGCGTTGCATTCTGGTGCCAGCTTGATAAAGAATTACCATCATCTGAAAAAAGCCAGTGGTATTAGCCCGGATAAATTTTTGCACAACCTCAACCGGCATGAGCGTAAAAGGTTGACACTGGAAATTGTAAAACTAAACCATCCGGCCTTAGCACATTCAAATAACGCATTAAAACGTATGATCAATGCCAACATGTACCCTAAGCGTTATCAACAAATACAAATAAATGATGCGTTAAGGGTGCGGATTAAAGATGCCGTCGCTGGCATACTCAATTTCGGTGGAAGCGCCACTGGTGGCAGCATTAAATATCTGGCTGTAGGCGTTTATACGTCGACAGATGCGGAGCAATAATGATTAACCGACACAGCCAATTACAACACCGTCTGGTTGAAACGGTAAAACACGAGCTCGGGCCGGAGTATATCCGCTTGTTTGCCCCCCATTTCCTAAGTCATGGCATGCCTGCAGGTATAACAGGCATGATGTCAAGCTGTGCTGCAGCACTGTACTTTTTTTATTTCCTAATAAGCATTATTGGTTTAGCCAATGCAGTAAACGTGGTTGAACACTATTTTTTCATATTGATTCCGGTTGCTGCATTTGTGGTTTTGGCTTACACCTTTCCATTTCAGGATATGGTCATGGGTAAGAAGGACCATTTAGCCTATTTTAAAAAGTTTGCGCTTGTTTGCACTCTGATATCGATATTTGGCTTTTTTTTTCTTGAAATACCAACCTATTCCGGACAATTGCCTGAAAAAGTCTTTCTGGCGCTGCCCGTAGTGATAGGTAGTATCTTTTGCATACTCGTCCACAGTGATAAGTTTGCAGCCATGCTGGCGTACCAGCAAAAACTTTGGGTAATTAAGCAACGGCTAGTTGAAGAAGAAAAAACCTTGGTGGCTGAGTTAAAAAGAAAAAACAAAAAATAGAACCATTATATAACCTGCGAACAGCCGATTAAATTTACTAAAGAATTTAAACCGTACTCGTTTTAAGCTTTATCTGCGCAGGACAAGCAAACTGCTGTGCGTTGTCGCCGAAAAAGCTACCGCTGCTTAAAAAATGTAGCACCTGGTCAATAACCTGTTGCCGTTTCATCAAAAACGGGTGCGATATATCCACCGTCACCAGTGCACACATGCCTTCTACTTTGGTGTTTTCAACCGACACCTTGCCATCATCCGGGTTAGGCAAAAACGTTGATAGTATTAGGTTGATAGAGCTGGTGCCGGCAATAACCCCCAATTCGAAACTTACCGGCCCCAATTGCTTGGGGATATCTTGCGCGCCGGTACCAAGCTGCATACCAGCCGGGCCATTAAACGCTTCAAAACCTGGTACATCTTTTAAATTATCGACCACCTGGCTGCCCTGATTGGGCGGCCCCATCATTACTACCCGGCCTAAATCGGCAATAACGTTATATCGCGTATACTGGCGAAGCAAAATACCGCCCATAGAATGGGTAACAAAATGAATAACACGGCTTTGCTTTGCGCGACACTGTGCAAGGGCTGGCGCAATAGCCATTGGTGCTAAAACTTCAATGGCATGCTCGCGTGAGGGGTAATCGACATTCACGCTATGGTAGCCCGCTGCATCAAGTGCCTGCTGCATGGTTTCCAATGCACTAGCGCTGCTTGCCAAGCCATGCAATAACACAACGCAGTCTTTAGCTACTGTGTTAAATGACATCAGCAGCAAAAAGGCTGACAGTATTACTCGCATGCTATTCCTTAAGTTGTCAAAAGCTGAGCAAGGTTAACGCTTGGCTTATTCCTGGTTGTGTAAATAAAGCGTACCATTGGCTTGTATCGTGTTTAACCACTGCTCTGATATCGCCGTTGCCTGTTCAACTTCCTCGGCTGTAAACTCTGGCAACGCGCGTTGCTGAAACCAGTTGTAGCGGTTGTAAAGATCAGTATCATCGGTGAGCTCCATAATCATCTGGTTAAACGCATAGGCTTGTAAGCGGCCATCTTTACCAACAGTTTGAGCATAATGTAGTTGCGACAATTTTATCAGCGCTTTAATACTTCCATGCTGCGCTGCAGACAATAAAAAGTCGACTTGCTGTTGAACATAGCCAATACGCTTAGCGACATAAGCGTTTCTTTCAAGCTTGGCATAACCCGCTGCATGCATATATTGCTCTGGTGTTATTAACGCTACTGCTTCTTGTGCGGGCACAAAGCCGTTGCTTGCAGCCATTTCCAGATAAGCATAAAACTGGTTACGTTGCTGTTTATCAACACCCAAGCAAAATTCATAGCGCTCTGTATTTTCGGCAGCGGCCTCACCATTATCGTTAAATTGGTAAGCCTGCTGCAGTCGCTCAGCCAGTTCGGCGTCATCATGCGGTACAAAGTAACAATTGCGCAGGTTCATTCCCAACACATAGGCTGCTGTAGTGTCGCCCTGCTGTGCAGCCAGTTCTAAACGATTAAAGTGGGACAACAGATTATTATCCAGGCTCCAGTCTGGTCTTGTCATAATCACCAGTTGGCTATCATTCTCCGCAGGGGATACAACAGATTTGTCGTTGTTAAATGTATCGTGATCCGCCGTGATATGTTTAGTCGGCGGCTCAATAAGGTTGTCTTGCACTAAATGCGGTTTAACAATTTCAGCATTAAACAGCGCTGTGCGGTTATAGTTGCTCGCCAGCCATAAAGCAACCACAGCTATTAGCAAAATAAGTGTAATGAGCGCTTTCACTAGCTGATTTCAGCTTTTATTGATGCAGGCTGCATAATTGACCTCTTTTTTAATGCCTATTCATTTACCGACAAGCGGATAAAAATAACCTGCGCGCTATCGGCGCTACTAAGCTGCACGCTTCCGGTTTCATTACTCAAGCTAAGCGTATGCTGCTCTTGCAGGCTAACGCGCTTAACACCTACTTCAGCATCAACGGTACCACTTGCCACGTAGACCACGGTTTGCGAACTCAATGGCAACGTCTGCACAGCTAAGCTAATCGTAAATACTTGCAACTTGGCTTATTGCTTTCTTATTACGTCCTATTAGGTTGATGTCCGTACGCGTAATATTATAACCATTGAAAGTAAAAAACTTAAACCAGCCAAACAGCGGTATAAATTGCCCCAAACCAGATAACACTGCCCGATCTAACTGCACGAATTCGTCTTTTACAAACAAACGTGTAGGCACCAACATAGACAGACATTTTTAAGCCAAGTACACTCACGCTGGTTCTGATTAGTATACAAGGTGATACAAGTGAATAAAGAAACGTTATCTGAACAACAATTAGCGGCAATAAAAAGCGACTTCGATTTTTTTGACCGCGATGGCAATGGCCAAATTGATATAGCCGAGTTTATCGAGTTACTTACGGCTCTGGCGCCTAAAACCAAAGTGAGTCATGTGGATGAAGGCTTTAAACTTATCGACACAAACAATGACGGCTTTATCGATTTTGCTGAGTTTCTAACATGGTGGCAAGATTGTTGGTGGGAATATTAATAACACCGTGATGTCGCAACAAGGGCGCACAATGCGCCCTGGGTAATACAAACCAGAGACAGGCATACCAGCCCAAACAACTCTGGCTAGGTTATCTACAACATACTTTTTAATACCTTGTCTTTGCGAATAAAGTGATGATGCAAAGCGGCGCTAATATGCAACATCACAATGCCAATTAGCGCAATGGCTAACAAAGAATGCAATTCACGAAACAAAGCATAGTTGTGAATATCGACATTAAGTGCCGCCGGTAGCCGAAACCAGCCAAATACATCAATGGGCCTGGCGCCAAAGTACTGCATCAGATAGCCAGAAACCGGCATAGCAAACATTAAGCCGTACAATAACCAATGTGACAACCGTGCCGCAGTTTTCTGCCATTGGGTTAGCTCGTCCGGCAAAGCGGGTATGCGCTGGGAAAGCCGGTTGATAAAGCGGGCACTGACCAACAGCACCGCAATAACACCAAACACTTTATGCACGGTTAGTACCGTTAGCTGCCAGCCGTCCAGCGATGCAACCATTAACAAACCGGCCGTTAACATAGCGAGAATTAATGCTGCCATACCCCAGTGAAACAAGCGCATTGATAATGAAAAACGTTCGGTATTAGTCATTTTTCGGCTCCTTAAAGGCACCTGTTAACTGCTCGGTGGCCCGACGGCGGTAAGACTCGGCATAAGCCGACGAACGAGCCCGCAAGATGGGATCAGCCGTTGCTTCGATGCCGGTTGGCAACACCAGTGGGTCAAAGTTAATGGCATGGCACCCGCCTTCCAGCTGTGCGCTGGTGCTGTTTATCACTATCTGGCCTGCGGTTATGTTTTGCCGGCTGTCGGGCCAGGCTTTGGTGGCATTGTTTTCATCATCTGTCACATCGGCCAGGGTAAACACCCAGTCAAATACCACGTTGCCCGCCAGCACGCGGCTGGCCATTTCGTTTTGCAATGCATTGGCCCCCTGCATATCTGTCGCAGCCACAGCAACTGTTGGTTGTATAGCCCAGCGCACAGCCTGGCGCTTGCCATCTGGGTTTATCAGGTAAAAAGCATTAATACTGTTATAGGTTTCAGAGGCAAAGCTACCACTGGCCTCATATTGTGCTGCCCAGGTCAAAAACTCTTTACTTTCAGGGTGTTCAGCAAAAAATTGCTTTATTGCTGCAGGCCCGGCCTGAATAGCCTGTATTTGCTGATAAAACGTATGTGGGTCGGCGACCGCCATCACCGGTGGCGTATTCATCGCCAGCCGCCATTGCTGAGTGCTACTCATAGCAAAACTAAGCGCTAAACTGCGTACCGGTGCTTTTAAATCTGGTGCTGTCGGGTTGTTACCGGCAATAGATAAACGGCCGGTAAACGGCATAACGCCGCGCTGAAATACCGTAGCGGTTGAGTAAGCGCTTAACTGACCATTTGAACGAAACTCGCCACTAACACACATGCCTTTAGCATGCGCACGGCGAAAGCCCGGATAAACAGTGTTTCCCTGCTGTAAGTCGACAAATTGTTGTGCTGTCACTTTAGCCGGCGATTCTGTTGCCAAAGCAATAGCCGGCGTTAACAGCAGGGCCAAAAAATACTTTTTTCATATAGACATTTCTCGATATGTAATGAATCTTCAACTGAAGACAGTAATCATTGCAACTTTAGTGCATTGGCAGCCTAAATGCTGTGTGTAGACATAAGTCCCGTGACATAAAGAAAACCTTTCAGATAACCTATGAATCAGCCTTTTAGCATGTGAATACAACCTCCAGCCCCTAGTGGGCGCATAATGCAATGAGGAGAATATAACTCTGTTTCTAAGGCTATTTTTACACGACACCAGTGGGGCTTATAGTTAAACCATTGCCTAATAATTGCCATTGCACAGCCTGCAAAGGCTGTTAAACTCTGCTTTAACCGGATAAAGCAGCAACATTATGATGTTAGCAGCGCAAAACCTTCTTTAAGCAGGACAGTTATGAGCAAAACCAGCAGCGGTGCACAGGCCTATCAGCAACAAGAACAGGGGTACCGTGACAAGGCATTAAAGCTTTACCCCTGGGTGTGCGGCCGCTGCGCGCGTGAGTTTGTGCACTCCAATTTACGCGAACTAACCGTGCACCACATTGACCACAACCACAGCAATAACCCCAGCGATGGCAGCAATTGGGAGCTGTTGTGTATTTATTGTCATGACAATGAACACAATAAATTTCATGAATTTGTACTGTACGGTGGTACGACCGAGCAAAAAGTGGCTGCGGCGACCCATAACCCGTTTGCGGATTTAAAAGCCATGCTAAATAAGTCGAAATAACGTCTTAGTTTCAGCCCGCTAGTCGCTCAAAATAATTACCACGATAACCAGCAGCGTGGCAGCGCCTAGTTGGGCCAATGTTAATAGCGACAAAAGCGAAGCATCGGTGCTGAGTAAGTGGTTGTAACCTAGTGTCAGTAACGCCGCCAGCATGCTAGCCAACGTAATAACGACGCTGCGACGACGCTGCCACAGCCAAAGCCTGATTGTTTGCCGCAATGTTAGTTTCAACATGAGGTATTGTTCCTGTCCAGCGCATCTCGTGCTTGCTTCATATAGGTTTTAACGCTGCCAAGCGGAATGTTCAGTTTGTCGGCAATTTCACTTTGTGAATAACCATAAAATTCGGTATAGACAAACACCTGCTGTTGAATAGTCGACAAACCGGCCATTAAGGTTTCCACATCTAGATGCTCGGCAGACTTATCAGTATGTGTTAGCGTGTCAGGCTCCGCGGCAAACCAGCGCTGTTTAAGCCGGGTAAAAATATTACCCGAACGCTTAGCTTGCAACATTTCGTTGATAGCAATTCGTAGCAACCAGGTAGAAAATTGCGAATGCTGCGAAAAATGCTGAATATTTAAAAAAGCCTTAACATAGGTTTCCTGCACCAGATCGTCGATATCATGCCGCTGATCGGCCGATTTAAACGCCAAAAAGCCACGTAGCTTACGGTCATGACGACTGAACAACTCATTAAATGCTGCTGTATCACCAGACACCTGAACAATGGCGACCAGCTGTTCAACCGACGCCTGTTTTAACGACACAGCATTAACTTAGCGAGCCTGCTGCCGATCAAGCCGGGCCAGCAGAAAAAATGCCAACCCGAGTAAACCTGGCAAAATAGCAATGCCATTTAGCGCATCGTTTAAATCCAAATTGCCATTTTGCCGGAAATCGGCAAAGTACGAAAATGCCAGAATACTGGCAGACAGCACCAACAGAAAAATGCCCTTACGGATATCGCGGTTAGCAGAAAAGAAATGTAGCGCCACTTCGCGTATGGTTTCCGGCGGCAACGGCGCCTGCTGTTGTAAAGTTCGTTCAACCATTTGCAAAAACAGGCGTTTTTTCTTGTACTTATACAGCAATATTAACCCCATCAGCGCTACAAACGCGCTGAAGACGATAAGAGGCACCAGTATTTCTGCCCATTCTTGTCCGTTCATACTTATATGCTTAATTTCGTTGCCACAATTCAGCACCAAGGTACAGCTGTGCCAGCACTTGTTCAAGCACCGGTGTGGCATTATCGCCATTCATAAAGATGACATAACCATTTTTGCTTTGTGGTGAAAATGCGGCCAGAGTAGACACGCCAGGGTCGCGGCCGCTATGCAGCAACAACGATTGACCGTCAGAAAAACCGCTGAAAATTTCCCAGCCAAGACCAAAATAATGCTTTTGTCCAATATTGACGTGATGCTTTAGCATATCCTGATATATCGAAGGCATTGCCTGCTCTTGCGCCATCACGAACAGCATAAATTTGCTGTAATCCGCTACTGTGCTGATTAAATTTGCAGCCGCATTAGCCTTGTAGTATTTCTCCAGGTCAAACGCCTTGCCGTTGCTGTCATGGTTACGGGCATAGCGTGCCTCATCAACGCCTTGTGACCACCAGAAATGCGTATCAGTCATACCAGCTGGTTCAAACACATATTGCTGCGCTAAAGCTTCAAGTGATTGATTAAATTTATGCTCCAGTGCCCGGCGTAAATATTCAAAACCCTCGCCAGAATACTGATGTTGACTGCCCGGCGTAAACTGAAAGCGCAGTATGTTGTCGGCTTCAAGATAACGCCAGTTAGCAAAACCGGTTTGGTGTTTAAGCACGAGCCGCGGCGTAAGTAATTGATGTCGCGGGTCATCTTTAATATCCGGATCTGTCCAATAGGCTGACAACGGCTCATCCAGCTGCAGTTTGCCTGCTGCAACTAAACGCAAGGTAAGCATGGTGACTATCGGTTTAGTCAGCGAAGCCACTTTAAACAGCGTATTTTGCGGTGCTACCGTACCAGGCGTTAGCTCTCCATATACTTGAGTAGACACCAATTTACCGTTTTCAATAATGCCCAGACCCAGCGCGGGAACTTTATGTTGCTGCAGCAAACGAGTTATTGTCGCATCGAAGTCAGTCTGTTGATGCGGTTCACTGTTTACTGGTGTTTCAGTTTCAGCCGGTTGATGGTCATAGCTGAGCACATTATCCAGCAGCCATTTATTCTCTTGCTTTAACCAAACCGAGGTAAACCGTGCCGTACCGGTGAGCTGATCTGTCTTTCCAGGTTCACGTAAGTAAAACTGATGTTTGCCGTGTTGTACGGCACCATAAAGCACACCGTCCTGGTAAAGCGGGAACGTGGTTAAACTGCCTTCGGTTAACTTACGAATAGGTTTATGCAATGGGTCACCACACAAATACTGCCGGGTATTCTGCATAAACAGCGCTTTATCCTGTAAGCCACCTAAATCATGATAGAACTTGAGAGCAGGGCTAATGGTGGCATCAAGATAAGCAAAATCACATTCGTTAAAACCGCGTTTAAAAAATTCAGCGTCTTTACGTGCTAACTCCTCATGCAGGGTTATATCTGTTTGGTGTGTTGAGGTTACCGAAACCATTTTCGGAGTATCGTTAGCGGCGGCAGGTAAGGATGTTGTAGAAAGCAGCACGCCAGCAAAGAATACATGGCGAAGAACAGCGTTTGTAAGCGTCATAATCGTTTCCAGTGAGTTAATCTGAAACTTAGATGCACGCCGGATGTTGTTTGGATTTAATAATGCAAAATATTTTTAAATAAGCAGCGAATTAAATACACTGCCCCGCTATTACTGGCGCCGGGCAATATCCATTAAGCGCTTTGCTTGCAAATTTAGTGCTTGTTTTAACTCTGGTGGTGTAATAACGCTAAAATCAAACGGCAGCTGGCTTAACCACAGAGCCAGGCAATGACAGCTATCGGTGCGAGTGCTTAGCAACAATCCCTCTGGCTGCGGTTTTAACATCGAGGCAGTGGAGCCCATTGCCTGTGCTGCGGTATTTTTATCAGTATGCAGTAATACCTGTACATCCAAATTGCCTGGCATCGCATTCAGGCTGTGGCGAAAATGCTCAGCAGAATTAAAGTTTTCAGGCCGGGTAAAGGTGGTCTCCAATATATTGATATGTTGCAAACGATCTAACCTAAAGGTACGAAGCTCCATGCGTAAATGGCAATAACCGCTCACATACCAGTGGCCACTACGAAACAGCAAGCCATAAGGGTCTACCTGCCGCATCACTGGAGGCTGCTGATAAGCAGCATAACAAATAGCAACTGAACGTTGCTGCTCCACCGCAACCAGCAGGGGTTCTAATTGCTGTTGCGGGGTGTCGGGGGCCACTTCAGGCAACATTATGTTGATGGTGTCAGCAATAGCTCTGGCTCGGGATTTGAGCCTGGCAGGCATAACGCGTTCCAGTTTCGCCTGAATACTGCTGATAGCGGCTGCGGTATCAGCCAGGCGCAGGTTTTTCGCCGCCAACAAACCCAGCGACAACGCCAGAGTTTCATCATTGGTAAACATCATTGGCGGTAGCTTAAACCCGGCCACAAGCATGTAGCCGCCATCGCAGCCCTGCTCAGTGGTGACAGGTATACCTAAACCTTCCAGCACCTGAATATAACGCCTTACGGTGCGTTTATCGACACCCAGCCGGCTGGCTAATTCAGTACCACTTAAACGGCCATGAGACTGCAACAACTCAAGCAAACTGAGCACACGGATAGTCGGGCCACTCATCGGGCTTCTCTGTTAGGCATTGGCTATTCCTAATGACTGCTGATATGACAAATAACCAAAATATAACCGAAATCTAGGACGGATTCTGTCCTAATTAGGATTTATTGTGCTGGTAGCAAAAAACAAACAGCAACAACCTCAATCAACGATAAGGAATGACAACAGATGAAACCGCTTACGTTATATACCAACCCCAACTCGCGTGGCCGTATTGTTCGCTGGCTGCTGGAAGAGCTTAACGTGCCTTACGACATTAAGGTGCTGCAGTATGGCGATGAGATAAAAGCCGCCGACTATCTGGCGCTTAATTCTATGGGCAAAGTACCGGCCATTACTCACGGTGAGGTAGTGGTAACCGAAACCGCCGCTATATGTGCTTATTTGGCAGACCAGTTTGCCGACAGACAATTAGCCCCTGCCCTGGATAGCGCTGAGCGCGGTACTTATTACCGCTGGTTATTCTTCGCTGCCGGGCCATTAGAAATGGCCACCAGCGCCAAAGCGTTTAACTGGCGCCTGGATGCCGACAATGCTCAGTCGGTTGGCTGTGGTTTGTATCAGGATACGCTAAATACGCTGGAAAGTGCTTTAACCCAAAGCCTGTATATCTGTGGTCAACAATTCACTGCCGCTGATGTGTATGTAGGCAGCCATATTCATTGGGGCTTGATGTTTAATACGCTGGAGTCACGACCGGCCTTTACCGAGTACGTGCAACGACTACAAGCACGCAAAGCGGCCATTCGGGCTAACGAGTTAGATGATGCGTTGCTAACATCTTAAGACTAATTACGCTTTAATGCGTCCGGCTTTGAATTTGCCGGGCGCTTACTTCCCCAGCAATAACCTTTCATCAATTGCAATAAACCGGCTGGCGGCGTTACGAAGTGCCAGTGCGGTTAAACCCTCTACGCCATAAACCTCTACTTCGGTTTCATACTTTGTAATCAGTTTTTGCGCCAGCAAGTCAAAGTCACCATCGCCCGATGCCAGTACGAGTAAGTCACTGTACTGGCCGTATTCAATGGCATCCAACGTTATACCCACATCCCAGTCACCTTTTGCGCTAACATCCGCACGCTGAATAAAGGGTTTAAGTTTTACTTCAAAGCCAATGGCACGGAGGATCTTCTGAAACTGGCGCTGCTTCTCATCGCCACGATCAATCGCGTAGGCAATGGCTTTTACAACAGTGCGTCCGTCAGTAACCTGGCGCCAAAAGGCGTTATAATCAAAATTGCGCTGAAACGCCTCTCGGCTGGTGTAGTAGATATTTTGAACATCTACCAGGATAGTAACACGGGTCATGGTAAGTCTCTGTTGAGTAATAGCGACCAAACTAACCGCCAAATCTCAGTGGTGCAAGGGCTTTATCACCCTAAGTTACTGCAAATTCGCACTTTACTTGCTTTAGTCTACTATCAATAAATAACAACTATAGATGACAGGTTAATATTGCAGGTGAATTGTTTGTGCTTGAGTTCTCCATGTCTGGTGTGAGCACGCTATTGTGATAGTGCTATATTCGGTTTGTACACTGGGCTTTTGGCAAAAAAAATGGAGCTTAGCCGTTTTGGCTTGGCTACTGGGGTTATTAGCGACGCTACCCCCAGCGCAAGCAGATGACAACAAAACACCAGACTCAGCAACAGTACTTACTTATTGTGTGGACCCTGACTGGATGCCTTATGAGGCAATAGATGATGGTGTACACGTCGGTATTTCCGCGGATTACATCGCATTAATTGCCGAAAAAACGGGCTTAACGTTTAAACTAATACCTACCCGCTCCTGGCTTGAAACACTGCAATTGCTGAGAAATGGCGACTGCATGTTATCGCCAATGTTAAACCAGACAACAGAACGCGAACAATACCTACAATTTTCTGACGTCTATTTTCGCTCCCCAAATGTGCTGGTATCTCTTAGACAGCAACCCTTTTTACAAAGTATGGCAAATATTGGCACTCGCTCATTGGCCGTGCCTAAAGGCTACCGTTTAATTGAGTACATAAAGCGCCACTACCCTGAAACCAGGATACATGAAGTAGAAAATGAACCTGCCGGGTTAAAGGCCGTCGCCGAGGGTGATGCGGATTTATTTATTGGTTCGTTATATTCAATTAATGGCCAAATTCAACAAGAATCTTTATATCAGTTAAAAGTGGCAGGTTGGCTTGAGCTGGAAGATAAACTTAGAATTGGCGTGTCTTTACCTTATCAAGCCCTATTACCGCAACTTAACGAAGCACTGGGCACCATAACAGAAGCAGAACATATTGCCATTTACCAAAAATGGACACGTATTAAAGTGATGGATATCACAAATTATCAGTTGATGTGGCAACTAGGCGCAGTGGCCATTGCCATTATCTTACTGTTAACGGCATGGAACTACCGAAGCCGCTATTTTTATCGTCGACTACAGGAGAAGAATCAACAGCTCGAGCATACTAGAGCCGAGCTAGAATCTGCCATCCAAGAGCTGGAGTTTTTGTCCACTCACGACCCGCTCACACGGTTATACAACAGAAACTTCTTTGACAAGACCATCAGTGTAACGCAACAACGAGCAGCACAACATACACAAGACTTTAGCCTGGTGCTAATTGATATCGACTTTTTTAAACAGATAAACGACAACCACGGGCATATTACCGGCGATGCCATTTTACGTGAGCTGGCTGAAATTCTTCGTGCACAAATACGCGAACAAGATCAAGTGGCCCGTTGGGGCGGCGAAGAGTTCGTTATTTTTTGTCAACATACAAAAGCAGACGTAGCCAAAGCTTTGTGCGACAGAATAGCCAGTGCCATAAAGCAGTACAACTTCAGCAATAATATTAGTTTAAGCTGCAGCTTTGGTGTTGCCGAACAACAGCCTGACGAACACTTACTGCACTGTTTTGAACGCGCTGACAAGGCGCTATATCACGCTAAGCAGGCTGGCAGAAACCAGGTGTGTTTGGCATAACGTAGCAAAAACCAGCTTGAACTATCTGCTTGGACGACGGACAAACCGCATACATAATTTAATTAATTACATTAGCGCTAATTCAAAAAACCGATTAACACGATAGGCTTAATTGGCTTTCGCAGTGTGTTCTTCAGGTCTATAGTCTAGGCACTATCAAAGTGGGGACATACGTTTCCCCTAGCCCCCTCATTGCAAGGAGTAAGATATGGACAATAACAACAACTCAGCCGGCAAATGCCCGGTGATGCACGGCGGTAACACCAGTATTGGTAACGGAGGTACAAAAAACATGGACTGGTGGCCTAATCAGCTGAACCTGAAAATTTTGCATCAAAACGATACTAAATCAAACCCGCTAGGTGAGAATTTCAACTACGTCGATGCCTTTAACAGCCTCGATTTAGCGGCAGTGAAACACGATCTTGCGCATATCATGACCGACTCACAAGATTGGTGGCCGGCAGATTATGGTCACTATGGCCCCTTTATGATCCGTATGGCCTGGCACGCAGCAGGTACTTATCGCACCGCCGATGGTAGAGGGGGTGCCTCTACCGGCAACCAACGTTTTGCTCCGCTAAATAGCTGGCCAGACAATGGTAATCTGGATAAAGCTCGTCGACTGTTATGGCCGGTTAAACAAAAATATGGCAACAAATTATCCTGGGCAGATTTATTTATTCTGGCGGGTAACGTGGCGCTGGAATCAATGGGCTTTAAAACCTTTGGTTTTGGTGGCGGCCGCACTGATATTTGGGAGCCGGAAGAAGATATTTATTGGGGTGCTGAAACAGAATGGTTAGCCACTAGCGATAAAGCGAACAGCCGTTATTCGGGCGACCGTGATTTAGAAAACCCGCTGGCAGCAGTACAAATGGGCCTGATTTACGTCAACCCCGAAGGCCCGGATGGCAAACCCGACCCATTAGCTTCAGGCCGTGATGTGCGCGAAACCTTTGCCCGTATGGCAATGAACGACTACGAAACTGTCGCTCTTACCGCTGGCGGCCATACCTTTGGCAAAGCACACGGCGCGGGAGATGCTGCGCACGTTGGCGTAGAACCTGAAGCAGGTGCTATTGAAGATATGGGTTTTGGTTGGTTAAGCAGTTATAAAAGCGGTAAAGGCCGTGACACCATTACCAGTGGTATCGAAGGCGCATGGACGCCAACCCCAACACAGTGGGATAACAGCTACTTTGATGTACTTTTTGGCTACGACTGGGAATTGACCAAAAGCCCGGCTGGCGCGCACCAATGGGCGGCAAAAAATCTGGCCAACAAAGATCATGCGCCAGATGCTGAAGATGCCAACATCAAAGTTAACATCATGATGACTACCGCCGATATGGCTATGCGTGAAGACCCGGAATACCGCAAAATATCGACGCATTTTCATAATAACCCGGCAGAGTTCGCCGACGCCTTTGCTCGTGCCTGGTTTAAACTAACACACCGTGACATGGGGCCTAAAGCAAGATATTTAGGGCCTGAAGTGCCAGCTGAAGATTTAGTTTGGCAAGATCCGGTGCCCGCAGTTGACCACGAGCTAATTAACGCCAGCGATATTGCGCAGTTAAAGAAAACAATAATGTTGTCCGATTTAACTATTGCAGAGCTGGTGTACACCGCCTGGTCTTCGGCATCTACCTTTCGTGGTTCAGACAACCGTGGAGGTGCCAATGGAGCCCGTATTCGTTTGGCGCCACAAAAAGAGTGGCAGGTAAACCAACCTGAGCAATTACAAAAAGTGCTTAAAGTATTGGAGCGTATGCAACACAGTTTTAATGCAGCGCAATCTGGTAACAAAAAAATATCCCTGGCCGATATCATTGTATTAGCTGGCGCTGCCGCCATTGAAAAAGCCGCTAAACACGCTGGTGTTACTATCGACGTACCGTTTACGCCAGGGCGCACTGATGCCAGCGACGAGCAAACCGATGCTGAGTCTTTTGACGTGTTACAGCCCATTGCTGACGGCTTTAGAAACTACCTGCCCAAACGCTACAGCGTATCAGCAGAGGAATTGTTATTAGACAAAGCACAGCTTTTAACATTAACTGCGCCAGAAATGACCGTATTGGTTGGTGGTATGCGGGTGCTAAATGCAAACTATGGCAACACTTCGCATGGCGTATTCACCCAAACTCCGGGCACATTGAATAATGACTTCTTTGTAAACCTGTTGGATATGAATACGCAGTGGTCGCCAGATGCAAAAGACGCGCAAACGTTTACCGGCCGGGACCGTAAAACCGGACAAGTAAAATGGCATGCAAGCCGGGTGGATTTGATATTTGGTTCTAACTCACAGCTAAGGGCTATTGCCGAGGTGTATGGTTCTACCGATGCCAAAGCGAAATTTGTTTGTGATTTTGTCTCAGCATGGAACAAAGTCATGAACGCCGACCGATTTGATGTGAAATAGCCGTTAAGCGTGCAAAATAATCACACGGGCACTATTACAGTGCCCGTTTTTATTGAGCCAAGGGCGCAAAACGCCCCTGCAGTAACTGACATAAATCTGCCGCGGCCAATTCAATTTCCAGCCCGCGCCGCCCTGCACCGACATAAATAGTGCCGTACTGCTGCGCTGAGTTGTCTATTACCGTAGGCAAACGTTTCTTTTGTCCCAGCGGACTTACCCCGCCAAGCACATAGCCGCTTGAGCGCATCACATCATGCGAATTAGCCATCTCAGCTTTTTTTGCGCCCAAGGCTTTGGCCATCAACTTCATATTGAGCTGCTGACTTACCGGCAACACCGCAACCGCCAGCTGTTTACCATCAAGCTGCACGACCAGGGTTTTAAACACCTGCTCAGGCGCTAAACCAAGCTTTTCTGACTCCTCTAAACCATAAGATGCTGCTGCCGCATCATGCTGATATTGATGCACCTGATAGGCGATACCTTGCTGTTTAGCCAAATCAATTGCCGGGGTCATCGTCTACTCCTTTTATAGGTATGTTTAAGCTATGACACGTCTTAATCGCTAAGTAAACTACACTTAAAGCACATCTGAATAATTCTCACATCTTGCCATTGACAAAAGCGAGAGCATCGAACAGAATACAAAAAAGAGACATATAAGACATTTAGGTCCTTAGCGACAATAACACTTTTCACGAATTAAAAGTCTCACGCTGTACAAGGTGAAACCAGTAAGACTTAACCTTGGTAACGGCATAGCGACGACATTGCAAAAACTTAATCAATTAAAGCAGCGGTGTATGTGTTGGTCCATTGTTATCATTTATACATAGGTATTTATTATGAAATTCCGTTTTCGGGTAATGTCGTTGGTTATAGGTGCAGTGTTAGTGCCATTAACGCTGTCGCTATTTGTTAACACTTTATCGACCATTACTGAAATAGAACACGAAAATGAACAACGGCTGATTTCGATACGAGATATTAAAAAAGCACAGCTTGAATCACAGTTGGTTAGTGTCAAAGATAATTTATATGCTATTGCCGATATTATTGAGGCGGACTTTGAAAATGTCACGTCGGATAAAATGCATAAGTTACTGAACAAACTCAATAGTGAATTACATTTTTACGACATTTTTGTTATATCACCCTCTGGTGATGTTATTTACACTGCTGCCCGCGAGGCAGATTATCAAACTAACCTGGCGAATGGGCCATTCAAAAATAGTGGCTTAGGTAAATTGTTTAGCGATTTACAATACAGTGACAAAGAGTTTGCTTCAGCAGACTTTGCGCCTTATGCACCGTCAAATAATGCTCCGGCCGCTTTTGTTGGTGTGCCAAAAATTATTGCCGGGGAACGTTGGATAATTGCAACACAGTTCTCTATCGATAGCATTAATGCCTTAATGCAACTTCGCACTGGTATGGGCAGAACCGGTGAAACGTATTTAATTGGTCCAGATAAACGCATGCGCTCAGACTCGTATCTTGACCCTATCGGCCACTCTATTTCCGCCTCTTTCACTGGCACAGTAACTAAAAATGGAGTTGATACACAGGCATCAGATGCCGTACTACAAGGTAAAACACGGGTAGAAGAGGTTATTGACTACAATAATAACTCGGTTTTGTCAGCCTACACCCCAGTGGATTTTTTTGGTGTTACCTGGGGCTTATTAGCAGAAATAGATATAGCAGAAATTAATGAGCCCATTAATCAATTACTCATAATTAGCTTGTTTGAGCTTTTTATCGCCATTGCCGTTGCCTGTATTATTGGTTGGTATGTGTCTCGCACCGTTATGCGACCTCTTGGTGGGGAACCGTCGGAAATGCAGCATATGATGCAACAGGTTGCAAAAGGTGACCTAACCTTAGATATCAATGATGCAGCACCAACCAGCTTGCGCGGAGCGCTAAATAACCTGATTCATAACTTGCGCAATATGATGCAGCAAATGGGCGTAACTTCAGAGCAACTAGCTGCAACGGCGGAAGAGCTCAGCACCGTAACAAATACTACTGAGCAAAACTTAACTCGACAAGCGTCAGAGCTCGATACCATTGTTACCGCAGTAAATCAAATGGCGGTAACCGTGAAAGAAGTCTCTGCGCGCTCGTCTGACGTTGCCAATGAGGTAAGTGATGCGCACCAAGCCAGCCAAAACAGCATGAAGGAGCTGGAGCATTCGGAACAGCTCACTGAAAAACTTAGCCTGCAAATTGAAGCAAGCCATTTAAGCATGAATGCCTTGGCCGACAATATTTCAGGTATTACCTCATTACTTGATGTTATTCGTGGCGTAGCGGAGCAAACTAATTTACTGGCACTTAATGCTGCCATTGAAGCTGCCAGAGCAGGTGAGTCTGGCCGTGGCTTTGCCGTGGTTGCCGATGAAGTAAGAAACCTTGCTCGTCGTACCCAAGAATCAACACATTTAATTGAAAAGGTGATTGCAGATGTCTCGACCCAATCTGCTAATGCAGTCAGTCAATTTAATGACTCGCTGCTCGGTGCTGACGAAACTAAACAGAGCATCAATATTGTTGCTAAAAGCATTCGGGAAATTGTTAATGCCGTAAACAATGTAAATCAGCAAATATTATCTGTGAGTGCTGCAACAGAGCAACAAGCAACGGTAGCAGCATCTATAGATGAAAGTCTGGTGAGCTTGCGTGATATTGGACAGCAGAATCTGGAAGGCTCGCATGAAACCAGTTCGTCTAGTCGCCAGGTGGCAGAAGTTGCCGAAAGCTTAAACAGCATGATTAAACAATTTAAATTGGCTTAAACACGCAAAGTTACGCACCTAATTACCGGGTTAGTTTTAAATGCAATAAAGCAGCACCAGGTTATGGCACTGCAATGTCGGTTCTGCTTTATTGCACTTGTTATTGCATCAGCTCTTTTTCGGTGCGGGCGGTGTCACACTAATACGCTCCATATCCGCTTGCACTACATCCAATTCAAAATCTAGCTGTACTAGCTGTGCTTTATGCTCGATACCTGTAGCCGTATATTGCCACTGCTGTAATGCACGTATCGCTTCCTTATCAAAAACCTGCTCCGGATAGGACTTTATCACGCTGGCATTAATCACTTTTCCTTGCGCATCCACATCAAATTTAACTTGTACATATCCTGAAATACCTTGCTCTGCCGCCTGCGTTGGATAACGCGGCTCAATGCGCGTAACCGCAGTTAGCTGTTGCGTTTTACTAACGCCGGCCAAAACCGGTTGTTGTAGCAATAATGTAGCGCCAATCACCAGCGCCACGGCGCCAAGCACTATAGCTTTACTTAAACCGTGCTGCCGTTGTAATTGCATAATACGTTGTTTCATCGTGTTAAAGTCTCCGTAATGATGAGTAAGCGGCCACCAGTATGATGGCGATTGTTGTGTACTGCTTAGTAAGGCGTAACCATAAGCAATTCTTTCTGCCTTGCTGGCATCTTGGGTCACCAACGCATCACAGGCCAATTCCTGAGCATTGCGATAATCACGATATGCCAGCCACACCAGCGGGTTAAACCAAAACAGGCTGACTAAAGCAAGCGCAAGGTAATTCAGGTGCAAGTCGCCTCGGCGCCAATGCGTTAGCTCATGCTGCAAAATAAGCTGTTGCTGGGAAGCATCAAAGCGACGAAAAAAGTCATTGGGAAGCAAAATACGGGGTGTAGTTAAACCGGTGATATAAGGCCCTGAGTTAGAATCTGCCTGGCGACAATTAACGGAAACAGTGCTAATTTTTACCGGCTTAGCGCGGTTAAACAAGGCGCTGCTGCTTATATAGCTCAGTAGCAACCAACCAATGCAAAGCATAACACCGGAAAACCAGAGCCAAAATAGCCAGTTACTGCTTTGTACCGTGTCCGCAAGTTGTTGCATGCCCACCTGATAGCGCTTAATGGCAGCGGTATCAATACTGACAGGCAATAAGGGTAACAACAGTATTGCCAGCAAAAAGACCGGTACTAGCGCCCACAGTGCATAAACCGTTCGGGCGCCAAACAGGTTAAGCAACCATCTTTGTACCGCCAGCAACAGCAACAATAATAGCGATAATGGCAGTGTCAGTTGTAGCAGGAAATCAGTCATGATTTTGCTCCTGCTCCCAGTCTGCAATAAGTTGCTTTAGCTGCTGTACATCATCAGGTTTAAGCTTGTTTTGGCTGGCGAACCCCGCCACCAAGGGGGCAACTTTGCCAGCGAAAAGACGATCGACAAAAGAACGGCTTTGTTGCAGCTGATAATCCTGCTCGGTTATTAACGGATAATACAAATAGGCGCGGCCATCTTTATTAAATCCCAGGGCACCTTTGCTTACCAAGCGGTTTAGCAACGTCTTAACGGTTTTCTCATGCCAGTCGTTATCATCGCCAAGCCCTGCGATAACGTCATTAGCGCTAAGCGGCTGTCGCTGCCACACTACCTGCATAACACTTAACTCTGCATTGCTTATTTCAATCATAAGTTTTATTCACTGATTACATCTGTAATACACATACTATTACAGATGTAATCAACATGCACAAGCTTTACTCAGTACTTTTTTCGCTATTTTCCCACTAAAACATAACAACAATGACTGAACACGCTAGTATCGTTACACTAACTGCATCTACAGGAGAAGGAATAACAAACCATGACAAGTTGGCAAATGGCCGGTTTCTTGTTGACTGTGGCACTTATGCTCTATCACTACCCTCGTGAGTTTTTTCCTAAACTTAAACAAGAAACCGATTATCAGCATCTGGTTTTAGCCTCTGCGGTCGCTTTATCATTATTTTGGAGCATACAAGCGGGGATAAAAGAGGGCTTAAACCTGCATTTTCTGCTGGTAACTACGCTAGTGCTAAGCCATGGTTGGCGCATTGCAATCTGGATTTGCCTGCTACCTACTGTGCTGTTAGTTGGCTTTGGCAAACTACCCTGGCAGGATAGCGGTTTATTTATGCTAATCAGTATCATATTGCCCGCTTTATTCAGCTATCTGCTGTTTTTAGCTAGCTACCGTTATTTAAGCCGACACTTATTCGTATATATTTTTGTCGCTGGCTTTATCGCCGCCGCACTTACCATAGTGTTACAAATTAGTTTGACTTCGCTATGGTTTGGCTTGGAGGGCCGGTACAGTTGGACTGAAATAATAGACAATTACTGGCAACTGGCACTATTAATCTGGTTTCCTGAAGCATTATTAAATGGCAGTGCCATCACCCTGATGGCGATATACCGACCTCATTGGCTGCGTACCTTTTACGACCGGGAATATTTGGCAGCGGATAAGTAAAAGCCTGGTGATTTGCCAGGCTTTCAAGGGTATCACCGCGAATTACGCAGATTCTGTATCCAGTTCACTGTCATCTTGTGTTGCAAGCTTATCTTTGCTGTGATCTTTAGCTATCAGCATGTACACCGAAGGCAGCACAAACAAAGTAAATATGGTACCGATAGCCATTCCAAGCACCAGTACAATACCAATAGAATTACGTGCTCCAGCACCGGCACCTGTGGCAAATATCAGTGGCGTATGGCCTGCAATGGTTGCCAGACTGGTCATCATTACCGGACGTAAGCGCAGTACTGACGCTTCACGTATCGCATCCAACTTGGCTTTGCCCTGCTCTTGCAACTTATTGGCAAATTCCACTACCAAAATGCCGTTTCGGGCAATCAGACCAATTAAGGTTACCAGGCCTACTTGCGAGTAAATATTTAACGTGCTGGTAAATGCGTCGGTAAAATGCGGCATCGGCGCCGGTATTTTTAAAAAGGTAAAGACCAAGGCACCAAATAACGCCATTGGTACTGAACCCAGCAAAATAACCATAGGGTCACGAAAGCTATTGTACTGTGCTGCCAGCACCAAAAAGATCATCGTGATAGCCAATAAGAACGCTGGCAAGAAGGTATTGCCCTCGCGCTTTAACTGCCGCGACTCACCCGTATAATCAATCGAGTAACTAGCAGGCAGTATTTTCTTCGCTTCAGTTTCCAGATATTGCAGCGTTTCATCTAACGGTTTAATGGTAACACCGCTAATTTTAACCGCATTAAGCTGTTGCATACGGTTGATACTGCGCGGCACTGTGCTGTGGCTTAAGCTGGCTATTTGATCGACGCGGATCATTTCTCCCGCCGGCCCCGTAATATACAACTCCAGCAGGCTATCAGGTGTTAAACGCTCACTGCGTTTTACTTGCGGTATAACCTTGTAACTTTGTCCGGCCATATTAAAACGGTTAACATAGCCGCCGCCTAGCAACGTGCCAAAATCGCTAACCACATCACGCATATTCAGGCCTAAATCAGCCACTTTTTCGCGGTCAATGTTCAGCAGATACTCGGGCTGATCAACCTTCATATCGATTAGCTGAAACGGAAAGATGCCACTTTCACGCATCACTTTTTCCAGCTGTAAGGCGTAGTCGTATATTTCCTTCGAGTTTGCGGTAGAAGAGATTACAAATTCAACCGGGAAATTCCCACCACCCGGTAAGGCAGGCGGCGTAATAGGTAAAATACGTACCCCTGCAATCGCAGACAGTTTTTGCTGCACCTCAGGCATCATTTCAAATACCGTGCGCTTGCGCTCATCCCATGGCTTGGTAACCATGCCGCCAAAACCGCCGGTTGGAAAGGTAATTTGAAAGGTAAAGTCGGTCTCTTCTACCGACATAAAGGCTTCATTTACCGCCTTTCCATAGAAGGAAGACTGATCAACCGTTGAGTTTGCCGGTGAGTCAACAATACCGAAAATAACCCCTTGATCTTCCGTTGGTGCCAGCTCTTTTGGTGACATGCTATAAAGCGGCACGCAAAGCGCACTGATGCCAATCCAGAACACGTAAACGCCAATACGGTTATTCAGACTTTTATCTAACTGCCGGCTGTAAAAATGCTTAAAGCGGTTAAAAATACCATCCAGAGGCGCTTTTAAACTGCTATGCGGTTTAAGCATTTTCGACGCCATCATTGGCGACAATGTAATAGCCACAATAGCCGAAATAGTTACCGCTCCGGCCAGTGTAATGGCAAATTCACGGAACAAGGTGCCGGTTAAGCCGCCCTGCAAACCAATAGGCACATAAACAGAAACCAGGGTCACTGTCATCGCAATAATAGGCCCGCCGAGTTCTCTCGCTGCTACCAATGCGGCTTTAAACGGTTTTAAGCCATCTTGTATATGCCGCTCAATGTTCTCTACCATTACGATGGCATCGTCCACCACCAAGCCTACGCTTAGTACAATGGATAACAAGGTAAGCAGGTTTAACGAGAAACCAAATACCTTCATAACAAATACCGCACCAATCAGTGATAAAGGTATGGCCACCAAAGGGATTAACACCGAGCGACTAAAACCTAAAAACAAAAAGATCACGATGACAATAATCAGTAGCGTTTCAGCCAGTGTTTTAAGCACGTCATCAATGGCTGCCTGAATGTATTTGGTAGCATCGTAAGACACTTCGCCGGTGAGACCGGAGGGTAACTCCGCCTGGATCAGCGCCATCTCTTCTGTAACGGCTTTAATTACATCCAGGGAGTTAGCTGTGGGTGAAACAAACACCCCCATAAATACCGCGGTCTCGCCAGAGTAGTTAACGTTGGTATTGTAATCGTCAGCCCCTAATGCAATGTCTGCCACATCTGCAAGCCGAACTACACCGTCATCATTCTGGCGCAGCACTATGCGCCTGAATTCATCAACGGTTTTCATGTCTGTGTTGGCGCGCAAATTAACCTGGGTATAGGCGCCACGCGTCTGGCCTATAGCCGCCTGCACATTGTTATCGCTTAATGCTTTGCGAACATCAGAGGCCGTTACCTTAAACGCAGCCATTTGCTCAGGCTTCAACCAAATTCGCATGGCAAAAGTACGGCCACCTAGAATATCGGCTTTTTGCACACCAGCAATCGCAATTAAACGCGGCTGTACCGAACGGCTCAAAAATTCAGTAATTTGGTTTTGTTCAAGAATATCCGAAGAAAAACTCAAATAAGCCGAGGCAAACTGGCTATCTGCAGCTTCAACCGCAATAGACGGTAACTCAGATTCTGGTGGCAGTTCGCCCCGCACCTGATTAACCTTGGCACTTATTTCCGTCATCGCTTTAAGTGGGTCGTAGTTCAGCTGTAAATGAGCTGTGACTGTAGACACACCCATAGTGCTTTGCGACTCGATGTAATCAATACCGCCTGCAGAAGCAATAGCGCGCTCTATGGGTGTGGTAATAAAGCCCCGTACCAGCTCAGCATTGGCGCCAATGTACACGGTGGTAATTTTAATCACAGCAATATCCGAACGCGGATACTGTCGCACGGTCATATCGCTCATCGACTGGAAACCTGCTAATAAAATCAACAGGCTTACTACGATGGCAAGTACCGGTTTTCTAATAAAAATATCGGTAAATTTCATAATTATCTCAATACGTTACTTTTCAAACTAACCGATATCAGGCATCAGCCGGTGTAGGTGTAGTGCTGTACTTTGGCGCTGGGCTGTCAGTTTTAATCACACTTTGACCGTTAAACAGTTTGAATGCACCGGAGGTCACCACTTCATCACCAGCTTTCACACCTTCGAGGATCTCAACAAAATCACCACGCGACTTACCCAAACGAACGAATTGCTGCCGTGCCACTAACCCTTGACCTTCTTTGGCTTTTTCCACAACAAAGACAGTGTCACCGTATGGTGCATAAATGAGCGCCGTCGCTGGCACCACTAACACCTCTGACGGCTGTGCCAGTGTTACATCTACGGCAACGGCCATACCAGGAACGAGTGCTTTGTCACTGTTATCCAACACCGACTGCACAATCGCATTTCGACTGACACTGCTTAATTCTGCAGCAATAGCACTCACTTCACCGTTAACGGTTACACTGCCTTGATTAAGACTAATACTTACCGGCAATCCAATCGTAATTTGACTAAGTGTATGTTGTGGAACAGGAAAGTTAACCCTTACTGTATGACTGGCCTGCAGCGATACCACTTCAGCGCCGGGTTGTAAATCGGCACCAACATCAACCACGCGAATGCCTAAACGGCCAGAAAATGGGGCTCGTAGTATCTTTTTCTCTAGTGTTGAACGCAAACTGTCTACATCAGCCTGAGCAGAATCTAACTGCTGTTTGCTGGTATCAATTTCACTTTGGGTCGCGATTTTGTCACGACGTAGCTCAACCAGGCGATCATAATTTTGTTGCGCCAGCGTTAGCCTGGCCAATGCCGCCCGATGCTGAGCCTGCTCGTTGCTTGACTCTTGTTCCAGAAGCACCGTACCTGCTTCAACAAAAGCACCATTCTTAAACATGATACGCTTAACCTTGCCAGACACTTCAGCAGATATCATCACGCCTTCGTCTGCCAGTACCGTACCCGTTGCTGAAAAACGATTATTCCAGCTTTGCCGCTCTACTGACGTCACACTTACAGATTCCGGTGGCGGTACGAATTGCTCACCTGATGCAATCATCATGGCAATTTGGTTACCTTTTACGCCAGCCAGAACGGCAAACACTACAAGAAGTAGTAAAATGGCAAGAAAAAAAGCTTTAATTTTATTCATAAATTCAACCAGATAGTACGTAAAAAATGCTATTAGCATCATCGCTGTTATGCAATGAGCAACAGGTAACGCTTGCCCGAACATTACAACCGAACACCAACAATATGTGATGCTGACATCAGGGTGGCTGCATCATTACAGTGCAAACCTTTAACAAGATCAGAGAAATTCTAACGACAGGTAGTTTACAGCAAAACCGTGATAAGTTTATGACTAAAAATGGAACAAATAAAGCAGGCACACCGCAACTAGCCTGCTTTATTTACGGATCGGTATTTATTTAAGCCCTAATACGGCTTTACCTTGATTAAATACCACATCAACAGGAATATCTGCCGCAGACAAACGAGTTAAATCATCTGCCAGTTGCGCTTTAATGATGCCTTTGTCAGCAACCAATGCCGCCACACCATCATAATCGCCATTGCCCTGTAAGGTTAAAATTAACGCCGACATAGATGCCATTGCATCCTGCATTTTCTGATAGTTAACCTGGTATGTGCCATCGGCATTGCGCACAAAAGCACCTTGCTCGGCAAAATAGTTAAAACGGATCATATTTGCTTTACCGTGTGCACTGGAAGCGCCAAACCGAACCGAGCGAAAAATGCCTGCCATAAAGGTGGTGTAATAATCTTCCAGTGCGCCCTCTTGCAACATTCCCTGCTGCTTTAGTTGCGTAATCATATACAAACCAAGAATATCAGCCTTGCCCTCTTCTAATGCAGAGGCATGTTCTTTTAATGCCTGCCGCACAGTGCCATTATCGTTAATGGTATTTTTAATGCCTAAACCATGTGCTACTTCGTGGAACATGGTGTTGTTAAAAAAGGCGTCGAAGGTGACATGCTTACGTTGCTCTGGCGTAATCAGTAACTCTGCTATGGGTAGCATTATGTGATCAAATTTGGCTTGCATAGCATTTTTTAACTGCAAACGCCGCGTGCCCTTTTCCAATTGCACTTGTTCGTCATTTGGCAGGTTGATAGCAATCGTTTTTGACCCCGCGTTGGAATGCCCCGCATAATAAATAACGTCGTAGGCGTTTAAATCAGCATCCGCTCCGGGGGTTTCCGCCTTATATTCTTCAGCAACCGGTAAGCCTTGCTGCAGTGCCGGTAAAGTTGCTGCATACTTGGCTAACTTCTCGCTCCAGCTTAAATCTTTTACCAACACATAAGCTTCAAAGGCAGCACGATAGCCAAACAGCTGATCTTCGTATGTCTCAATGGGGCCAATAACCAGCTCTATCGGGTTGTTTTTCATTGCCATCCAGGCAAAATCAGACGGCTGATATTCATTCGTCAGCAGTGCCTGTGCGCGTAAATTAAGGTAGCTGGCAAATTCTTTGTCTTGTGCTAATAAAGCCGCCTCAGTTAACAGCTTCGCTGCCGCTTCTAACTCTGTTTTATAGATTACAGAATACGGCACAGTGTGTAGCTTTCCGCTTGTATCACGCTGCACAACTGAATAAAGCCCAGTCTTATCGGCAAAATCGGCTGCTTCAAATTCCGCTTTGGTCATATCCGCCGGATAAAACTGCGCGCCAGGCGCTTTTCTATCAAACCCGGTTAAAAATACTTCATCGCCTTTTAATCTGTCCCAAGGGCCATAATTAATATCGGCAAACTGACGTATTTTCCCTTGCGGTAGTTGGCTAAGAAATGCCGCTTTGTCCTGACCAAATGCCTGGCGCCAGAACAAGTCGTCCATAATTTTTGCTGCATCAATCAGCTTTGCTAACATCAATTGTTGATTAGTACTCAGTGAGGACAAATCAGCGGTAAGGTCAACCGTGTGATAAATGTCTAAACGCTTTTCAAAGTCAGGCAACAAGCTGTAGCTGGCAGCAAGAGAAGCGTCAGAATGTTGCGCCGCATTTTGCGTAGCAGCATCGCTTTGTGGAGCGCCATTATTTTCTGTAGGGGAGCAAGCAAAAAGCGTTGTTGCTCCAGCTAACGTAAGAGCAAGCCAAAGGGCGTTATAGCGCATATTGTAATCCTGTTATTATTATCAAGAAACTAATGGGTTTAGGGTAGGTAAAGCGCCCGCTGGTTGCAAGAGCCCAATTGTAAACAATAAAAAAGCGAAGCCTAGGCTTCGCTTTTTTAAAATTAACTGAATTAGAACAGCCAGGTTTTTTCGTCTTGAACAGCTTCTTGCTTTTCAAGTTGTTTCATCCCTTTTACGCTGCGGATAATGAGCCATACAATCCATAGCAGGTATGTCAACCAACCAATGACAACCATCATTAACACAACGCTAACTAATATATAAACCAGACCAATCCAAAACGTGCGGATCTGAAAACGATAGTGACTCTGCAGCCATTCTGGGGCATCGCTTTTGTTAATATAAGCCATAACCACACCGACAATACCGGTGACACCAAAAATTATCCCTACCAAATACAAAATATAAACCAGCTTTGCTGTTGAGCTGTTTACTGCCGGCTGTGCATTAATGTCATTCATGACACTCTCTCCTTTATACTGCTGATATTGTTTTTTTGTTAAAACCAGCGTCAACTCCATGTTAAGCAGACACCCCGGTTCCGTTTAGCAAAATAACCGCTAAAACAATATTAATCAATGGCTTCAGCCAACAACACATTTAATTAACCTGGCGTAACCAACTGCTCGGAGCAGATAATATAAATTCCCAGCACTATAAACACACCACACGCACTGCGCCGTGCCCATTGCAAAGAGACTTTTTGCAGCAACCAACTTCCGGCATAAACCACTGGCACATTGGCCGCCAACATACCCAAGGTAGTGCCAACAATCACCAGCCATACCGATTGCTCAAAACTGGCGGCTAAAATAACCGTGGCAATTTGTGTCTTGTCACCAATTTCAGCTAAAAAGAACAATACGCAACTGGCAAAGAAGGCACCAAATCTTAGTACACCCGTGTCACCACTGTCGTCTTTATCCGGGATAAGCAGCCACAACGCCACCGCAATAAAAGAACCACCAAGCAACCATTGATGCCAGCCGCTGGGAATAAATTGACTTAACCATACCCCTAGCCAGGCAGACGCCGCATGATTTAATAAGGTAGCCACTAAAATACCGGCGATAATAGCGCCTTTAGCACGAAATCGGGCATCAAGAAACAATGACAATAACTGAGTTTTGTCACCAATTTCAGCAATGGCAACAGCAGTGAAAGAAGACAGGAAAGCGTCCATTAACAGTACCTAAGCGGGAAACAAACAAAAGACACAGTAGCGACTCCCGCATTGGGCCACTAATGTGTCTTAAGTCTCATCAATCAATGCTTTTGCATTGACGCTCTGACCATGTGCTTGAGGCACAAGTATGTTGACCAGAGCGCAGCTAAAAAAACGCTGCAGATTACTCCCTTAAGGCTGGCGTGCAGTGTAAATACAATACACGCCAGAGTAAAGTTTCAATTAAAGACTTTATCCGCCAATCGCCGTGATTCAGCTCGCCAATGCTTCCAACCTTGGATAAGGTTAATAAGCCCCCAGTATGTTAGCGGCACTAACACCAGGCTGGTAAGCGTAGAAAACAGCAAGCCACCGATTATGGCGATAGCCATAGGCGCATAACTTGGCCCATCACCACCAATTTGGGTCCCGCCCATTGCGAGCGGTAACAACCCCAATACAGTAGTAGCAACCGTCATTAATATCGGCCGCAAACGCGACTCGCTGGCACTAATAATCAGCGCTTTTAACGGGGCGTCAGGGTTTTCTTGTCGGTCCTGGTTAATACGGTCCACCAGTACAATGCCGTTGTTAACCACAATGCCCATTAGCACCAGCATTCCTATCATACCCATGATGCCCATGGTGGTACCCGTGAACAAAAATGCCCAAAACACCCCTACCAACGAAAACAGTAACGAGCCAATAACCGCAGTTGGCAATAATAACGACTCAAATAGCGCCGCCATCACAATATAAATCATCGCTACGGCCAACAACATATTAATCATCATCACTTGCTGTGACTCGTCTTGACGCTGAAAACTGCCCTGAAAAGACCAACGATAGCCCGGTGGCAAGGTCAGTTGGTCCATCACTTTTGTAATATCCTCACGCGCGGTATCCATTTTATAGTCTTTGGCTAAATTCATCCTAATGGCAATGCCCGTTTGGCGATCAAAGCGTTGGATCCTATCTAAACGTGGCGCAAACTTAAGCTCGGCCAACTGCTCAAGCCTTATGACGATATTGTCTTTGGTTAATATCGGTAGCGCAGCCAGCTCGGTTACAGAATGGCTAACGCGTTCATCATACAACACACGCATTAACAGCTCGCCTTGCTCCTCGCTCCTAAAGGTGCGTAAGTTAGTGCCTCGCAGTGCCAGTGACACCGCGTTGGCCAGTTGCTGAGCGTTTAAACCATGGCGCTGCAATTGCGGTAAATTTAACCAAATTTGCAGTTCTTGCTGGCCATGGGCAATTTCAGAGCTGACATCCTCCAGGCCGGTTACCGCAGCAAGCATTGGTTCTATTTCGTCTGCCAGTTCCAGTAACACTTCGGTAGAATTACCCAGTAAATGTACCTGCAAGCCACCGTTACTGCCCCAGCCAAAGGAGGGTTTTGACCTTACCAGTGCAGGCCAGTCCTTGCGAATGGATTCTTTTAATTGCATTAAAGGCTGTGAAATAGGATCTTTTAAAATTAATATCGAATTGGCCTCTCCTGCACGGTAATAGCTGTAAACAGAGTCGATATCAAACTTATCTTTATTGGCATACAAGTACGTTTCCATAATGTTGACTTCAGCCTCAACTTCATCTTTGGAATAGTTACCTTGTATGTTGTAGTTAAGAAAAATTCTGTCGCTGGACTCATCATCGTCATCGCCGCCGGATACCATGCCAATAGGAATAGCAATACTGGCCAATAACACCAGTGCAATCAGGGTAGACCAGAGAGGATGATACATTACCCAATGCAAGGCGCGGCGGTATCCACGCTCTACTGCCCCGGATTGCACCTCTTTCACCGGTTGCACCTTTAGCATGGTGGTTAACAAAGGAATAAGCGTTAACGCCAGCAGCAAGCTAACAGCCAGACATAGACAAATCGCTATCGCCACATGTTCAAGGAAAATGGTTAATTGCATTTTTTGCCCAACAATATTGGGTAAAAATACAATGGCGGTAGTAGCGGTTCCGGCAACAACCGCCAGGCTCACTCGCCGAACACCTCTGGCGGTTGCGGCTTTAACATCCCCCCCTAAGGCTCGTTCCCGAAAAATACTTTCCGTAACAACCACGGCGTTGTCTACCAGCATACCAATGGCCAGCATTAACCCCATCATGCTTAAAATGTTAAGGCTGTAATTCAGAAAATACATCACCCCTAGCGCGATACAGATAGATACCGGCACCGCAAGTACAACCACCATGGTGGTTCCCACGTGGCGAAGAAATAAATACAGCACGGCAAAAGACAATAAGGCGCCTACCCCACCGGCACTTAATAAATCGGCCAATGATGTTGTTACTCCATCAGCCATATCGTCCATTACATATAAGCTGATACCATTAAACGCAGGATCACTCTTGGCCGCTTCAACCACTTTCATGGCTTCTTTAGCCACCGCTACCAAATTAGCACCAGACTCCTTAAACACGTTTAAACCCACTGCATAAGTTTGATCTAAATGACGACCGTCTTCGCGTTTGGGCAATTCAAGTTCAACCGTCGCCACTTCGCGTAAACTTAAGCCGGGCCTAAGTGGCAATGATGCAATGTGTTCCAGCAGTTTATACTCGCCCACCGGCTTGACCAAAATACTTTCGAACTGGTTACGCAGCTCGCCAGCGGTCATTGCAAAGTTATTCGCCTGCAACACCTGAACAATTTGCATCGCATCAATATTAAGCGCCCGCATCTTATCCGGGTTCAGCCGTATCACCACCTGACGTTTTTCTACACCATACAACTCAACTTTTGATACCCCTTGCACCCGCTCCAGCGGCCGCTTTATCTGGCGTTCCAATAAATCATAAGCCATGGCGAGATCACGCTCGCTGGAAATGCGTAGCTGGAAGATAGGCATATCATTGGTATTAAACTGAAACACCAACACACGCTCAACATCCTTGGGTAGCAAATGACGTATGCCGTCTAAACGCTCCCGTACCTCAATGCTTTTGCTGTTGATGTTTTCTTCCCAATTAAACTCCAGTGAAATCTCGGCACTGTTTTCATTTGACCAGGATCGCATTTGTTTTACGCCAGACACAGTGGCTAACGCCTCTTCAATTGGCCGGGTAATTAAACGCTCAATTTCAGTTGGTGTGGCGTTGTTATAAGGCACATTAATAAAAATTTGCGGAATGTCGATGCCCGGAAACTTTTCCAGTGGCAACATGCGACTGGCTATAATGCCAAACACCAGCATCGACAAAAACATCATACAAATGGTTACCGGCCGCGTCAGGGCAAAACGCGTTAACCATAGCGGTTGCTGGCTCATAGCGACGTCTCCGCATTCACTGCGCCAGCACTGGTTTCGGTGCGTGCTGCAATGGTGTCACGACTAACCAACCCATAAAGTACCGGGATAAACAACAGCGTTAATAACGTGGCCAAAGTCAGACCAAAAATCACGGTAATTGCCATAGGTGCCCGTATTTCACTGCCATCACCGCCGCCAATGGCCATCGGCAATAACCCCAGCACTGTGGTGAGCGTGGTCATTAACACCGGACGTAAACGGCTGGCACCGGCCTCAATAATAGCCTGCGTTAAAGCGATACCTTCGCCACGTAATTGGTTGATTCGGTCGATAAGCACAATGGCATTGTTTACTACAATACCGGCCAACATGATTAAACCGATGAATACAATAACCGACAACCGGGTATCCGTTAGCCACAACCCCAATACGGCGCCAGCACCCGCTAAAGGCACGGTAAATAAGATAAGCAGCGGCTGCAGCAGATTTTCAAACTGCGATGCCATAACCAGATAAACTAAAAATACCGCCAGCAACAATGCCATCGTCAATGACGTATAAGCCCGGTGCATTTCTTCACTTTGGCCCATTACCGCAGCTGTTACGCCATAGGGCATGCTCTGCTGCGCTAATATCCGTTTTGCCAACGCAGTAGCCTGTTCTAAATCACCTGATGCCAGATTAGCACTAACCACAGCTACCCGTTGCTGGCCAATGCGGGTAATTTCACTGGGGCCCGTTTCACGCTGTATTTCAGCAACAGCAGACAGTGGCAACGGTTTGTCACTCCCTGGGTTGATAATAAGCTGCGCTAATTGCTGCTCAGACTGACGGTACTGTTCAGACAAACGCACACGAATATCGACTTTGCGATCATTAACAGAATATTGTCCGGCGACTTCACCACCAATATAGGCTGCGACACGTTTTGCCACATCGTGCGATGTCATGCCTAACTGCGACAATAAATCATGATTAAAATACAGCGTAATTTCAGGCTGTCCCTGACGCAGGCTGGTTTTAACATCGCTAAAGCCCGGCTCTGCTTCCAGCGCATTAACCATCGCATCGGCTGCTGTTTTCAATTGTTTTAACTCATAACCCGACAGCTCAATTTCCAGCGGGGTACTAAAGCTAAACAGTTGTGCCCGGTCAATTTTCACCAACACATCCGGCTTTGCTGCCAGGTAATCGCGCAACAGGCTGATCAATTGTTGCTCATCGGCATCGGTAGCTTCACTGGCAAGTACAATATTTAGCCTGCCCCAATGGCTGCCACCAATACTCGGGTCTACCGTCATTTGTGCGCCAGTACCTGCTTGGGCATAACTGCGTTTAACGATGCTTTGCTCTGCAGCAATACCGGCTAATGCCTTCAGCAGCTCATCGCTTTGCTCTATCGCACTGCCAACGGGCAATTGTACTTCGACATAAAATTCTCCCTGACTCATCGCGGGGATCACATCTGCACCTAAGCGGGGAAGTAAACTAAAACAACCTGCAGCAATCAATAGTGTCAACGTGATGGTTAGCGCTTTTGCTGCCAATGCGGCTTGTAAGGCTCTGCGATACACCCGCTCTAATAGCTGTAACATCCATTGCACGATGTTTAATACCGGCTTAAATATCAGACTTAACAGCCGGCTAATAAGACGAAACACCAAAGTAAATGCACTTAACAGCAGTAAAAATATCCCGCGGATGCCACGGCCTATCATAACGAACGGCCAGGTAAGCCAGTAATACCAGCGCTTAGGTGTTTTTACATCTGCCACAGGTGGGGTAAAATTATCGTGAGCCGCAACCCGTCCCTCGCGTGCCGCCATGGTGGGGATCAACGTTAACGCCACCACGAGAGACGCTAGCAAGGCAAACGTCACAGTAAGCGCTTGATCACGGAACAACTGCCCCGCAATGCCCTCAACAAATACCAAAGGAAAAAATACTGCCACAGTCGTCAATGTTGATGCCGTAATCGCCATCGCCACTTCGCTGGTGCCAATTTTTGCTGCCGTAAAAGGGTCTTTACCCTGTTCTTTGTGACGGGCAATATTTTCTAACACCACAATGGCGTTATCGACCAGCAAGCCAACCGCCAATGCAATGCCGCCCAGGCTCATCATATTTAACGTAATGCCCTGACCGTACATCAAATTGAATGTTGCAATAACAGATACTGGAATGGAAATAGAGATGATTAACGTCGCCCATATATTGCGTAGAAACAGGTATAACACTAGCATCGCCAGCAATCCGCCCACTAGCGCTGCCGACTTCACATCGTTAATGGCTTGTTCAATAAACTCTGACTGGTCATAGACTAATGTCAGTGTATAGCCCGCTGGCAGGCTTTTCTTTAAGGTATCAAGCTGACCAATAAGGTTTTTTGCGACCTGTACGGTATTGGCATCGCCTTCTTTATAAATGGCCACCTCAATCGCTTCTTTGCCATCAACATAGGTAATACTTTGTCTATCGACAAAGCTGTCGCGTACTTCGGCAACATCTTTTAAACGAATTTGGCTATCACCCACCTGGGCAATATATAAGTCTTCGATTTGTTTAAGGTCGGCAAATTGATTGATCGTACGAACCAGATAATCATAACTTGATGTTTCTAACCGGCCACCTGATTGATTAATATTTTCCTGCCGCAAGCGCTCACTAATTTGACTAATATCCAGCTGTAACTGGCTGAGTTTTTCGGCATCAACCAGAATTTGTATTTCCTGGCTTAAACCACCATCAGGTCGCACTGCAGCCACGCCAGGTAAAGACTCTAGCCGACGACGCAAATCTTCTTCAGCAAAGGTACGTAAACTAACAAGCTGAGCGGGGTTAAGCGACGCGCCTTCAGTGGCCTCACGGCTTAATGCAAAACGCACAATCGGGTCTAAATTAGGGTTGAACCGCAGCAACAGAGGTTTTTCAATTTCGAGCGGTAAAAATAACACGTCCAGTTTTTCGCGCACCTCAAGAGCCGCGATATCCATATCAGTGCCCCAGTCAAACTCCATCACCACATCAGAGCGGCCTGAGCGAGATACCGACTGCACCTTGCGAACCCCTTTAACAATGCCTATGGCCTCTTCAATTGGCTTACTGACCAATTGCTCCACTTCAGCAGGGGCGGCGCCAACAAACTCGGTGCGAATGGTTAAGCTGGGGTAAGATAAGTCAGGTAACAGGTTTACCGCTAAACGCCCCGCAGCTACCAAGCCAAATAATAAAATTCCTAATGTAAACATCCATATTGTGACCGGACGGGTCACAGCAGTATCAACCAGTTTCATAGCAGCAAGTCCTGTGCATATAATTATTGTTATAAAAGCCTGACTTAGAATTCGCGAACGGCAACCACATTCACCAACGCATCATCTTTAAGTGCTGACTGCCCGGCTATAACCACTTTATCGCCCAAGCTCAGGCCAGATAAAATCTCAACGGTGTTATCTGATTGATATCCAAGCTGCACCGGTTTACGGCTGACTTTATTCTCATCATTTACGACAAACACGGTTTGAGTGTTATCTGTAGTCATTAATGCCCGCTTAGGTAGCAACAACGCGTCAGCTTTTACATCAAATTGCAACTCCACTTGTGCAAACATGCCAGGTTTAAGTTGTTGCTGTTTATTCGCTACTTTTAACACGGCACGCACTGTGCCCGACTGGCCATCTACCACAGGTGAAATACGCACTAATTCAGCGTTAAAGGCCGTCATACCGGCAAACTGCATTAGCGCTTTTTGTCCAATATGGGCTTGTGCCAGCTGCTGCTCGGGTAAATACACCACGGCCTCAAGCTGTTGATTAGAGACCACGTAAAACAATGATTGTGTCGCGTGTTGATTAACCAGCTGGCCAACCTTGGCATATCGGCGTGCCACCACGCCACTGATAGGGGCACGAATTTCGGTTTCTCTTAATGCCAATTCAGCCAAATCTACGCTAGCTTTTAACGCATCGTGTTGCCACTGTAATTTTTCAAACACATCGGCACTGATCAACTGACGTTGATACATTTCTTCCATGCGCTTTAATTCACTTCCCAACCGGCTTAGCTCAGCTTTTTCTTTATTCAGATTAAACTGCTGACGCTCATTATCCAGTTGTGCTAACAATTGCCCCGCTTCTACGGCGTCACCTTCTTCAACAAATATGCGCTGCACGATACCAGTGGTTTTACTGATCACTTCAGCCTCAGCGCGCGCTTCTAGTGTACTGGTAGTACGGTAGCTGCTGCTGATCTCACCGTTACGCGATAGCACCGCTTCCACCGGAATGGCTGCAATAGCCTCTGCCGTCGTTGTAGCCGTCGTACTATTGGCTTGATTACACCCCGTTAACAGCATACTACTGGCAACGAGCATGGCGACGATGGTCATTTTGAAAGGGGATGACGTTTTCATGATTCTTCCTTTGGAAAACAGTATTTAAGCAAGTTAACACAGACAATGCAGCTGCTATGCCATCGTTACAAAAATATTTAAAGCTAACAATTTCAATGGCATAGTAAAAATATAATAAGTGTCATTATTCAATGGTCACTTTTAACTTAGTTAAAAATACTAACTATTAGTCATATAAACCACTTTAGCAAAACATGCTTTTATTACATTAACGACTAAACAATCAGCACTTACATTCTAGAGTATGTACTCTAAGGTACGACCTCTTTTATACTGCCGCGTTTTACATTCAACGGGGTATGTATATGATTAGAACAACTGCTATTTCGCTTGCCGTATTTTCTGCGCTTATTTGTCTGTCGGCACAGGCTGAAGGCTATAAATTATTCGAACAATCCGTCAGCAGCATGGGCAATGCTTATGCTGGTCGTGGTGCACAAATTACTGATGCCAGCCTGGTTTACTCAAACCCGGCTGCCATCACAAAGCTTGATGGCACACAATTAACTGGCGGCCTATCGCTGATTACCGCTAAAACTAATTACGGTAATGCCCAAGCACAAAGCGCTAACGGCCAATCAGTAGTTGGTCGTACCGAAGGCGCAAATAGTTTAAATGAATTGGTCCCTTTTGTGTTTTATGCCGATAAAATCAACAATGACGTAAGCTGGGGTATCGGCTTTTATGTGCCATTTGGTCTGTCATCAGATTACGATAATGACTTTGTCGGTCGCTATTTTGCCGATGAAACAGCTATTCAGGTGCTAAGCTTACAACCCTCCATTGGCTATAACCTGAATAAACATTGGTCTGTCGGTGCTGGTATCTCAATTAACCGTGCCGCGGGTACCTTATCAAAGTACAAAGATCACAGCGGCCTGTGTGAGCTAGGCGAACAAACAACAAATGCTATGTTCGGTGCACCTGTGTATAACGCAGCTTACTGCAATAGTCATTATGAAGTAGAAGGCGATGATATTGCTTTTGGCTATACGTTAGGCATTCATGCAGAGCCGCTTGACGGCACACTCCTGGCATTGATGTACCATTCCGCAATTCGTTTTAATTTAAAAGGCGACTCTGTCATTACTAACGCCCCGATTACCGGAGCTAATGTGGTCGGTAATCCTAATTTCATGGTTGTAGCCCCTCACCTGCCTGCTATTGATTTATCCACGGGTAAACTGGCGTCACAAAGTAAGCTAACGGAAGCCAGTCAACTGGCGCTAACAACTCCCGCATCAGCGGCATTTAGTGTTGATCAGCAGCTGACAAAGGCGTTGTCAGTGCAATTTAGTGCAGTTTGGACTCAGTGGAGTGAGTTTCAGAGCATCGATATTGTCAGTAACGACACTAATCCGAGTATTTCGCTTAATACGCAAACTGCAGCAAACCTGAACAACGAAGGGCAAATTGGCTACATTCCAGAGTATTGGCACAACGTGTGGGGCTTTGCTGTTGGAGCAACCTACCAATACCAACCTGACATTACGCTAAAAGCCGGTATGGCATATGATGAAAACCCTATATCAACTAGCCACAAAACGGCCCGCATTCCTACTGACGATCGTTTATGGATTACTGTAGGTACACATTGGCAGTTAAATCAGCATCTTAGTTTTGATATTGCGTACGGTTACTTGTTTACTGGTGACGTTAGCGTGAATGAACACGAATATAATGTGCAAAATGAGCGGCTTTATCAAAGCGGTTATCAAGCCGACTACCGCAATAAAGGCCAATTGTTTTCGCTTGGCGCCAGCTACAGCTTTTAACTTCCTTTAACGTTGATAACGCAAAAGGCGATCTGATGATCGCCTTTTGTTTATTTATTAAACTATTTTACAAGTTCATTACTGCACCAGTTTTAAACGATATCCTGATGGTGCGGCGTCATCTTTTTCTGCCAACAGTGAATAGTGAACCCCTGGCTCTAACATCATGCTGGGTGTTTTATCCAACAAGGTCGTGCTGCCATTGTCCGCAACCTGAACCAATGCAATAGCGTAGTCATCTTTAGGTAAGTTAATGCTTTGCTGCTTTTTAAATTCCAGGTTTTTAATGCTGTATTTGGCCGTACTAATGGTTTCATTTTGACGGACAAAATAAAACTGTAGCTTGGTAAAATCCGGCACCAGATTAGCCACCAGCACATCATGCGCTTGAAGTTGCGGCGTATCACGCTCTAGTACCGTTAATGCTTCAGCCGCTTGGGCTTCATTGTTATACAGCAACACCGCTTTGCTATCACCAGCAGCCAAGCTTAGCAAGGCACTGTTTAATAACACATCACCATTTTCAGTACGCACCGACAGGCTGTAATCACCTTGCTCGCTGCTCACATAAGCCCCCATTTGACCAGCCGCAACGCTGGCCACAATGGTGTTGTCCAAGGCAAGCTGTATATTTTGATCCAAACTGTTGTACAGGCGGAACTGCGCACTGGCATCAACATTGTTGTAGGCAGTAACACTAGATGAATTCAGTACAATATCCAGCGATAACTGCTCGGCAAGCGGGCCATGCTTATCACGCACAATCATGACGTAAGTATTTTCATAAGCAAAGTGTACCGACTGCGCCGTAAAAATTGGCGTCGTCTGTCCGGCTTCAGTCAGGTACAGGTTAAACTTACCAAGATCACGACTTTTTGCTTCCGTTGTTACTTCGTGCAGGCTAAGTGATTCAAGTAACTCAGCGTCTGAAAAACTGGTATTTTCAGCACCAATATAAATATCTAACTGCGGATATTGCTCCGATAAATTAGCTATATGCAGATTAAATTTATCTTCCAGTTCAGCATCGCGCTTAAAACTCAGGCTAAGGTGATCATACTGCTGGTCTTGTTGTGTCAGGATAAACAGTGTTTTCATGTCTTTGGCTAGCGCAACATTTTCCTCTAACAAGTCATCTGTAGATGCCACATCCACAAACTTAACGGCATAAGTATCAGCCTCTAATGCAACCAGCGAGCTAACGTCACCGTAAGCTGCATTGCCAATACTTGTATCACCGGCCTTTAACAGTGTATTGCCCGCTATTGCCGCACCATTATAAAATTGCAGATAACTTTCTGCCGTTGCCTCGTCTTTACTGCTGCCACCGCAACCTGCCAACATAGTTGTTAACAGCACAAGTGAAGATATATAAGCTAATTTCATGAAGTCCTTCCGAAGGGTAGTATTTAACGTCCTCAGGGTAAGGGCTTCACTGGGATAACTCTATGCTGTTTCACCATTTCAAACAGTTGGTTACACTTAATGACAAAGTAAAAAACCAAATTACAATAAAGCATTAATATTGATTGAACTTAATCACTTTAACACCGTTTTTTTATGATGATTTTTTGCTCATGAAGTATTTAGCGCCACCGGCAAAAAGGATAATCTTGCTGCGCTCATTACGCAGACCGATTCAGTTAAGCAATAGAATCTGCTAAACTCTGCGCGCCTTTCTCAGCCTCAGAAGACGTAAAGATGACTTTTGCAACTCAGGTTCTGGCAGTCAACGATGACTTGCCAATTCGTACAGATTTACCGGTACATTCCGGCAAGGTGCGCAGTGTTTACTGGTTAACGGCCGCAGACAGCGCACGGCTTATTCGTGAAAAAAACTACCCTGTTGCTATGGACACGCCGCTGGCTATCATGGTGATTAGCGATCGCATCTCTGCATTTGATTGCATCTGGCATGGCGAGAACGGCTTAAATGGCGTTCCGGGCAAAGGCGCTGCGCTAAATGCCATTTCTAATCACTGGTTTTCGCTGTTTAAGCAACATGGCTTAGCCGACAGCCATATTTTGGATATTCCGCACCCGCTGGTTTGGATTGTTCAAAAAGCCCGGCCGGTAAAAATTGAAGCCATTGCCCGTCAGTATATTACCGGCTCAATGTGGCGCGCCTATAGCAAGGGCGAGCGCGAGTTCTGTGGTATTACCTTGCCAGAGGGCCTAAAGAAAGATCAAAAACTGCCGGAAATTTTAATTACGCCCTCTACTAAAGGCATTCTCACTGGCCTTGATGGTGTGCCCGAGGCGGATGACGTTAATATTTCCCGCGCCGATATTCAGCGTCATAGCGCGGCCTTTGGCTTTGAACAGGCTGCAGATATTGACCTGTACGAAAAGTTGTTAAAGCAAGGCTTTGGCGTTATCAGTGATGCACTGGCTAAATTAGACCAGATGTTTGTTGATACCAAGTTTGAATTTGGCTATGTAAAAGATGCCAATAATCAAAACAAACTCATTTATATGGATGAAGTGGGCACACCCGATAGCTCACGTATATGGGACGGTGCAAGCTGGCGCAGTGGCAACATCGTTGAGCAATCAAAAGAAGGCTTCCGCCAGTGGTTACTAAACCACTTCCCCGAGCCGGATATCCTGTTAAATAAAGACCGCATGCCAGAGCGCGCAGCATTGGCGCGCGACAACGCGCTGCCCACGAGCGTGATGATGGATATCTCCCACACTTATTTAGGCATTGCAGAAAAAGTAATTGGTAAAAAAATCAGCCTGTCGGATAACCCTAAAGCTGAAATTATCGACGTGCTGGATAAACACTACGGCTTAATTAACAACTGATAACGGTGCTTAAACTCAGCATGACCGGCATGCCCTAAATCAACCGTGGAGGCCATGGATGGCCGGACAAATATGTCAGGAACATATTTGGACAGCTAAGCTGGCCCGACGGGAAAAGGACAGGAGTTCTTTTCAATCGAGCCTCAAGGATGATTTATGGTGTATTCATGGGGGTAAACCGCGTCATGTTGAAAGACAAATGTCACAACGTTTTAGTCATAAAGTATTTGGCCCCACCGGCAAAGGGGTAGTCCTGTTGCACCCACTTAACCTGATAACCATGGCGCTGATAAAACGGTTTTGCCTGAAACTCCACAGTATCCAAAACAACAAAACGACAACCACGCGCTTTGGCCATAGCTTCGGCGCTTGCCAGCATAGCACTACCAATTCCTTTACCGCGCTCAGTCTCGGCTAGCCAGAACGACTCTAAATAAAACCAGTTACCAAAAGTGCGCCCGGCTAATGCCGCGACCAGTTCACCAAAAGCATTTAATTGCTTAAGCCCCAATGCCTGGCGCTTACTAGCATCCCAGTGCTGCGCATTAAACTCGGCTATTTTCTGTTTTGCCTGATCCGCGAACTCAGAACTGTTGTCTTCTGTAAAGTTGCTCATTGTAATACCTCCCTCGGCGCGAGTTCCTCCGCATACCACCACTGCATCGGTATAATCGTCATTGTTTTTTAATGCCATAAATCCAATCCAGCCCCTGAATTGCAGTAGTTGGAAAGGCCGTGGCATGACTGGCGCCAGATACAACTGAAAATCGCAAGTCAATATTACCGCTGTTAAGTGCCCGAATTTTGTCTGTTAACTGTTTAGCCCCGGCCAGCATATCCTGGCCTTCGCCGTAAGCCGGTGTCTCGTATTCCCCAACAGATATATACACCCTGGTAGCCGCCTTGGGTTTAACCACCGACGCCGCCAGAATCATATTATTATCAAACCAGACTGACGGGCTGCCAAGTATGTAGTTGGCAAACAACGCTGGCTCAGTAAATAAAATATAAGTGCCGAATAAGCCGCCTAACGAGTTGCCGACAAAAGTGCGGTTAGTGTTGCTGGCACGGTAGTTTTGCTCAATAAACGGAAAAACCGTATCACGGATAAAGGCCATATGGCCGCTGGCATTACCGGTTTCCTGCCGCCACGCTTTAGCATTTGACGGTGTGTAATCGCGAATTCTGCTGCTGGCACCTTTTGAACCTTGCTCATACGATACAGCAACAATAATTGCCTGCTGCATGACGCCGCTGTTCATCGGAAAACGTGTCGCGCCGCTTATCAGCGGGAAGCTGTAATGCGCATCAACCAGATAAATTACCGGATACACTTTATCCGGCTGTTTGTTATAAGAAGCGGGCAGTTGAATAAACAGCGGGTAAACACGGCTGCTGGATTGCTCTTTAAGCTCAATAACCGCGCTGCGCGGTATTTCGTAAGCGGTATTGCCGTTTGCTTCAACGCAAAATAGCAGCAAAACCGCTAATAATAATTTCATTTGCTTAACCCTATTTGTAACGGCAATTTTTAACGCAACCATGCGCGGAAAAATACATATTACTGATGATACTTACGGATTACTGCAACCTTACCGTTTTCCATCTCCAATACTTCCATCATAACTTGGCTGTAAGAAATGGCTTGCTTATGCTGCGGGTGAATACCTTTGGCGCTGTTACTGTAGCGAATGGCGATGGCCGACTGATTAAAGGTAAACACATCCAACAGCTCGGCTTTATGTTCGGTGTGGGCGCCTAAATAAAACGTCATGCCTTTTCGCATCGCTTGTTTGCCATCAGGCTGGCGCGAATCGTCAGTAACATAAGGTAAATGTGAATGGCCGATATCATCGGTTAAAAGCGCCAGGTAGTTTTCCAGATCCTGTGTTGTCGCATCAGGTGCCTGCGTCGCCACCATCGCCTTAAAATACTGCTGTGCAAAAGCATTTAAGTCTATTTCTGTCTCAGCTGTTACCGATAGTGACAAAAATACTGCAAACGCAGCAAGTAACTTATGTTTCATAGCAAGCTCCATATCTACTTATTCAAAGCATGTAATTTATCAATCCAATCTATGCTGTTATCTAAATGAAAATCAATCATTTTTTCTAAATTAGCCTTTGATGCAACAAATAACAAAGACCGCTATAGCGGCCTTTGTTATTTACAGGAAAAGTGACTTTTTATACGGTTTACAACTTATCCAGCTCGACATCACCGCTTACTGTGTTTAGCTCTACGCTGCCATCACCACTGCCCAATGTAAACTGCAGGCTGCGGGCTGGGCCATATTTGGCTTTAGTAGCTTTGTCGCTGCTAAGTTTGTTATCGATGCTGCCACCGGCTGAGGCTTTAATATCAAACCGGGCGCTAACATTCGTATCCAGCTTTAATTCAATATCACCGCTGACACTGCTGCCGCTGATGCGTGGGCTAACCGAGTTAGCGAGCTCTGCTTCAATCTCGCCGTTAACGGTGCTTAATTTCAGCTGTGTTGTACTGGTCATTTTCAGTTTAGCATCACCGTTTACCGTGCTTACCGTCACTTCCTCGGCATTGGTTCTGGCTTTGACCTCACCATTTACCACGCTGTACTCCAACCGGCCAGATGAACCAACATCAGTTATTTTTCCGTTGACTGAACTCAGCGTTATTTGGCCACTATTGTCTTTACTATTAATCTCACCATTTACTGTACTTAACTGCACCAAATTTGCCAGCTCTACTGCCGCAATGGTGCCATTCACCGTGCCTATATTGCTGCCACCCGTAATGCCGCTGAGGCTCACATCGCTGTTTACACCTTTAAATTCAACGCTGCTGCCAATGGGTACTTCAATACGTAAGTCAGCGGCATTTGATTTTTCGTTGCCGCGGTAATTCACCTGGCGTGGCATGGTCATTTCAAAGCGGGTAAAACCGTCTGCTGATTCCAGCGTGTAACCGGTGGCCTTTTCATCCAGTTTTCCAACAATCTTAAACTGGTTGCTGTTTACAGCTTTAATGGCTATCTCACCGCTCATAACTTCGAGATAGATTTTTTCATTGCCGGCCACGTTGCGACTTTCGTCAACCGTTTCACGCGAGTCGGCAAACGCCGGTAAGCTGATGTTTAACAGCATTAGCGCCGTAAGCGCTACCTGCCATGGTTTTGTTAATGTAAGCATAAATTACTCCTAACTGATCACTGAATTGTGGTGCAGTGTCGCCCGCTGAATATACGACAACTGCTGCTGATATAAGCGTTGCAACTGCGCTAAAAGCTGCGGTTCATCCGGATAAAATAGTAGTGCCCCTCGCACCTGCGCTATGGCCTGGTCCCATACCTGCAATTGTTGCTGCCAGTTATCAAACCCCTCATTTACTTCTGCCATTTGGCTTAACTGGCGGGCTTTTTGCTGCTCAAACACTTGCAATAGCATCAGCTCTGCTGTGGGCATTTTCGCCAGGCTGCTCTCAGGTGCGGAAGGTAACAATAAAAGTTGCCAGCCCATTACACTGACCAAACCCAACATGGCTGCCGTTGCCAATGCTCTTATCAATCGCCTGGATTTCCCAGCCTTGCCGGGTGATATCAGCCGACTTTCAATCTCTGGCCACAAGTTACGTTCGGGTGTTATTTGCTGTGTCAGGCCCTTAATAGCCTGGTCAAGTTGCTGTTCATTCATCAGCTAACCACTCCTGTAACAATTGTCTGGCTCTAAAGTACTGCGCTTTAGAGGTACCCTCTTTAATGCCAAGCAGGCTGGCAATCTCCTGATGCTGATAACCTTCCAGCGCAAACAGAACAAATACGGCACGCGCTTGCGGCGGTATGCGCTGTATGGCCTGCTCTAAAGGCATATCTTCACTACTGCAACCAACTGTTTGCTCGATAAGCTCGTTCTGTATGTCGCTGCTGTCGGTTAAACGCAGATATTTTTCACCGCGCCACACATCAATTGCTGTGCGGGTGGCAATACTGTGTAACCAGGTCGCAAAACTGCAGTCGCCACGAAAAGCAGGCAACTGCTGCCAAACCTTAATAAACACGTCCTGACAGGCATCTTCCGCCTTTTGCCTGTTTGCCAAAAGTCGCCAGCAAATAGCATACACCCGACCGACAAACTGCTGATAAACATGATGAAATGCTTGCTTATCACCGTTTTTTGCTGCCGCGATTGCCTGCGCAATCTCCATTGCCATAAACGCCCTTAGTGGGTTCGGAATATCTTATTCAGAACATCTTTTTTGTTTGTATTGTCAGCTTAGTCGGTAGGGTAATTCGAAAGGTTTAAAGGTGAGTAAAATTTTTTTAAAAAAGAAATTCGGGAGCTTAGCTCCCGACACTAAATAGTGCTGAAATAATCCAGGAAGGAAGGTGTAACTGCAACCATTATGCGCGAAATTGATTTCAGTTTTGTTACTGTCTGGGGAAGCTTTGATGAAGCTGGATTATCCGGCGAAAAAAAACCGGGTAAAACCCGGTTGAAGAAAAAGCACTAGTTTTCTACGTGCAGTGCACGTAAGAAGGAACAAATTGCCGTTGAAGGCCATTGCAGTATTACGCTATTTTGTTACAACACAATGATTTATTTGCGACAGATCAGTTACCATTACCAGCTTACCTTGAAATGAGTAAACGTTGTGACACAACATAAACAAGCAGAACAGCATCGGCTTGCAAAGTGGATTGCCCACAGCGGCTTTTGCTCCCGCCGTGCTGCAGAACGTCTTATTACCGCTGGCAGAGTATCCGTTAATAATACACTGGCAGGACACACGCTACAGGTGTCACAACACGACCTTGTCTGTATTGACCAACAGCCGTTAGCTGCGCCGCCTCCTTTACACTACGTGCTGTACCACAAGCCTGTAGGGATAGACTGCAATGTCAAAGCTGACAACCCTGCTAGCCTTTATCAGCTAATACACCATTTACCACATCGGTTATTTGCTGTTGGCCGGCTGGATAAAGACTCCAGCGGTTTATTGCTGCTCACTAACGATGGTGCCCTGAGCCAGCAGTTAATGCATCCCGATTTTCTGCATGAAAAAGCTTATCTGGTAGAGACGGATAAAAGCATTGATGCACAGTTTATTCAGCAAATGGCATCAGGTGTAAGTTGGCAACTGGGTGAACGGCACTATCAGTCCCGCCCCTGTAACGTGATTGCCCTTGGCGAAAAACAATTCCACATTACTTTGACACAAGGCCTACATCGGCAAATTCGTTATATGAGTAAGGCCTGTGGTTACAAAGTTACTGCACTAAAACGCATCCGCCTAGACTGTATTGAACTGGGTAATTTAGCCGTTGGTGCTATGCGCGACCTTACCGCATCAGAACTTCAGCAATTGCAGGCGCTTCGCCTTAACGTACAGCCAGATACAGAGCAATAGTGTCACGCCATACATTAGCTCTGCGCCAATAACCACACCTTGCCAACCTAACCACTGCCAAAAGGGCTGCAGGTAAATGCCGCCGGTGCTGGCACCAACATAGTAAAACACCAGATACAATGCGCTGGCACTGGCTTTAGCGCGGCTAGCGCAGTGATTAACCCAACTGCTGGCTAACGAGTGGCATAAAAAGAAGCCAAAAGCGTTAATAAAAAAGCCCAGAACAATACTAACTAAGCTGCTATGTAAGGTAAATAAAGTACCCAACATCAATATCACCACGCCAGCGGCCATGCCCAGTGGCGGCGCTATTTTCAGCGCAACCTTGCCTGACAAGGCTGAACCTAAAGTGCCCGTAAAATAGGTTACAAATAGCAGCCCAATCCAAACGCTACTGAGCGAGTAAGGCGTGTCTGAAAGGACAAAGGAAATATAGGTGTATTGATTTAGAAAAATAAAGAAATTTAAACCACCAATCAGGAATGTCAGCAACAGTAAGGGCTGCTTAAGGTGATACAGATTATCGGTAAGCGCCTGCTTAGCGCTAAAATGCCTGGTACTAAAACGCGCCGCACTGGGTAAAAAACGCCAGACAAAATAACAACTTAACAGACTAAGTAATGCTACCGGCCCAAATGCCCATTGCCAATGCCCAATATCGGCCAGCGCGCCAGCCATTAAACGCCCACTGATGCCGCCCAGCGAATTGGCACTGATGTAGTACCCCACTGCCGCGACCACCGCAGGCTTAGTAAACTCCTCGCCCATATAGGCGATAGCAATGGCCGGTAACCCACCCAGAAAAATGCCTTGAAGCGCGCGCCACAATAGCAAAGCAGTAAAGCTTTCTACCTGTGTTAATGCCAATGTCGTCAATGTCATGCCAGAAAGAGTAAACAGCAACAGTTTTTTCCGGCCCCAGGCATCAGACAACGCCGCATAGACTAAAAGCGATAAGCCGAGGCTAAGCGTACCTATGGTATAAGCCCAGTTGGTTTGAAGTGGCGTAAGATTAAAATCGCGACTGAGCACCGGCAGTAAAGGCTGTAATAAATGCAGGTTGGCAAATACCACCACTGCCGCCAGACACAAGGCAAAGGTGGCACGATAAAACGCCGGGCTTTTATACTCAATCAAACATTTCACCCTGACAACAAACCACCGAGCGCTTAGTATAAAGCCATTTGACTACGCTTAGAAGGTCGCATTAGGTTATCACAGCTTGTATCATCAGCGTTTTAGCTTAAGGTTGTCTCGTATGCTGGCGGTGTTTTTTAATCTGTCGCGCCAACGTCAAATTGCGGCTATAGCGCTGCCGATGGTGCTGTCTAATCTATGTGTACCGCTGCTTGGCTTAGTTGATACTGCCGTCGTTGGCCATTTAAATGATGCACGCTATTTGGGCGGGGTTGCACTGGGTGGCAGCGTGATCAGCTTAGTGTATTTTTTATTTAGCTTTTTACGCATGAGTACGACAGGGCTTACCGCTCAGGCGCATGGTCGCAATAGCGAAGCTGAAACAATCCATTGTTTACAACAAGGCATTTCGCTGGCATTAGTTCTTAGTATCGTGTTGTTGTGCGCACAGCAGCCCATAGCGCAATTACTTATCTACTTTAGTGACGCTAGCACCGACGTGACATCACAAGCGGTTATTTACTTTAAACTTCGGATTTGGAGTGCTCCCGCCACCTTGGTTAATTTAGTACTTATGGGCTGGTTTCTTGGCAAGCAAAATGCGCGTTACCCCATGTGGATGTTACTGTGGGGCAACATTATCAACATTGTACTTGATCTGTTGTTTGTCATGGGGTTGGACTGGACCACTGAGGGTGTTGCTTTGGCTTCGGTACTGGCCGATTATGCGACGTTATTGCTGGCGATGTATTTACTACACAAAAGTGCTGGTGCGCAAATATTTTCAGCACTTAAACCGCGTGCTTTTAACTTACAAGGCAGTCGTCAGCTGCTGGCATTAAACCGGGATATTTTTTTACGCAGCCTGTGTTTACAAGCCGTGTTTGTCTTTATTGCCTTTCAGGGCGCTACCTATGGCGACAATATTGTCGCCGCTAATGCCGTACTACTGAGCTTTTTAATGCTGGTCTCCTATGCATTGGATGGCCTGGCCTATGCTGCAGAGAGTTTGGTCGGCCGTGCTATTGGCCGTAATAATGTAACCGAACTCAGCGCCAATCTTGACATTCTTGCACTATGGTGTCTTATCCTGTCGTTGCTCTTTAGCCTGAGCTATGCGCTGCTTGGCCATAACTTTGTTGCGCTGTTAACCAGTATTGTTAGCGTGCAACAACAGGCGGCTCAGTACCTAAATTGGATGATACTGCTACCGCTGGTCGCCAGTTGGGCGTATTTATTGGATGGCGTATTTATTGGTGCTACTCAAGGCAAACAACTGCGCAACAGTATGCTGTTAGCTTTGCTTGGGTTTATGCTGTGTTTTTACCTGCTTTCGCACTGGCAAAACCATGCTTTGTGGGCTGCATTATGTGTATTTATGGCCTTACGCAGTGTCATACTGGCTTATTACCTGCTTCAGCAATGGCGGCAACAACTCTTTTTTGGTATTCGATTAAAATCAGCTAATGTTTAGCCCGTCGCTGCCGATATGCAGTAACGGGCTATACTCAACTCAGTGTTTATATGCCAGATTAATCAGGAGCTGCACTATGTCGATCACTTCCAGCAACAATGCCTCTGTCGTCGGCATTAACAAGCGAAATGCTAACGCCGTAAAAACCGATCAGGTTCCGGTCGAGAGCGATAAAGCCCAGGCGAAAAAAGCACAGAATGTGGCCATATTGCGGGCAAATGAAGAAGTCTCGCTGCGCAGTAACAACGATTCATTAAGTTTATTATTTAAAACCGCTTTAGAGGGTATCAATGCCGAGTTAGAGCCAGTGTTGGGCGAAAACGCAGCGCAAAAAGTGTATGACTCGGGGATTGATACCTCGCCTGAAGCCACGGCAGATCGCATAACGGCCTACGCCACAGCATTTTATAGCCGCTATAAAGATCTAGACCCCGACACAGCTGAAGAACAGCGGCTAGACAACTTTATGAGCTTGATAAGCGAAGGCATTGAAAAAGGCTTTGCAGACGCCAAGGATATTTTAACCAGCTTGAAGGTGTTTGAAGGTGATATTGAATCTGATGTAGACAAGACCTATGGTCTGGTAATGCAAGGGCTGCAAAACTTTAGAGAAAAAATGCTTGAGCTGGCCGCCAATCCTCCAGCGCAAGATGATAACGGCAGTGATAAGCCAGTTGAAAATGAACTAACTGACAAGACCAATAACGTCATCAACAACCCAAAAGCCTAAACGCTATCCGGCGGCTGATAGCTTATTACTTTTCAGCCGCTTCAATTTTTGCCAAACGGGTGACCAACAGCTGGTCAATCTTATAGCTATCAATATCAACCACTTCAAACTTATAGCCGCCGTGCAAAACAAAGTCGGTACGTTTTGGAATTTTCCGCAACGTAAACATCATAAAACCGGCGATAGTTTCATAGCTCTCGGGGTTAGGGAAATTATCAATATCCAACACCCGCATCACATCTTGTAACGGCGTTAACCCCTCAACCAGCCAGGAGTTCGCATCACGAGCCACTATCTGCTCTTCTTCTGAGCTCACCAGTTCTCCCATCACAATACTCATTACGTCTTTCAGGGTTATTATGCCTACTACTAAGGCGTATTCATTCATGATGATGGCAAAATCAACGCCGGCTGATTTAAAGTGCTCTAAAACTTCATAAAGCGATAAGGTGTCAGGAATAATCAGCGGTGCCCGTACTATACCCTCTTTTTTTAATGAAATAGGCTGATCGTGCAGCACCTGCAGCAAGATATCACGCGTATCAACGTACCCAATGACTTTGTCCAAAACGCCATCCACCACCAAAAATTTAGCATGCGGATGCTCTGCAAGTTTCGTTTTAATGTTGTCCTGTGATTCATTCAGCGTAAAGAAAATTAAGCTTTCACGCGCCGTCATAGCCGATGTTACTGTACGTGATTCCATATCAAACACGTTTTCCAACAATTGGTGTTCATGCTCTTGCAATACACCGGCTTGCGCGCCAGCTTCCATCATGGCAATGATATCGTCGGGTGTAATATCATCTTTGCGCATCGTTGGCACATTAAACAAACTGAAAAACAGGTTGGCCAGGCTATTAAATAACCAGACTAAGGGTTTGAATACAGTAATAAGAAACAGCATTGGCGACACCACTCGGGTGGCAATTTTTTCTGGCGCAATCATGGCCAGGCGCTTTGGCATAAGATCGGCAAACAAAATAAATAAAGCTGTAACAAAGAACACTGACACCGCGAAGCCAGCATTAGCGGCAAAGATCTGGCTAAAAAACAATGAAAATAAGGCGGTAAAATAAGGGGTAAAGGCAGACTCACCTAAAATACCACCCAAAATCGCTACCGCATTTAAACCAATTTGGACAATAGTGAAAAAATTGCCTGGATGCTCCTGCAAATCCAGCACCTTGGCGGCATTAATATCGCCTTCGGTGGCCATTAAACGCAACCGCATCTTGCGAGATGCCGCTAGTGCAATTTCAGATACGGAGAAAAATGCACTGCTACTCACCAGCAACAACATCAGCAGTATATATTCCAGCGTAGTCATGGTATCTCCTTGGCATTTTTCGCAACGGACGCAGCTTACTTAAACGTCGCTATTATAGCGCTTGTTGTCGCTAAACATTGCTAACTATCTGAAAATATTCATCGTATAATGCTTTTTTTTTACTCCTCATCCTAAAAGCTTGGCTATAATTTTGCAGCAACCCCCTTTAATTGGAGAATCCAATGTTAAAAACAGTACTCTGTGTTAGTGCTTTATTCTTAGTTTCTTCGTTGTCTACGGTGCAAGCAAATGAACAATTGGCAGGCACTATGTGCGGTTATGTTAAAGACGATAACCGCAATCAGCTACGTAAGCTGTTGTCAGATAATAAACTAAACCTACGCAATATTTTTGATAGCATATCCTGCAACAACGAAAATATGCTGCAGTTCGCTATTAGAAGTGACGCCTATGAATCAGGTACCTTTATTGTAAAACAAATGCCGTCTAAAACCTTAGCCGCGTTTGATTATCCACAATGGGCTGATGCAAATGGCTTTGCTTCATCGCCATTGGTAAACGAAATACGTACACGCATTGGTGAATAGCCTGCTGGTTGCCGGGCTGAAAATGTTTAACTAACTTAAGCGCCGTTATGGCGCTTTTTTATGTTCGCTTTTCATTTGATATATATCAAACCAACTATGAAGTTATCAGCTAAGCTTGCTACACCTTGTTTACATCGTAAGAGCGGCTTGTGTGTAAATTGCTTAGCATCGTATTGGCGGGCGGCACAGGTAGCCGTTTAAGGCCGCTGACACAAAAACAGTGTAAGCCTGCGCTAGCTTTTGCGTACCAGCGCAGAATTATTGATTTTGTGTTAAGTAATTTATGGCACTCTGGCTTTCACCAGGTCATGGTGCTAACACAATACCGCCCTGCAGCTTTACACCGGCATTTAAACACCTTTTGGCAGCCTCGCTTTAACCGTGATGGCCAGTTAAAAGTGCATCAGGCGCCATCGCATCTTCAGCAAGGTACAGCCGGTGCCGTCGCTAGCTTACTTGACGTTATTCAACACTATCACGCCGATGTTATTGCCATTCTAAGTGCTGATCATATTTATAAAATGGATTATCGCCAGATGCTGGCGTTTCATCAACACCATAAAGCAGCCGTTACCGTTGCCGCAGTCGCCGTACCGGTCTCGCATGCTCATCAATTTGGCATTATTACAACCGACAAGCAGCAAAGAGTTTGTGGCTTTGCTGAAAAACCGAGTGGTAACATTAAGCAGATAAAAAACAAGCCGGGTTATGCTCTTGCGTCGATGGGTAATTATTTATTTAATGCTAACTATCTGTGTCAACTTTTAGCCAAGCTTGCTTCAGATAAACCTCACGATTTTGGCCATGACATCCTGCCAAAACTATTTAACCAGCAACAAGCCTGTGTATACGACTTTAGCAATAACACCATTCCCGGCCAGCAAAGCCTGCCCCAGTATTGGCAAGATGTCGGTACGCTGTCAGCCTATTTCCAAAGTAAACTGGATATTCTACACCACCCCGAATGGCTTGAGGGTAACACGCAGTTATGGCCGATTCTTGCATCAGAGTTACCCAAATCAAACACTAAACACTGTGTCAGCAAACTGCAAAGAAATAGCCTGGATTTAGCTCATCCGCTTTATTTTTAGCCGGTTGATATCAATTTGTTAACTATTAAACCAGGGCAAACGCCAAGGCCAGGCTGCGGCCACTAAGCACCAGGCTTACCAGTAACACCATGATACCCAGCGCATTTTGCCAACGGCTATTCTTATAATTGCCCAGCATGGTGTGGTTCATTGCCAACAACAAACACAGGCAAATCAACGGCAATAAAATACCGTTAGCGACCTGAGCAAACCAAATAACCTTGACCGGCTTAATACCCAGTGAAGACAACAAGACGCCGCTGATAATAATGAGCAACCAGGTAAGACGAAACACCGGTTGCTTTAAATTTAACGGTTTACCCAGAATACCCGATAACGCATAGGCCGCCGCCAACGGGGCAGTAATGGCTGACGACAAACCCGCTGCGATTAACCCCAGCGCCAAACACCAGGTAGCGGCACTGCCAAATAACGGGGTAAGTGCCTGCGCTAGCTGGGTCACATTCTCCAGCGGTTGCTGTTGGCCAAAAAAAGCCGCTGCAGCGGTGGACACAATAGCGATGGAAATTAAACCACCCAGTGGAATGGCCAGCGCAATATCCTGCCGCGCAGCGTGTAAGGCGTCGGCTGTGGATATTGTCGCTTTTGGCCATTTTTGCGCTGATGCAGCTGCATGTAAAAATAACGAATAAGGCACCACAGTAGTGCCAATTAATGCCACCACACTTAGCACTGCACCGCTTGGGATCACCGGCCAAAACGCACCTTGTAACAGTGCTGGTATATCCGGTTTTGTTAGTAACATAGTGCCAATAAACGCCAGACTCATCAGCAACACTAACGCAATTAAACAGCGTTCAATCAGCTTGTACTGACCAAACCATAACACCAAGGCCGCAACAGCCCCGATTAGCAATGCCCAAAGGTTAAGCCCGGTATGGGCTTTCCATGCCAATAACAAGCCGCTATCGCCAAACACCGCATCGGCGCCCAGCCCGGCACCGCTGATATTGCCGCCCTGATAAGCACTATTACCCAGCACCATTGCCGCCACCACTAACAATAACAATGGCCAACGCAGCAGAGGATGCTGCACCAGTTCGCGCAGGTTTTCACCCAGCCCACGCCCGGTAACAATGCCCAGCCTGGCCGCCATTTCCTGTAACACCATGGTAGCGAACACCGAAAACAGTAGCGCCCAAACCAGACCATAGCCATAGTTAGCACCGGCCAGTGAAGCCGTAACCACCGTCCCCGGGCCAATAAACGCCGCAGTAACTAAAGCAGCGGGGCCAAACAAGGTTTTGTTATGATTTTTAGTACTTTGCATAAGGCATGACACATAAAATAACCATGGCGCTACCTTAGCATAAGGCAGCGCCAGCGGGTCAAATGTTCATGGTAGCCGTGGCGGATTTAACATTAAGACATCACAGCACAGCGCCCTCGCCGTCTTCCGCTACGGGTGCTGGTGGTAACATATCCTCTCTACTGATACCGAGAATTTCAGCAATCGCACTGGCAACATAAATAGAGGAGTAGGTACCTACCGCAATACCAAACAACAGCGAGGTAGCAAAACCATGAATTAACGCACCACCAAGATAAAACAACACAATTAATACCAACACGGTTGTTAGTGACGTAATCACCGTGCGGTTTAGTGTTGAGGTAATAGCACTATTAATAACCTCGTCAGTACTAACATCACGAAGCTTGCGAAATGTCTCCCGAATACGGTCAAACACCACGATGGTATCGTTGATGGAGTAGCCTATTAGCGCCAATATTGCTGCCAGTGCGGTTAAATCAAACTCCAGTTGCAGTACTGAGAACAAGCCCAGCGTCAGGATCACATCATGTGCCAACGCCACGACTGCCCCCACCGACAAGCGCCATTCAAATCGCAAAGCGACATACAGCAATATGCCGACCAGGGCCGTAAGCATGGCCAGGCCACCGTCTTGTTTTAACTCCTCACCGACGCTTGGGCCAACAAACTCGACCCGGCGCATGGTTACCGGTTCGGCCTGCTGCGCATTGAGTGCCTGTAATACTGTGTCGCCAACCACGGCCTGAGCAATTTCTGCGCGCAGCGGTATACGGATCATCACATCACGGCTGGTGCCAAACAACTGCACAACAGCATCGCCATAACCGGCGCTGTTAAGCGTTTGGCGCACGGCAGCTAAATCTGCGGGTTGGCTAAAACCGGCTTCAATCACCGTACCACCGGTAAAATCCAATCCCCAGTTAATCCCATTGATGAAAAACGAGGCTAAAGAGCCAATAAGAAGTAGTATCGATAGCATTACTGCTGGCCACTTTAACCGCATAAAATTCAGCGGTTGTGAAAGATTAAATACCTGCATGCTGAGCTCCTTATACTGGTAATGACTGCAAACGGCGGCCACCCCAAATTGCGTTAACCACTAAGCGCGTTCCCACTACAGCGGTAAAAATTGACGTTAAAATGCCAATGGCCAGTGTCACCGCAAAGCCTTTTACCGGCCCGGTGCCAACACCAAACAGCACCAGTGCCACTAATAAGGTTGTAATGTTAGAGTCGGCAATAGTGGCAAAAGCACGGTCGTAGCCCAAATGTATGGCTTGCTGCACCGACTTACCTTCAGCCAGCTCTTCGCGAATACGCTCAAAAATAAGGACGTTGGCATCTACCGCCATGCCCACGGTTAGCACGATGCCAGCCATGCCAGGTAAGGTTAATGTGGCACCGGGGATCAGCGACATAACACCGACTATTAGTACCAAATTGCCCAGCAGAGCCACATTCGCCACTAAACCAAAGGCTTTGTAATACAGCGCCATAAACACCAGCACCGCTGCCATGCCCCAACCGATAGCCGTAAGCCCCAACTCAATATTTTCCTGACCAAGGCTTGGCCCTATGGTACGTTCTTCAATAATTTGCACCGGTGCAATCAGTGCGCCGGCTCGTAGTAAGGTTGCCAGATTTTGCGCCTCTGCCGGGGTGTTGATACCGGTTATGGCAAAGTCCCGCCCTAATCGCGTGGTGATGGTAGCGTCGTTTATGACTTCCTGCTGTTTCACCAGAACCCGGTTGCCGTCAGCGGCAATCTCGGCACCGGGCTTGTATTCGGTAAACACGGAAGCCATGCGCCGGCCAACCGCATCTTTGCTGGCTGCTGACAACATAACGCCGCCTTTGGTGTCCAGTTTAATATTGACCTGTGGCCGGCTGTAGTCATCATAGCCCGACATGGCGCCACTAATATGATCGCCGGTCAGCATAATACGCTTTTCCAACAACAGCGGCTGGCCATCACGGCTATAAAACAACTCAGATCCCGGTGGAGTTCTGCCATCAATGGCGGCACTAATATCGCCCTCGGTATCTACCAGGCGAAATTCCAATGACGCAGTAGCGCCCAAAATTTCTTTTGCCTGCGCCGTATCTTGCACACCCGGCAATTGCACTACTATGCGGTCCGAACCTTGTCGCTGCACTAATGGCTCTGCCACACCAATGTCATTGACGCGGTTGCGGATAATGCTAATGTTTTGTTCCATAGCATAATCACGAATGTCTATAATTTGTTGCTCGCTAAAACTGAATTGCAGGCTCAACGCCGCAACATCGGCGTTAAATATCAGGGCTCGGTCACGTTGCTTCAGTGCGGCTTCTGCTTTGGTTACCTCTTCAGCAGTGCGAAACTGTAGCAAAACCTGGCCAGTGGCAGGCTCTGCTTCAATGCTGCGGTAACGGATATTATCTTCGCGCAAGTTAGCCCTAAAGGTTTGCGCCATATCATTCAGGTTTTTGTCCAGCGCGGCTTTAATGTCTACGGCCAATAAAAAATGCACGCCGCCGCGTAAGTCCAGCCCCAGTTTCATTGGCGATGCGCCTATCGCGGTTAACCAGTCAGGCGTGGCAGCTGCCAGATTCAACGCAGTGATGTAATCATCACCCAGTTGCGTAGTGGCGATATCACGGGCCTGCAGTTGATCTTCTGTGCTGTTAAAACGTACCAACAGTTGACCGTTGCTAAGCATGTCAGAAGTTGACGCGATACCTGCAGCCGTAAAATGTTGCTCCAATGCAAGCTGGGTTTGCGCGGTGATAACACCGCCGCGTGTTGCGCTGATATTTAAGGCGGGATCTTGCGGATATAAGTTTGGCAACGCATACAGCAGTGCCAGTAATAACATGCCCGACACCAGGATATAGCGCCAAAGCGGGTTTTTATTTAACATAATTTTTTCCTTCACATAGCCTTAGCCGGTAAAGCGTCGCCTTACCGGAAAAGCAAATACATAAACAGCTAGCTTGTAGCTGGATTAAGCGTTAAGGGAAGGAAAGTTGCGGTGGAGCCCGCGCTTGAACTGAAAAAGTGAATAGCCGGCCAACTTGCACCAGAACGACCAAAATAACCGGAAAATCAGCGTATTGTGTAACGGTAAGTGGTGTTGGCAACAACGCGACAGGTGCATCATCAATATCCTGCAGCGTGCTCAGTATCGGTTGTGGTAGCGTTGGTGTAATAGCATAAAGTTGTGAGTCTGCCAGCGGCGATAAGCGCACATCATGCACGGCCAACGCTTGTGGCATGCACAATAAACTTAGATAAAACAGTATGGCGACACTACTTAGCCAGCGCATAACACCTCATTTGCTACTTTTTATCGTGCGCTGCTAAGCAGTACAACGTTAAAGCATAATGGGCATTAGTGTGTTACAGCACAAGCCTTAGCTGCAGAAAAATATCAGTAAGTACACAAAGCCAGCCGGCTAAGTAGCACCGGCTATCGCTTTTCGCTGATAATTTATACAAACAAGCTGTATCGTTCAGGAATATACCTATTGCAGAGGGTTATTTTTACCCTGACGCATGCCGGGCTTGCTGCTCTAGCTCTGCTTTTAATGCTGGTTCTAGCTTTAACTGCCGAGCCAGTTCAGTTAAATAGCTTCTCTCCATAAAATTTTCTTCATCCACCACCAGCACACTGGCCAGATACATTTCGGCTGCCATCTCGGGGGTTGTTGCACTACTGGCAATCTCTGTCGGATCTAACGGTTTTTTCAACTCAGCGTCAAACCAGTGCAATAACGCACCGTCTGACGTAAGTCGGGCAACTTCGTTATCAATAAGATCCCGTTCGCGATCATCAATATGGCCATCTGCTTTAGCCGCACCAATAATGGCACGTAAAATGGCATGACAGTGCTGCTCTGCTTGTGGTGCGGGTAACCTATCTACGGTTTGTGGCTCGGCTTGCGATACCTTACTACCCTGCTGCTTCTGCCAGTTGCCGTAAGCTTTATATGCCACTACGCCCAGCGCAGCTAAACCACCGTAAGTTAATATCTTACCGCCCATTTTTCGGCCTTTTTTACTGCCAAGCAGCAAGCCAAGGGCGCCTCCACCTAGCGCGGCCCCGCCTCTGCCTGCTAAGAAACCACTTACACCACCACTGTTATCATTCTTACCAGACGACGCGTGGCTTGTGTTACCCGCTAACAAATCAGCACCTTGTTTAAACAACTGATCCAATAAACCTTTTGTATTCATCGCAGCACCTTTATTCGTTTATCTAACAGCGTCTGACCCGGCATAAGCTAAAAAATTCCCTGCTGACATTAACTGTTACAACCTGATGTTTTGCCCTACTGGGTTAATGTGCTTTACTTGTTGTCGAATTAGCACCATAACAACAGGGATCTCTCATGTTTAAACCACGTTATCTTGCCTTGTTTTGCGCACTGGCAACCGGCTCAGCCTTTGCCAGTGACGGCACCCGCTTACTGCGCGAGCCAGATATCTCAGCCGAGCATTTAACCTTTGTCTACGGTGGCGACATTTGGCTTAGTGACCGCAGTGGCAACAATGTACGCCAGCTTACCAACCACCCGGCAAGCGAATTTGCACCGCACTTTTCCCCCGACGGTAAATGGATTGCCTACTCGGCCAGTTTTGATAACAACACCGACGTATACATCATGCCCGCAACCGGTGGCAGCGCTACCCGGCTAACCTTTCACCCGGGTGCCGACGTGGTAAACGGCTTTAGCGCCGATGGTAAAAAGGTTCTGTTTGCCTCAAACCGTGAAATTGAAAATAGCCGCAGCAATCAGCTATACGAAGTACCGGTAACAGGTGGCTTTGAAGATAAATTAATGCAAGCCGTAGCCTATGAAGGTGACTTGTCGGCAGATGGTAAAAAACTGGCTTACCGGCCTAATAATATGGCCTACAGTGGCCCAAGCGGTTGGCGCCTGCACCGCGGTGGCAGCACACCACCGGTGTGGATTATTGATTTAGCCCAGCAAAAGCTGGAAAAGATCCCCCACCCCAATGCCAACGATTTCAACCCGTTTTGGCTTGGTGACAACGTTTATTTCCTGTCCGACAGAGACAACAAAGCCACTAACCTCTACCGCTATGCCGATAAAAAAGTGCAGCAGCTTACCACCAGTACCGAATGGGATTTAAAAAGTGCCGCTGGTTTTGGCGACACTATTGTTTATGAAGCGGGTGGATATTTAGCCCAGTTTGACGTTAAAACCGGCAAGGTTAGCCCGCTTAGCATTACTATTCATACCCAGTCAGAGCAAAAACGCCCGCAGTGGAAAGACGCCAGTAAAACCCTAACCTCAGCACGGTTATCCGCTACAGGCCAACGGGTTGTAGTTAGTGCCCGTGGAGATGTATTTTCCGTACCGGTAAAAGATGGTAGTACGCGCAACTTAACGCAAAGCAGTGGCGTGCGTGAATTTGACGGCCTATGGAGCCCGGATGGCAGCAAGGTTGCCTATATTTCGGATAAAGGCAATAAGCATCAGCTGGTGCTGCAAAGCCAGGATGGTTTAAGCGCACCGCAGCAGTTTGAACTGGCAGATACCGGCTACTTCAACCTGTTAAGTTTTTCGCCTGATGGCAAGCGTATTGTCTATCACGATAACCATTTAAACCTGTACGCCTTTGATATTGCCAGTAAGCGCAGCCAAAAACTGGATACTTCACAGCGGCGCGGCGGCTTTGAAGTGTCCTTCTCGCCCGACAGCCGCTATCTGGCCTATACGTTAAGTGGTGCAAACTACTTTAGCCAAATTAAGCTGTTCGACTTTAACAGCAACAAAGCCACGCTGATTACCGACGGTATGAGCCATGCCGAAAGCCCAGTATTCAGCCAGGACTACCTGTACTTTACTGCCTCGGTTAACACCGGTCCGTCGCAGGTGGGATTAGATTTATCTACCCAAGAGCGCCCGGTACGAAAAGGGATTTATGCCTATGTGCTGTCGGCCAAAGGTAAATCACCGTTACTGCCAAAAGACGGTGATGAACCGGTAGAGAAAAAGACCGACAAAAAAGATGACAAGAAAAAAGACAAAGAAAACGATACGGCTGTGAAACCAGTACAACTGGATTTTACTGGCTTGCAAGACCGTATTGTCGGCCTGCCGGTTGCCGAACGTAACTACGACAGCCTTGCGGTGGCAAGCGACGGTGCCTTGTTTTACGTTGAGCGCGTGCAGCCGGGTATTAGTAACGAGCCATCTGGCAACGACGACAATGACGGCACCTTATATCGCTTTGATTTTGAAGAGCTAAAAGCCGAAATAGTTAAAGAAGGTATAGCCAGCTATAACCTGAGTAATGATGGCAAAAAAATCTTACTGCTGAATATGCCTAACGCATTGCAAGTGTCAGATGCCGGCGCCAAACTGGATGCAAAACCGGTTAGCTTAAGCGATGTGCGCAGCTTTGTTACCCCGGCAGAAGAGTGGCAACAAATTTTCAATGATGCCTGGCGCATGCAAAAAGAGTATTTCTACGATGCCAAGCTGCACGGCATTGATTGGCAAGCGATTTATGATAAGTACCAGCCAATGCTGGCTCATGTGCAGCGTCGCGAAGACTTAAACGATGTGTTAGTTGAAATGATTGCCGAGCTGCAAGTAGGCCATAACCGCATTGGTGGCGGTGATGTCTACGCTGGCGTGTCCAGCAAAATGGGTTTACTCGGGGCCGATTACCAAATTAGCAATGGCAAATACCAGTTTAAAACCGTGTATCAGGGCGATCGCTGGAGCCCGTTTTTAAAAGCACCGCTTGCTACCCCGGGTGCCAGTGCCAAAGCCGGTGATTATTTGTTGGCAGTTAATGGCCAGGAACTTAGCGCGAACGACAACATTTACGCCTTTTTCGACAACACACTGGGCAAGCAAGTGGTACTAACCCTGGCTGACGATGCCAAGGGCAAAAACCGTCGCAATATTACCGTCGAGCCGGTGGCGAATGAGCGTGAACTGCGTTTATGGCACTGGGTAGAACGCAACCGGCAGTACGTGGCAGACAAAACCGATGGCAAAGTGGCCTACGTTTACCTGCCCAATACCGCAGGCGGTGGTTTCTACTTCTTTAACCGCATGTTTTTCGCCCAAACAGACAAGCCCGCCGTTATTATTGATGAGCGTAAAAACGGTGGCGGCCAGGCAGCGAATTACATTACCGAAACTCTCGGCCGGGCGTTTTTATCCGGCTGGAAAGACCGTGATGGTTTAACGTTCTCTACTCCAGGCGGCGGTATTTATGGCCCTAAAACTATGCTAATTGACCAGGATGCTGGCTCGGGTGGCGATTTCTTACCTTGGGCATTTAAGCGCTTAGGCTTAGGTAAAACCATTGGTACCCGCACCTGGGGTGGGCTAATTGGTATTTCGACCAACCCACCGATGATCGACGGCGGCTTCCATGTAGTACCGTTCTTCCGCTTCTATACACCAGATAATGAATGGCGGGTAGAAAACGAAGGCGTCGCGCCGGATATCGAGGTAGAGCTAGACCCTATCGCCGTAAACAAAGGCATAGACGTACAGCTGGATCGCGCTATCGAGCATACGCTTAGCGAACTAAAAGCTAACCCACCAGCAGACCATACCAAAGCCCCGGCCATGCCGACCAAGCTAGGTATGTAAGCTGTCGCCTAAATGCAAAAAACCGCTGCCCTGCAGCGGTTTTTTTATGATTAACATATTAAAATGGTCTACGGCGCCGCATTCGCACGGTTACAGCAATCCAACCAGAGATTGTTTAAACAATCGCCCTACTTTAACGACAAGTCCCCCTTCAATTCGAACATGATCATTGTCCACTGCAACCACTTTATCTCTGTTGACAATAAATGACTTGTGAACCTGAACAAACTGCTGCCGTGGTAGCTGTTGAACCAGCCGTTTTAACGAACTGCTAACCAGCGTCATGTGTTCACCTTGCCATACTTTTACGTAGTTACCGTAAGCTTCTATCCAGGTGATGTCACCCAGCAGGAACTTACGTTTTTCGCGATCAACTTTAAGCATAAGATAAGCATTTAACGGTGAAACAGGAACATCGATTCGACGATGCACTTTGTTTAACGCCTCGATTAAACGTTCAGCGCTAACCGGTTTTAACAGATAATCGACCACGTCCAGCGCAAAGCCATCAATAGCATACTCTTGATAGGCGCTAATAATAATCACATGGGGCCGATTGCTCAGTACTTTGAGCATGTCGATCCCACTTAATTCCGGCATATTGATATCCAGCAGGATCAAATCAACCCGGTGGTGAGCAAGATAACTCAGGGCCTCAGTCGCGTTGTAGCAGTTTGCTACTATTGCAATATCATCACGCTCATTTAAATGATGTTTAATCACGTTATGGGCCAGCGGCTCATCATCGATAATGACCGTGTTTAACATGGCTCTAGTTCCATTGTTAGCTCGGCACACCAAAATGCACCTTGTCGTTGCGCCATAAATTGGTGCTTTCCGCCATAGAGTAACGCCATGCGCCGCTTCAGGTTATCAAGCCCGATGCCTGGAGCATGCGAAATGGCTTTGTCAGGCAAACTATTAACACAGCGCATCAGCAGTAAGCCGTTCTCAACAGAAATGTTTAGATTAATTGTACATGGCGATTGGCTAGGTTCAACGCCATGTTTAAACGCATTTTCAAGCAAGGTAATCAACAATAACGGCGCTATTTTCCACTTATCTGCTTGGTCTGGGAACGATGTGCTGAGTTGGCATTTATCCGGGCTGCGGATCGCCTGCAGCGCCAAAAAATCCTGCAAATACCGGATTTCCTGCGATAGTGTTACGCGCTGCTGTTGACCTTCGTATACGGTATAACGTAGCAAGTTGGCTAATTGCAACACCAGATTGGGCGCTTGCTTAGAACCGGTTAATGTTAGCGAATATAAGTTATTCAAGGTATTAAATAAAAAGTGTGGGTTAACTTGTTGCTGCAGCAGTTGTAGTTCAGTCTGGCTTTGGCGCTGGGCAATTTCGGCTAAGGCCTTGTCTTGCTGTTGTCGTTCAAACGCCAAAATGATGGGTGCACTGATCGCTAAAACGAAAAAACAAACGCGAAAATTAATCGGCGCAAAGACATTGTAGTCTTGCGACGGTATAAGGGTAAATTCCGGAATATTAAGCGGCAACCATAACACCACAGCACACAATATTGGCGTCATCACAATAATGCTAATCAGGCAACTTGCGACATAGGCAAACACACCGCTACGGGCCAATATTCGACGGATCAGCACATAGCGGTTTAGCCAAAAGACGAATAAAAAAGTCGAACCTATTACTATAAACTGCCACAAGTATTGCATAAACAATTCAAAATTCATGATAACAGTGTCACTGCGAATAACGGCTTGTAGCGGTTGATTTCGTAGCGGATCATCGGTTGAAGCAAAGATACCGGCCATCATCACCGCCCAGACAACCATCATCAACAACAGCACTGAATTCAGCGAGAACAACCTTGATATAAACAGGGTATAACGGCTGCCATGACTTCTGGCCAATAGCTGGCTTAAACCAAAACCAATACTCGCGATGGTTAAAAACAGCCAGGCTTGCATCTCGAACAGTGTCCATTTTGCATACACAAGACTCATGTCAGCCAACATAAAACACAGCATTGGATAAACAATAAAGCCAATACACCAGATTACCGCTGCATAGCGTTTCGATGGTTGAAATGCGACATAATGAGCAAGCAGCAACGGTGCGCTTTGCAGCACCAGCTGGAGAAAGGTTGTGATAAATACCACCGCGCTTTGGCTATGCACAGAGAAATTGCGAATTGATGTTTCAAGTAACAACGCCGCGATTAATCCCAGCTGATTCTCCATGATGGCGGTTAACTGTTGTTTAAACCTAACTGACAACTGAAATTGCATCTTAGTCTCCTTGGCGCACAATACCGCCAGCCTGACTGCAAATACGGTAGTTGTCATCGATTACATGACAAAACACCAATATCACTGACAAAAGGAGCATTTTCCAGATAAATAAGCGGTGTGATTCATTCATCATCATCACTGGGGGTTTCGTCATAGTGTGCTTGTTGGCGGGTATCGGGCTGCCTATGCTGAACCACGATTCTGAAGGAAAAAGCCATGCTATCAATAAACAACCTCTGTGTTACTTATGCAGACGGTACCCAAGCGTTACGTGATATTAATCTGCAGTTGCCCACAGGTATGGTGGGTTTGTTAGGGCCAAATGGTGCCGGTAAATCTACCCTAATGCGCACACTCGCCTGCTTGCAAACGCCGGATAAAGGGCAAATACACTTTGGCGACATTGATACACTAAAACAGCCGATGGCCCTGCGCAGCCAGCTGGGTTACTTGCCACAATATTTTGGTGTTTATCCGCACATGAGCTGCTATGCAATGCTGTTGCACATGGCCATATTAAAGGGCATTAACGACAAAGCACAACAACAGCAGCAAATTGAAACCTTACTTGAACTAACCAATCTTAGCAGCGTTGCCAATAAAAATGTCGCCACATTTTCTGGTGGTATGCGCCAGCGGTTTGGCATTGCCCAAGCCTTGTTAGGCGACCCTCACCTGTTAATCATGGATGAACCCACCGCAGGGCTCGATCCCGCAGAGCGTGAGCGTTTGCATGCGTTGCTGGTGAATATCAGTAAAGACAAACTTATTTTGCTCTCTACCCACATTGTTGAAGACATCGAAAATTTATGCCCGTTTGTAGCACTCATTAACACCGGCCGAATTGTTGAAAGTGGCAAAGTACAAAGCTTGATAGCACCGCTGCAAGGACGGATCTGGCAAAGTCCGGTGCGGCCAGCAGATAGCAGTACCGTTCTCAGTGAAAGTTACCGCTTTGGTTTGCCCGTATACCGCCTGCTAAGTGAGCTACAACCTTGTGATGAAGCCATCCCCGTCGTTGCCAGCCTGCAAGATCGCTATTTTTTTGAGTTATCACACAAGGTAAATGCTAATGATGTTTTATAACGAATGGCGCTATTTAGCCAGGCAACCCGTGGTGTGGCTAGCTTTTGTGCTACTGCCGCTTGTCGCCTATGTGTTTGCTGAAGGTATGGGTGGAATTGACACCTTAGCCGACAAACGATTGCAAGTTCTGCAGATGACGCTGTTGATGATGGCCCTGCCGCTTTTATGCGGCGCTCTGGCGCCAATAGTGTTTTTACGTGATCACACTCACAGTATGTCAGAGTTAATTTTGGTGACACCGCAAAGTCCGCTGCACCGGTTGTTGTATCGTTTCATTGTCATGTGTTTGCTCTGTGCCGGCCTCATGCTGCTTGGCTTTTTTATTATGTGGATTACGCTCAGCCTGGAATACGGTTTTCAGCCGCTACTGTTGGCCTTAACCCTCTGGGGTTTTGCGTTAATGGCCCTGCCAGCCTGCGCGTTTTTTACCGCATTAGCATGCTACACCGCCCAACGTTTTAAGTCTGTCGTGGTGATCTATGCAATATTTTGCAGCTTATGGCTAATGTATCTGGTGCTGGCAAGCCTGACTGGCGCCCCCATGTTAGCCGGCAGTAGCATTCGCTCTGTGTGGTTGTTTGATGCAATGCGTCTGCTGGACCCATTTGGCAATACGCCCCTGATCGCTATGTATAACAACATTGCACCAAACACGGCACCAGATCTTTATGGCGATGGGCATTTTTATCTAAACCGACTGTTCTACTGCCTGCTGGCTATCGGGCTTTTTGTACTCAGTTTCAGGCTTAAACCCCAACGCAACAGCGTTAAACTAATGCCTGGCAAGGCCGAACAGCCAGCCAATCTAAACAGGCATTACCAAACAGTAACTGCCACGCCAAAAGCAGCATGGCAACTAGGGCAACTTACGCGAATGGCACTGTTATTTATGCTTAAGCAGCGCTTGAACCAACTTATCCTGCTTGGTTGGACCTTCATTATGTTCAATGAGGTACTGTCGGGTATTAACTATGCAGAGCCACTATCCGTTATCAGTGCCACTAGTTTGGATGCGCTAAATCGCATTACTGATGATGTTCTGCCATTACTCGGTAGCTTTTTAATCGCGTTGTGGGTGTGGCAAGTCAGTTGGTATAACCGGCAAACCGCCATGGCTGAACTGATCTCGGCAACACCCGTGCGCTCCGGCATACTGATTGCCAGCAACATTATTGCGCTGAGTGGGCTTATTTTATTACTGATGTTGCTCAGTGGTGTTGGCAGTATTACGGCTGAACTAGTCGCCAACAGTGACATCAGACTTGAGCAATATCCGGCGCAATTGAGCAAGGTTGCCTTATCGTTATGGCTGCTGGGGGCACTGTTTAGCGTTTTTCATAGCATTTGCCGCTCACCGCTTATCGCAGGGGCTTGGTGTGCAGGCATACTACTAATGAAATACACGCCGCTAAGTGGAAAATTAGGCCTTACCCACACACTGTGGAATATTGCTGCGTCGCCACTGCAACCGGCCGATGCCTTTTGGGGGTTAGAGCAAAGCCAATCAGTGTACTGGCCCTTTATGACATTCTGGATAGTGTTAACCATAGCCTTGCTATGGCTGGCGGGGCAGTGGTCACACCGCAGCACTGGGCTGGTTAATCATAAACATCGCAGACTGTCGTTCAGTTCTGCGGTGTTTATGCTTATTGCATTAATCACCGGCATTAATTTACATAATCACATCATCGATGAAAGACCACTGATGAGCTCAGATTTGCGCCAGCAATGGCGTGCAGAGTACGAACAACACTACGCCGCCTGGGAGTCAGCCGCTCAACCTGTTATCAGCCATATTGACGCCAATGTGGATTTCTTTCCGCAAGCTGGTAACGCGGTTTTTGTGCTGAATTACACCCTGGAAAACCGAACAACAAAGACTATCGATAAACTCCTTATTGGACATGCTACGGCAACGCCGATTGAGCAACTTGAGCTATCTGTTGCTTACACCTCGCACTATGATAAACGTCTTAGCCAATACACGCTGACATTAGCAAACCCACTCACCCCGGGCAGCACGGTGCATTTGCGCTCGCGCTTAACATTCACTCAACCACAGCATTGGCCAGCGGTAACACCACAATTTGTCAAACCGTCGTTTAGTTATATACGTGGCTTTCCATTGTTACCCACAGTTGGGTTTCAACCGAAGTACACCCTTCGCGATAAACAGCTGCGCCAGCGTTATGGTTTAGCGCCGCTTAATCTGGCCAAGCCATCAACCTTGTTCGCTAAGCCAGACGCAAACCACGCCAGTTACGACTGGGTAACGTTGCATTCAGTGGTATCTACCGATGCCTCGCAAACACCACTAGCGCAAGGGGAGCTGGTTAAGCAATGGCAACAACAGGACCGCAGTTATGCCGAGTATCACACTATGGCGCCCATTAGACATGCCGCAGCCTGGTATTCCACTGGCAATACGGTGCTCACTGAGCAGCACGATAATGTCACGCTGTCGGTTTACAGCCCGGAAATAAACGCGGCGGCAAGGCTTAATATGCTGGCGATGCAAGATACATTGAGCTGGATGGCACAACACATTACGCCATATCGGGGATCGCGGCTGAACTTGTTGGCAACGCCCAGCGTGGGCCCCAGTGGCTATGCATTGCCCCAGATGATCATGATTGACTATCAGCTGGGTTTTCTCGCAACACCGGCAAAAGATGCAGGATTCGATCAACGCTATCGACGGGCGGTACACGAAACCGCGCATCAATGGTTTGGCCATGATTTAGGCAATGGAGTACTGGAAGACCGCGCCTTTCTGGTGGAGTCTTTGGCGAAATACATCGAACTGGTGTTAATTGAGCAGCGCTATGGCAGCCAGGCCATGCAAGCACTTGTTGATTATGAACGGCAGCGCTTTCAACGTGCGATGATAGGCTCCAGCGTTAAAACGCAAGCATTAGTGGATGCGACAGAGCAGCATGATATGTATTCACGCGCGACCTTAGTCTTTGCCATGCTACGTCAGCAATTAGGTGATGATGTGTTAAGCCATGCACTTCGATTGTTGTGGCAACAACATGCGTATCCAAACACTCCTGCCACGTCGATGGACTTTGTGCGGACACTGAAAAGCTTAATCGATGCGAAACAACAGCAACTGGTTGATGCGTTATTACTGGGAACAGATATTAAGCTGCTGCAACAAGTGGCAGCAGTTGAAGAATAATCAGCGCCGCGCTCTTTGAGCTGTCACTTAAATAAAAACCGCTGCCCTGCAGCGGTTTTATCGGCCATTAATAATGTTGCACGACAGTTTTTAATCACTCAAGGCTAGCGTTAAACAACACACATGAAATCAATATCTCTGGCCACATTGCTTAAGCTTAATGTTAGGTAAATAAGCCTTCAAGCTGCTCTTTTTGTTCAGTGCTAAGTTCACTTACCGACTTTAATGCAGCTTCAAGTGCTGCTTTAGCCGCATCCGGCAAATTAAAATGTAAGTAGGCTTTTATTAACGCACTATGCGCATTTAACGATCGCGGATACGTTTTAATATTCCACTTAAGCAGCGCCAACGCATCTTCTTGCCGGTTTAGGTATTGTAACCACTGGCCATATCCAGCGGCTCTATCTTCTGGGATCACCAATGTTTGGTTGAGTAGCGCCGAACGGGCCTTAAAAACAGCTTGAAGATCAGCCAGCGTTTGCGGTGTTTCAGGTATTGCCCAATTTGGAAATAAATGTTTTAAACCATAATATTGCCCCAGCAATGTTGTTGAATTATGGCTTTCATCACTAAAGGTTTTTACTAACACATTTAGGTTTTTACTTGGGTATCTATTAGTTAATTCAACCAGCTGTTGAAACGGTTCAGTCATAGTAGGTTCTTCATTCGCAATAGACATGAATAAACGCCCTTTTAGCGCCTGATTTTTAAGCGCCTCTTCAGCTAAATTCAGTAGTTGTTTATTGTTCCAATACAATGAGGGGCTTATCGCAATAACACCATTGAACAAATTTGGGCGTTTAATTAAGGCATTTACTGCAAATTGGCCGCCATGCGATGTACCAGATAATGCCTGGTAAGCTGAGGTGCGATAGCTGCTTTTAATGAATGGAATAACCTCTTGTTCAATATAGCTAAGAAAACGATCGGCCCCGGCCACACTTTTAGACTGTTCGTTACTGTCTTTCGTTAATGTTAGGTCCTCTGCCCGCTTATGTCTTGGATTGACGATACCAACCACTATCATGCTGGGTGCTACATCAAACTTTGATAAATAATCTAGCGTTGCAGCGGTATGAGGTCCTTGTATGTCACCGTCTGTAATATATAAAACCGGAAACGATTGCGTTGACTCTTCATAGTCCGCTGGCAGGTACACAACCAACTCGCGCGTTTCAGTTAAAATTTCGCTCTCAATAGTCGTTTGTTCAATTTTGCCAAATTTTTCAGCAGCAAAAACGCTAAAGTGAAAAAAACACATCATCACAAGTATTAAATTTACGGTTATTTTTTTCATTTGTTGAACTCACGAAGTTGAATGTGGTTACCATCACGATCTGCGATGTTTGATACTTTAAATATTGGATTGCTCCACTCGCCCTCGAATGATTGGCCACCTAATTTAACAGCCTTCTCACGCGACATAGTCATATCATCTACTGTGAGGAAAAGCTTAATGGGGCTGAAGGCTTTAGTCGAAATATCGAATGGTGGTACATGAATGATTAAGTTGAAGCCATTCGTTTCTAAGCTAATAAAATCATTGGTTTTGCGAACAACTCGCATACCAAAAAGTTTCTCATAAAACTCTGATAGGTTGTTCAAATCGCCAGAATAGATAAGAACACCGTTTTGCGCTGGCCCTGACATGTGTTGTTCCTATTCATCCATAAAGCGGCAAGCACCTGTTGCTAGCCGCTGTCCGCAATATTTTCGTTACTTGCTATGTGCGCGCTGGTATTTTTTGTTTTGCCGTATTAAGTACATCATTTTAAATACATTTTTATAGGCATACCGTTATCATTTCTCAAAATCCTCGTGGGTTTATTTTCATCCATTCGTGCTTTCCACTCAGGTTTAACTACGAGGTAGTAATAGACAATAAACCCAAGCCATGACAGGAAAAAGGAAATTAAGAACCAGATTATTTTATTTTCACCAGAGGCCTTCTTTGACATTAACGCTGTAACCCAAGGAAGTACATTGAGAATAAAGAAAAACAAAAGAAACAAAAAAAGTATGTCCATAAATACCTCTTACTTATAAATTTTCATGTAAGCAAACAACGAATCTTTAGAAAACTCTCTTGAGCACACAGCATTACTACCCAAGCCATTCTGTTTTGTCACCGGCAATGTAAAACTGACCCACTAACGACAATTTAAAATTGACCCACCTGAGGCAAAATTACCGCCGACATTAATTGAATTAAGGCGGTGTAATTTTAATGCTGACTCAGGAGTTATTAGTGGAAATCCATGTGTTGCACCGACAAGGCCAAAGCATTCGTGCTATCGCCAAAACATTACATGTATCACGCAATACTGTTCGTAAGTATCTGCGGGATATTGCTAAAACGCCAGCCTATAGTGAACGTGCTGATCGGGCTTCAAAACTTGACCCCTTCAAGACGTATCTGATGGAACGGATTGCTGCGGCTAAGCCGGATTGGATACCG
>NZ_AUDG01000009.1 GCF_000425345.1 Rheinheimera baltica DSM 14885 | reverse complement strand
CCTTAATTCAATTAATGTCGGCGGTAATTTTGCCTCAGGTGGGTCAATTTTAAATTGTCGTTAGTGGGTCAGTTTTACATTGCCGGTGACAGTTTGTGTTAGGCGTAGCAGAGAGTTCAAGAATAAACTTAGGGTTAAAACCACAAAGTGTTTCTCTTGCAGTTTCGCTATAGGCTTTATGTCCCTCATCCACAATAATCACTGGGCGAACCATGCGTAACACATTGCCTAAGCTTTGTTTGACTGACACAGAGCCTGGAGCAATGCCTTCTTGCCAGCCATAATCTGAAAGATCGTTACAATCCAAATTACGAATACTGTTTAGTAGCGCCTTATTGGCTGTGGAGTCATCCTCAATGGGGAAGAAGGTGGTAAATCGTCCGCTATCACGGAACATGCGCAGGGTTTCTTTAGATTGACGCGCACTTGATTGCAGCATCAACAGCATAACGCACAGGTTGTCGTCGATGTCACGCTTAGTAAATGCATCGTTCTTTTCGAGCATTTTTACACGCCCACCCGAAGCACGCTCTAACATTTGTCGATACGGATGCTCACGATTGGCTAACTGTTTCCAGGTTTGTTTGTAAATGGCATCCGAAGGCACTATCCAAAGCACCATACCGGTTTGTTGAGTAAACAGGTCAGTTTGTAGGCGCTCAATCGCAGCGACACCTAACAAGGTTTTACCACCACCCGTTGGTACTTTCAGGCATACGTTCGGAATTGGCCGGTCTAAACCGTCAAATCTTGTGACATAAGGTGCCGGCACCAAGTGCCCACTTTTGTCCTTCAGTAAGTCGATACGGCGCTCCTGCACCAGAGCTTCCCAAGTATCTTTGGCGTAATCGGTTAAGCGAGCTTCTTTCCCTTTCATTTTCTGAAAAGCAACAAAGTCTTCAGCCTCTTCCATGTTATCAGCCAGCTTTTCCAGGTAATAGTCCAGCTTATCCAGCACACCGTTCTGGTAGTCTTTTAACTCCATGTTACGCCCCCATAATGCGATGGATAGCGTAAGGCAACTGGCAAAACTCAATGCGTTTCTCAGTTAAATCCTTTTGACTCATAAATTTCGCGACAGCAAACACAATGGTGCGCTTCTTCGTAGCATTGTTTTTAGCTATAACCTCGACTTTGTCCGCGTTTAAAGCCGCTTCATTTGAGCGCAGCCATTCGCTATCTGGGCGATAGAACAAATGAATACGAAACAGGTCTGTTTCACCGATAAAACCATCGGCAGAGGCTTTAGCAACAGTTTCTAACGACTGCCCAGTTGCTGTATAAAATACATAACGAGCAAGCGCATCGAACGACGGCATATCTTTGCCAGTGAGTAAGCTTTCAATTTGAATCGGTTCACCTAAGGTACAGTAAGTGAAACTGCCGCCAATACCTGGGGCAAACTCATCCACTTTGCGCTCACCGGTTACGGTAAGCACACCATCATTGAGTTCTTTTTTTATTTTGTCGAACTCCTTGCTGTGTTTTGCTTCAACTGTGGCGATTTTTTCAAGCAGTTCAGTGTGTTTCTTCTCGAAGACCGACCAAGTGATTTTTTCAGAAAGTAGTTCTTGCTTCTGATTAACTTTGAAGGGATAGCCTTTAATAACACGGCGAACACGCTCGGCGGTCATCGAATCTGCATAATTTTCACATTCTACGAGGATAAACTTTCGGTCACCATCATCTTTATTATTTCGGTGTAATACCGCATGAGCTGTCGTGCCAGAACCAGCAAAAGAGTCTAATATTATGGAGGTAGGTGTCGTTGCTAATTCAATTACTCTTTCAATAAGCCGCACAGGTTTTGGTGTTATGAAAACGTCCCCAGATGTCGCAAAATCCATTATTTCCAGCAGCTCTCGCTTAGCTTCTTGCGTGTGGCCAACATCTGCCCAACTCCAAATTGTCTGTGGAACTCTTCCTTGCTTAACCTCTGATAAAAAGATTTTAGGAGCCGGAATATTATTACCGCTTTCCCCCCACCAAATCCTATTATCGGCATCTAGTCTCCAGAAATTTTCTTCTGAGACTTTCCAATAAAGCCCTCTTGGAGGCCCTTCAACCACTCTTCCACTTGGGCATTTAATCGAGTAGGTGCCTTTACTATAGAAATTCCTAGCCGCTAGGTTGTTCGGCCTCCAAGGGCCTCTAGGGTCATTATCTGGATTCTTATACATTTGGTTTGATGTCTCTGACCTTTCGAGCATGTTGGGAACCCAAGTCTCGCTGTTTTTTGCATAGACCAGTATGTAATCATGGTCTTCTGAGAAATGGCGGGCAGTACTCTTTGGTGCATAGTTTTTATGCCAAATACAGCTGGTAATGAAATTCTCTTCTCCAAAAACCTCATCCATGAGTACTTTGAAACGTTGCACCTCATTATCATCCAATGTTATCCAAATGCTACCAGAGTCACTGAGTAACTCTTTTAGTAGAAGAACCCTAGGCCACATCATACATAGCCACTTGTCATGACGTTCTAAATCTTCTTTATCAACAGGATTGGCAGACTTTTTCAACCACTCCTGCATCAAGGGTGAGCGAACATTGTCGTTATAACACCAGCCTTCATTACCTGTGTTATACGGCGGGTCGATAAAAATGCAGTCTACTTTACCTGCATGAGTTGGCAGTAACGCCTTGAGAGCTTCGAGGTTGTCACCGTGGATGATGAGGTTGTCATCTAGTGAGGCAGCCTTGCCTTGCTGTGGTAACGATTTATCCGCAACCACTTTTAGTTCACGAAACGGCACACTCAGGTGGTGTGAATAAACAAACTGCTTACCTTTAAAATCCAACGTTGGCATCGGTATTCCTTAAATTCTTAATTAATTCTGATGATTAATCTCTAGTCATAAAAAGCGGTTGTCTGGGTTGTACTCATTGTCTAAGTGACATAACCCGGCGCGATTGCGAGGTTTTGTACCCCATAAAGCGCAGCACGATTGTTCAATGCCAGTTGGCATTGACTGATTGGTAAGCAAGCGGTCTCCGAACAGTCTACATTCCAGAGTCTGAGCAAATACCCAGCAGTTGCTGCTCTGATCTCAACCTTCATCACTCCACCCGTCATGCCATAATCCAGCTCAATCGCTTCACTGTGTTCTATGCGTGGATGCGGCACTAACTCCAGCTCAACAAAGCGGTTCCATTGCCGGTCTTGGGTTTCTAGTTCAGCCTCAGACAACGTTGAATCTTTAAGCACAACCGCTGCTTTAATTCGGGTCAATACAAAGTCACGGAACTCACCATGCTTGCGGTCAAAGCCACGAACGTGCCAACGCAGACCATTGTCCACCAGCGTATGCGGCACAATTTCACGCGTTGTTTCACCACTCGATATCGACACATAGGTGATACGCAAGGCTTTGCCTTTGTGTATGGCTTCGGTGACTTTCGCGACAATCGATAAGTTCGGCTTGTTAAGGTGATAAGGCGCTTCACAAGCCAGAGATGGTTTTACCTTTCCAGTGAAGCCATCTCCATACCCTTGGCTAATCGTCGCTAGCGTTCTCACAACGTCATAGTCGAACAGGGGTTCGAATGCTTCACCACGCTTATGCAATTTGAGCTTTTGGTCATACTCAATGTTGCCTGGCGCAAGCTCTCGGTATAGGGTGAAGTCTTTTGTCGCTTGTGTTGGAGCTATATTGAAACGCTCAACCAAATCAGCGCGCACCGCTTCTCCCTTGAATAATAAGGTAAAGTCGATATGCGCAATACGATCACGGCTCGCTTGAGGTAGCTCATCTAAAAGCGCTCTAGGCTTGCTTCCAGACAGATCATGTTTAATTCGCTTCATTCAACCTTCATCTATTCAACATCTAAGCATAATGGGGATTTTATCTTGCGTAGATAAGCTGCCGGAACACGCAAGCATTGGCTGTCTGTTTCAAATCCAAACTTCTTTAATAAGGCACTTTTTAGATCTCGACTATGCTCGCCAAAACATGGGGAACCTGACGTTTCGTCAATGTCACGCAACAGAGCAACTAGACCAGAATATGCGAGATATCGTTCTACCTTCATTAAGTTCTCGTTACCAACGACTTGAATTAGCTCTTCTAAGATGGTCAGTTTTGATAGCAGTTCTTTTGATACGCTCATACTCCCCCCACGATACGCAAGCTCTCAGACCCTCTTACGTATATTTACTTAATCAAGATAAATTAGAACATACGACCTAATTAAATTTATTAGGTCGTATGCTAGCACAAATAATTTACTTTGGAAGCTTCAAAAATTGGTTGTTGGGATTTAAGGGAAGTCGAAAATCGAAAAATGTAGCAAAAAATCTGCTAGTTTATGTTTGTTATCGCTACTACTAATAAACTTTAAACGAGTAAGTTTGATACCGGAATTCTCAGAGCATCCGCAATTTGATAAATTTTAGTCAGAGTGACATTCTTTTCACCCCGCTCAATATGCCCCATATAGCTGCGGTCGATATTGGCTAACGCAGCCAATTCCTCTTGTGATAGGTTTTTTTCTTTTCTAATGGTTCGAATTCGATTGCCAAAATTGACAAGCCGTTGATCCCGCATAACTGTTCCATCCAAAAGATAGAACTATCACGTTTGGTTGTCTATAATTCCACGGGATATAGCTCTCATTTGGTGGGCCGAATGGCTGTTAAAGTGCTTCAACATACTCATATTTTGAACCTGATTAAGCAGGCAGCTCTTTTACAGTCTTTGTCGGATAAAAACTGTAACAATTATATTGGGCTATCTGCAGCTCCGTACTACAGTTTTACCCCTTCTCAGCTATTGGATTTGATCCTGCTAAAAGAAGCTCTGGAAAACAGGTTTGTGGTTTTTACCAAGCAAGCTGAAACTATTAAACCAAAAAGTGACTTAGCTAAGTTATTTTCACCTGGCGTCATCAACTTTAATGTACCCGAGGGTAGCCGCAATAATTATGATTACCTTGTCGCGTTAAATGCCGAAATTGCCCGTTATAAAGGGTTGGCAGGAACAGAATTGTTTGCTGATTTCCTTTCGGCTGTTTCAGCGCATGAGTGTATTGGTTTTTTAGAAGCATCTGCCAGAAAGTATAATCTGCCTATCCAAATAGGGCTTAAAGTACAGCATCTATTTAGAACTGCGCTCAAAGAAAATAACGTAGGCCAGTTGGTCAGTTTATTGTGGTGCGCTGTTAAGCGGGCTTTGGCAAAAATTCAAATGGGTAATTTTAGTCGGACAAGAGCTGCCGCTACCGTTATTCCACATTTCGAGACATTGTTAATTCGAGCGAAAGATGAACAGTGGACAATAACAAGATACCATAGACTTTCTGACATCCCACAATCACGTTTAAGTCGTATTATTTTTAACGATATTCTACAAATTATTGATGACGGCTACAGTTTTTCAGAGGTTTGGTTTCGCCAAAATTTCCTGAAAAAAGACGAGAGTGTGAAATTATGACATCTGCATGAAATTCATATGCTTATGCTATTTTACGATTTTCTACTTGTGCTAGTGACGAGTTGTTCAAACTATATCAATTGGTCGATCACTCAAGCTTAAACAACATAACATGAACTAAAGCCGCTCTGAGGAGGCTATGGCGTGTTATGCCTCCAAGTGACAAAAAATTTTGGGAGTAGTGCCAGTAGTGGGAATAGTAAAGCATGAAAGTTATTTCACTCCAAACACAGATGACTCATTGTAGAATGCACGCTAAAAATGGCCATATTTGCTAAAAAAAGTCCGTTTTTGAGATGATTTTTATGGACAGATAACTGATTCTAAACCCATGTTTTAATTTAACTCTTACGTGTCCATTTATTGATCAATGACCAGTAGCGGCGTCTATTGTTCCGCTGAACAATGGCTCCGCTTTAATAAGTCGATGTTGGCTGTCTAAATACAGCAACAAAAATACTTCGCGTTGCTCACCACTTATCGCATGTTGCAGATAGCGCTTTACGGCTGCAGGTTCGCTAAACACCGTTTCGCGCTGTATCTGCTGCTGCAAGTAACGTTTACTCAGTTCCAACACAGCTTGCAGCTGCACAAATTTGGCCTCACCTAATCCTTTGGCTGAACAAAAGTCAGCCTGACTGGCGCCCAATAAGTGTCGTAGTGAGCCAAATTGGCTTAAAAGTTGCCGCGCCAGTGTTACCGCATCAGTGCCAGCAATACCGGTACGCAAAAAGATAGCCAGTAGCTCGGCATCAGACAACGCCATCGCACCTCTGTCGAGCAGTTTCTCTCGCGGCCGTTCCGATGCCGGCCAGTGCCTAATGCTCATGTAAATCCTCCCTGAATTGATGCTGAATTTGTGTTTCCATGCTATCTTATCGCCAGTTTTTTCCGGTTCTGGTTACTCTGTTATGCAGCAAACGCTTGCACAAAAACGCATTTTACTTGGTATCAGTGGCGGTATTGCCGCTTATAAAAGTGCTGATTTAGTTCGCCGGTTAAAAGAGCGCGGCGCTGACGTTCGCGTGATCTTAACCGACGCCGCCCAGCACTTTATTACACCACTAACGCTGCAAGCACTGTCCGGCAACCCGGTTAGCACCAGCTTGCTTGACCCAGCTGCAGAAGCCGCCATGGGTCATATTGAGTTGGCTAAATGGGCTGATATGGTGCTGATAGCCCCTGCCAGCGCCGATGTGATTGCCCGACTGGCACATGGTTTAGCCAACGATTTACTTACCACTTGTGTACTTGCCACTGCTGCACCGGTAGCTGTTGCCCCGGCAATGAACCAGCAGATGTATAAAAACATAGCCACCCAACAGAATTTAGCCAAGCTTAATTCATATAATTTTTACATTTATGGCCCTGGCTCTGGCGAGCAAGCTTGTGGCGATGTCGGTGCAGGCCGCATGTTAGAAGCGCTAGAGCTAGTTAGCGCAGTAGAAAACCATTTTCTAGCACAACAGCAACTCAATAACATAAAAATCACAATTACCGCCGGTCCAACACGCGAAGCCATTGATCCGGTGCGCTATATCTCCAACCACAGCTCCGGAAAAATGGGCTTTGCGTTAGCGGCCGCCGCTGCCGCTATGGGCGCGGATGTCACACTAATTACTGGCCCGGTTACGCTGGCAACACCAGCGGGTGTTACTCGCATTGACGTAACAACGGCAGAACAAATGCATGCTGCTGCGCTTAAACACGCTGAGTTAAGCCAGGTATTTATTGGTTGCGCTGCAGTAGCAGATTACCGTGTCGCTGACATAGCGACACAAAAAATGAAAAAAACTACCGATGACAGCATTAACCTTACGCTGATTAAAAACCCCGATATTATTGCTGACGTAGCGGGCCTAAGCCGTAACCGGCCTTTTACCGTAGGGTTTGCCGCTGAAACACAAAATGTCGTGCGCTATGCTAAAGACAAACTCAGTCGTAAAAAACTCGATCTGATCTGTGCCAACGACGTATCTACTAGCGAATTAGGTTTTAACAGCGATAACAATGCCATTACCCTTATTAGCGCCGTAGACGAAAAAACGCTGCCATTGCAGTCGAAAACCGAGCTTGCGAAAGCCATTTTGCTCCATATTTACCTGCAGTTTTCTGCGAAATAATTGCTAACTAACAAGAGCTAAGCCGTAAATGAAAAAAGCCATTGATTTAAAGATCCTCGACCCACGTATTGGCACTGAATTTCCGTTACCTGAATACGCCACACCTGGCTCAGCAGGTTTGGATTTACGTGCCTGTCTGGATGCTGAACTGCAATTAGCACCCGGCCAGACGGTATTGATCCCAACCGGTTTATCGATATTTATTGGTGATGCCAACCTCTGTGCCACCATTTTACCGCGCTCAGGTCTTGGCCATAAACACGGCATTGTGCTGGGTAATTTAGTCGGTTTAATTGACTCGGATTACCAGGGTCCGTTAATGGTATCAATGTGGAACCGCGGCAACGAAAGCTTCACCATACAACCGGGAGATCGTATTGCACAGCTGGTGTTTATGCCGGTAGTGCAGGCTGAATTTACTATTGTTGACAGCTTCGAGCAAACAGCGCGCGGCGAAGGCGGTTTTGGCCATTCCGGCAAAGCATAATTAGTATAAAGCACCGTTTTACCTAGCGCCGAAGGCCGATGTACTTATGCAGCAGCGGCATGGATGCCGCGGAGCCTGAGAGGGAACAGGGATGTGATCCTTGAAGGCGGCGAAATAAGTATTTCCGGCTGCAGGCGCCTGCACCAGACTCTAAGTTATTTTTTACAGGACACGCAATGCCGGCACCACGCAGTACAAACCGCAAAGAAGATATTTTGCAAGCCCTAGCCGCTATGCTGCAAAGTAATAACGGCCAGCGTATTACCACGGCAGCACTGGCAGAAAAAGTCGGTGTTTCTGAGGCCGCGCTGTACCGGCATTTCCCCAGCAAAGCGCGGATGTTTGAAGGCTTAATTGAGTTTATTGAAAATACGCTGTTATCACGTATCAATGTCATTCTGGAAGAGCATAAAGATACCCAAAGCCGCACTGAGCTTATTTTACAATTGGTATTGGTGTTTGCAGAACGTAATCCGGGGATATGCCGCATTTTGACTGGTGACGCTTTACAAGGCGAGCAAGAACGCCTGCAGGAACGCGTTGCACAGCTATTTGAAAAACTGGAAACCCAGCTTAAGCAATGTTTACGCGAGCGCAAGCTACGTGAAGGCAAAGGCTTTAGTATCGACGAGGGTGAACTAGCCAACCTGTTGCTGGCGGTTGTAGAGGGCAAGCTAAGCCAGTTTGTTCGCTCCGGTTTTAGCCGACTACCAACTCAACACTGGCAAAGTCAGTGGCAATTATTACAGCAAACCTTGTTTACTGTATAACCCGGTTTAAGCAAAGCGCTCGTAGAGCGCACTGCCCCAGATCAAGGCCACAATAACCAGACTAACAAATACTGCTGCAGAACCCATATCCTTGGCCCGGCCTGACAACTCATGCCGCTCCAGACCTACACGGTCGGTAAGAGATTCAATAGCAGAATTAAGTAACTCCACCACCAGCACCAAACACCATACACTCACTAATAAAGCGAATTGGCTCACTGACGTTGCCAACAGCGCTGCCAATGGCACAGAAATAATGGCCAGTACCGTTTCCTGACGAAACGCAGATTCATGCTTCCAGCTTGCACTAAAACCTTGCATCGAACATTTCGCTGCTTTAAGTACCCGCCCAATGCCGCTGCCATTTGGTTTTTGCATCTTGACTGCCCTTCGATAAATTTCGATAAAGATCTGAACTTAACATCTGAAGGTTGAAACCTCGATGCGCAGCCACAGAGTGTCTGAGTCTTGCCGTAGGCAAAAGACGAGTTGCTGTGGCGAGCACAGCGAGTGTTGCAACCTTCGCATCCAACGCCGAAGTACAGCAAAATGTCAGGAAATGCTTTCTGCACCGCCTTCAAGGATCACATCCCTGTGCCCTTTCAGCCTGTGCGGCATCCATGCCGCTGTTACGAAAGCACACCTGACACTTTGCTATCTGGTTTCTTTGAAACTTAAATAGTTACAACTTTTAAGCATTAACACCATACTGGGCGCGATACGCCTTCACCGCATCCAGATGCTTCGCCATATCCGGCTTATCCGCTAAATAGCTGATTAAATCCGGCAGGCTAATAATCGAAATGACCTTGGTATTAAAATCGCGCTCTACTTCCTGAATCGCCGACAACTCACCCTGGCCACGTTCCTGCCTATCCAGTGCAATTAGCACACCGGTAAGCTCTGCGCCCTGTGCCTGAATTAACTGCATCGACTCGCGAATCGCGGTACCGGCAGTGATGACATCATCTACCAACATAATGCGGCCTTTTAGCGGCGAACCCACTAAATTGCCACCTTCACCATGCGTTTTCGCCTCTTTACGGTTAAAGCAGTAAGGCACATCAAGGTTATAATGATCCGCCAAGGCTACAGCCGTAGTAGTAGCAATAGGAATACCCTTGTACGCCGGGCCAAACAGCACATCAAATTCTAATGCCGCATCGTGCAGCGCAGCAGCATAAAACCGGCCCAACTTCGCTAAGTCGCTACCGGTATTAAACAAACCTGCATTAAAAAAATACGGGCTGGTGCGGCCAGACTTTAGCGTAAAGCTGCCAAACTTAAGTACCTGGCGCGACAACGCGAATTCAATAAAATCAATTTGAAATTGTTTCATAGCCTGTTCTTTACCTTTAAAGATTATTACCTCAGCACCTTAAAACAGTCTTAAGCCAGTACGCGTTTTTGTTCGTCGATAATTTCGCGAATCGCATGCTTGCCTAAATCCATCATCTGCTGCATTTCTTCAAAGCTAAATGGTGCCTCTTCTGCCGTGCCCTGAATTTCAATGATCTTACCCGTTTCGGTCATCACGATATTCATATCGGTTTCAGCATTTGAATCTTCAGCGTAATCTAAATCGGCCACTGCGGTGCCTTTGTAAATTCCTACTGAAACAGCCGCCACCATAAAATTAAGCGGGTTAGTTTTAATCGTGCCTTTAGCACGCATATGGTTAAGTGCATCCACTAACGCCACACAAGCACCAGTAATAGACGCAGTGCGGGTGCCGCCATCGGCCTGAATCACATCACAGTCGATAGTAATGGTATTTTCACCCAGCAGTTTTAAATCCACCGCGGTGCGCAGTGCCCGGCCAATTAAGCGCTGAATTTCCATGGTACGGCCGCCCTGCTTGCCACGTGCCGCTTCACGGTCATTACGGGTGTGAGTTGCACGTGGCAACATACCGTATTCTGCCGTTACCCAGCCTTTGCCCTGGCCTTTCATAAAACGCGGTACACCTTCAACCACGCTGGCGGTACAAATTACTTTGGTGTTGCCAAACTCAACCAATACTGAGCCTTCAGCATGAGCAGTAAATTGACGGGTAAACGTAAGGGGACGGATCTGACTGGCGGTTCTGCCACTTGGACGCATAGCTGCACTCCTGAAATTAACAATGGCCGACATTATACGCTATGAATTTCTAAATGCACGTAGGCGGCCAAAGCGAGCAATTCGCCAAAAAGCCTTAGCCTCGGGTATACTCTGGTTTTATTTGTCGCCAGAGAATTCATTATGATCCACAGCATGACCGCCTTCGCCCGTCACGAAACCAAAGCCAGCTGGGGCACTGCCCAGTGGGAAATCCGTTCGGTAAACCAACGTTACCTTGAATCGTATTTTCGTTTACCTGAGCAATTTCGTGGCTTAGAAAGCATTTTGCGCGACAAGCTGCGCAGCAACTTGCAGCGCGGAAAAATTGAAGTAAACCTGCGCTACCATGCCAACCAAGCCGCGGGCGAACTAAGCATGAATGCTGAGTTTGCCGAGCAATTATTACAAAAAGCCCAGCAGCTGCTGCAAAAAGCCCCGCAAGCGCAGCTAAATATTGCCGACATTTTGCGCTGGCCTGGTGTAATGGAAAGCCAAAGCGAAGACTTAGACGCCATGCAAGGTGAATTACTCGCCGGGTTTGACGCCGCCATGCAGGATTTTCTCGCCGGCCGTGGCCGCGAAGGCAACGCCATAGAAGAAATGATTCAACAGCGCTTAACTGCCATTGGCGAACAAGTCGCGTTTGTGCGCGGCCATTTACCGCAAGCCATGCAGTGGCAGCGCGACCGCATTTTACACCGTTTAAACGACATTAAAGCCGACATCGACCACGGCCGCTTAGAGCAAGAAATGGCATTTTTAGCGTCAAAATCTGACGTAGCAGAAGAGCTGGACCGTTTAGATGCGCACATCAAAGAAACGCGCCACACATTGAAAAAAGGCGGTGCCTGCGGCCGACGCCTCGATTTTATGATGCAGGAATTTAACCGCGAAGCGAATACGCTGTCGTCCAAGGCTATCAGCACCGACATCACAAATGCGGCGGTAGAGCTGAAGGTGCTGATAGAGCAGATGCGCGAGCAAATTCAAAACGTGGAATAACGCAAAGCCATCGCCAGTTAAATAGCAGGTTCAATCAGAAACCTGCTATTTAATGTTTTTTATTACGCAGTTTTCTTAATTCTTCCTCGATATCCTCAGTAATAATTACGCTAGTTTGTTTAGCCGAATCATCTGCTTTAGCAATAAAGCGTGATGTGATATCTGATTTCAACCGGTCTAACCCTTCAGCAGAACCCTCATATTTCTGCAAAAAGTCCATCACGCCATTTATTACCTTGCCTGTTATCCATACAACGAGAACAAACTCAAGAATAATACTACCTTCGCGCGCTTCTGCTAATGCCCAGAATACACTGCCGTCTTTAAAGTTTTCGCTGCTATCGAACTCAAAACCGTACTGGCTTAACGTTTGTTGGAACTGTTTGGTAAGTTGAAGGTAGTCCTCAAACATCGCCTCACTGGCAATGCCGTGCCCTAACAAGTTACTGGCTACCGGATAAGCCGCCAAGCTGGGCAAGCCATCCTGATAAGGTTTATCGAGCACTATGCTAAAACGCGCCAGCTGATGGGCATAGCGGGACTTTTTTACTTCGTCAGCAAAAAATAGCTCATAGTCACCCAGTCGATGAACATAGTGACTAATAAACTCATACTCACCCGGCTCTTCGCCGGTTTCATAGGCACCGGTGTGGTCTTCAAAGCGCTGAATAATCTCTTTTAAATCATGAAGTATGCGATCAAATATTTGCTTGCGCTCCAGCAATTTCGGCCGGTAATTCAGGGCCGCAAATACTTGCTCACGCAGTGGGTCTTTACCGGTAAAGCTGTAATCATCAAGTAGTTGATACACAGCTTCTTTATCCAGCATCTCCCTTTCACATAACTGATGAATAGCGAAACGTTTTTCCCGCTGCCAAAAGCCGGTAAAGATATCGCGTAAATCCTGCTGCGGGGATAATTTTGGCATATAGTCGGCAATAAACTTTTCTATCAGCTCGCGCTTACTGCGTAACTGCGTCTCTTTAGCTAGCAGGTTGAGCACCTGTTGTTTGGCACTGTCATCACTGGCTGATTTACCTGACTTAGCCTGTTGTTTCTGCAGTTGGCTAAGTAAATTCAAGATGTAGTCGACATTTACTTCGTCACGATGAATCAGCTCCAGCTCAAAATCAACTTCTTCTAAAATCGATGCGCCAGGCTCCTTTTTGTGAGCAAAATCATAAATATCCAAATACTTACTCTTATAATCTTCAAACTCTTGCTGACCAAGCTGCAGATCTTTCCAGCCAAATTCAGTAAAAGATTTCAGCTTGTTTAAGGTGCGGATCAACTGGCGGAACTGTTTAACAAATTCCAGCTTCTCGCTTTCGCTTTGTAATGCATTCACCGCATCCGGGCTAGCCGCAAGCGACCTTAATTTGTCTACCGCCAGGTTAAATTCAGCGGCATAGTGCTCATAAGGTTCCAGTAACACTTTCTCACTGGAATTGGGGTCACTAAACAGCGCAATGGCTTCATCGGTGTTTTGTTTCAGGTTTCTAAAGCAAACTATATTGCCTTGTGATTTTAGCTCGCCCAACACCCGATTAGTGCGGGAAAATGCCTGAATTAAGCCGTGATGTTTAAGGTTTTTATCCACATACAGTGTATTGAGCTTTTTCGCGTCAAAGCCGGTTAAAAACATGTTTACTACCAGCAGGATATCGGCGCGATCTTTGTCCTGGAAATTTTCTTTGTCGCGCTCTTTCATGCGCTTGGCGATATCTTTGTAGTAGCTGTAAAACGCTTTGCTGTCTTTTACGGAATGCTGGGTTTGATACAGAGCATTGTAATCGGCGACATACTGTTCCAGCTTTTCCCGGCTATCAGCATATTTGCTATCGTCAGTTTTAATATCAAAATCAGGTTCACCTATCAGGCCATTGGCTTCTTCATCGCTCTCATTAGCCGCATAGGTGAAAATGGTGACAACTCTAAGGTCATGCTCACCAGCCTGCTGCTTTTGCTTAAAAATATCGTAGTACTTGATAAGCATTTCTTTGCTACTAACACACAACATGGCAGAAAACTGCCGGTTATGGGTTTTACGATCGTGATGAGCAATAATCCAATCAACATTTTTTGCAATGTGGTTCTCGTCGAGAAAGGGCTCTTGCGTATCAATGCTGCTTACCTGCTCATCTGCTGCGGCAGATTCTTTTGCTACCGGCTTGCCCCAATATTCAACAGCGAATTTCAGTACGTTATGGTCTGCTATGGCATTGTTAATCAGGTATTTATGCAATGCTTCAGTGAATAAGTCTTCAGTCCTGCGTTTAATGCCCTGCACACTGACCGCATTGTCTTTTTTGATTGGCGTGCCGGTAAAGCCAAACAGCTGCGCCTTAGTAAAAAAGCCGACAATACTTTTGTGCGTATCGCCAAATTGAGAGCGATGACATTCGTCAAAAATAAACACCACCCGTTTATCCCGCAGTGCAGTCATCGCTTTTTCATGCTTACTGCTTTTAATGGCGCTATTGAGCTTTTGAATGGTGGTAACAATTAACTTATTGCTGCCCGCCATTTGTTTTACCAAAGCTGCGGTATCGCTGGTACCATCAACACTGCCTTCACTGAAATGGTTAAATTCACGCGTAGTTTGATAATCCAAGTCTGCCCGGTCTACCGCAAACACGACCTTATCAACCTTGGGCAGCTCCGTCAGCAGTTGCGCAGCCTTAAAGCTGGTGAGGGTTTTACCACTGCCGGTGGTGTGCCAGATATAGCCATTTTTGCGGCCTTCTTTCACCCGCTTTTCTATCGCTTCTACCGCGTAGTATTGATAAGGCCGCAGTACCATCAGCAATTTGTCAGACTCATGCAGCACTATGTACTTGCTGATCATTTTCGACAGATGGCATTTCTCTAAAAACGCATCTGTAAACGGCGCTAATTCGGTGATTAAGTTGTTGTCGAAATCCGCCCAGAAGAAGGTTTGCTTAAAATCCTGCTTGCGGTTATTGGCGTAGTATTTGGTGTTTACCCCATTTGAGATAACAAACAACTGTACATAGTTAAACAGGCCGCCTTCACTCCAAAAAGAGTGCCGCTGATAACGATTGATCTGGTTAAAAGCTTCATGCAGCTCTATGCCACTGCGCTTCAGCTCAATTTGTACCAGCGGTAATCCGTTGATCAACAGAGTGACATCGTAACGGTTCTGGTACTTGCCTTGCTGGGTAATTTGCTGGGTAACCTGATACTGGTTTTGGCACCAATGCAGGCTGTTAAAAAACTGGATATAACAGCTGGAACCATCGTCACGGTTAAGTAAAAAGCGGTCGCGCAGTGTTTTGGCACGAACAAACACATTGCCTTTATCCAGATGGTTAACAATTTTATTAAACTCGCCGTGGCTTAGCTCAATTTTGTTATGAATTTCCAGCTGCCGCTTTAAGTTGGCTCTAAGCTCGTCGGCATTAGTAATGCTAACCTGCTGATACCCCAGCCCCGTCAGTTGCTTTACCAGTTTGGCTTCCAGCTGTGCTTCCGACTGATGCTGCTCCTCAAGATAGCGCTGAGTGCTTTCGCTTTGCTGCACCACAGCGCGGTAACTGACAGCATTGTACAGTTCAATACCCACCCGCTGAATGTGCTCTTTTAGCGCCACGTTATCGATATGGTGATACAGCGATACATCAAAACTGTAAGGAATATTCAGCTCGTCCAGTGCTGTAATCACTTTGAGCAATAGATTTTCAGGCGCATCGGCTGTAGTGTGTAATGTAAGGTCGATATCCGAGCCTGGCCGGTAAGTACCCTTGGCACGAGAGCCGTAAAGCACTGCAGAGCTGACAGAGGGAAATTGTGCCAGTGCAGTTTTAATAGCGTCAATTGTGCTTGGCGGCAGGCCGGACTTCTCGGTTAACATTAATCTTTTTCCGCTAATTGGTTCATCTTGGTATTCAATTCGCAAAGTTCTGCGAAGTACTGATGCACAATGGCATCAACAATTTGCCGGGTAACAGCTTCGTTATAAGTGTGCGAAGTCAAATTGCGGCTTTTTATCATATCCAGCCACAGCTCACCGTTTTTAATCAGGCCGGTTTCAAAGGCTTTTTTCGCTACGTTTTTAGAGCCAAATAATTCAGTAAACCCCTGATCCTGCAAAAAGTCTTTCTGGGTATTCCAGGCCAGTTCGTGGTTATATTCAAAGCTTTGAATCAGCCCCTGTTCTTCCAGCTCGTTAAGCGCATCACGCTGCATAAACTTGGTCAGCTGCGCCAACGCTCGGTTCCAGTTTTGCAGCCGTTGCTTCCAGCGAATATCGTCAGTCATAAAGGGCTCCAGCAAAATATCTGTTTGTTCTGGCTTTTAGCATGTTACTCATCACTATCCGTCAGAATTTCTTTACCGTCCATAAACTCCTTAAATTGGATTTTATAGTCGTCTTTATATTGTTGATACAATGCCATACTAAATCGTATCTTGCCCTCGTACGGGTACTGTTCGTCAAGAAAGTCGTTAAAATCTCTTATGTTGCGCTCTGAATCGCTGATAATTTCTAACTGCTCACGGCTTTTTACAAAGAATGACTCTGCAATAGTGAAATCCTCGTTTTCCGCCTTGTCCTTTTCAAAGTCAATTAGCGACAACACTTCTAACATATGAAACGCAATGATATCAGTGATTTGAACAATCATTTCTGCTAAATTTTTTGAGCTTTTTTCTGGTTTAGGCGCTTCTCTACCGTGAGAGATGTCCCCCCTACGGTTTCTCAGCTTGGTAAAAAACTTAAAAAAGTCTTTACCAAGGGCTTGCATCAACTCTTCTTCACACGAATGATGAAAAGCAGCCAGAACAAGAATTGCTTGTCTATAAAGTACCTGAAAATCCTCACCATTCCCGAGCATTTTGCTCATGGTGCTTTCTAACGCAATCAACTCATGATTGCTGAACCGACTTCTGACTTCAGCGCTCTTCAAATCTAATTGACCAAGAATTGTCTTCGCTATCCCTTCAATTAGAGCTTTGCATGTTTCAATGCAATTATCAGGGGTTATTTTTTCCTCAATCGCATAGTAATAGATATTGTGGTCTTCGAAATTTAAGTACCTATAAAAACTTGCGAGATTTTGGTTTAGAAACGCCTTAGTCTTCTCCATTTCAAGACCTATGAAAAAATACTGTTTATTAGACCAGTTTTAAAAGTAATAAGTCTTCGCAGTTTTAAGTCACACAACGCTATTTTTTTATCTAAAGAGACAAGTATTTTGGATATTTTTTCCTGTTCTTCCTTCTCTTGAGGGACAGTAATTTCTATCTTTGAAAGCTCAGGATATTTCAAGTTCCAAGTATCAGAAGTTAACCCTTGGGAATATCTTCTAAATAAAAAAACTATCGGGTCGTATTTGAAAAAATAGGAAAAAAAGACAACATCAACGTCTGGATCTGGCTTTAAGACAGTGTATGCAGGACTTACTATACCTAAGTACTCAGATATTCCGCTTGCCCCCTGCCACATTCTCATTGAATTGTACGCGATATCACCTGGGCAAACTTTTTTATAATTCCTTTTATCGTCACTAGAGTTATTCTTTGATTCAATGTCACTCCGTTTTACCACACCGTCGGACAGAGTCACTGAGAGCAATTCTAAATTTTCACAGCTCTTTTCGCTTCTTTCTTCAAAAACATTACCTATATTAATTTTTTTCCAACTTGAAAAGTTAGAACCGTCATTTTTTCTTATAGCAATTTTTTGTTGAAAAACACCCCTCGAAAATGAATACTTGTATTCCTTTAGAGCACATAGTTTTGAAGCAAGAATTCCAGCTTTTTTGTTTACAGAATCCATAAAATCAGAAATATATATCTGCTCATCAATGCTTGGTATATTGATTTCCCAATTAAACCATTCTTCCAGCTTGAAAATCATTTTTTCTACGTGAACACCAATACTTGAATGAAAACACGTTTGCTGGAAATAAGGTGTATGCATCAAATAATTTAAAAAGCGTGGTAGCAGTTTGTCTTTACAATGCAAAACCGCATACTCGTTCGAGACAATAGCGCCATCAAGCTCTTCAGGCACAAAGCCACAAGCACCGTGTACAATTTGCCGTTTTGAAATCAAAAAATCACCCGATTTGACATAAAACTGGCTTTTTACTGAAATTTGCTTACCTTTGAGCTTTTCCCGCTCGCACACACCACCTCTGGCCCGTTTCACTGTAACCAGTTGGTAAGTAACCTCATCTTCCATTGATACCGGCCGATTAATCACTTCAAACAATTCACCAATTCGGTAGGATTTCCAACCTGGTTTAGGTTGCGCTAAACGAGGGATACCCGGTTTTACTGATTTGGGATATTGCGGATGAGGCCCTAAGTTCAGTTCATTATTTAACAGCTCATTCATAATGGCGCTTCTATTTTCAGCTCTTCACAAAATCGAAGGATATCTTTATCAACCGCCTTCATTTGTTGATCAATATTTCTAATCTCCTGAGCCAGCTCAGCAAGATCGACCTCTTCTTCTTCTTCAAAAGTATCGACATAGCGGGAGATATTTAAGTTGTAATCATTTTCCTCAATTTCACTTAAAGCCGCTACATGACAGTATTTACCAATGTCTTTCCGTTCGTTGTAGGCATTAATAATGTCATCGATATTGGATTTATGCAGAATATTCTGATTCTTACCTTTCTCGTAGTAAGCGCTAGCATCTATAAACAGGATATTTTCTGGATGTTCTCTACATTTTTTGAAAACTAAAATACAGGTAGGTATACCTGTACCGTAGAAGATATTGGCCGGCAGGCCTATTACGGCGTCTAACCAGTTGCGCTCGGCTATCAGGTATTTACGGATATGGCCTTCCGCAGCGCCGCGGAACAGCACACCGTGTGGCAGTACTACCGCCATGGTACCGTTGTCGTCCAGCTGATACAGCATATGCTGTACAAAAGCGAAGTCGGCTTTTGATGCAGGTGCCAACCTGCCGTACTGGGCAAAACGGTCGTCGCTTTCAAATATTTTATTGGCACTCCACTGCGCCGAAAATGGCGGGTTAGCCACTACTGCTTCAAATTTAAAATCCAGGTGCTGTGGCTGCTCCAGCGTGTCTTCCTGCTGCAGATTAAAATTACGATAGTGCACGCCGTGCAAAATCATATTCATCCGCGCCAGGTTGTAGGTGGTGCGGTTCATTTCCTGACCGTAAAAATCGCCAACGTGATCTACTTCTCTAGCAACACGCAACAACAAAGACCCCGAGCCACAGGTTGGATCGTACACTGACTTTAAGCGGCTCTTGCCAATAGTGACCAGTCTAGCCAATACGATTGATACTTCCTTCGGCGTATAAAACTCACCGGCTTTTTTACCGGCCCCGGCCGCAAATTGGCCAATCAGGTATTCATAGGCATCGCCTAGTACATCGTTTTCGCTGTCGCTTAACGCAAAATCTATGCTGTCCAGGTGCAGCATTATTTTGGCAATTAACTTATTTTTGGCATCTGCCGTGCGACCCAGTTTTGTTGATGTCAGGTCCAAGTCTTCAAACAGGTGGTCAAAGTCTTCTTCGCTGTCGGTTCCCATGGTGGAATGCTCAATGTTATTCAGCACCCGGGTTAGGTCGTCCATAATAAAGGTGTCTACCACCACGTCATCGTCATCATCGCTGGCCTTGTGTGCACCGCGTTTGGCGATGCTGCTAAACAGCTCTGATGGTTTTAGAAAGTAACCCAGCTCCTGTACAGCCTCCTCCTTGATCGCATTCAGCATCTCCTCGCCATCGCTACTGCTCTCATCGATCTGCAGAAAATCGATACCATCTTCAGCCAGAATGCTATTGGCGAAGTTATGCAGCTTTTCAGACAGGTATTTAAAGAAGATAAAGCCTAAACAGTAATCTCTGAATTCGTCGGCATTCATTTTGCCACGCAATTCGTTGGCAATATTCCATAGTTTCTGTTCCAGCTTCTTTTTTTGATCTTCAGTCATGCTTGCTCTCAAATTAGGTATTACTGCATCGGCTCAAGCTTGCTGAACTCTAATAGCCTGGCCGATTAGATTTGTCGCTTATGGTATAGCGATATGCACCTGTAGCCAATGCTTTAAATGAATCGCCACCAATAATACAGGCTCTTCCGGCTTTTATCTTTGCCTTGGTTAGGCGGCAAATAAACTAGCCTAAAAGACCTGCTAACGGAAAATCACATACCTGGTACTTCTCCCCCCAGCAGCGGTTTTCACCAAACACCCCACCTCAACAAATTGAGCCAGATGCCGGCTGGCCGTTGCAGGGCTTACTTTAGCAACTTTGCCGTATTGGCTGTTACTGATGCCTTCGCTGAAGTCGCCATCCAGCAACCGGTTTAGCACTTTGACCTGTTCTTTATTCAATTGCGTTTGATCTACCCGTTGCCAGAAGCGGGTTTTTAGTAGCGTTTGTTCGATATCAGCCAGCACCTGCTTTAGGCTAGCGGCTAGCGTGTCGAGAAACCAAACCAACCAGGCGGTAATATCAGTATCGCTCTTTTGGCTTTGCTCCAGGATATCGTAATAGCTGCTACGTCGCTCCAGGATAGCAACCGACATGGCATAAAAGCGGATGGACTGATGTTCTGCCTGCGCCAGCGCCAGATCGGTAAGAAGCCTGGCCAAACGACCATTGCCATCTTCTAGTGGATGGATAGTGATAAACCAGAAATGGGCAATGCCAGCGCGTAGCAGCGGGTCTAACTTGGCGTCATCCTTCGAGCGGTTAAACCAGTCGATAAAGCAATTAAGCTCGCTTTCCAATACGTCGCGTGGTGGCGCTTCGAAATGAATTTTAGGGCGACCAGCTTCTGTTAAACATGGCCGGCCGGAAACCACCTGCATCGGCTCGTTACCGCGAAGCTGCCCGCCCTGTACTCTCTGCCCTATCTGCCATCTCTGTAATAGCGAGCTGTCTGACGGAAACAGCCAGGCATGCCACTGCAGCAATCGCTCTAACGTTAACGGCTGCTGCCAGTTACCAATAGCGTCTGCCACCATCGCAGCAAGGCCATCCGACTGAGCTGTGGTTGCAACGCTCTGTGACTCAGCAATACCCAGCTTACGGGCTAATGAAGAACGTACCACGCTATGGTTAAGTCGCTCACCTTCGATAGCACTGGATGTAAGGATATTGGCAAGCATGGTATCCAGCGCAGCCTGCTGGTTGATCTGCACACCCATTTTGCCCAGCAGTATGCCCTGCAAAAAGTGCAGTTCACGCAACTTAGGCGTCAATGCCGTATGATCATAACGAAAGACTTGTGACGTCTCTTGCTTACGGCCGGGCCAGTCCGGTTGTTGCCAGATCCACATAGGCAAGGCTCCTGTTTATTGAGGTGAATACATCGCACAATCTACTCACACAGTGAGGCGAATAGCAAGACTAATCACCTCATAACGCTTTAACGCACGTTAATAGTAAAGTGAAAAGTTTGCGTCAGCAGCGGTTGAATACTCACCTGTCTGGGTACTTTCACGCCATCTAAGTACGTTTTAGGATCAGCAGTAACAAAGCCCCAAAACTGTAAAAAGCGTTTAATAAAGCGTGACTCAATCAGCAAGCTCAGTAGCCTGATAGGTGAAAAATGCTCGTCAGGTGTCAGCTGGCGCAGCAAGTCTGGAAACGCTTTCGCAACGTCGTCTATCAACTGTTCAATAGAGCCGTGGCTTTGCAAACGCCAAAGCATAAATAACCAAAAGCTCCTTAGATTAACATCATGCTCAAAGCTATCCAGGTAGCCCCAGTTGTACTTGGTAGTGGCTGCTTCTAACATAGGTAGAAAAAAGGCCTTGATGCCTTGGGCTTGATACTGCTTCTGTGCTGCTTTTTTAAGATGAAAACGACCAGATCTTAAGTAAATAATGCCGGCAATTTCAGCCAGAACGCGGGTATAGTGCAAAGCATTAAATTTATCTTCATTCGCGCCAGCATACTCATTAATGCTTATGTGCGTGCTGAATTTAGATACAGCAAACTCCGGCAATAAATCACTGCCGCACTTCGCTAATTTTGCTGGTAAATTACCTTTGCTCGTAGCTTTAAATGAACCATCATTTTGCATAGCTTCATCAACAATTAGCCCTAGATAGCGCATTACAGGGCTTGTAACTAAGTCTTCAGGTATCCTGATTTTAACCCCGGCAACTTCGCTAAAAGGGGCATACAGCCAGTTGGCCATTTGCGTTGGCGAAAGGCCACAGAAATCAGCGTTTGGGCTATTATTACGCTCCGCTATTCTTTGCTGCGCTGCAAGGTTTAATTCATCAAGCGTCAGATTGGGATTCATCGCGACGGTTTGGGCGATATCATCGAACACATCGCTATGCTGTTTAGAGGTAGCATTGATGCAGCATTGTTTGAATTTTTTACCGCTACCACAAGGGCATGGGTCGTTACGGCCTGCTTTCATTCTGAATTACTCTAAACTATGCCAATACCTACTAAACGACCAGTATATCTACTCAATTCTTCCTGGTAAAACTGCAGTAGGGGAAACAGCGTATCAGTGAATCTTAATAGCTCAACCAAACACCCTAATCACCCCTTCAAATTAATGGATTATGCAAAGTATAAATGTCGTATTTTTGCATTTGATAATTGTCGTATTTTTGCCTATGCTATGACCATTATTCGCAGGAGGTATCAGATGACGATACAAGACAGACTACAAACCAGAGTGAAGCGCTCTAAGCGTTCTGTTTTCCTGCGTTCTGATTTTGCTGATATCGCCGATTATGATCAGGTTGGCCGTGGACTCAGAAGCCTGGTACAAGAAGGCTTGCTGCTGAAAATTGGTTATGGCCTGTATGTGCGTGCCAGAGTCAATCGTATCAATGGCCAGTTAATGCCAGATAACCCTGCAGGTAACGATGGGGTGCTTATTGAGGCCATGGAAAGGTTAGGCGTTGATTATAAGCTTGATGACTTATCTCTGAAAAATTTGTCAGGCGAAAGCACTCAAATTCCGGCAAACGTCAAAATTATTCCAAAGAGCTCACGCTTTACCCGCAAAATTGCGGTAGGGAAACAGCGTGTCAACGAAGTTCGATAGCTCACTTTTTGTCGACGTTGCCAACGCCCTCGGGCTTGGTAACCCGGCTATTGTTGAAAAAGACTATTATGTCGTAAAGCTGCTGGTGCATTTATCTTCTATTCAACTCCCCTATCACCAAATCGTATTTTCTGGCGGCACAGCGCTGGCAAAATCATCGATAAAAACCTATCGCATGTCAGAAGATGTTGATCTGAAACTGGTTCCTAAGCCGACGTTTTCTGAGCTTACTTCCCGCAATGCGAAAAGAAATGCCCGTAAAGCGGCTAAGCAGTTGGTTGAGTCAACAATTTCAGCGAGTAGAACTTTTTCTATTGAGAAAGCTGCGCTGGTACTGGATGAATACAGGTACTTTAGCTTCGATATCCGTTACCCTCAGGAGTACCAACAAGCACCTTGCCTTCGCCCATTCATCAAGTTGGAGTTTATCGAATCTGATTTACTTAGTATTGCTGAGTCTCGAAGCATCCAATCAATTTATGCGCAGATGTTGAAATCTGATATAGAGATTAAGCAGTTGTCTTGCGCTGTTATTATTGAGACGCAAGCAGAAAAATTGCTGTCAATGATGCGCAGAACAGCCAGTGTGGCGCGTAACAGCGAACGAGATGATGATGAGACCCTGGTAAGGCATATTTACGATACCTACCATATCCAGCTTGCCCAACCTTCCGAGATAGAACAACTTGGCTCTCTGGTAGTCAGAGCCATTAAAACCGATGTTGAGCGCTATGGTAATCAACACCCGCAGATGGTTGAATCCCCTATCGAGGAATTGCGCTTCGGATTGCAACTCTTAGCTGCTAACCCAAAGTTCGAGCAGCGCTATAACAGCTATGTTAGCCCTATGGTGTATGCTGAAAGTCCTGTCCAATGGCACGACGCGTTAGCGGTTTTTACAAAGCTGTCGAATGACGTATTGGATTATGCAGAGCAACAATTTGATGACCCGCTTTCGAATGTAAGCAGTTAATGAGTATTTAAAGCGAACATAAAATGGTGGCTAAAGTGGTGAGTAAAATCAGAAATAAGATAAGCGAAATACCCACAACCATTTGATTGATCTAAGCATTAAAAAATTAATCAATTAACAGACCCAAAACATCGAATAGATTTAAATTTTCTAACTGAACGCTACCAGAACAATAATATCGCCTGGCTGTATTTTTGGCATCGAAAGCTCTGCCACTGGCAGAGTCTCAGGGAAGAGACGAGCATAAGTTAAAGGGGAGTTAAGCACACTTATTCGGCTTAACTCATACCACTTTTCAGCTCAACTGGCATTTTTGTAAGCTGACAATGAAATACTGCCATCGCTAAGCCATTCAACCACTAGCTGACCATTATCGAGTAGCAAGCGCCCTTCCCGATTTGGCCGGATCCGTTGCCGCTTGCGCTGTTCAACCAAGGTATCAAGTAATTCCAAAATAGCACTTTTTACCCCTGACTTTCTCAGCATCATGTTATCAGCTTCGGCTAATTGCCATGCAGTAGCGGTAAGCATGTGTGATTCAGCTTCGGCTAAAAATATAATGCTGCCACTGAGTTGTTGCAATTGAGGGTAGTTATGACGCAGGGCTTCCAGGCTCTGCTGTTCAAGCAGGATTACATCATTATCCATAGCATTTCTCCTTAGGCTCTGTTTCAGTGTAGCCAGATTATTGGCTCGTAACAGCTCTGAACAGTGAGAATATTTTTGATGTATACGCTTAAGATACAGATAACGGATTTCATATTTGTGGCAATAATCGCAGCAACAGCTTATCCAATACTTGATACAAGCATTCTCGCACACCTAAAACACACGAAAACGCTTTAGAACAGGTGCATGTGCTTTACCGCTCATCAGCTGTTACAACCAATCATGTAATTTTTCTGACTTTCCCCTTCATGTTATCGATGATGTCGCTACATCAACAAGAAACAGCAAGGGATATACCATGAAGAATAAAATACTAACTGCGATGACATTGCTTGGCGGCATAGTTAGCAGTGCATTATTTGCCAACCCAGTACCGTTAGATTTCAATCAATTAACCACGCAACTGGAAACCAAGTTTGCCGATTTGAACGTACCGGGGGCGCAGGTTGCGGTATTTGACGATAAAAACATCCTCTGGCAAAACCACTTTGGCTTCGCTGACAGCGCAAAACAAACGCCAGTATCGGATAACACCTTATTTCGCGCTGGTTCAACAACCAAAACCTTTGTTGGCTTAGCCATTATGCAGTTGGTGAATCAAGGTAAATTTACCTTGCAAGATGACGTGCTGCAACTCGAGCCACGGTTACTGATTAACAACGCTTGGCAAAACACGGATCCCGTACGGGTTATTCACTTGCTGGAACACTCAGCCGGGTTAGACGACATGCATTTTCGCAATTTCTACAATGTAAGCGAACCGGATATAACTATTTTAGATGCCGTGAACCGTGATGCTGCATCGCTGCGCGTGCGCTGGCAGCCCGGCAGCCGCCATGCGTATAGTAATCCGGGGTATGGGATTTTGGGCCATTTAATCGAACTCTACTCTGGCCAAAGCTTTGAACATTATATCACTGAGCATGTGCTGTTACCGCTGGGTATTACTCAGTGCCATCTTAACTCATCAAACATACCTGAGGCAGATCTTAGTGCAGGCTTTGTCGATGGCGAAGCTGTTGCCTTTAGACAAATTTATTTACGCTCGGCCGGAAACTTACATTGTACTGCGGCAGGATTAGCACAACTAGGGTCTTGGTTATTAAGCCGGGGACAAACCGACAGCGTGCCTTATGTTAACCCACAGACTATTCAACAGATGGAACAACCAGAGTCGACCTTAGCCGCCAAACAGGGCTTAGCGTATGGCTATGCTAAAGCCATATACCATGCCACTCGCAATGGGCGTGAATGGCTGGGACATAATGGCGGCATTGACGGATTTTTAACCTCGTATGCTTATAACCGTGATCTCAACCTGGGCTATGTCGTGATGATAAACAGCAGTAGTGCCAGCATGAGACAAATTGTAGACACGATTACACAGTTACTAGCACAGAATGCGCCATTGCCCGATGCAACGCTGTTACCTATCGATTTGGAGAATTTGGACGGCTACTATCGTGTCAGCAATGAGCGTAATCAAATCTTTGCCGGTATTAGCTTTAGCACTGCGGTGGCTAAACTAACCACCTCTGGCAGTACCTTAGTGGTCGCGCCACTGCTTGGTGATGCCAGCGAATATGTCTACCTTGGCCAGGGACAGTTTGCTAAAGCGGGTGAGGGCTTTGCCAAAGTTAGCGTTATTGGTAATACCGTAGAGGGTTTTGCTATCGATTTAGACGGTGACTACTTAATAAAAACGTCCTTCTTAAGTGCATGGTTACCGCTTATTATGCTGGGCTTTATCTTCAGCGTATTTTTACTAACCCTATGCTATGCACCCGTATGGTGTATTAATGCCTTGCGCGGCAAGTTAACATCACGTCAGCAGCTTTGGCTGCGGTTGATGCCATTACTGACAGTGTTATGTCTGGTGGCCGTTATCAGCGCATTATTTAATCTGTCGTTGTTTGAAACTGCCTATATAAACTGGCAAACGCTGACAATCTATATTGGCAGTCTGGCATTTGCCATTAGCAGTGCCATTGCACTGTGGCTGGTAATGCGTGCGCTTAAAACCGAATCCTCGTGTTTTGCTCGCTACTTCACTGTTGTCAGTGTTATTTCTGCCAATTTTCTTGCAGTCTACTGTTATCATTTTGATTATCTCGGCTTAGCACTGTGGCAGTGGTAAGCTATTGAAAACAGGAAGGCAATTAATGCCTTCCTCTTTATTAGGGCACACTATGAAGATGCACCTGAATCGTTACTGGAAATGCCAACTAATTGGCTGGTTAATTGCCGCCACAGCCAATTTTTTACTTCAGCTGTTGCGACCTGACGTCAATGTACTAGAGCAGCTACTCACCAATCTGTTTTTTATTGTGTTAGGCATACTGAGTACTCACAGTTTACGCTGGTGCTACCGCAAGCTGCAGGTTATTGATATGCCGCTGCTACAGATGGGCATACCGATTATGGGCTTATCTTTATTGGCTACCTCAGCAGTCATTTTTTGCATGTTCAGCGTAATAAACCTTGTTATGCCAGACGGCCCGTCGTTATTTAATATCAACACCATTTTGGGCAATGTCGTCGGTATTTATCCGCTAATGTTGATTTGGAGTTGCCTGTATCTTGGCAGCCAATATTTGCGCCGCTGGCGTCAATCTGAAGTGGATAAACTCGCTCTGGCCAATGCGTTAAAAGATGCACAGTTAAATACCCTGATTGGTCAAATTAACCCACATTTTATGTTTAACGCGTTAAATAACATCCGGGCATTAATGTTAGAAGACGTGCCTAAAGCCAGAGATAGCATGACGCTGCTGGCGAAGGTTTTACGTTATGGCCTAACCGCACCGAAACAAAATTTTGTTTCACTGCAAAGCGAGTTAGATACCGTGAACGACTTTGTTGCGCTGGCGAAAATTCAATATGAACAACGTTTACAGTGGCATCTTGATATCGCTGTTGACGCACAGCGCTATCAAGTACCCCCTATGATGATTCAAATGTTAGTTGAAAATGCCATCAAGCATGGTATTGCCACGGTTAAACATGGCGGTGAATTAACGCTGCATATTCAACTGGAACAACAGCAGCTGTTAATACAGGTCATTAACCCCGGACAGCTAAAGCGGGCACCCTACGCTGAAGAATCTACCCAACTGGGCCTGAACAATATTAGCCAACGGCTTGCGTTACTCTTTAGCGATGAGGCTAGTTTCCGTTTATGTGAAACACAAGGTTGTGTTATCGCGGAATTACGCATCCCTTGTATAGTAGAGGAAGCACCATGACCACTGCCATGATTGTTGAAGATTCCAGGCTCGCCCGCGTAGAGCTAAAAAATCTGTTGTTGCAACACCACGACATTACGTTGTTGGGTGAATATGAAGAGCCTGACATGGCTATTCAGGCAATAGAGCAACAACAGCCAGAGGTGTTATTTCTGGATATTCAATTGCCGGGCAAAAATGGTTTTGAATTACTTGATGCACTGAGTTATCAACCTGCGGTGATATTTACCACCGCCTATGATCACTATGCGGTGAGATCGTTTGAATACGATGCCCTCGACTATCTGCTTAAACCTATAGAGCCTGCCCGTTTAGCTCAAGCATTACAGCGCGTGCAGCATAGGCGAGACAATACTGCTCCGGCAAACTCTAAATTAGAGGCTAACAGCTCCGTTTTTGTCAAAGACGGCGAGCAGTGCTGGATGCTAGAGCTTAGCAGGGTTGTGCACTTTACCAGTGTCGGTAATTACACTGAAGTTCACTTTGATGGCCACCGGCCACTGATTCATAAATCGCTTAACCAATTGGAAGCCCGCTTGCCAGAGCACTTATTCTTTCGGGCGAATCGTCAGCAAATTATTAATATAAAAAAAATTGCCAGCATCGATTTAACCATCGCAGGCAACCTTGAGCTTGTGTTGTGTGATGCCAGCAATGTCGAAGTATCACGCCGGCATAGCGCCCGTTTTAAACAACTGCTTAGTCTTTGACACAAAAAAGGGCGCCAAGGCGCCCTAAAGGAGTTTAGTGTTAAGCATTAAAACTTATACGCCAAACCAAGCGATACACTGCGACCATTGATAGTGCGCGCGCGTATAATACCATTTGCGGGTACAGAACCTTCTTCCGATTCTGTTAAACCAATTTCATCAAACACGTTATTGATGTTTAACGACACGGTAAGGTTTTCCACCAAATCGTAACTGGCGAAGGCATTAAACTGGGTGTAGCCGTCGAACTTAAGATCATTATTGTCTTGCGCATAAGCGCCGGTTGATCCCGTAACACTTACCCCTACCTGAGCTTGTTCAAAGAAGTAGCGCGCTAATAGGTTATAAATAAAGTCGGCCTGACGACGTGGTGTATTACCCACCACTTCTGGTGCCAAAGCATCTTTATCAATTTCAGCATCAGTCCAGGTAACAGAACCCCGCATATCAAAGTCGCCAATGCGGTAGCTGCTTTCCAGTTCAATACCACGAGCCGTGTAGGCACGGTCAAAGAAACGCTGGCTGGTGGCTTCAAAATTTTGCTCTTCAGTTTCAGCAAAAAACAGCGTAGCAAACAGGTTTAGATTGCCGTGACGACTTTTACTACCCAGCTCATACTGGGTTACTTCATCAATGGAGTCTTCTTTTGCCACACTGCCATCGGCATTCACCTTACCGAACAACAAACGGTCTGCGTTGGCACGGCCACCTTTACTAATGCGGCCAAACATCGCCCAGTCTTTAGTAAACTGATAGTTGGCGCCAAACGAGTACGAATTGTACCCCCAGTCATAATTAACAATACTGGCATTGGCGTTATCAATGCCGACAACATTTTGCTCTACCTGACTAATAACACCATCGCCATTCATGTCGAGGCTACTTTGGACGGCACCAGCATAGGTACCCGATGCACTACCAATGTCACGCCGGATGCTGGCATCCAGCGAGAGTGCCTCATAAGCCCAACTTACGCTGGCATAAGGGGCTTTAATGCTGTATTCGGTGTCATAGTTACGCTGACAGCAGTTCCCCCAAAATGGCACGCCATAAGCGGTTAAGCCTTGCTCAGTAAACGCGGTACCATCAGACGCAGTTACGTCAAGCAGTTCAGCGTTGTTGCCTTTTAATGCCATGAAATAAGAATTCCACAACCATGACATACTGATGTTTTGGTCGGCTACGTAGTAGCCCACATTCACGTCAACATCACCAAAACGACGCGACAGTTTTAAATCGTTAACGATAGAGCCGAAGTCATTTAATTCAACATCAAAAGTATGAATACGCATGGCGTTTTCAGCGGTGTAAGCATCACCGGCATTAGGGCCTACCGCATAGGTAATATTGGCACCGGCGCCAGCAATACTGTCAGCTATATCCTGTGCATTACCCACTTCCGCCGGAAATAACGTAATAAAATTCCCGCTAATATCACTCACCCGAAAACGGTTTTCCAAGGTCCAGCCTTCAGATAAATCGAATACCGCTTCTACACCAACGCTATTCACTACCGGGTTCATACCATCGCGAATATCCCCGCGTGACAGTTGGTTGTCGCCATTTAAACGCACGGTTTGAGTTAGATAAGCCGATTGCAAGGTATCAGAACCGGCATCATAACCGGGCACCGAACTACCATCGGCATACATTGGCATTGGCATATAACTGGCGGCTTTGTCATTTAAGTGTTTAAAGTACAGCCGTACATAACCAGAATTAAACTCTTTGGTGAGATTCGCTTTAATTTGAAAGCCTTTCTCACCCTGGTAGCCGGGATCCCGCACGCCCTCGCCCTGACGAACAAAGCCACCTACATGAAAACGCATATCGCTGTTAATATCACCACCGTAATCAAAGTCGGTGCGAAAGCTGTCGTAATCCAACCCGGTAGTAAACGCAATACTACCGCCATTTTCAAGCCCGGTTTTACTAACAAAGTTAATCACACCACCCGGTGAATTACTGGCTGCCGTACTGGCTGAGCCACCGCGGATCACGTCTAAGCGTGACAAGCTGGCATCGGCACGAACAAAAATGTCGGCATTACCAAAGGCGATGTCGCCAAACTGCAGTACAGGCAAACCATCTTCTTGCAGGGTTAAAAATTTTGCACCACCAGAGGCTACCGGTAAGCCGCGTACCGCAATGTTCGCGTTACCTTCACCACCAGTAGACTCACTGCGCACGCCCGGTAACATGCGAAATATTTCCGCCGTGCTGCGCGGGGTGGCAATAGCAATATCGTCAGTCGTTAAGCTACTTACCGACACACTTGACTGCATTACCGTTTGGTTGCGTGATACCGCACCTGTTACCACAATACGCTCAAAGCCTAAACCGGCATTTTCGTTATTCGCATCTGTGCTGCTATCAGCAGGTTGCTCTGCAGGTGTTTGCTGGGCAAAAACCGTTGTGCTGCCTAAAGCCAAACTCACTGCCAACGCAACAGTACAGCGTGTTAAAGTATGCTTTTTCATTGCCTATCTCCCGTGTTGAAGTCGCGATCTATTCTTTTGATAGTCTGCAAATCTTAATCGTTTAAGTTTAGTTTGATATAAAAATGTTAACTGGAAGACATCTGCTCCAGTTTAGCTTTTGCTGGCTGTTTCAGCCAGTTGTACACCATGGCCACTGCTAACATGGCAGAAAATAATGTCGCCAAATAAAAGCCAGCCGCCACGTCATTGGCAACATCGCCAATGATTGCCATTAGCGCCGGGGCTACCGCCGCAGCTAACGCAGTAAAGGCTAATATTAGGCCCGCCACAGCACCGTGCTGTTGCCGGTTAAAGCAGCTGATACCTTTTGAATTAAGCGTGGGGTAAATCATTGACATAAACAGGCCAGATAAGGGCATTAACCAAACAGCGAAGTCTCTGCCGCCAATTAAGCTGACAACAAAACAGCCGAAAATACATAACGTAAACACTGCCATGACACTGCTCCAGCAAAAGCGACTTAAAATGGCTGTTGCCAAAAAACGCCCCAGCGCCCTTAAGATAAAGAATACGGTGATGGCTTGTGCTGCCATAAATTGCCATGCGCCGTTGTAATCGGCCAGCAAGGTTGGTAACCAAACAAAAATGGCCACTTCACAGCTAACATACAATGCAATAGCCAAAGAGAAACCTAAGGCGTAGCGATCTTTTACCAAGGCTAACGAACTGCGCAGCGATACCTGCTCAGCCGACGCTTCATAAGGGGGGTAAGGCAAACGGGCAGACATCACCACGAGTACCGTGCACAGCAAACCTGCAAATAAGTACAGCACAGTCCAGTGAATAGACTGTGCAATCATAATGGCTACCATAGCAGGGCCAACTATGGCACCAATGGCAAAGAAGCCTTCTACAGTGTTCATGGTGCGGGTGTGGCTTTTACTGTCTGGGCTAATATCACCGATTAGTGCCAGGGCGGCGGTTTTAAATATACCTATCGCCAGGCCGCACAACCCCATTAACAGAATAAAGAATAATGCACTGTTGCCTACCGCAAAGGCATAACAAGACAGGGAATACAGGCTAAGGCCAGCGATGATAAGCTTTTTTCTACCGAGTTTATCGGCCAAACGTCCTAAAAAAAGGCCCGCTAAACCAATGGCAAGCATTGGAACATAATGAAACGCACTGGCCTGGAACAGCGTTAACTGATACTCAGCCATCGCTTGTGGAATGATCACACCAACCGCATCGGTTGTCATGGCAAAGACAAAAAACATCAGATAGGTCATCCAGCGCACCTGGCGCTGTAAATCCTGCCCTGTTACTAACGTGCCAGCCGCCCCGACAGCTTCACGCTTCGTCTCAGAAGTAAGCATAGTGTTCCCCGTTTTTATGGTTTGTTTGGCTCGGTGTAAGCGCACCTATTCCAACAAACTTATCTGAACGCCACGCTTTATCATTCAGGCCGGTTTTATTATTCACCGGGGGTTGACAAAGTCGTCCGTTGGCTTAAAGCTATATCTTAATCGTTTAAGAAGCAAATATTTTTTCAGGAATATTTTCATGAACAGTAAAAACCACACCAATCAGATCCAGCTAATCACCTACATTGACCGGCTTAGTGGTGGAAAAATCAACAACTTACATCAGATGCTGCAAGGGCCTTTAGCAGGACTTTTTGATGGTGTGCATTTATTACCTTTTTACCCACCCATTGATGGCGAAGATGCCGGTTTTGATCCAACTGACCACACGGCAGTGGACAGCCGGTTAGGTAACTGGGACGATATTCGTACTCTTGCAGCAGATTTTCCTGTTATGGCAGACATGATTGTGAATCATATGTCAGCCCAGTCGCCACAATTTTTAGATGTACTGGAACATGGCGAGAAATCGCCCTACTGGCCATTGTTTTTAACCAAAGACACCGTGTTTGGCGAAGGCGCTACTGCTGAGCAGATATCTGCAGTATACCGGCCAAGACCCACGCCGTTTTTTACTGATATCGCGCTTAAAGATGGTCGCAAGGTGCCGTTTTGGACCACCTTTACGGCCAACCAAATTGATATTGATGTCAACTCTGCAGCGGGTAAGGCATACCTTAATGCCATACTCGAACGCTTTACCGAAAATGGCGTGAAGTACATACGCCTGGACGCCGCCGGCTACGCCATTAAAAAAGCCGGCACGCGCTGCTTTATGCTGCCAGAAACCTTTGAGTTTATTGCCGCATTATCAGAGCGAGCTAAAGCGCGAGGTATGGTATGTCTGGTCGAAATACACGGCTATCATCAAACCCAGATTGAGATCGCCAAACGTTGTGACATGGTATACGACTTTGCCCTGCCACCACTGGTGTTGCATACCTTGTTTAGCCGAAATGCTGAAGCACTTAAACACTGGCTGGATATTGCACCGCGCAACTGCATTACCGTGCTTGATACCCATGATGGCATTGGTATTGTTGATGCAGCAGATTACCAAGGGCAGCCCGGTTTGTTAACCGACCCAGAGCTAGATACCCTGGTCGAAACCATTCACAAAAACAGCAAAGGCAGTTCTAAACTGGCCACTGGTAGCGCGGCGAATAATGTCGATTTATATCAGGTAAATTGCAGCTTTTATGATGCGTTGGGGCAAAATGATCAACAATATTTGCTTGCCAGGGCCATACAACTGTTTTGCCCTGGCATTAGCCAAATTTATTATGCCGGTTTGCTGGCGATGGAAAATGATGTTGAGCTGTTGCAAAAAAGCAGGGTAGGCCGCGACATTGGCAGGCCATATTTAACCGCAGATGAAGTTGAAAACGCCCTGCAAAAACCGGTAGTAAAAGCACTGTGCCAACTGATTAAACTACGCCGTAGTTTGCAGGCATTTAACGGCAAATTTAGCCAAACACTTAACAACGACCAATATCAGTTGTGCTGGCAACACGAGGCGCACACGGCCAGCTTAGAAATTAGTTTAGCTTCATTGCAGGCAACCATTCACTGGCAGCATGGCGGACAACAAGCCGCGTCGCTGTCGCTAAACAGCCTTTAACACAGAATTAATTAACTGCTTTCGCCAATACGCAGCTCATAAGGTAACTGCAAAGTTGTGTCGTCAGGGTTTAAAAAAGCCCTGACGGCGGCTTCGCCTTTCTTATCACTAAATTGCCATACCGAGGTTAATGTTGGATGGTATCGCAACGTTTCTTCAATACCGTCGAAGCCAACAACGCGAATATCTTCTGGAATACGTAACCCCAGTTGCAGCGCTTCGCGCATCGCACTTAAACCAATTAAATCACTCATGCACAACAAGACCGTTGGCCTTGGTGTCATCGCCAGTCCGGCTTTGGCGGCAACACGGGCATAGTGTTGACTGCTCTCGGGAATATGCCAAATATAATCAGCAGATAGTGTCAGGTTTTGCTGCTGCATGGCGCGTTGGTAACCGTCTAACCGCCGGTGTGCAATAGAGCTAAGGTTATCCCACATTGGCGCATCGCCCACAGCCTGGCTCTGGTTTGAATCAATTAAACGCAAGCCTAACACCGCAACCGTATCTCCGGCACGTAGCACAGAGATAGCGCTATCAAAGGCAGCTTGCTCATTATCGATATTAACCGAAGGGCGGCCGGGTAAGTCAAAGTCGACTGTCAGTACACGCTTTCTGGACTGCTGCAATTGTTCAATTAATGTCAGATTTCGCGGCGCACCGTAACAAATAAAGCCGTCAACAAAGTCGCTAATGGGCTCTAAACTGGGTGAACTGCCAGAAAACAATAACAAGTGCGCTTGATTACGCTCCAGCTCACGCGCAACCCCTTGCAAAAACTGGCTGGCTACCGGATCGCTGACCATATACTCCAACGAGTCTGACAAAATCACTGCCACAATGCCAGAGCTGCCTTTACGCAGCGACTGCGCTGCTTTATTCGGGCCAAAGTAGCCCAGCTCTTTACAGGCCTGCAGTATTTTCTCACGCAGCGCAACCGACAACTGATCGGGGCGGTTAAATGCATTTGAGATAGTCGCTGTCGACACACCCAGGGTTTTAGCAACGCTTTTAAGGGTTAATTTACTCATCATGCCAGTGCTTTTTCACTATCTTCTTAATCAATTAAGTTATATGCTTTTATCATTATTTGCGAAGGCTTTTTGCCATGCTTAACAATGTAACATTAAAGGAAGCCATCATGCTTGCAGTTATTGGAGAGAATGTGGTTGATATGATACCAACGCCTGACGGGCACTATCGTCCCTGCCTTGGCGGATCACCTTTTAATGTAGCCATTGGTGCGGCCAGACAAAATATTGCTGTCAGCTATTTATCGCCATTATCACAGGACCATTTTGGTAGTGCCTTTTTAAACTACTTAACCGATAACGACGCACACTATGGCTTACCGTTTTTTAGCCGCGCCCCCACGTCGCTGGCCATGGTTAGCATAAATGCGCAGCACCAGCCCGAATACAGTTTATATCGTACCGGTATTGCCGACCGGGACATCAGCGCGGCGCAACAAATTACTGCCCTGCCAGAAAATTGCAAGCTGCTGCACCTGGGATCATTAGCCTTAGAGCCAGAAGATGGCGAGCGAATAAATGCGGTAGTTCAGGCTTGCCATACAAAAGACATTCAACTGGCCGTAGACATCAACGTGCGCATTAATGCCGTATCAAATGTCGACAGCTACCGTACTTTACTGCTGAACGTTATTGCACAAAGCCAGTTTATTAAAGCCAGTGACGAAGACTTACAGTTGTTGTTTCCTTCACTAAATCTGCAACAAGCCCTTAACGCACTGCGTGATTGCGCGCCTTCAGCCTTACTGGCGCTAACCGAAGGCGAAAAAGGTGCCACCCTGTATTGGCAACAGCACAGCATTAGTTTACCGGTTGTTGTGGCCACACCTTTTGTTGATACTGTCGGTGCAGGCGATACTTTCTGGGCAAATTTACTTGCCGCATTACTGCAGCTGGGGCTACCTTCAGCAGCACAGATCAGCACGGCAGAATTAACGCAGTGCCTGCAACGCGCCATGCTGGCTGCCAGCTTAAATATCGCGAGCGCGGGGTGTAATCCGCCAACTGCATTACAAGTTAATACGGCTTTAAATCAAGAAAAAACAATTAAAAACTAAACCGTTTTAAGAAACTATGCAACGCGCATACGATATATCATTAGTTCGATAGGTTGTGCGCTTAGGATGACAAAGTTGCGCATAACAACCTGTCCAGTTTTTCTAAACCATCCTGCAGCACGTCGGCTTCTATGGTTAATGGTGGTAAAAACCGCAGCACATTGCCGTAAAAACCACAGGACAATAAAATCAGCCCGTGTGCACTGGCGCTGCTGGGTTAAGGCCACGTCCGGCTGGTGCGCATCACCCTGTTGCATAAACTCCACGGCGATCATCGCGCCCAGCTGGCGCACCTCAGCAATACGCGCCGGAAATGCCTGCTTTAATGCATTTAAGCGCGCGGCAAAAGCCTCGCCAATGATATTCGCCTGCTGGCACAGGTTGTCTTGTTCAATTACGTCCAACACCGCTAAAGCGGCAGCACAGGCTACCGGCGAGCCGCCATAAGTGCCACCTAAACCACTCGGTAGCGGCGCGTCCATAATCTCACTTTTACCCACCACCGCCGCCAGCGGTAAACCACCGGCAATACCTTTAGCCATGGTGATTAAATCTGGCTCGACACCGCTGTGCGCCATAGCAAACATTTTGCCGGTGCGGCCAAAGCCAGTTTGAATTTCATCGGCAATCAGCACTATGCCATGCTCGTCACACAGTTGGCGCAGTGCCTGCAACAGCTCGGTGGGAGCCTGATAAAACCCGCCCTCGCCCTGCACCGGCTCAATAATAATGGCCGCCACATCCTGAGGCGCGATATCCACTTTAAACATTTTATGCAGCACTGCTAACGACTGTTCTGTGGACACATCGTGCAATGCCATCGGAAAGGGCACATGGTAAATATCGGCAGGGAATGGGCCAAACAGGTTTTTATACGGTGTCACTTTGCCGGTTAATGCCATCGTCATATTAGTACGGCCATGAAAGCCGCCACTAAAGGCAATAACACCGCGGCGCCGGGTATACGCCCGGGCAATTTTAATGCAATTTTCTACCGCTTCCGCGCCGGTGCTAACAAAAATAGCTTTTTTCGCACTGCTGCCAGGGGCTAAGCGGGTCAGTTTTTCCGCCAGTTCAACCGCTTCAGCATACGGGTTTATCATCAGGCAGCTGTGGCTAAAGCGTGCCAGTTGCGCCTGTGCTGCAGCAACCACTTTGGGGTGGGCATGGCCGGTATTGCACACCGCTATACCGGTACCAAAATCGATATAACGGTTGCCCTCGACGTCCCACAGCTCGGCATTTTTCGCCTGCTGCACGTATACCGGGTACAAGTTACCCTGGCCACGGGCGAATACCGCTTGCTTACGCTGTTGTAACTGCTGATTTGTCATAATGCTGCCTTGTTAAAATTGTCTTGTGTTAAACCTGATGCGTTATATGCCACCTAAACACAGGTATTTAATGTCGGTATAGTCGTCCAGCCCATAGTGCGACCCTTCGCGGCCAAAGCCAGACTGCTTCACGCCGCCAAAAGGCGCTGCCGCGTTAGAAATAGCGCCCTCGTTAATACCCACCATGCCAAACTGCAGCGCCTGCGCGACCCGGAACACCCGGCCGATATCGCGGCTGTAAAAGTATGCCGCCAGGCCATATTCGGTATTATTGGCCAACTCAATTGCTTCTTGCTCAGTATCAAACGCCATTAGCGCTGCCACCGGGCCGAAGATTTCTTCCTTGCTGATCGCCATATCGGCGTTTACGTCGCTGATTAAGGTCGGCTGAAAAAACTGTGCACCGGCGCCATGAATACTGCCGCCCAGCAACAATTTTGCGCCATCATCCAGTGCGCTTTGCTGCAGCTGCGTGACCTTTGCCACGGCTTTGTCGTCGATTAACGGCCCAATTTGACTACCATCTGTTAAGCCATCCGCCACGTTCAGCTGAGTCATAGCAATGGCCAGTTTATCGGCAAAAGCCTGATACACGCTTTGCTGCACTAAAATGCGGTTGGCACAGACACAGGTTTGGCCGGCATTACGAAACTTTGCCAGCATCAAACCTTGCACGGCGGCGTCTATGTCAGCATCGTCAAATACAATGAAAGGTGCATTACCTCCCAATTCCATCGATACCCGCTTTACGCCATCGGCACACTGTTTTAGCAGCTGTTTACCCACTGCTGTGGAGCCGGTAAAACTGAACTTGGCCACTTTTTCGTGTCGGGTTAATACCTCACCAATGCCTTTGGCGTCAGTGCCCGCCACCACGTTAAATACGCCGGCCGGAATACCGGCCTGATCTGCCAGCTCAGCTAACGCCAATGCCGACAATGGCGTTTGCTGCGCCGGTTTCACCACAAAGGTACAGCCCGCCGCTAATGCCGCTGCTGCTTTACGCGCTATCATCGCATTAGGGAAATTCCACGGTGTTATCGCCGCCACTACGCCAACTGGCTGGCGCTGCACAATAATGCGTTTATCGGCTGATGGCGCCGGTATGGTATCGCCATACAGCCGCTTGGCTTCTTCGGCAAACCATTGAATGTAAGACGCTCCGTAGGCAATCTCGCCTTTAGCTTCCGCCAGCGGCTTACCTTGCTCCAACGTTAACAAACGGGCTAAATCATCTTGATGCTGCAATATAAGCTGCTGCCAATGCTGCAAAATATCGGCACGTTTGCCGGCAGGCAGTGCAGACCAAGCGGCAAAAGCCTGCTCTGCCGCCAGTACCGCCTGCTCGGCGTCAGCGGCATCAGCGCTGGCAACCATTGCCAGTAACTGCTGGTTAGACGGGTTTACCACATCAAAGCGGTTGTCGTGTTGCTGCCAGCTGCCGTTAATATAAGAGCCGTGTTTAATTAAGGCACTGCATGTGATCTGTTTCATAACAAACTCCTGTTAAGTGTGGCTATTGCATCATGGTAGCAGACAAGTTTAAATACCAAACATTCAATACTTAGTTTGAAAACTATCAACCTATATGGCCAAATTACCGAAAAACCTGACCCAGCATGACATTAAACTACTGCGGATTTTCCAGACCGTGGTGGATTGTGGCGGCTTTACTGCGGCCGAAACCGAACTGAATATTGGCCGTTCGACCATCAGTATTCATATTGCTAACCTGGAACACCGGCTAAAGCTAAATCTGTGTCAGCGCGGACGGCAGGGGTTTTCGTTAACCCGAGAAGGTCAGGCGGTGTATAACGCTATTCAGGCGTTAGATCATGCACACACTCAGTTCAGCCAACTGGTTGCCAGCCTGAGTGACGAATGCAGCGGTGAGTTGATTATTTTAACCGCCGATCAGCTGGACCAATCGCGCTTAAATCTACTCAGTAAGTTTTGTGCCACTGTGCAGCAACAAGCACCAAAATTACAGCTGGCGCTGGATGTGCTGCCGCTGCAACAAATTGAACTGGCGCTGCTAAAAGATCAGGCGCATCTGGCATTAATGCCCGGCTACCGCCAGATTGATGGCCTGCAATATCAGCATGTTTTTAGCACGCCAATTTTTTTGTGTTGCGCAGCTACACATCCGCTATTTAATCAGCCCGATAGCGATATTGATGATGAGCTGCTCGGCCAGTACCCGGCCATTCACCCAGGCGTAGACATTAATCCGGAAGGACGCAAACAGTTGCAAAAGCTAAAGGCCAGCGCGCGAGCGTATCAGTTCGATACCCGGCTGGCGCTGCTGTTGTCCGGCAGTTATATCGGTTTTTTACCCGCTGAGATTGCTAAGTCGTATATCGATTCTGGTCAGTTGCGCTATATCAAACCGGCAGAGTACCAGTACCCGTTTAACCAGTCGATTGTGACCAAGCAACACCCCCGGGACAGCGCCAAAGTGCAGCTGGCTTTATCGATTTTAAAGTCGTTACTTCCCACATAACCACTACAGCCCACTGCTGCGGCTAACCCGCGTGTTAATGCATTGCGCTAAAAGCGCGCTATTGGGGCACAATAAGGAAAACTGTGTTTTTGCCCGGGTAATGCCGGTGTATAACAATTCACGGGTTAAAATGGGACTGTTGTCCGGCGGCAATACAAGGCAACAATGGCTAAACTCTGAGCCCTGCGATTTATGCACTGTCATAGCAAAGGCGGTATCAACGTCACTTAACCGGCTGGGCAACACCCACTTTACCGTGCCATCAGCCAATTGAAACACCACCCGCAGCTTTTGACTTAGCGGGTCTGGCAGCGTCATACCAATATCACCGTTCATCAGGCCTAAACTGTAATTATTGCGCTGCATCATCACAGGACGGCCAACATACCACAGTTGGTTAGCCTGAATTAAACCCGCGGCCATTAGCCATTGGCTAATATGTTGGTTTAACCCCTCTACGCCAAAGTCGCCACTGCGTAAGGCACACAGTAGCTGGAATTGACTGTAGGCCTTTAAAATTGCCCTGGCCCAATCGTCCCGCGAGCTATTATCTGCATTGATGCACTGTAAGTATTGGCTATACCCCTTAACGACAGTGTCGCGCAGCGTTGCTAAGGTATTACCTGGCAGCATGCGGATATCACTAAAGCGATGAAATAGATCTACTGCAAGGGTGTCACCACGGTTTACCGCAAATGCTAACTGGCCTATGCCGGAATTTGCATCAAAGCGATGGCTGTGGCGCAACATCACCGTGGCCTGGTTTAACACCGAACCCTCAGATTGCCACGGGCTTAAATCAGCCGCGGTGTAAGGCTGTAGCAGGTTTAACGTTGCGACACTGTAACCGCCTTTATCGGCACCACGGCATAAGTCGCCCAGTACAGAGCCTGCTTCAACCGACGATAACTGGTCTTTATCACCCAACAAAATAAGCTGCGCCTGTGGCGGCAGTGCATCAAGCAGTGCCGCCATCATTTCTAAATCAACCATGGACGCTTCATCAACCACCAGTACATCTAAGGTGAGCGGCGCCGCAGCATGATGCTTAAAACTGCGCCGGTTCGGCAACGCCCCCAGCAAGCGGTGCAATGTGGTTACTTCAGTTGGAATAGCCTGCGTAAAGGCCGCAGGTAATTTTTGCAGAGCGCCGCTTATCGACTCAGTCAGTCGCACTGCCGCTTTACCGGTTGGCGCCGCCAGTTTAATACTCAGGCGGTTATTGGCACTGTGCTGTAGCACCGCCAGCAATTTAACTACTGTCGTGGTTTTGCCGGTGCCCGGGCCACCGGTAATAATGCTAAAGCGCCGTTGCAGTGCCATGGCACAGGCCAGCTTTTGCCAGTCGGCAGCAGCCGTATTAGGCGCTGACGGTGCAGGAAACAAGGTATCTAAAGCCTGTTTTACCTCGGTGGATACGCTAATAACATTAGCAACCCGCGCAGCAATACCACGCTTTACCTGCTGTTCAGCCTGATATAACCGGTTTAAATACAACTTAGCCTCAGCATGCACCAGCGGCGCTGCACCACTGCCTTGTAGCCAGGGGCTGCTACTGAGCGCCGCATCGACTTGTTGCAGGGTTAACCCGGCTAACAGCACGGAAGGTTTGTCCGTAAAGCGTTGTAAAAACTGGTTCTGTGGCGGCAAACTCAGTAAGGCGTCTGGGTCAGTGAGTAAATCATCAATTAAAATACAGCTATGGCCACGGCCATATTGATGGCACAACAATGCAGTAAACAACCACATTAGAGGCTGAGGCTCAACGGCAAGCTGATGCAGAGTATGAGGTAACTGAACATCCAATGCCCTAAGCCAGCGCCGGTCTACCCAGCGCTGCAACAACGCCTGCATCTGGCTGAGGTCTGTTAACGCACTATGTTGGGCTTTTTCAGATACACCCGATGCATTCACGTCAACGCCATTGGGTTCGGCAAACATATCAATTTGCATCTGCGCTCTCCGTAACCGGTTTACCGGCGAACAGGTCATCCAATTGCTGTAGCAACACCAATGACGCCTCCAACGTAAGTTGGCCTTGCTTCGGGGCACGCATAAACCAATACAGGGCGCCCCCCATGTAACGTTTTGGCGCCTGCAAGTAGCCGGGCTGGCGTAACTTTAACAAGCGATGCAGCGCCAGCATATACAGCGAGGCCTGCACATCATAACGCTTCGCTAGTAACGCCTCTTGCATCGCATCCGGGGTATAGGCAGCATCATCTACTCCCAACCAGTTCGACTTATAATCCAGCACCCAGTAGCGGCCATCTGCCCCTTGCAAGGTTAAGTCGATAAAGCCTTTTAACATACCGTTTAAGGTGTCTGGCAATAAGGCAGGTCGCGCAACACCGGGCAATATAGCGCGACAAATCAGCCGGTCCAGTGTTACGACATGCACCTGTTCGGTTTGTAGCCAAAATTCCAGTTCGGCACGCTCGTGCTCTAAATGCTGTAACGTCAAACCAATGCCAGCCAGCGGGGTGTGCAGCATCTGGCTTAACCATTGCTGCAATACGGGCTGCCAATCCTGCCAGTTATAACGTGCCAATTGCTGCTGTAATAGCGCTGCAATACCCTCTTCGTTGCAGTTAGCAAAGCCCTGCTGCTGCGCATCTTCCAGTAATTGGTGTAAAAAAGTGCCCGGCACGGCGCCGCGGGGGAAATCGTGAATGCTGTGCTGTTGCTCGCTGACCAATAGCGGTTGAGCCGCTTCCTCTTGCAACACACTGTCTAGCGCAGTATCGGCGGCTAATGCCGGCGTTGTTTGTTCCGCTTCAACCTGATAACTGCCGGTGCGCAGCGCTGAATAACTGGCAATCCACCAGCGTTCACGTCGAATCGGCGCCGATAAACTTAGTGCTGGGGTTAGGTGCTGCAATGGCGCCAGGGTTAATGGCGACTGCCGCCCGGGCATAGCGTGTGCCTGCCAGGGTAACGCAGCTAATGCAGTTGAAATATCTGCCGCATTGCACTCGGCTGGCAAGCTAAGTAAATAACCTAAAGCACTGGCCGCCAGTTTACTTTTTTTGCTATTTCCTTCACTAAAGGCCGCCAGCCCCAACCAACAGGCAAATACCGGCCGTGTCAACGCGACATACAACAGCCGGATATCTTCAAGCAAACGTTCTTGCTCAGCGCATTCCAGCGCGGCCTCATCGGGGGTTAAATCTAGCACCATAGTATCGCCATTAAAATAACGCTGCGGCCGGTCTTTTTTTACCGTTTTCACCCCACAAATAAACGGTAAAAACACCAGGTTGTATTGCAGACCTTTACTTTTGTGGATAGTGACCACTTGCACTAACTGCTGATCACTTTCCAGTCGCAATTGGTGTTCATCACTCGCCCCGCCGGCATCTAATTGCTCCGCCAACCAGCGTATTAAGCCGGTTTCACCATCCCGTTGCTGGCTTTCAGTTTGCAGTAGCTCGGCCAAATGCAGCAAATTGGTTAAGCGCCGCTCGCCCTGCTCTTGCGTCAGCCACTTAGCCGGTAAGGCAAAGTAATGCAGCCAGGCACTTAGCATGGCCAGTACGCCTTTTTGCCGCCAAATTTGGCGAAAACTGCGGATCTGTTCAGTAAGCTGCTCCCAGGCCAGCTCGTCGTTTAACCAATGTTGTAGCTGGGCATCACTATTTTCTGACATGGGTAACGCTAATGCCGCACGCAGCACACTGTCATCTTCAACCTGATGACAGGCGCGCAACCAGTACAACATGCTACTGGCTTCTGTACTTTGGAAAATAGATTCATTGTCTGACAGATACACCGAACGGATATTGCGGGCACGTAGTTGCTGTCTTACCAACGCCGCTTCGTTGCGATCACGCACTAAGATGGCGATATCCGCCGGTTGCAGTGCGGTTAAGGCAGCGTCAGGCTGCGCCGGGTTAGCAAAACCAGCCTTACCCTTTGACGCCTGCTGCAATAGCAACGCTATCTGATCCGCGCATGCCTCCGCCATCATGGCTTGATAAGCGCCTTTTTTCAGCTCTGCCGGATCATGCTCGGCCAACCAATAATTTAACGCTGGAACAGGGTGATCATCCAGCTGCAACTGCGCCGTTTTGCCTTGTGCCGCCACGCCAATAAAGGGTAAAGGAGTTTCTTCCGCCTGGCCAAAACCAAAGGCGCCCCGTTGCTGCTCTGCCTGAGCAAACAAAGCGTTCACCGCATCAACTAATGCAGTGGTTGAGCGAAAATTCTTGGCTAAACTGTAATGGCGCCCGCTGGTAAGATGACGCGCTTGCAAATACGTATGTAAATCTGCGCCACGAAAACTGTATATCGCCTGCTTGGGATCCCCCACCAAAATAAGGGCGCTGTCGCGGCTTTCAACATCCGGATAAATAGCACGGAAAATAGCAAACTGCAGTGGATCCGTATCTTGAAATTCATCCACCATAGCAAACGGGTATTGCGCCCGAATGCGTGCAGCCAGCACCGGCCCACCTTCGCCCTGCAACGCCTGATAAAGTTGTAGCAACAAGTCATTAAAATCGAGCTCGGCACGCTGTTTTTTACGGGCACGAAACTCAGCTTCCAGCCACACCGCAGCATGATGCCGCACCTGGATGGCTAACTGCGGTTTAGCCGCAAGCCACTGGGTAATATCGTCAAACAGCTGGAATACGGCATGGCTTACCAGCGGCTGCGCTTTTTTTTGCGCTGCGGCCAAATTACTGGCGCTGTATTTGCCAACCATTTTGACAACATCCGCATTAGACGCTTGTAACAGCTGCGGATCAGCTAAAAGTGCTTGCCACCATGCCCGTTCGGCGGGCCAATTTGCGGCTTTAAATTTGGTACCATTTAACCAGCTATTGGCAAAGGCATCATCCAGCAGGTGCAACACGGCATCGCCACACAGCGGCACGACTTGCTGACACAAGGTATTAAGGTGTTGCTGCCACTGCGCTAAGGGTTCTGCGGCCTGTTGTGGGCTTAGCGCCTTAGGCAAAGCCTGGCCTGCCACATTAAATTGCATATTCACGGCATCAGCCTGCAACCAGGGCTGCACATCCGCCAGCAGCGCTTCAGGCGACTGCGCAACACGGCCTAAGGCATGAAGCAATTGTGCATCTTGCAGCGGGTATAAAAACCGCCGCCAGTAATCGCACGCCAGCGTGTGTAAAAGCTGCTGATTATCGTCACTAAGTTGCTCGCCAAACGCCATACCCGAGTCAAAGGCGTGCTCGGCAAGCATACGTTGACACCAACCATGAATGGTAAAAATAGCCGCCTCATCCATCCACTGTGCAGCGCGCTCTAACGCTGCGGCACAGGCGGGGTATTGCGTTGCAGGGTAATCATCCAGCAGGCTTTGTAGCATAGTTTCGTCGGTGCTGCCCAGCCGAAAAGCCGTGGCTGCATCAACCAGCCGCGCCCGAATGCGGTCTCTAAGCTCTGCGGTAGCCGCGCGGGTAAAGGTCACCACCAAAATCTCAGGCGGTAATAATGCCCGTACAAAGGCGGTAGTTTGCGCTGCAGTAGCCGATTGCACGCCATGGCCTAATACCAGACGCAAATAAAGTGCGGCCAGCGTGTAAGTTTTTCCGGTTCCGGCGCTGGCTTCAATTAGTCGGCAACCGTGCAAGGGAAAGCTTAGCGGCTGTAACTCATGCACCTTACTCATGGCTGGCCCTCACTATCTGTGCTCGCCACAACCTGGCTTTGTAATAACGGGCCATACACTTTTTCGGCCCAATCCGGGAAGCCCGCAGCCATCAAACTGGCAAAATCAGGGTAATAACGTGCCAGCTCGGGCGAATTGTCGCGTTCACCACTGCGCTGATACCCCCCTTCAAACATCTCCCGGCACTTGGCTTCATCACCGGTTTGTAAATAGCAAAACGCTGTTTTTGGCATTATAGGAAGGGGCTGCGCCAAACCACTTTGCCAGCTTTGTATCAAGCTTTCTATTTGTTGCTGCGCCTTGGCTTGTGGCTGCGCTAATAGCTGCACGGCGTCATCCAAGCCATATTGATAAATAGACAGCGCTTCGCCCTGTGCGTTTGCTGCCAGCTGCTGCAACCAGGCACTGCGTAATGTGTGCCAGCGTAACTCGCCCTTATTTTTAATGGCCGACGGCCGTAATAAAATAAGCGCCTGTTGGCCGGCATCACTGAAATACACATTGCTTAGCGTATCCTGCAATTGCAAAACTCCGGCCTGCAATGTTACCGGTAACGCTTGCGTGCGCCGCTGCCAATGCGTACCGGCAGCCCGATAACGGCTAAACACCACGTCTACTTCACGGGCGATTTGGGCGCTGGTTAACTGGCCAAACAATGCCAGCGGCAAACGCGCTTGTTTTGCCAATTGGCTCACCGCAGCATCAAGATAGCGATCATCATTTTGCGCCTGCTGATTGAGCAACAACTGATCAAGCAGCTGCTGCTTTAACTGATACAACTGCAAGGCATCCAGCACGAAGGGTTCCGTATCTTCCGTGGCCAATTCCGCACGATAAAAGCGGGTTTTAAAACGTTGGGTTAAATAATGCCGGCATGGATTAGCCAGAAAGTCGTCCAACAAGCGCAGCGTTAACACCGGTAAGGTGTCGCTACCCTCTGTTGACAATAGCGCTGTTTGCCGCTCGGCAGGTTGATATGCCGCCTGCCATTCATGGGCATAGGTAGCAAAGTTACCGTTAAAATACTGCGTCGAGAACGGTTGCAACGGATATACCGTTGTCAAACTATCGGCGACAGTGCTTTTGTTATCCTTGGCTGTGGGAGCAAGGTGCCAGCCGCTGTTCAGTAAATCACGCAGTTGGCTAACCAACACACTGGGAGGTAACTCACTGTTATTTCGGATATTACGCCCTACCCAGCTTAAATACACCGCCTGGCGTGCGCTGAGTAATGCTTCTAAAAAGAGATAGCGGTCGTCATCTCGTCGCGACCGGTCGCCCGGCCGGTATTCTTGCGCCATTAAATCAAAATCATCGCGCATGCGCGAACGCGGATAATCACCATCATTCAGCCCCAGCAGGTAAATACGCTTAAACGGAATAGCCCGCATTGGCATCAGGGTTGAAAACGTAATACTGCCGGCCAGAAAGCGTTGGCTTAAACCGCTGCTACTGGCTTGCTCTAACCAGGCTTCACGCAACACTGCCAGGCTAATTTCACCGGCAAAATCGCCACTGTCGGCGGCATCAACTAATTGCACTAAGGCATCGCTTAACCGGCTATAAATCAGTTGGTCTTGCTCGTCACTAAAATCAAACAGGCTAAGCAATAAGCCTTGCTCACCCAGCATGAGTTGCTGCCAATGCACCAGGCTGCGGTCGGTATTCTGGCTAATATTGCTGTACCAGCGTTTTAACTGTTGAATAAACTGCAATACCGGCCCCAGCTCTGCGGCGCCCAGGCCCGCTACCTCAGCATAGGGCGCACAGCCTTGCCATTCGGGCTCATCACCCATGGCAAAACCCAGCAACATCCGTTCAATACCAAACATCCAGCTGAAACTGTTATCCAGGTTACCCAGTTTAAGCCCCGCGCGTTGCTCTGCATCCAACCCCCAGCGCACCCCCGCTTCTGTCAGCCACAATCGCAGCTGCGGTAAGGCATCGGGGTTAATGCCAAAACGGCGTTGAATAGCTGGTACGTCGAGCAAATCTGACATTTCACTGAGGGCAAAACGCTGCTGCGGTAAGTCCAGCATATATTCCAACGCAACCAAAAGTGGCTGGCTGCCACGCAAAGTTTGATCCGCCAGGGTGTAAGGCAAAAAGCGGGCATCGTCTGGTGCCAAACGGCCAAATACGGCATGCACATGGCTTTGATACTGGCTTATATCCGGCGTCATCACGATAATATCGCGTCCTTGTAAGCTGGGATCAGCCGCAAAGGCCGCTATCAGGTTATCCTGCAAAATTTCCACTTCGCGCTGGCGACTATGCGCTATATGAAACTGGATACTCTTGTCATCAGTGGCCAAGGCACGCGGTGGATTAGGCGTCGGCTCCAGTTCTAACATGGCCTGTTGTAACTGCGCCAACAGGGGTAAGCGGCTAATATCGTCAACTGGCGCTGAGAATAAATCGATACGGCCATTAAACCATTGCTGGTAAAGCTCTGGCTGGTCAAACTGGTCAAGCAAACTCACGTAATCCCGCCCTTGCTTGCCTAAGCTGGCCAGCAATACCGGGGCATGCAAATACAATGCGTCAGCGTCCAGCACCTGAGGTAAGCCTGCTTTACGCTGATGACGTTTTTGTGCACCACGCATATCATCTTTAATAGTGCTGATATCCCCCCAAAAATGCCGGCAAGGGTTAAGCACCGTTAAAATGACCTGACGCTGCGCGCCTAACGCCGCTAATAGCTCGACCGTTTGCTGCGGCAAAGACGACACGCCAAACACAATAATACGCTCTGGCAATAGGTCTGGCCGCGCCAGCTTGCCCTGTTGCAAGGCGGCCAAAGCAGTACTGTGCACATCTGCCCGGCTGGAATAAGCCCCCTCATCACACACGTTAGCCAGTTGCTGCTGCACCAAACGCCATAACGCCGGTTGCCATAGCTGATCCTCAGGCACCAGCTGCTGTTTGCTGCCCGGCAAGGCATTGGCACCGTCGCGCCAACTTTTTAACCAATCCGCCCGGTATACCTGATATTGGTCAAATAAGTCGGCTAAACGCAGCGCCAGCTGATAACGCTTTTTGCCATCAATATCATCCAGTAAGTAACGTTGTAATGGTGCAAAAACGGTGTCGGTAAGGTGCGGCAACAGCCCCAGCAAACGCCAGCCTAAGTTGATTTTATCGTAGGGTAAACTTTTGGGAATGCTGTCACCCAATACGGCGCGGTATAACTGCCAGACAAACTTATTTGGTAGCTCTACTTGTAAGCCTGCGGCAATGCCGGGGTGGTCATTAGCCGTTTCCGCCAGCGCCATTTTAAGCCACTGCGCAATACCATTACTTTGTACCAGAATTTCTTCAGTGCCCAATACAGAAATAGGATGGCGACTCATCCACTGCACGAGTAGCTCGCGCAGGGTTTCAAGCTGATTGCTATGGATAACGACAAAACCGCTCTGCAGCATGCTATTTCTCTGGCAAAACAAGATGATGGCAGGTTAGCACAGTGCTTAACTTTTGAGAATGAAGCTGGTACCACTATGCTTGGCAAAATGCAGTGCAACACCAACTCAGTTTGCCATTAAAAATGTTTGCACCAAACTGACGCAAAACCTTACACTTTTTAAACATTATTTTATAGCAGAGCCTGTATTATCTGTGCCCGATGATTAATTTTATGCTTTTAGGCCAATGGAATGGCAATGTATTGCAGTAGACAACTAGTGCGGTTTTTACAACACAGCATCAAGCTAGGCCTGGCGTGTTGCCTGGTAATGGCAAGCTTTGCAGGCGCGGACACTTCAGAGCCGTCAACCAACAGTTGGCGTGACGATTTCGACGGTACGCTTTATCTGGGTGTAGGCAAAGGCTTCCATCAAACGCTAGTACCAGGCTTAGAGCGAGAATTAAATAATGACCTGCTTTTCGTTATTTCTGGCGAGTTGCAATGGCGTAACTTCTTTATTGAAACGCCTATCCATCGTAGTGGCACCTACATATACAGTGCAACTATTGGCTACCGCTTTTATCAACATGAGCAACATAGCTGGGATTTAATTGCCAGTAACTATAATGTCTGGTTGCCCAACAAAAAAACCAGCAGCGCAACACCACAGTTGGAAGGGCTTAAAGCACGCGCACCTGACTCTTTAAACGCAATTCGTTACCAGTTTCTATGGCAGCAACACGTGTTTGGTTTTGAGTCTGGAATCGACCTTGCCGCCCACCACGGTATTATTACCCGTTTAAGCTACAGCTATTTATTACCCTGGCGTAACCTCGACGTGTATCTGAGTACCGCACTAACGCTCGAGTCCAGCAACGTGGTTAATTATTACTATGGCATTGACGCTGATGAAGCTCGCCCCGGGCGAGCACTCTACCGTGCCGGTGCAGGATACAAAACCCATTTTGGTGTATCTGCGGTTTACCCTCTGGCAAAGCATTGGCAGTTAGATGCCAGTGTTGGCCTTAATCTGTTTAGCCGTAATTACCGCCAAAGCCCAGTCGTAACACGCGATCAGGAAAAGTTGATGGTCGTAATGGTGCGCTATGTTTTTTAAATTCCAGTGCCGCGCTCCACTCTGTGCTGGTCTGATAGTCGCAGGTGCTTTTTACATGTCGGATAAAGCGTTCGCTAGTGACAATAGCAATTTTGAAAGCGTCGTGCTGGCAGTAACACCTGATAAATGCATCAGCATACAACAAGGACGAACCTGTTACAGCACTGTCACAGCACGCTGGCATAGTGCTCAACCACTCGATTTATGTTTGACACTTGCGGACAAGGTGCTGAAGTGTTGGCAACATCAAATTCAGGGCAGCCATCAGTTTGAGTTTGCCGCAGCGCAAAGCACTAAGGTTATGCTGCGTCAGCAACAACAGGTACTGGCGCAGGTTGAAGTTGAAGTTAATTGGGTGCATAAGGCATCTAAAATAAAGCGTCACTGGCGTTTATTCTAGGAGTGAGCATGACAGATTTGAGCACCATCTTACTGGTGGAAGATGATGTATCGCTTGCCGATTGGGTAAAAACTTACCTGCAACAAAAAGGTTATCAGGTTTTGCACCACTGCCGTGGTGACACCGTATTGGACGCCATGGCACAGCAACACGTCGACCTGATTTTACTGGATCTGATGTTACCCGGCCTTAATGGGCTCGCCCTTTGTAAGCAAATACGACAACAATATCAGTTACCTATTTTGATGCTGACCGCGCAGGGTGAAGAAAGTGACGAAGTGATAGGTTTGCAAACCGGCGCAACAGATTATCTGGTTAAACCGGTACGGCCAAGGGTATTGCACGCCAGAATTGAAGCGGCTCTGCGCTCTTGTTTAGCAAGTAATACTTCAGAAAAAAGCGCCACCAACACTGAGACCTTGCAGTTTGGTCAACTGCACATTTGCGCCAGTGCGCAACGTGTATTATTGCGCGGAGCAGAAATTAATCTGACCAGTACCGAATTTTGCTTGCTTTGGTATTTGGCCTGTCATGCTGGTGAAATTTGCAGTAGAGATCAGGTTTTTCTTGCTATGAAAGGGCGTGAACACGATGGCCTGGACCGACGCTTTGACGTTATGGTTTCTATACTACGAAAAAAACTGGCCGATGATGCCAGCAACCCTAAAGGGATAAAAACCGTCTGGGGTAAAGGCTATTTATTTGTCGCTGATGGCTGGCGGTGATGTTTAACGTTATGCAGCTGCAAGCACATATTGTATGTTAAAGCTAAGTCTAAGCCTTATGCTGTCAGCTGTTTGCGCGCTGTTTGTGTTGGGCGCTATGCTGGACTCACTGGCTGGCCAGGCCGAACCCCATGCCACTGCAGACGAAAAGTTACTCCCTGTATTGCTTGCTCAGCTTGCTGAAGAAGCAAATCAGAGTGTCGCCGCAGATTTACCATCATTTGCCGCAGAGCAATCGCTGCGATGGCAACTACAAGTTTCGTTTGAACCTTTAGCCCACCTCGCCCTACCGGAAGAACTAAAATACCAGCTATACCGGCCGCAGGGGTTAAGCCTGGCAGCAAGTGAGCATCGGTATTTACTCAAAGCACTAACTGCTCACCCGCAATGGTTATTAAAAGTGCAACTACCCGCTGAACCAGAACCGCTCCCAGGTGATTTATGGCTGACATTGTTGTTTTACGCCGGCATCTGCCTACTAATGTTGTTCTGGTTAACACCACTAACCCGCCAGCTCTGGTTGTTAAGTCAGGCAACTAAACGATTTGGACAGGGCGACTTGAAAACCCGGCTATCGCCCTCTCCCTGGTCATACATTCCCGCTTTGGAGCATAGCTTTAATCAGATGGCTGACCAGATAACACAATTGCTGGCAGATAACCAACTGCTGGCCAGCTCATTATCACATGACTTGCGCACTCCCTTAGCCTGCTTTCGTTTTGGCTTAGACGCCGCTCAGGAATGTGAACACCCGCAGCAAAAAGATCACTATTTGCAACGCCTGGAGCAGGATTTAGACCGAATGGAGGCCATGGTAAATGCCTTTCTGGAATACGCCGGTTTGTCACGTCAGCAGCAGAAACTGAGGTTTTCGGCGGTAGAATTACTCAGCTGTTGTGCACAGGTTGCCAGTCAGTGCCAGCTGTTATTGCAACAACAACACAAGGCGCATCCCAAGCGGCCACTGATACAACTGACGCTACAACTGCCGGAACAGGAAATTTGGTTAAGCCACGCCAACGCGCACTGGCTGCAAAGGGCGCTATTAAATATATTACACAATGCAAGCCGCTACGCAGAACGACACATCGTGCTGTCCATTCAAGAGCAAGCGCATGAAATCTGGTTAAACATTAGTGACGATGGCCCTGGTATCGCCGAAGTCGATACGTTACGAATATTTCAGCCCTTTGTCCGACTTGATACTGACAGCGCTACTGCTGAAACACCGCAGTTTGGATTAGGTCTTGCTATCGTTCATCGGGTTGCCAGTTGGCATAACGGCCGAGTGTGTGTTAACAAAAGTGCTGCCGGTGGAGCCTGTTTCAGCTTACAGCTGCCGCGGGCGGCCTCTGATTTGGATTGTTAAAGATACGCTTTCTAAGCTACGTGCTCTAAGCTACGCGCTTAACCCTTACAATTTTCAGACAATTATCAACTTCCTGCAACTAACACCACAGTGTTAACCTTTTTTCGACATCTTTGTCGCGGCGTATGCAAGGCATGTGTTGGTATTGATAAAAGTGTGAAACAACAACAGACCACCAGGCTGGTTTTAATTAAATTTATGGAGATCGTGATGGCGAAAAATAGTAAAGGACTAGGTTTGGCGCTGATATTCGGTATAACTACTGCACTTATCGGATGTGGTGAAAGCTCAGATGAGTTGGATGAGAAGCTCACTCATAGCGCCAGCATTTCGCTGGTTAATGCCTGGAGTTCTATGGCAGATCTGCATGTTGCCAAGCGCAAATTTGACAGTGGTTACAGTGGTCTGTTTGATACAGACAATTTGGTCTCACAGGATGTGCCCGTTAATGAAGTCGGTACGCCCTATCGATACAGCTATAAAGCAATTAACAACATTGTGAATTTAGGCGCCAGGGACAGTATCAGCAAAAACAATGAAGAACGCACCACTAAAACCTTAACTAACGGCGAAAAATTGTGGGTTATCGCATGGGAAGAAGGCAGCGTTAAAACACTGTCGGTCATCACCGGAAAAAAGCACAGTAAAGCAGATACATTCAATGTTCGGTTATTTGCCGATGGTAACTATGCAGTGTCTGTCGACGGTAACCAGGTGTTAAATACCGAAAAAGGTAAAGTTACCGCTTATCTGGAGGTAAATAACTGCGCTAACAGCCTTAAAGTTGCTGATAATGCGATTGATTTATGTACTGCAGAGTCAGGAGCCTCTTATCTGCTCGTTGTAGACCGAAACGGTGCGCGCGTTATGGCGGCTGAATAGTCATCTTGATATCTGCGTAAGCCAGGAGGGTACCGCTGTACTTGCCGCAGTGCCCTCCTGCGTTAGTACAAACAGAGCTTTGCTGTAGGGCAAAAAGACAGTACCGTGGCACAACATCAGCGAAAGTGGCGCTGCAAAATGCGCCGGGCCATTAGTAAATTATCCGTTAAGGCGGTACCATAAAGAACGATATAACGTCGCCAGACAGGAAAATCCATGCTCATATCCGTCCATAAATGGAAAAAGTTTTTACTGCTTTTTGTCTTGGTATGTGTAGGTTGCGCTACGCTCAGTCGTATGGATTTAGATCAGCAGTATGGCCGCGCTTTAGTAACCAACCGCGCCGATGTCAGCGCCCAAAATGCAGCAGATGATCATTTTTACAACAGCATAAAACCTGTTATCGACGCCCGCTGCGTGGTCTGCCACGCTTGTTATGATTCGCCCTGCCAGTTAAATATGTCCTCTACCGATGGTATTGAACGCGGCGCGCACAAAGATAAAGTCTACGATGGCGCCAGGCTGCTGGCCGCTACTCCCAACCGCTTGTTTACCGATGCCTTTGGTACGGCCGCCTGGCGCGAGCGCGGCTTTTTTCCGGTGTTAAATGAGCGCCAACAAAGCACGCAAGCTAATACACAGGCTTCGGTACTTGCACGCTCGTTAGCGCTAAAGCAGCAATACCCGCTGCCACCAGGCGACATTTTGCCCAAGCCGTTTGATTTCAGCCTGGATCGCGGCCAAAGCTGCCCCACTATTGAACAATTTGACCACTTCGCCAAAAGTCAGCCGCTGGCCGGTATGCCTTATGGTCTGCCTGCGCTAAGTGACGACGAGCACAAACAGTTAATGCATTGGTTAGAGCAAGGCGCGGCCATGCCGAAAACGCCAACACTACCCGACAACGCCCTGGCTGAAGTGGCTAAACTGGAACAGTGGCTTAATGCCGATAGCCTGAACATGCAGCTTAGCGCCCGCTATATTTACGAGCATTTGTTTACCTCGCATTTGTACTTTAGTGCGCTGCATGCAGAACACCAAACACCACAGTTTTATAGCCTGGTGCGCTCAGCAACGCCGCCCGGCCAACCGGTTGAGGTAATCGCCAGCCGCCGGCCGTTTGACGACCCGGGCGTTTCCAGGGTGTATTATCGCCTGCTGCCGGTGCACGCCACTATCGTCAATAAAACCCATCAGCCTTACGACATTAACGCCGGGCTGTTGGCGAAATGGCAACAGTGGTTTGTTGAGGCCGACTATCAGGTTAGCAAATTGCCGGGCTACCAACCTGAAATAGCAGCTAATCCGCTAACCGCCTTTGCGCAGCTGCCGGTTAATGCGCGCTACCGTTTTATGTTAGAGCGTTCGGAAAACACCATTATGGGTTATATCAAAGGCCCGGTATGTCGCGGTCAGGTGGCGCTGAATGTGATAAACGATCATTTTTGGGTGTATTTTGTCGCACCGGAACTGGCAAGCCGTAATGAGGTAGAGGCGTTTTATTTATCGCAACAGGATAACCTGCGCCTGCCGGCCGAAAAAGAGAGCAGTACCCTGGCACTTAGTTGGGTTGCCTTTGCCAAACGCCAGGGCAGCTATGTACGCGCCCGCAGTGAGTTTCTTAATAACGCATTTAAAGATGGCCGCCACCTTACGTTGGATGGCATCTGGGCCGGCGATGGCGATAACACTAACGCCAGCCTGACGGTATTTCGCCACTTTGATAACGCTACCGTGGTAAAAGGCTTGCAGGGTCAACCACCGAAAACGGCCTGGGTAATAGATTATGCCCTGCTGGAGCGCATTCACTACTTACTGGTAGCCGGCTTTGATGTGTACGGCAATTATGGCCACCAGTTGATGACGCGGCTGTACATGGACTTTTTACGCATGGAGGGCGAGTCTAACTTTCTGGCCTTGTTACCACCGGATACACGCCGGCGCGAATTTAATGCCTGGTATCAAAAATCCGGCACTGAACTGACCGCCTTTATCCGCGATGACATTAATGCTTTTCACCAGCCTACAGGGCTGAGCTTTAGCAGCGATAACCCCAAAGCTGAACTTTACCAACTGCTGCAGCAGCATTTAGCCGGGGTTCAACCTCAGCGTTATCAGTTATCAAACAGCAAGCTGGCGGCCAACAGCAAAGCGCTGCTGGCGCAATTGCACAATATTACCGGGCAGGCCGCTTCTGTTCTGCCGGAAATGACCATGCTGATGGTAGAGCCGGCAAACGGCAAACCGGCCGAATTGTATACTCTGTTGCGCAACAGCGCCCACTACAACGTTAACAGTTTGTTTGCCGAAGATGACAACCGCAACCCAGCGCAGGACAATATGACGCTGGTGTATGGCCTGCTTGGCAGTTATCCCAATGCATTTTGGCGGGTAAAAGAAGCCGATTTAGCCAAATGGGTAGCACAGGTACAACAGCTGCAAACCGAACAGGACTACCGCACACTGCTGGATAATATTGGAGTAAGGCGCACTGCCGCGGATTTTTGGGCCTTTAGCGATAAGCTAAACCAACAATTTATGCGCCAGCACCCGGTAGACAGCGGCTGGTTAGACTACAACCGGCTGGAAAATAGATAAACAAAGCATACTTAGTTAAAACCCAGTGACATAAGCAGTAGGCAATACGGAGACTAACATGGACAAAATTTACCATATCGGCACAGTGGGCCAGCCGTGGGGCGAGGCAGAAAAAGCGCAGTGGCTAAACGAGCAACGCATTAAGCGCAGTTTCTTTGATGAAGTATTACCGGCAATAGAAGCGCTGAAAACTGAGTTTGATATTGAGCAATACGGCGAGCTGGCCTATCAGGCCGTGTGCGGTAAAACCTACCCACTGTTCGCAGTAAAAAGCCGTAACTGGCACAGTGATAAACCGACTATTTTAGTGACCGGCGGCGTGCACGGTTACGAAACCAGTGGCGTACATGGCGCGCTGCGGTTTTTACAAACTGAAGCAAAAGCTTACAGCGATAAAGTGAATGTGTTGGTTCTGCCGTGCATTAGCCCCTGGGGCTACGAAACCATTAACCGCTGGAACCCATTAGCGATAGACCCCAACCGCAGCTTTGGCCCCAACGGCACCGCAACCGAAGCCCAACAAGTACGACAGTATCTGCACGGTTTGCAGTTAAACTTCGCTATGCACATTGACCTGCATGAAACCACGGATTCCGACAACAGCGAGTTTCGCCCGGCCAAGGCAGCACTAGATGGCACCATAAATAAAAACTGGAATATCCCCGACGGCTACTACACCGTAGATGACGCCGAACACCCCTGCCCGGCGCTACAAAAAGCGATTATCGACAGCGTGGCCAAAGTTACCCATATTGCCGAGCCTGATGAAAACGGTAAGCTCATTGGCGAGCCCATGCAGCAACCCGGTGTAATTAACTATGCCAAAGCCACATTAGGTTTATGTGGCAGCGTTACCGATGCGCCACTGGTGAGCACCACCGAAGTTTACCCAGACAGCCCAAGCGCCAGCCCAGAGCAATGCATTCAGGCTCAGGTTGCGGCCGTTGTTGGCGCACTGGATTACCTGCTACAAACCAAATAGTTGTATTTAAATAAAACCAGGGGCGCTTGTGGCGCCCATTTTTTTTAACCGTAATACTCAGCCTAAAACCAGGCGGCGCAGACGACCAACGCTGTGCTGTTATACCCCTGCCCGAAACCCCGCCCTTGATCGCATAAAGTGTGGTTAACTTGAATTTTAGATTTTTTTCATGTTTTATGGCTACGTCTTGTTAGTCGCTAAACCAATAGAAGTTAAGCACAACAAGCATGTCGCAGAATACCGTTTTAAAAAAATAATTATAAAAACAAAAAGATACACGGACCGGGGAGCAGGCAAATTAAATTGTTTAACACAATTGTGAAAATTATATGGAGGAAAAAACACGCTCTGTCGTCTTTGTTTACTGCATGGCAACACTTCATGCGGGGGGGATATCGAAGCGGGCGGCGGCTGTTGCTATCTTTGCTTATCGTCTATTGCCTGTCAGGCGTAGCGTTAGCTAAAGAGCAGCCATCAACAATTGCTTTCAATATACCAAGACAAAGGGCCGACTTATCGCTAATCAATTTTGCAGAGCAGGCAGATATCACCTTGCTTTTTCCTCTAGAGCATATCAGTGATAAACACACCAATCTGCTGCAGGGCCGGTACAGTCTCATTGAAGCCTTAATGATTCTGTTAAAAGATACCGGTTTAAAGCCAGAAATTAGCGAAAGTGGGCAGGTATCTATTCAGATAGATCCAACTTTCGAGAGTAACAACGACATGGCTCAATATAACAAAAATAAAGTGGCGACCGCAGTAATGGCGGTGCTTAGTGCAGTCGCAGCAACACCCACTTTGGCAATGCAGGAAAGCGAAGGGAAAGCAGCAGAAATCATTGAAATTCGAGGCATACGCGGTGCACTTGGCCGTGCAATGGATTCAAAACGCGAAGCGGGTGGCGTGGTAGATTCCATCTCAGCCGAAGATATTGGCAAGTTTCCGGACACCAACTTAGCAGAATCACTGCAGCGCATCACCGGCGTGTCTATTGACCGTTCTGGTGGTGAAGGCCAGCTGATCACCGTACGCGGTTTTGGCCCCGAATTTAACACAGTGTTAGTCAATGGCCGGCAGATGGCGTCTGAAAACCAAAGCCGTGCGTTTAGCTTTGATACCATTGCCTCTGAATTAGTCCGCAGCCTTGATGTGCACAAAACTTCCAGCGCAACTATGCAGTCCGGTGGCATTGGCTCTACTGTAAATGTAAATACGGCCCGGCCTTTTGCCATTGGTGGCTTTAAAGTGGCCGGTAGTGTTAAGGGTATTTACGACGAAAATAGCGAGCAAACCTCGCCGCAGTTATCTGGCCTTATTAGCAACACCTTTGCCGATAGCACTTTTGGTGCCTTGTTAGCGGTATCACACCAACAGCGCGACACACGTTTAAACCAAGCGCAAATTGACGGCTGGTTGGAAAATGTCGGCGTGCCTAACCCGATAACACAAAACGGACAAGCCTATAGCGGCAATATTTTCTCGCCTCGTAACTACGACCATAAAGTTACCACCGAAGAGCGCACCCGCACTAACGCCAATCTGGTATTGCAGTACGCGCCAACGGACAAGCTGGTTATTACCGCTGACGCCTTGTATTCCGACTTTGATATTAAAGCCGATACCACCTCTTATGGTCACTGGTTTACGGCGCCCAATCTGGAAGGCTTTGATGGCGCTGCAGGGCCGGTGGTCGATGCCAACGGTACGGTTATCGACTTGTACCAGGAAGTCGGTCTGGCAACCGATATGCATGCGAAAAAATTTGACCGCTTAACGAATTCCGTCTCCTTGGGGTTGAATGCTGATTGGGATGTCAATAACAACCTTAATATGAAATTCGACTTCAGCCACTCCAGTGCTGAGCGCGAGCCCAATAACGGCCGTGGTGATCAGTTATCTCTGATAGGCTACGCCAACCGCGTGCGCATTCAGGTTGACAACAATATTCTGCCGTACGCCAGCCAATTCGCCGAAGCGAATGCCAATATCTACAGTGGGCAACAAGAACTTAACGGCACCGCTTATCAGGCCGGGGTTACACCCGATGGCGTGTCTAATTTGCTCGATCCTGCCAACAGCCGGGCACACGTAATGTTACGCCGTGGCTGGGCCGTAAAAGACAGTATTAATCAGCTGCGCTGGGATGGCGTGTGGAGTGAAGATGCGCTAACGGGACTTACTCAAGTTAAATTTGGTGTAAGTTACTCCAGCGAAAAGAAAAACCTCGACCGTTGGGACAACGAAGGTGTGGGTATTCACTGTACATTTTGTGGCTATCCAGATACACCGGATATGGCAGCATTCCCGCAATATGTGTTTAATGCTGGCAGCGATTTCTTAAGTGGTGTCAGCGGCAGTGGCCGTATGCCAACGTCCTGGTTAGCGCACGACGGCGAAGCCAATTTTGCTTTCCTTGAACAGTATGCTGCGTCACTAGGCAACAACATTAGTTTTGATGCCGTTAAGCGCAACAAATCTTATGAAGTCACCGAAGATACAACGTCATTGTATGTAGAAATGGACTTTGAAGGCGAACTCGCCGGCATGCCACTGACCAGTACTGCCGGGGTACGTTATGAACGCACCAGCGTAGGCGTTGATGGTACTGATGCACCGGTGACGGGCCTGACTATACTAGATGAAACCGAAATGTTGGCGCAATTTGGCAATGCATCACCCATCAATGAAAGTGCCAGCTATGAAGCCATTTTACCTAACTTCAGTGTCAAACTTGAAATCTCTGACGACGTGGTGGCCCGTTTTGCTGCATCTCAAACTCTGACGCGGCCAACACTGGAAAGCATGTCACCGGTTACTGTTATTGGCACAACGCGTCAGGGCGGCGATTTAACATCAACCTCAGGTAACCCTGAACTGGAACCCTTTACCTCAACCAACCTGGACTTATCACTGGAATGGTATTACGACACGGCCAGTTATATGTCGGTGGGTTATTTCCGCAAGAATGTAGCAAATTTCATCGTCAACACCACCGAAGATAAAACCTTTACCCTGGATAACGGCAGCTTGCTTACCGATCCGTCCACCGGCAGTGATACCGGTGCGCCAGACAACAACGACGCCACAGCAGTATTTACCAATACGCTACCCAACAACGGTGAGTCGGCCATTGTGGATGGTTTTGAACTGGCACTGCAACACAGTTTTGATTCCGGCTTTGGCTTGATGGTAAATGCAACGCTGGTTGGCAGTAATGCCGAACTGGACCCGGCTGACATTAGCCAGGTGTTTGCCTTAACGGGCTTAAGTGACTCGTACAACCTGGTCGGCTTCTATGAACAAGGTCCTTTCCAGGCGCGGATTGCGTATAACTGGCGGGATCAGTTTGTACAGTCGTTAACTCAGTCTAACGGTGATGGTGTCGTGATTGTAGAAGACTATGCTCAAATAGACGCAACGGCCAGTTATGACCTGACTGACAACCTTACGGTAGTTATTGAAGGCATTAACCTGACCAATGAATACGTGCACAAACGTGGTCGCTTTAGTAATCAGCTATTGCTGATTGAAGATAGCGGCCGCCGTATTGCCTTTGGCGTGCGCGGTACTTTTTAGCCTTTGGATCGCATCCCCTGTAACTATTAAGTTATGACGGGGATGCACCGGTCTGTCTTCCTCCCTGAACAGACCGCTGATGGCCAGGGCCTGCGTTTTGCTGCAAGCCCTGTTTTTAGTTGTATTGACATGGTGACCAATGTGATTAAGCAACCGCCACAACACGACCAGGCAACACCCATAACGCAGCAAACCGCCACAGCGCCCATTCGTACCGTGGTTATTGTCGGTGGTGGCAATGCCGGTTGGCTAACGGCAGGGCGCATTGCCGCCAAACACAAAAGCAACCAACCTGATGGTGTTAAAGTTATTCTGATTGAGTCACCTACCCTGCCTCCCATTGGTGTCGGTGAAGGTACCTGGCCCACCATGCGCAGCACCTTGATTGCCCTTGGTATCAGCGAAACTGATTTTATCCGCCAATGCGATGTTACCTTTAAGCAAGGGGCAAAATTCGCGCAATGGGTCGATGGTAGTAGCAGCGACTTTTATTACCATCCGCTGGTTTTACCGCAAGGTTTTGGCAAAGCCGAAATGGCAGGCTATTGGCAACAGAGCACGGCGACAGCCAACAATACATCGTGCAATACGTCATCTTTTTCCAATGCATTGTGTTATCAGGAAGCACTCTGCGAGCACGGTTTAGCCCCAAAAACCATTCGCCACGCTGAGTTTGGCGCCGTTGCCAATTATGCCTATCATCTGGACTCGGGCAAATTTGGCCCGTTTTTACGACAACATTGCATCGAAAAACTGGGAGTGACGCATATTCTGGACGATGTCGTTGCAGTGCAAAGTTCCAGCAATGGTGATATTGCCGCGGTTAACACTAAACAGTCTGGCGTGATTGCAGGCGATTTGTTTGTTGATTGTTCCGGTTTTTCGTCGTTGTTACTGGGTAAACATTACCAGGTACCGTTTAAAGCCTGTGACGATATTCTGTTTATCGATACCGCGCTTGCGGTACAGGTACCCTACGAGCACCCCGACACGCCTATTGCTTCACATACCATTTCCACCGCACAAGACGCAGGCTGGATTTGGGATATTGGCCTGCAACACCGCCGCGGCGTTGGTTATGTTTACGCCAGTAAATACTGCACAGAAGCGCAAGCCCGGGCTACCTTGGCGCGCTATGTCGGCCCGGCCATTGCCGATTTATCGGTGCGCAAAATTCCTATTGTCAGTGGCCACAGAACGCGTTTTTGGCAAAACAACTGTGTCGCTGTAGGTTTGGCGGCAGGCTTTCTCGAACCACTGGAAGCGTCTGCGCTGGTGTTGGTCGAGTTATCAGCCCAAATGATAAGTGAACAACTGCCCGCTAACCGTGCGCTAATGGACATTGTCGCTAAACGGTTTAATGAAACCTTTTTATATCGCTGGGACAAAATTATCGATTTTCTAAAGCTGCATTATCTGCTGAGTCAGCGCGAGGAGCCGTTTTGGCGAGACAACCGAAACCCAGCGACTATTCCACAAAGTTTACAGGACTTACTGCAGCTATGGCGCTATCGTGCGCCCGGTGATCTGGACTTCACCAGCAACAACGAAGTATTTCCGGCAGCCAGCTATCAATACGTGCTGTATGGCATGGGATTTAAAACAGACTACAGCCAAAGTCACTATTTGCTGGATAACCCTGAGTTTGCCGCGCAACAATTTGCCCAAAATCAAAAAATGATTGCACAGGCCCTGAGTATACTGCCTTCGAACCGCGAGTTAATTAGCAAGATCCGCGAATTTGGGCTTAGTCAGCTGTGAATACTGAACTGTGCAGACTCAGCGCTCAAGACTGACCCGGCTTAGCGCAAAGTGCTACCCACTAAAACAAAAGAGAATATTCATCATGGCCCAACTTGTCGCAATTAACCCGCAGCTGCATCAACACTTGCGTCTTCAACCCGCCAACGCCGGACGGCACAGCGAGGATACTCAACTGATGCCGGTGGTGCCGGCAGAATTCGCCAGCATGGCAACTCAGGCCCCGATAGTGCTGACCAAAAATGGCCAAACCGGCCAGTTTGTTGCAGTGGCATTGCTGGGCTTTGCGCCAGGTGAAAACCTGTTTTATAGCGATAACGCCTGGCAAGGCGACTATCTACCCTTGCAGTTACAACGTCAGCCATTTTTTTTAGGCCAAGCCGAAGCGGCTGAAACACCGACTAACACCTCGACTGCCCCAAATAACAAGGAGGATTACGTGCTGTGCATTGATAGCGACAGCCCGACTATCTGCCAGCCAACGAGCATAGACGATACCCGCTATGAACAACTGTTTACCGAGACTGGCGCCGATAGCCGCTATTTCCAGCAGGCTAAAAGCTGTCTGGCAGAACTATTGCGTGGCGAGCAACAACAACAACAGCTGGTACAGGCACTGCTAAGTTATGATCTGATCCAGCCACTGTCGCTCGACATCGTGTTTGATAACGAGCAGTCGACCCGCTTAAACGGTCTCTATACTATTGACCAGCAAAAGTTAGCCGCTCTGGCACCGGACAAACTGGTTGAGCTGCATCAGGCAGGTTGGTTATTGCCTATCTACACGCTTATTGCATCGACAGCACAGATTTATCCGCTTATTGCGCGGAAAAACCGCCGGCTGGCTAAGTGCTAATGTCGGTCAGTATTCGTTCCCTTAAGCAGGGTATAACGCAGCTCAGCATTGGTAACGAAGCCACACCGCTACTGGTAATTGATGATCTGGTGCTTAACCCGGACTGGCTTATTACTAATGCCTGTGCAGCGCCAAACTTTAGTGCCGATGCCGCCAACTTCTACCCGGGTATTCGTAAACCCACGCCCTCGTGTTATCAACACGCTATACAACAGGCATTACTACCACTACTACAAACGGTGTTTACGCCGCTACAACCGGCAAGCTTGCACATTTTACTGTCGGCTTTTGCTCTCTCTACCACGCCACCGTCCCAACTTCGGCCGATTCAGATGTTGCCGCATATTGATGCCAGTACGACGAATCAGTTGGCGATGGTGCATTACTTAGCCGGGCCGGAGTTTGGTGGAACGTCGTTTTATCGTCATAAACAAACCGGTTATGAACGCATTACAGCAGACCGGTTGCCAAACTACAGTGCCATACTAAAAGCACAAGCACAGGCAGAGCAGTTGCATCGAAACCCGGCATATGTCAGTGGTGACAACACGATGTTTAGCCGGATTTTCCAGGTTGAAGCCAAGCCAAACCGCGCTATTATTTATCCGGGTAATTTATTGCACTCTGGCGATATTCGCCCAGAAACAGGTTTGTCAACTGAGCCAAGACAGGGGCGGCTTACCATCAGCAGTTTTTTGCAGTGGTGTTGATAAAAATTGTATTGATAAAAAAAAGATTTTATAAAAAACTAAAATAATTTCTTCAGGGTATAGTGGATTTTCCCCGGCTGATTCGTCTTATTGTTCAGGGGTGATATGCGCAGCAATAGACTGGGCAGGGCCTCATTCGGATTAACCGCCGAAACACCAAAAAGACGGGGAAAAATGTCAAACGACTCATTGCTTTACAAGGTCTATCTGGCTTCGCGTAAAAGTTTGTGGCGCGCGGTATCGCGTATTGTGCCACCGCACGAGATTGAAGATATTGTGCAAGAAACCTATGTACGCATTTGCCAGATTGATCATAAACAGAACATCAGTTCGCCAAAGTCTTTTATGTTTACCATCGCCCGCAATTTGGCATTGGACTATCAGAAGCAGGCAAATGTAAAACAGGTCGACCATGTGGAAGATATTGATTTGCTGGACCAGTTGTTATCCGACAACTGCCGGGATGAAGTCTATGATCAGGCCTTATCTGCCAGCGAATTTGCCATATTTTGCGAGGCCGTCAGATTGTTGCCGGTACAATGTCGTAAAGTATTTGTGTTAAAAAAGGTCTACGGTTATTCCCAACGTGAAATAGCCGGCAAGTTACGTATTAGTGAAAGTACAGTAGAAAAACACATCGCCACGGGTATGAAAAGTTGCACGCTATTTATGCGTAAAGCAACAGCAGGCGAAAAAGGACAAGGCCAGAACAACGCTCACCGACACGTTAAAGGAGGATCCTATGAGTAATATTCACCCGATCCATCTGCAGTCGAAACGCCAACAAGCCGTCCTTGATGAGCAGCGTTTAGAACAAGCCTGTGACTGGATCGCAAAATTGGACCGGACCTTAACGCCGGCAGACACACAAGCATTGCAGCAATGGCTGGCCAGTTCAGCCCAAAACCGTACGACATTATTAGAGGTAGCGGCGCTGTGGGACAAAATGGATACCCTGCAACGGTTATCTGATTTATTTCCGCAAACAGAAAAAAAACCGGCCAGTCACTGGCAAACCTGGGCGTTAGCCGCATCGGTGGCTACGGTTTTCCTGTTAGCCACGTTTTGGTTCCGGCCAGAGCATATGATGCAAGACCCAGCGTCCACCCCGACAGTAATGGCCAGCCAAAGTAGCTACCAAACCCGGGTTGGCGAAACCACAACCATTGAACTGCCAGATAAAAGCAAACTGGTACTCAATACCAACAGCTTTGTGGTGGTGAAGTACAGTGCCAAAGCCCGCATTATTGAGTTACAACGCGGTGAAATCATGATTGATGTAGCGCATGACACCAGCAGACCCCTTAGCGTGGTTGCTGCCGGTAAAATTATCCAGGCGGTAGGTACCGCGTTTAATGTTGATGTGCGCAGCAACCACGTAAAACTGATGGTTACCGACGGCAAGGTGCTGGTAGAGACCGCGCTGGCTGAAGTGATTCAGGATGAACAACGCCTGGCCAAAAGACTCCCCGTTAGCGCAATGGCCATTTCTAAAGGTGAAAGAGTTGATTTGGATGCCAGCGGTCAACGCGAAGAGAAAGTGCACAAAGTTGACCCGGTCGACATTGCGGCGAGTTTGTCCTGGCGCACGGGTAACCTGATATTTCGCGGTGAAACTTTGGCCGATGCAGTGGCCGAAATTAGCCGTTATACCGACATTCAGTTTGAACTGGCAGATGATGCCAAACTCAATGATATTCATGTCGCTGGCATGTTTAAAACCGGAGACGTCAATGGCTTGTTAGAGGTGTTTAAAACGAATTTCAACATTAGCCATGAACGTCTGGGCAGTGACAAAGTTTTGCTGAAATTTGCCGGTTAGTTCACTTGAACAACAGAGCGTAGCAAGCTTTTGTCGGCTAAGTCGCTCTGCTTTAACCAAAACCTGAAGTAACCATAATAATTATTAATAAAAAGGATGTTCGTGATGACAAACTCAGTCTCAGCGCAGGTCGCCGCTAGCAACAACAGCAGCGTAGCTTACGTGCTGTTTATCTCTGCGGTTGCAGCCATTGGCGGCTTTTTATTTGGTTTTGACTCTGGCGTAATCAACGGTACCGTTACGGCCCTTGGCAAAGCCTTTCAGTCTGACTCGGTTGCCACCGGTTTTAACGTAGCGTCTGTCCTGTTAGGCTGTGCCATTGGTGCTTTGGTCGCCGGCCCGCTGGCCGACCGGGTTGGCCGCAAGCCCGTCATGATCATCACCGCTATAGTATTTGCATTAAGTGCCTGGGGCTCGGGGGATGCCCAAACTGCCAGCGCATTTATTCTGTTTCGCTTGATTGGTGGCTTGGGTATTGGCGCGGCGTCTGTATTGGCTCCCGCTTATATTTCTGAAGTGGCCCCCGCTGCGCTGCGTGGCAGACTAGCGACTTTGCAGCAACTGGCCATCGTGCTTGGGTTGTTTGCTGCCTTTGTTAGTAATTACCTGATTGCTTCAGCCGCAGGTGGTGCCCAATACGAATTTTTATTCGGCCTACCAGCGTGGCGCTGGATGTTTTGGGTAGAACTGGCCCCTGCCCTGCTGTTTTTGCTGGGTGTGTTGATGATCCCAGAATCACCGCGTTATTTAGTTGCGCAAGGCAAGCTGGATAAAGCACGCTCAGTGTTTCGCCGCATTCATCCTGGCAGCGAAGATCAACAAATTGCTGAGGTTAGCCAGTCATTACAGGGTAATAAAAAGCCCAGTATCTCAGATTTATTTATTCAGGGTAGCCGCAAGCTGCATCCCATCATCTGGGTGGGTATTGCCTTATCGGTATTCCAACAATTTGTTGGTATTAACGTGGTGTTTTATTACGGTGCGGAACTGTGGCAAGCGGCCGGTTTTGATGAGTCGCAGTCATTGTTTATTAATGTGCTGGCGGGCACCACCAATATCGTCTCTACTTTTATTGCCATCGCACTAATAGACAAAATTGGTCGCAAACCGCTGCTATTAGTTGGCAGCATTGGCATGTTTGTTAGCCTGGCGTTATTAACGCTTATCTTTGGCACTGCTGGTTTTGACGCCGCTGGTAAGTTAGCTTTGACCGAAAATATGGGCACAGTAGCGCTGATTACCGCCAACCTGTTTGTGGTGTTTTTTGGCTTAAGTTGGGGGCCGGTGGTGTGGGTGTTACTGGGCGAAATATTTAATAACCGTATTCGCGGTGCCGCCTTGGCGGTTGCTGCCAGCGCGCAGTGGATTGCCAACTTTGCCATCACCATGACCTTCCCGGTTTTACTTGGCTCTATCGGTTTGGCCGGTGCTTACGGTTTTTACACCTTGTCCGCCTTTGTCAGCATTTTCTTTGTGGTGAAATACATTAAAGAAACCCGAGGCAAAAGCCTGGAGGCAATGTAACCTGTGGTTGAAGCTAAAAAAGAACAGGCCGTTAACCCGTCAGTTAAGGTTATTATCGTCATCGATTTGCCCACACTAACGCGCCGTAAACCCATCCCTGGGGGCTCGTTTCAGCCCATCCAGGGCTTCAACGGTTAGTTTAGGGCAAACCGATTCTGCTTAACTGATTAGCATTGCGCTAAAACGGCCTAATCTTTTATGCTTTTCGATAATGCATTACCAAACAAGCATTTATGCTCGAGCGGGAATACGTTCCAATACAGCAAGCAACAACTCCCAGTACTGGCCCACGGTTTTGATATTAACCATTTCATCCGGACCATGCGGAAAGCGAATAGTCGGGCCAATCGACACCATGTCCATGTCTGGATACGGCTTCTTAAACAAGCCACATTCTAAACCAGCGTGAATAACCATAATCACTGGTTCTTTGTGATAAATGTCCTGATAGGTTTGGTTTACGATTGCCATTACCGGCGAGTCTGGGTTGGGTTTCCAACCAGGGTAAGCGCCACTAAACTTAACTTCGGCACCGGCGAGTTGCGCCAGAGAGCTGAGCATACTTTCTATTTGCTCGCGGCCGCTGTCAATTAACGAGCGAATTAAACACAGAACCTGGATACTGCTGTTGCTGGTGGTAATAACACCCATATTTAATGATGTTTCGGTCACACCCTCAACTTCATCGCTCATACGCATTACGCCATTGGGGCATACATTTAACAGGTTGATTAGCGTGCTTTGCACGTCGGCCGTCAGCACTTGTTCCGGCGTTGTGGTATCGGTAAGGCTAAGTTTTAACGCGGGTTCTACGGCGGCTAACTCTTGCTTTAACAAGGCTTCAAAATCCGCAACCTGTTGCGCTAACTGGCGGTGTTTTTCTGCCGGTACCGTTAAGCTAACACTGGCTTCACGCGGAATGGCATTGCGTAAAGAGCCGCCATTAAACGCACTTATGGCTAAACCGAGGTCTGCAGCGTTGTCTGCTAAAAATCGCGCTAACAGCTTGTTAGCATTACCACGGCCTAAATGAATATTTACGCCGGAATGGCCGCCTTTTAACCCGGACAAGCTTAGAGTAAACGCTTTTACACCTGTAGATACTGCCTGCCACTTTGCTGCCACAGTAAACTCTGCATCAACGCCACCAGCGCAACCCATGTAAATTTCACCTTCCTGCTCAGAATCAGTATTGATCAGGATCTCAGCGTCTAACATACCCGGTTCAACACCAAAGGCGCCCGTCATGCCGGCTTCTTCGTCTATGGTAAGCAAAACCTCCAACGGGCCGTGTTTAATATCACTGCTGCCTAAAATAGCTAACGCCGAGGCCATACCAATGCCGTTATCAGCACCTAAGGTTGTGCCATTAGCCTTTACCCAATCGCCATCAATGTAAGCTTCGATAGGATCAGTGGTAAAATCATGTACTTTGTCAGCATTTTTTTGCGGCACCATATCTAAGTGCGCCTGAATCACCACGGTTTTACAAAGTTCCATACCCTCTGTAGCCGGCTTTTTGATGATCAGGTTACCTACCTTGTCTTCAACAACACTCAAACCTTTCCCGCGCGCCCAGCTTTGAATATGCTGGCTTAACGCCTGCTCGTGCTTTGAAGGATGAGGAATGGCACAGATTTGGGCGAACCACTGCCATAGCGGCTGTGGATATAAACTGGCTAATGCTGACACTAGTGTCTCCGAAATACGTCAATAAAGACGGCCATTTTAACACAGGCCCCTTGTAGCCAGACAGACAGCGCAACTACTTATCCTGTGCACTGGCCGTGTCAGCTTTTATTTCCATATTTACAATGACCTTTGGCTCTTTTGCTTTTGTGGCCTCTGCCATGGTCTGTTTCACTGCATTTACCGGAAAGAAAAGCTGTAACGGCTGTTGCTTGGCCTGCTCCCACAAACTTTTTAGCAATAAGGGTAACTTGCTGATACTGGTACCACGTGCGCGCAGAGCAACAGTCAGTGCCAGCGTAAAACTAACCCATAAATTGACAAAGCCAATCAGCAAGACAAAGATGACGTTAACAAGAAAGCTCAACACACCAATCTCGCCACTTATCGCACTATAACCCAAGTTTGCCGATGAGAAAGCAACGTGACGTATATCCAATGGAAAACCACTAAGATAGCCAACATAGCCCGTCATGCCCAGTAGCACGCCAAACAGGAAATTGCCCGCCAGCGCCCCGTAGTTATCATGCAGATAATCAGCGAATTTATGCCTTGCCGTATCCGGTAACAGTTTTTTCAACATCGGATGCTGATATAGTCGCAGCCGCAGTTCCAGACAGTTAGCCCGATTATCAAAGAAACCAGCAATAATACCTGAACAAAATAGCCAAAGCCCGGCAATTGCAGCATAAAGCAGCGCCAGCCCGGTTACAGGTGAAATGGCGGCTAACTGATACGCTACCATGTCTGGGGACAACAACGCAGACCCCGTTACTAATCTGAAAACCAGCGCAATACTACACGCCAGCACAATTGCAACACTAATGTTGCCCCACACTGCCGCCCACTGCGAACGGTTTACATCTATCAGCAGTGCTGCCAGTTTTTTATTAACCGCACGGCCATTTTCGCCCCGTTCCACTTCTTGCGCAAAACTGGCGGCAGTCATAGCAGGTTGTTTTGTCGCTATCGTGAAATGCAGCATATGAATAAGCACAAAACCCAAGCCATAATTCAAACTAACCAGTACGGCTTCATCAAGTGGGCTGAAAGCCTGTTGATTAATATACATTTTTAACAGAGCCATCAGCGCAATAATAACGCCGGCACCAGCGGCTGAGCGCATCAGAGTAAAGAAGCTGCTTTTGTCTCGTGTAATGTAATGCTCGCCATGGCCGCTTTTGTTCACCGTAATACTTTTTGACAGCATTTGGGTGCTACTACGCCACAAAGCACCAATACTATTTTGCTCCGTGCTAGCCTGTGCCAAGGTGCCAAATAAACTAAATAGCTTGCTGCCTTGCGCAGCACCATCGCTTTGTAATAAATCAACCAGAATGACGATACGATCCAGCGTTTGTTCCAATCGCTCCAGCAAATGTGCCACCGAGACCGAGCTACCAACACCTGCTCCACGGCGTCGTAAGCGCTCTAGTTGATCACGTGATTGTTCAATCATCACATCAAGGTGCGCAGTATCCAACAACGATAATTCAGGGTTATTTAACTTGTCGCGGCCACTTTGCACAAACAAATTCATCTCGCGGCTTAACGCAATAAAAGGCGAGTCGATACTGCTTAAGCGGCGGTCGAGGCGCATCAAATCGGGTTCAATTTCTTCAGCAGCTACCCATATACCCAGCATTTCCAAGGCATAAAGACATTCTTCCTGAAAATGCCCATACATTTTCTGCACCAGCCCAGAGGGGGCGTTGGCACATAGAGCAATAAAACATCCCTGAACAGCTTCACTACTGGCCTGACCCAACCATACCGGTTGGTGTTTGCCGCTAAACATTTGCACCAGCATATCTTTAACATCATTTTGGTCACGCGGGGCAGGATTGACTCTTTCATATAACCTTGATGCCATCTCTCGCAAAAAACCACGAAGAGAAAACAACCCCGAATTCACCAATGCAGGGTAGATATTTACTTCGCTTAACCAGCCAAACAATACCTGAGAGATTGCTGCGCTGTGCTTAGGATTATTGACCAAAGCATCTTGCAACTTTGTCGCTCGTTGAGCTTGAACGACTCCAAGGCCGTCATAGCTTAACCAGTCTACCAAGGCCGTTGCCAACGCGACCGGACATCGCTGCTCTGAAACACTGCGCACCAGTGTCACTGCCCCCAGAGTATCCATGCCAGGCTCCAGAAATACATTAATTCGCCGACTATACCCAAAACCTTTATGCACAGCAAAGTGCAATTAAAAGCCCGTTGCAATGCCTGTAAAGCCTGTCGGTCAATATATACCCGGATTTAGCATGACACCGCAGTAACCTCTTTATTACTAATCCCGCTCAACTTACCCGCGGCCAGTAACTGGATGACATTGGCATCCTCTGCCAATACCGCGGTATCTATCGGATCAGATGTTTGTAGCAACATATAACCGTTGCGGCCATGACCTTTTACCCAGTACAACGCCTGGTCAGCCAAACGCAAACTATGCTGCCAATCCCAATCGCTCAGTTGTGCTATCGCACCGATAGAACAGGTAAGAGGTTTATCAAGTGCAATCTTGCGCTGCCAAGGATATTCACCTAGCGCCTGATGGATTCGTTGCAATGCCAATAACCCATCGTCGGTGTGTTCTAAGATCAACAAAAATTCTTCACCGCCCCAGCGAATAATATGATCTGAACCCCGGCTATTCTGGCGCAATATGTCCGCAACCAGCATCAGAATATTATCACCTGTTTGGTGACCAAAATTGTCGTTCACTTGCTTGAAGTGATCAAGATCGAGCACTGCCCATATCAGTGGTTCTGAATGACGATTAGCCCTAGACAAAATCTGTTGAATATTGCAGTCCAAATAATGCCGATTATGCAATCCGGTTAGGGCATCCTGCATACTAATTTGCTGTAGTTTTTCGTTGGCAAGATGTAACTCTTCGGTACGCTCTGCTACCAACTTCGCCAATTGCTTTTGTGAAGCCGCCAAAGCCATCAAACGCCAACGATAAAGCCCCCACAAAACCAACGAAAACAGAATAAGAAATAACCCTCTAGCCCAAATTTTTTCATGCCAAAACGGGGTAAGTTTTAACGCCATCTCTGCAGTATCACTCCAGCGGAAGTCGCCCGCGACACGAACCTGAAGCAAAAAACGATACTGTCCGGAAGGTAAATTGGTATAAAACGCTTCACGGCGGTTGCTGGCATCGATCCAAGCTTCATCATAGCCTTCTAACCGGTAACGCATTTGCACTGATGATGCTTGCACGTAATATGGCGCAGTAAAGCTTACCTGCAAGTCTCGTTGCTCCGGTGGCAGCGTAATATTATCACCCCGGTAACTCTGGCTTCCCGCTGTGACTTTTTTTATCACGGGCTCCGGAATGTCACTGAAGTGAATGAGTTGCTGCAAAGGCAGTGACACAACACCATCGAGTGTGGGATACCATAAACGCCCCTGATGCTGAACTCCTTTGCTACTGCCTGCTCCATTACAACAACGGTGAGAATCAGTTTTAGCCTCAGGCCGGCGATCATCAACCAGCATGTAAAGCTCTTCAATTTTGTTTTGTTTTAACGCCTCGTAATTCAGCCGGTAAAAGCCCTGAAAATTGCTTATCACCAACTGGTTGTCTACCTGTTCAACATGGATAACGCCATTGCCTGGCAAACCGTCTTGTTGACGAAACCATTGCCATTGCCCCGGTTTTCCAAACATAAAACCCTGATCAAAGCTGCCAATAAGCAAATTACCATCGTCAAATTGTTTAATAGCGCTGATAAAAGTACCTGTAAGTGGCACATCGTCAACCGAGTGAAAACCGTTTTCGTCGCGAAGATAGAGGCCGTTTTCAGTACCCACCCAAAGCCGGTTCTCGCTATCAGGTAACACCATCCTTACTCTTGCCGTGAGTAACGCTTCTGGCAAGCCATGCTGCACAATCTCGTCGTGTAACAAATAATATAATCCACCATTTGTACCAACCCACAGTTTGTCATTTTCACGGGCTAATGTGGTGACTAACACATGCGCTATCTGATCATAATTTCGTCGCCAGCTTAATGTTTCAGTATCCAGCATGGATAAGCCGGCGCGGGATCCCACCCAGACTTTGTCATCCTCAACTAACAAGCTATAAACAAACGGGCTAGGTAAATATTGATTTGCCATCAGTGGCTGAAAGACACCATGTTGCAACAATGCCAATCCATTGCGGGTGCCCACTAGCAGATTCTGCTGCCACGGTGCTAAAGCCCACACGTAGGAGTCTTGTAAGCCTTGTTGCAAACTAAAGCGCTGAGTCGCAGCCTTTCTAAGTCGTTTTAACCCGTGTGAGCGGCTACCAAACCAAATGTTCTTATGCTTGTCCTGCAACATACTTTCAACCCAGACAAAGTCATTATGCTCACCTTTAACAAAGTCGGCACGCTCAATAACACCTCGTTGAATACGGTAAGTTGAACCATAGGTTGAAATCCATAAATGTTGCTGCTGATCCAAATAGAGCGACTCAATCCGGCTATCGCCTACATGTTGCGGCAGCGTAACGGGCTGCCATACGCTATTATGCCAACGATAAAGCCCTATGTTTGTACCCAGGTATAGCTGTCCATCAACGAACGCTATTTCCAAAATTTGTAAGCCAGCAAGGTCTTTTGGTGCACTTTGCCATAGATACCCATTCTGCGTTAATTCAGCAAAACCACCTTGTCCACCGATATACACCCTGTCATTGTGTTGAAAAAGCTGAAATACCGGCCCCTGATGTGCCTCGACAACTTGTAATTCTTGTTGCGTCCACTGATATAACCGGTTACCGCCAACAAAAATTCGACCGTCAGACAATTCGGCAAACCCAGTGATCTGGCCCTGCCGTGGTTTCGCTGCATCGAGTCGCCTGAATTGATTTTTGTGGTACATAATCAGGCCATTTGCAGTGCCAATCCACAATTGCCTCTGATTATCCAAATGCAATGCTGAAACCATATTAGACGACATCGCAGCGGTGTTGGCCGTATTAAAAACCTCAAACTGCACGCCATCAAAACGCGCTAAACCATTTTGCGTACCTAGCCATAGAAAGCCTTCGGCGTCTTGCACTATAGACGTAACAGAAATTTGAGGTAAGCCGGCGTCTACCGACCAAACCCGGTATAAATATTCATCTTGCGTCAACACCATAGCATCTGCTTTAGGCAGGCCTAAACCTGTTAACAAGATAAAAAAAAGTAATAACTTACACCAGCGCACTGTCGAGTGACCCTTATCTTAGTACTGTAAAGTGTTATTGTGCTGACTTTACTATAGCTCGCTTTACAGCCAAAAGCTGAAACCTGACGAATGGTGTTTTTAACTACCTGAGCGGTCAGCTTGTTCAGATGGTCTTACCAGTGTAAGCTGGCAACTGGTGTTAACAACGGGACTAAAATTTACCATGTCATTGCGAAAAGCTAATTGGGGCTTAAAACTATTTGCCTGGCGTTATATTCCGCTAATTGGTTTTTGTTCACCGAAGATTGTTCGCATGGATAATTCAACGCTTGAAGTGACCATGCCACATAGCTGGCGTACAAAAAATCATTTGGGCAGCATTTATTTCGGTGCTCTGGCCATCGGCGCAGACTTAGCCGGTGCATTTTTAGTTTTCAGCAAAGCCAAGTCGCGTGGTGTTAATGCCAATTTCGCTTTTAAAGATGTACAGGGCCAATTTTTAAAGCGCCCGGAAGCGACAGTGCACTTTACCAGTAACGACGGCGATATCATTGATACGATGATCGACGATTCGTTGGCTACAGGTGAGCGTATTAATAAACCCGTTTCTGTAGTGGTGACCTGCCCCAGCCTTTATGGCGATGAGCCAATGGCCATATTTACTCTGACGTTATCGGTTAAGGCTAAAGCGAAAAAGTAACGGGATTTGCAGCGACAGCAAACAGCGTCTAAAATCCGCTTTCTTTGTTTAGCAGTGTGAACCTTATGCAACACTTAGCCGGTAACTTGTTTATTGTTTCAGCGCCCAGTGGCGCAGGTAAATCCAGCCTGATCCAGGCGCTGTTAAAGCGCCATAGCGATATGCAGGTAAGTGTATCCCATACCACCCGTGCACCACGCCCAGGTGAGCAAGATGGCGTGCACTATCACTTTATCAGTGTCGATGCTTTTAAGGGCCTAATCGCCAAAGATGAATTCTTTGAGTGGGCTGAAGTGTTTGGCAACTATTATGGCACCTCGAAAAGCAGTATCCGCGATAGCCTAAGCTGTGGTATCGACGTGTTTTTAGACATCGATTGGCAAGGTGCCCGCCAGGTTAAAACTCAGGAAGCATCCGCTAAAGGCATTTTTATTTTGCCGCCCAGTTTAACGGAGCTGGAACAACGGCTGAACAGTCGGGGTCAGGACTCAGCAGAGGTGATTTCTAAACGTATGGCTCAGGCTCACAGTGAGATGAGCCATGCTGATGAGTACGAGTTTCTCATTATTAACGATAACTTTGATACAGCGCTGGTTGAATTTGAACGCATAGTGCTCGCGCAGCGCAACAGTTATAGCAGCCAGGCAAGCAAACATAGCAACATGCTGAAGCAACTGTTGGCGAAAACAGCAAATTAGCGTAAACTACACGGTCTTGTGAAAGCCCGTAACACTGGAGTGGTAAATGGCACGCGTAACTGTTCAAGATGCAGTAGATAAAATTGGTAACCGTTTTGATTTAATTCTGGTGGCTGCACGCCGTGCCCGTCAGTTAGCGGTTGAAGGTAAAGAGCCTATGGTGGATGTCGAAAACGATAAACCCACAGTAGTTGCACTGCGCGAAATTGAAAAAGGCTTTATCACCAACTCAGTGTTGGATGAGCAAGAGCGCCGTGATCAAATTCAGCAGGAAGCGTCAGAAATGGCAGCTGTGGCAGCAATTATTGGTTCTGACCACTAAAATCCTCTCCATAGACAGGCCAGCGGCGCATTAGCCGTTGGCAACTGTTACAAATAGACGTATATTCATAATAAATCCCACGCTTTATCGCGTGTTTCGTTTGCTGTCGCAGTTTGGGAGCACAGGTGTATTTATTTGAAGGTCTGAAAAACCAAATTAGTGCCTATTTGCCCGCAGAGCAGGTTGCCTTAGTGCAGCAGGCATATGTCGTCGCACGCGACGCGCACGCGCCTCAAACTCGCTCCAGTGGTGAACTTTATATTACCCATCCCGTTGCTGTCAGCAGCATTCTGGCCGATATGCGTATGGACCATGAAACTCTGATGGCCGCCCTTTTACACGACGTCATCGAAGATACGCCGGTGAGTAAAGAAGAGTTAGCCAGTAAATTTGGTGATACGGTAGCGGAGCTGGTGCAGGGCGTAAGCAAACTCGATAAAGTAAAGTTCAAAGACTATCAGGAATTTGAAGTAACCAATTTACAAAAAATGTTTATGGCAATGACGCAGGATATCCGCGTTATCTTAATTAAGCTGGCCGATCGCACACATAATATGCGCACTTTAGGCGCACTGCGGCCAGAAAAACGCCGTCGTATTGCCAAAGAGACCCTCGAACTGTATGCACCTATTGCTAACCGCTTGGGTATTCACAACATTAAGAATGAATTGGAAGACTGGGGATTTCAGGCGCTTTACCCTATGCGTTATCGCGCACTGTCAACAGCTGTGAAACAAGCGAGGGGCAACCGGAGAGAATTGCTGGAAAAAATTCAGCATGAAATTACCGGGCGTTTAGATCAAGCCAGTATTAATGCCGATGTTGTAGGCCGCGAAAAACATCTGTACAGCATTTATCGCAAGATGAAAAACAAAGAACTGATGTTCAACGATGTGATGGACATTTATGCTTTTAGAGTAGTAGTAGACAGTATTGATCACTGTTACCGCACCTTGGGTGTGGTACACAACCTGTATAAACCAATTGAAATCCGTTTTAAAGACTACATCGCTATTCCTAAGCAGAACGGTTATCAGTCGCTGCATACTTCTTTGATCGGGCCGCATGGCATTCCGGTAGAGATACAGATGCGCACCCGTGAAATGGACGAAATGGCCGACAAAGGTATCGCTGCGCATTGGATGTATAAAGCTAATGGCCAACACCAGGATACCACCGCGCAAATTCGTGCCCGACGCTGGATGCAAAGCTTATTAGAGCTACAGCAAAACGCGGGCAATAGTGCTGAATTTGTCGAGAACGTGAAGTCTGAACTGTATCCGGACGAGCTGTATGTGTTCTCACCCAAAGGTAAAATAGTTGAATTGCCCATTGGCGCCACCGCAGTCGACTTTGCTTATGCAGTGCATACTGACATTGGTAACCGTTGTGTCGGTGCTAAAGTTGACCGCCGGCCTTACCCCCTGAATAAACCCCTGGAAACCGGCCAGACAGTAGAAATTATTACCAGCCCTGGCGGCAAACCCAATGCCAACTGGCTTAACTATGTTGTCACCAGCCGCGCCATCTTAGGTATTCGTAACTACCTGAAAAAACAGCAACAAAACGAATCAACTGGCTTAGGCAAACGCCTGTTAAGCTCGGCACTGGGCGAAGTAAAACTGGAAGATCTTGCCCCAGAACGTGTTGAACAAGTACTACAAAATTCGAAACAGAAATCGCTGGATGAGCTATGTAGTGACATAGGCCTTGGGAATCAACTTGCCATTGCCGTAGCAAGACGCCTATTGGGAGAGTTTGACTCAGACGAAAGCGGCAAAGACAACCCGGGCCCAATGCAAAAAAGCAAAGCCTTTATTATCGGTTCCGAAGGTATGCTGCTGACCTTCGCCAAGTGCTGCAGACCTATACCCGGCGATGAAATTATTGCCAATGCCACACCAGGCAAAGGCCTCAATGTGCATAGAGCTGATTGTCGCAACATTCGTGGTTGGGATAAAGAGCCGGGCAAATTCTTCCCGGTACGCTGGGATAAAACCGGCGACAAACAATTCTTATGTGATATCCGCGTATTTATTGTCAACCGCCAAGGCGTACTGGCTAAACTGACCACCCTGATTGCGTCTCAAGATTCCAACATTCAGGATTTAGCAACTGACGACCGTGATACCGGTGAATACGTTATTAAAATTACCCTGTCGGTGCGTGACAGAATACATCTGGCCAATGTGATGCGAAAAATTCGCGTAATGTCGGATGTTCAAAAAGTATATAGAAGGAAATAACCCGCATGTCTAAAGTCATTATTCGTACCAGCGATGCCCCAGCCGCAATTGGCACATACAGCCAGGCGGTGAAAATAGGTACCACCGTATACCTTTCAGGGCAGATCCCTTTGGTACCCGCTACAATGCAGATGGTGTCAGATGATTTTGCTGAACAAACCCATCAGGTGTTTAAAAACCTGGCGGCTGTTTGCGACGCTGCCGGTGGTAGCTTAAACGATATGGTAAAACTGAATATCTTTCTCATCGATCTGGGCCAGTTTGCTACAGTTAATGAAATTATGAGCCAGTACTTTGCCGAACCCTACCCGGCTCGCGCTGCAGTACAGGTGTCAGCTTTGCCACGCGCAAGTCAAATTGAAATAGATGGCGTAATGGAAGTACCGTCTACGCATTGAGGTTTCTATGGGGATAAACAGGCTGTTACAAGGACTACTGGTAAGCACACTGCTTGCCAGCGGCACGGTAAAGCCTGAAGAACCCTTAGCTGAGCCTGCACAGGCTCCTATTGAGCTTGTTTGGTGTTTAGACCATTTCTCTCGCTTTCATAACTATGAAGATGTCGACAAACCTTTCGGACCCTCGGTAGATTTAATGCAGGAATTAGCACGACGTGTTGGTTTTGTGCTGCGTTTTACGCCACGCACAGTGGTAAGTCGTTGTTTCAAACTGATGGAAGAAGGCAAAGTTGATCTTATGTCTAACCTAAAGTTTAGTGACCAACGAAATCAATTCATGTTTCTGCTGCCGTATGAAACTACAGTGCCGGAAAGCGTCTTTATGCGACGAACCGATAAAAGAGCTATCACCAGCTATTCTCAGTTAAAAAGCCTGACTGTAGCAAGTATCCGCGGCTACTTGTTCAGCCAAGAGACCATGCGATTTTTAGCTCAAAACCCTTCATATATGGCTCACGTTGAATCAATTGAAGTGGGTCTGGAAATGCTAAACCGCGGTAGAATTGATGCGTTAATATCGCCTACCGTTAGTACCTCAGAAGCCATTTTTACAGTAAACAGTTATGACAGCCGCTTTCGTATTGCTACGCTAAATATGGATGGCGCTAAACCGGAGTATATTAATATCGGCTTGTCACGTGCCAGCCCACACATGAACTTACTGCCCAACATTAAACAACACCTTAACGATATGCAGCAAGATGGTACGGTTAAACGCTTATACACCGATGTTGTCATTAGTCCGAGAATAAATGAGCTCAGAGGGATAACGCCATGATGCGGACCTTAGTACTGAGTCTATACCTGCTATTATCCTGCTGCATTAAAGCGGAACAGCCCAATGTGCAATGGTGCCTGGACAACTATCCCAACCGCCATAACTATCCTGAACAAGGCGAGCCGTATGGCCCAACCGTTGACTTTATGCAAGAGTTGGCGAAGCGTGCCGAATTTAACCTGACGTTTAGTCCGAATACTCCCTTTGCGCGCTGTCTAAAACTGATGCAAGAGGGTAAAACCGACCTGATGACCAGTTTAAATTACAGCGACGAACGCAACAGTTTTATGCATCTTATTCCATATGATCATGCCAGGGCAGAACGCTTGTATATTCACCATCAGCACAAAGACATTATAGATATGGCCGAGCTTAGCAATATGACCGTTGGTATCATCCGTGGCTATATATACAACGCAGAGCTACCCAATTTACTTATCAATCACAGTAAAAACGTTGTAGAAGTCGATACCGAAGAATCTGCCATGGCAATGTTGTTGTATCAACGTTTGGATGCTGTAATAGCACCGATGCTAACCGCTGAAAACCTGATTAATAACCACCCACGTTTTAAAGACAAACTTAAAGCCGCTAGCCTAACCTTTCCTTTTAACAAAAATACGCATGTCAATATCGCACTATCGCGCAATAGCCCTCACGCCAGGTTATTAGAACGTATCCAGCATGAAATTTTACAAATGGAACAACAAGGCCTGATTAAACACTACTACAAAAACGTCAGGCAAATGAACCAACCTGTATTGCAATGGTGTCTCGACCACCTGCCGCCCCGGCATATTTATCAGCCAGGAATGACAGAACCCACAGGCCCAATGGTCACTATGATGCGTGAATTGGCCAAGCGCAGTGGTTTTGAACTGTCATTCTCCGTACCCACCCCGGCCAAGCGGTGTCTACAACAGCTTATAGAGGGTAAAACCGATATTGTCACTGGCGTAGTTGATACATCTGAGCGACAGCAACATCTGCTGATGGCCCCGTTTGATATTGCCCGAACAGAAAGTTGGTTTGTGCGTAAAAGCCAACAGCCTAAAGGTGAATCAGCAATACATACGGTAGCGCTGCTTAAAGACAAACCTTACCGCAGCACATTAACTGCAGAGCTTGCACAAAAAAATATTCGTTTGTTGTTTGTTAACAACGCAGAACACGCAATGACCTCGTTATTTTTAGAAGAAGTTGATGCCATTATTGGGCCTGAGCATGTTATTAGTCATGCAATAGCATCTCAGCTTCGCTTTAAAAATAGCTTGGTGTTACTGAATACCCCTGCAGATACTAGAGCGCAAAGTGCTAATTTGGCAATGTCTAGAACCGGCACCCATGCGCTGTTATTTGATACTATCAGTAGCGAACTAACCCGGATGATGACGGATGGCAAAACACGCTTTTACTCTACCCCTGCACAACAATAGTCATAAAAAGGACAGGCGTGAACAGTTCGTTACAACAGTATCCGATTTCAACCATCAAAGGTGTTGGGGCAAAAGTGGCAGAGCGCTTACACAAGTTAGCCATTTTCAGCATCCAGGACATTCTGTTTCATCTGCCACTACGCTATGAAGATCGCACCCGAATTTATCCCATTGCGGATTTAATGCCTTTAATGCATGGCACTGTGTTGGGTGAAGTGATCAGCAGCGAAGTACAAATGGGCAAAAGGCGCAGCTGGTTAGTGAAAATTAAAGATGGCAGTGGTTTTCTAACCTTGCGCTTTTTTCACTTTAGCGCGGCACAAAAAAATGCTGTAACACCCGGTATATTGTTACGCTGTTTTGGCGAAGCTAAGCGCGGTCCGCGTGGCTTGGAAATGCTACATCCGGAATACCGCGTGCACGACGATGAGCAATTACTCGACGTTGCCGAAACACTCACCCCAATTTACCCCACGACAGAAGGCCTACGCCAGGCTACCTGGCGTAACCTGACAGATGCAGCCTTAGATTATTTGCAGCGCAGCCCGCCGGATGAGTTTTTGCCAGCGGCATTGTTGCAGCAACCTTGGTCGTTAACAGCAGCATTAAGCTATATTCACCGGCCACCACCGGATGCCAGCCTACAACTGTTCGAGCTGGGTAAACACCCGGCGCAGCAGCGGTTGATTATTGAAGAGTTAGTGGCGCAACAGCTGAGCATGTACAAACTGCGTAGCCAAAGCCAGCAGCAACATGCCGTTGCGCTGCAAACAGACCTTACTCTTGAGCAACGTTTTTTAGCTGCCTTACCCTTTGCCCCTACCGGTGCGCAGCAACGCGTAACAGCGGAAATACGCCACGATTTAAGTCAAACACTGCCGATGCTTCGCTTAGTGCAAGGCGATGTAGGATCTGGCAAAACCTTAGTCGCCGCGCTCTCAGCCCTTACGGCGATTGGCAATGGCTATCAGGTAGCGTTAATGGCACCAACAGAATTACTGGCAGAGCAACACGCCGCCAATTTTGCCCGCTGGTTTACGCCTTTGGATATCAGCGTGGCCTGGCTTGGCGGTAAAACCAAAGGTAAAGCCCGGCAAACTACGCTGGCCGCTATCGCTGATGGCAGCGCGCAAATGATAGTCGGCACCCATGCCTTATTTCAGCAACAGGTTGAGTTTAAAGCCTTGACGCTTATCATCATCGACGAACAGCATCGCTTTGGTGTACATCAACGCCTCGCCTTGCGGGAAAAAGGCGGCATTGCAGGTAAATATCCGCATCAATTAGTGATGACCGCAACACCAATACCGCGCACCTTAGCCATGACTGCCTATGCCGATTTAGATACCTCGATTATTGACGAACTTCCACCCGGCCGCACGCCAGTTACTACTGTCGCCATACCCGATACCCGCCGCGATGACATCATAGAGCGCGTACGCAGTGCCGTGACTACAGAGCAGCGTCAGGCGTATTGGGTATGCACCTTAATAGAAGAATCGGAAACGCTGCAATGTCAGGCCGCAGAAGACACCATGTTAAACTTACAGCAAGCGTTACCTGAATTAAAAATTGGCTTAGTGCATGGCCGGTTAAAAGCGGCAGAAAAACAAGCAGTGATGCAGCAGTTCAGCAGTGGAGAATTAGATTTATTGGTTGCCACCACGGTCATTGAAGTGGGCGTGGATGTGCCTAATTCTAGCCTGATGATTATTGAAAACCCCGAGCGGCTGGGTTTAGCCCAGTTACATCAACTACGCGGTCGTGTTGGTCGTGGTAGCACAGCATCACATTGCGTCTTGCTGTACCACTCTCCACTGTCCAGAACAGCACAATCGCGACTCAGTGTACTGCGCGATTCTAACGATGGTTTTGTTATTGCCCAGCGCGATTTAGAAATTCGTGGCCCGGGCGAATTACTTGGCACCCGGCAAACCGGCGTGCTGCAGTTTAAAATAGCCGACTTAAGCCGCGACGCGGACCTGCTACCGCAAGCGCAACAAATAGCTACCACGCTGTGGCAACAAAACCGCAGCGCCAGCGAGCAGTTAATAAAACGCTGGCTGGCGAATAAAGAGATTTATGGTAATGCCTAAGTCTAGTTTTACCGCACTGCGGCCTGGAGCGCCTGTTGTAAATCAGCAATTAGATCTTCAGCATCCTCAACCCCAATGCTCAGGCGGATTAAGTCGTCCGTTACACCAGCAGCTAAACGGCTTGGTGCATCCATCGCCGCATGAGTGGTGCTGGCAGGGTGACAGGCCAGACTCTCCAAATCGCCCAGGCTTACCGCTTGAGTAAACAGCTGCAGACTATCAAGGAAGCGCGCAGCGCGGTCAAAACCGCCGGCAAGTTCAATACTCACCATGCCGCCAAACGCGCCCACGGTTTCAGCCAGCACCGGGTAGCCGGCATCAGTGGTTAAACCCGGATAAATCACTTTAGCCACCAACGGATGCTGTGCTAAAAATTCGGCCACTTTGGCTGCCCCGGTCAGGTGCGCATCCATCCTTAGCGCCAGCGTACGCAAACCGCGCTGCAGTAAATAGGCTTCCTGCGGGCCTATTGGTGCGCCAATATGTTTCAACGCTATCGTACGCACCTGCTGCATCAGCTCAGTTCGTCCTGCCACTACACCGGCAATAATATCGCCATGGCCGCTTAAATATTTGGTGCCGCTGTGCATCACTAAATCTATACCGTGTTCCAGAGGCTTAAATAAATAGGGCGTTAAAAAGGTATTGTCACATACCGTAATGGCGCCGGTTTTTGCCGCAGCCGCCTTTACCTTACGGTAGTCTGTTACTTTCAGGTTCGGGTTAGTGATGGGCTCAAACAACACTAACTTAGTATCCGGATTAATATTGGCCAGCAAGTCATCATCACTCAAATACCGGCTTACGGTAATACCGGCGCGGCTTAGGGTGTTAATTAAAAATGCAGCTGTGCCGCCGTACACCGGGTCAATAAAGGCCACTTCGTCACCGGCACTTACCAATGCATAAAAAATACTGCTGACAGCAGCCATGCCACTGGCGACTACCAGCGCTTCGCCGGCCCCTTCCAGCTCGGCCAATTGCTGTTCCAGCGCCTGCACTGTCGGGTTGCCCATGCGGCTATAGATAAAACCCGGCTGCTCGCCGGCAAAGCGGGCTTTGCCGTCTACTGCCGTGCCATAAGTAAAGGTACTGCTTTGATAAATGGGGGTGGTTAACGCGCCGGTATGCGCATCGGCACCGGCACCACTGTGAAGTAATCGGGTTTTAAATTTCATAAGTCATATCCGTCAAACAAGCTTTCTTTCAGCATGATGCGTATATGCTACCTCAGCAAACAAACTCAAGCAGCACTTTATAGCGTTGCCACAGATTATTCTTGTCGTGCCAGCTTCCACTGTAAAAACGCCTTTACCACCAGGGTGGCAATGGCAATTAACGTCAGTAACGCGGCGGCAATAAAAGCTCCGGCGGTGTTGTAGTCTTGCTGTAACAGCTCGATATGCAGTGGCAAGGTGTTAGTTTGGCCGCGAATAGTGCCCGATACCACCGACACCGCGCCAAACTCGCCCACCGCACGGGCGTTAGTTAAAATAACACCGTACAGCAGTGCCCAGCGGATATTGGGTAAGGTAATGTGCCAAAACACCTGCCAGCCACTGGCGCCTAACAGCACGGCGGCCTCTTCCTGCTCGGTACCCAACGTAGACATCAGCGGCACCAACTCGCGCACCACAAACGGACAGGACACAAACACCGTTACCATCACCAAACCCGGCCATGCAAACATCAGCTGCACATCGTATTGATCCAGCAAGCTTGCGAAAGGGCCATTGCTGCCATACAGCAACAGATACAGTAAGCCGGCAACCACCGGCGACACGGCAAACGGAATATCAATCAGCGTCAGCAATAAGCGCCGGCCGGGGAAACTAAACCGCGTAACACACCATGCGATAAGGGTGCCGAAGACTAGGTTTATCGGCACCGTTAAACCCGCCACCAATAAGGTTAAACCAATTGCATGCAACATGTCGGGTTCGGCCAGATTACGCCACACCCCACCGATACCGGCAGAAAATGCCGCCACAAAAATAAAAATCAGCGGCACCACCAGTAACAGCAGTGTTAACACCACTCCAGTGCTGATTAATAGCGGCCGCAGCCAGCGCTGGCGGCTATTCAATGATGTTTGGCTCATTTGGGCCCACCGGTAATATGTTGATAACGCTGTTGCATGCCGTTAATGACAAATAGCAGCACCAACGACACCAGCAACACCACACTGGCAATGGCCGCAGCGGCAGCATAGTCAAATTCCTGTAACCGGACAAAAATCATCAGTGAGGTCACCTCAGTTTGCCACGGCAAATTACCGGCAATAAAAATAACCGCACCAAATTCGCCCAAACTTCGGGTGAACGCCAATGCGGTACCGGTCAGCAGCGCCGGCTTTATTTCCGGCAGTATCACCTTAAAGAAAGTTTGCAGCGGGCTGGCGCCCAGAGTCGCTGAGGCTTCTTCGTATTCTGGGCCAAACTCTTCCAGTACCGGCTGGACTGTACGCACCACAAAAGGCACGCTGGTAAACGTCATTGCAAGTACAATACCCAGCCAGGTGTAAGATACCTTGATATCCCACAGTGCCAGATACTGACCAAACCAGCCCTGAGTTGAAAATACTGCCGCCAGGGTTAAACCGGCTACTGCAGTAGGTAGCGCAAAGGGCAAGTCCATTAACCCGTCCAGCAGCACGCGGCCAGGAAAGCGGTAACGGGTTAAGATCCAGGCCATTAACAGGCCAAAAAACAGATTAAAAATACTCGCTACCGCAGCAGCCGAAGCGGTTACTTTATAAGACGCCACCACGCGCGGGTCGCTGATGATTGCCCAGTACTGCGCCCAGCTTAGTTCAGCGGTTTGCACCACTAAGCCGGTAATAGGCAGTAGAATAACCAGACTGATAAAAAACAAACTGCTGCCAAGGCTAATACCAAAGCCCGGCAACACGCGTTTGCTGTTATTACTGCGATAAAAGGTCACGGTTAACGCTTGCCCTGTGCCAGCAGTTTATCCAGCAGTGCGCCACTGGCAAAGTGCTGTTGCTGCACCTGCTCCCAGCTGCCGAATACCTGCTCTACCGTAAACAAGCTGGTTGGCGGGAACTGCGCTTTGGTCGCTTCAATAACGTCCGGGTTGTGCACCCGGTAGAAATAGCGCGCCAGCACTTGTTGTGCTTCTTTGCTGTATAAATATTGCAGGTAGGCTTTAGCCTGCTTTTCTGTGCCGTTGCGGGCAATATTACGGTCTATCCAGGCCACCGGGAACTCGGCCAGCACATTGGTTGGCGGCACAACACGTTCAAACTGCTGGTCCGGATACTGCGCAATAATATTGTTTACTTCCGACTCAAAGGTAATCAGCACGTCACCCAGTTCGCGATCAACAAACGAGGTCGTTGCGCCACGGCCGCCGGTATCAAACACCACCACCCGGTTTAAAAAAGTTTGCAGCCACTGCTGCGCTTTTTGCTCATCGTTGTCAAAACGCGCTAACGCATCACCGTAGGCTCCCAGGTAGGTGTAACGGGCATTGCCGGAGGTTTTCGGGTTTGGAAATACAGACCCACGCCGTCTTTGGTTAAATCTGCCCAGCTACTGATTTGCTTAGGGTTACCCTTGCGCACCAAAAATGCCATGGTGGAATAATACGGCGAGCTGTTATTGGCGAGGCGATCACGCCAGTCAGCCGGCAGTAAGTTACCGCGCTGGTGCAGAATATCAATGTCGGTGCTTTGGTTAAAGGTCACCACATCAGCCCGCAGGCCCTGAATAATCGCCTGCGCCTGACGCGATGAACCACCATGCGACTGTTTAATACTCAGCGTTTCGCCGGTTTGTTGTTTGTAGTGTTCGATAAACAGCGGGTTTATCTCGGCAAACAGCTCGCGGGCGATATCATAGCTGCTGTTTAACAGCTCTTTTGCCGTTACCGGTGCCGCCAGCAATGCCGCCAGCAGGACCAGAGTAAACTTTTTTGTGTGCTGCATAATGGGTATTCCTTTTACTTAAATGCCTTCACCGAGGAAGACTTTGCTATAGCGCGGCTGGATCCAGGCCACATCGCCCTGTGCCAGCTGTAATTGTTTAAACTGCTCTTTGGGTAATTCAATATGAATAAGTTGTTGGTCGGTATCACTGAGCACCTCTAACCGTGCGACCGGGCCGACTATGGTGACTAAATCCAGCGTCACTTTTAAACTATCGCTTAGCGGTGCTTTAAAGACGTCAATTTCATGTGGCCGTACATAAGCAAAGCCATCCTGCTCCTCGCCATTGCTATGCTCCGGCGACGCCAGCTTAACGTTGCCGATAGTACTCTGGCCCTGTTTTACCCTGGCATGGAATAAATTTACATTACCCAAAAACTCGTACACGAAGGGATTCGCCGGGTGGTCGTAAACCTGCTCGGGCGTGCCATCCTGCTCTATGGCGCCCTTGTTCATCACCACAATGCGGTCGGCCACTTCCAGCGCTTCTTCCTGATCGTGGGTAACAAAGACACTGGTCACATGAATTTCATCGTGCAAGCGTCGCAGCCATCGGCGCAGCTCAGCACGTACCTTGGCATCCAACGCGCCAAAGGGCTCGTCCAGCAACAATACTTTGGGTTCAACCGCTAAAGCACGGGCTAAGGCAATGCGTTGGCGCTGGCCACCGGATAACTGCGCCGGGTAACGGTCTGCCGTCCAGTCCAGTTGCACCAGTTGCACCAGTTGCAGTAGGTTGTGCACTTTTTTTGCAATGTCAGCTTTATTTGGCCGGAATTTCTTCGGTTTTACCGTTAAGCCATAGGCAACATTTTCAAACACCGTCATATGTTTAAACAGCGCATAGTGCTGAAACACAAAACCCACGCCACGCTCAGACACATGCCGGCCGGTAATGTCCTCATTGTTAAAGCGAATACTGCCACTGTCGGCTTGCTCTAAGCCGGCAATAATGCGCAATAACGTGGTTTTGCCCGAACCCGACGGCCCCAACAATGCCGTTAACTCACCGGTTTTTATTTGCAGGTTAACGTTATCTACCGCAACAAAATCGCCAAAACGTTTGTTAACCTGTTCAATACTGATACTCATTGCCAGTTAGTCCCGATATTATTGCCATTGAAAATCATAGGCTGCATAAAGATTGCGGCTTTAAATAGCACTCAGTTTGATATCATAAATGGGATTTAAATAACCAATAAATAGCCATTAATGATTGGTTATATCAAAAGTGAATAAATGAAAGTTCAATACGTTTAAAACTTAGTTGTACTGCATGACGTTGTTTGTGGCGGCATTACAAGCGCTATTGTTTGACGCGAGGTCTTAAGTAAACTTTGATGTGGGGTTTACAGCAAAATGGCGAGATATGATAGCCAGCGAATAACTTATAAAAACGCTGGCTGACGCTTAAAAATTTTATAGTAATGCTAAACGCAATGGCTCAGAACTGATAACCCAGCTCAAAAGCAATGGCAGGCTTGGTTTCCGTTTTGCCCACACTGCCGAAGAAACTGCTCTCATCCTCACGCCGCATACCTGCTGAAAAACCTAAACGCCAACCTGAATTAGCAAAACCTGAAGGGTAATATTGATAAGTAGCGACAAAGAAGCCGTCTTCCGCCGTTAAATCTTCGACACCGGCTGCCAAACCGATACTGTGCTGACGGGCGTCATCTATACTACGTTGCACACCCACTGCAGCACCGACTAAACCTACTGCCGCAGTCCACTTAATGTCGTCATGCAGCCACTGATATTGCGCTCCCACCACACCACCTGAGGCATAGCCATGGCCGATAGACCAATTGCTTTGAGCATTAGCTGCACCCGCGGATAGCAGCAGTGTCGCCAAACACAAGCTTTTTGCTTTTATCGTTAAATTACTCATAACATCCTGTTTAATAGTTAGTTTAAAAGGATACACAATAATTCATAAAGATATAAATGCAACCCTTGGTGCGCAAAACGTTATCGGCTGAAGCTATTACTCCCCACTGTTACGCCAGCATTAGCTGCAGTACACTGCATTATCTTACCTTGCGAATTTTTCGGAGACTTTATGTCAGTACAAAGCCCTTATCAGTTACGCCAACAGTGCCGCGATGGCGTTTTTAGCGGTAATACCTCGGGCTTTGCGCCGGGTTTTGTTCAGGCTAATATGGCCATTTTACCCAAGCAGTACGCGGCTGATTTTCTGAAGTTTTGCCATTTTAATCCCAAGCCGTGCCCGTTATTAGGTATGGCTGCCACACCGGGTGCTATCGACATGCCACAACTAGCGCAAGATTTAGATATCCGCAGCGATTTACCGAAGTACCGCATTTTCCAAAACGGGAAATTAACCGATGAAGTGACCGATGTAATAGAATACTGGCGTGACGATTTAGTCACTTTTTTAATTGGCTGCTCGTTCTCATTTGAAGAGTCCTTGCTGGCCGATGGCCTGGAAATTCGTAATATTACAGAAAAAGTAAACGTGCCGATGTACCGCACCAACATTGCCTGCACCCCGGCAGGCGTGTTTCATGGCGGTATGGTGGTAAGTATGCGGCCAATGAAGCCGGCTGATGCAATCCGCGCAATCCAAATTTGCTCGCGTTTTCCGCAGGTACATGGCGCGCCAGTACACTTTGGCGACCCGGCCGCTATTGGCATTAATGATATTACTAAACCGGATTTTGGTGATGCAGTAACAATAAAACCAGGCGAAGTGCCGGTATTCTGGGCCTGCGGTGTTACGCCACAAGTGGCAATAGCCAATGCAGGCGTGGATTTTTGCATTACCCACAGCCCGGGCCATATGCTGGTAACAGATATTCCGAACAGTAAGTTATCGGTGTTGTGATTAAACAGGCTGATATGGCAAGCAACTTCCTTATCAGCGCCGGCCACTGCTAACGCAGCAGTTCATTACGCACGATTTGTACCCCGGCGGTTAAGGCATTGAGCTTAGCACCGGCGATATGGCGAGGTAACGGCGCCATACCGCAGTTAGTGCAGGGGTAAAGTTTATCGGCATCGACATACTGCAACGCTTGCCTTAGCGTATCAGCCACTTGCTCTGGCGTTTCAATAATGTCAGTGGCCACATCAATAGCACCTACCATCACTTTTTTACCGCGGATAAGCGAGAGTAACTCAAGCGGCACCCGCGAGTTATGACATTCCAGCGAGATAATATCGATATTGGATTTCTGCAGTTTGGGGAGAATCTGTTCGTACTGGCGCCACTCAGTACCTAAGGTTTTCTTCCAATCGGTATTGGCTTTAATGCCGTAGCCATAACAAATATGCACGGCGGTTTCGCATTTAAGGCCCTCGATGGCGCGTTCTAAACAGGCGATACCCCAATCGTTTACCTCGTCAAGAAACACGTTAAATGCCGGCTCATCAAACTGAATAATATCCACACCCGCCGCCTCCAGTTCTTTTGCCTCCTGGTTGAGTATTTTGGCAAATTCCCAGGCCAGTTTTTCGCGGCTTTGATAGTGATTATCATACAGGGTGTCAATCATCGTCATTGGGCCTGGCAACGCCCACTTTATTGGCTGCGTAGTGTGCTGGCGTAAAAACCTGGCATCTTGCACAAACACCGGTTTTTGTCGTGATACTGGCCCCACCACAGTCGGGACACTGGCGTCATAGCGGTTGCGGATCCGAACGGTTTGACGGTTGGCAAAATCCACCCCACTTAAATGCTCAATAAAGGTGGTAACAAAGTGTTGCCGCGTCTGCTCGCCATCACTGATGATATCGATGCCTGCCAGTTGCTGTTGCTGCAATGACAAGCGCAGTGCATCCTGCTTGCCGTGAAGCAGCTCTTCACCCTGCAATTTCCACGGTGACCAGAGTGCCTCCGGTTCGGCCAGCCAGCACGGCTTAGGTAAACTGCCAGCGGTTGAGGTAGGTAATAGTTTTTTCATGTGCGATACCGTTATTTGCGTCAGTAATTAAGCGAAATTCGCCGATACTGCCCAGTGTTCCAGTTTGGCCCGGTGCGGTTGAATAAAGTGCTGCTGCGCAAATTTACCCTGCGCAATGGCAAGCTTGCTGCGCTCTTCGCGGTCGTACACTATTTGCGTAACAGAATGGTCCGGATTGTTCAGATCTGGTTGATAACAAGTGCCTGCGACTGCATTGGCATTATAAATTTCCGGCCGGTAAATCTTCTGAAAGGTCTCCATAGTGCTTACTGTGCTAATTAATTCAAGGTTGCTGTAATCGTTCAGTAAATCAGCAAGGCTATAAAAAGCCAAAGGGGCGACACTGTTTGGCGGCATAAAATAGCGCACCTGAAGTCCCATCTTCTGGAAATACTGCTCGGTTAACGATGATTCGTTTGGCAAGTATTCCACACCTAAAACCGGATGCTGGTTGCCGCTCCGCTGATACACCTTATTATCTGACACGCTAAGACATATTACCGGTTGCTTGGCAAAATACTGTTTGTAAGTATCTGAGTTAACGAAACACTGGAACAACTTGCCATGCAAGTTGCCAAAATTCGCCGGGATGCTGAACGTAGCCTGCTGTTTATTGTGCTCCGGCAACACGACGCTAAAGTCATAATCGCGCAGGTAAGAAGAAAAGTTGTTACCTACCATACCTTCAACACGCTGCCCGGTTTGATGATCAATAATAGTGGTTTGCAACACCTCAATTGATGGAAAGCTATGCTCGCTGCCTTCGATGTTGATATCAACGGATACAATATCAAGTGCAACCGAATAACGATCACCGCGTGGGTTGTCCCAATGCGCCAACGCATTAAAGCGGCTGTCGATCATCGTAAAGGCATTGCGTAAATTCTGCCGCCGACTTTCACCTCTGGCCAGATTAGCAAAATTAGTCGTCAGCCTTGTGCTTTCTGCAGGCTGATAGTGCTCATCAAACGCAATACGTTTTATGCTAAATGTTAAATCGTTACTCATCATTGCCATCCTATTTGCTTGCCCGGTCCAAGCCTGAAAACACTACTGCTGATTATCGCCCACACAAAAAGACATCCAGACGTCCAAACATTTAAAGATGGTATACCTAAGATATGATGAATAAAAATGATATTTTTTCATTCACTAATGAGTATTATTCATTTATTAATATTTAATCAGCACTCCGCTAGACAGCACTGGCACAGCGAACCGCTATACCCATTACACAAAACGGTGTATCTTTTATTTTTAATGATTTGTATTCATAGGTTAGCCATGATTGAAAAAATACATTTGAGTATTTTGCGTGAAATCAGCCGCATAGGCTCACTGACTGCCGCTGCCAACAAACTGAGCCTGACGCAATCAGCGCTAAGCCACAGCATGAAAAAGCTTGAACGGCAGCACAATATCAACCTGTGGTTAAAAGACGGCCGCAATATCCGCTTAACCGAAGCAGGTAGCTACCTGCTGGAGCAAGCCAACCGCCTGCTGCCACAGTTTGAGCGTATAGACGAGACACTGCGCCAGTTTGCCAATAACGAAAAAGGCAGTCTTGGCGTAGGTATGGAATGCCACCCTTGTTATCAGTGGCTGTTAAAAGTGGTGCAGCCGTTTTTGGCACAATCGCCCGGGGTTGATATCGACGTAAAACAACGCTTTCAGTTTGGCGGCATGGCAGCGCTATTTAACTACGATATTGATTTACTGATAACACCAGACCCAATCCAAAAAGAGCGCATTGTGTTTGAGCCAGTATTTCCGTACGAACTGGTGCTGGTGGTCAGCCAACAAAACCCGCTGGCTGCGATGACAGCCATTCAGCCGCTACAGCTAACTGATCAAACCCTGTTAACCTATCCGGTAGAAACGGCGCGGCTGGATATTTTTCAGCAGTTTTTATTACCCGCTCAGTGCATGCCAAAGCTACATAAAACGCTGGAAGCCACCGACATTATTCTGCAAATGGTAGCCGCCAACCGCGGTGTGGCGGCAATGCCAAAATGGCTGGCGCTGGAATACGCTAACACCCTGCCAATTACGGTTATTCGGTTGGGTGACAGCGGTATTCATAAACATATTTATGTTGGTTACCGTAAGCAGGAAAAGCTGAACAAGCATATTCAAACCTTTATTACGCTGGCAAAAAGCAGTGGTGAGGCATTAGCTGTAGCCGATTGAACATTACACTAATCCTATCTATTGCGGCGGCGCAAAGGCAGCGAACATTTCATCGCAGGTCATATCGTGAGTGGCTTCGGCAAAGCTGTAATAGCCAGGTTTGCTGTCGATACAAACCTGATGGTCGAACACCAGGTCGTCGGCGTTATCAAATAAACCAGCCGGCATAATATATTGGCCATTCTGGCTTAAGCGGTAAAACAAATGCGTGCCGCATTCAGCGCAAAAGCCGCGCGACGCCCACTCTGATGAGCGATAAGCCCGGACATGCTGCTCACCGTTAAAGTTTACGCCGGTGCCGCAATCTATCGCCAACAACGGGCCGCCGCCCCAGCGCCGGCAAGTACTACAGTGGCAGGCACCTACTTTGCTGTCTGCGGTACTGGCCGTTATTTTAACCGCACCGCAAACACACTGACCATGACGTTGCACTGACATTTTTATCTCCCGTTATCTATTACCCCTGTTGCAGATAAAGCTAGTGCAAAGCCAGCCTGACGTCCAGTGCCTACACCGAGCCCAGGCCAGCCTCAATTAACTCAAGCGCCGACTAATACTGACTATCTGTTCAGGCTGCTTCTATCTTTAAATTCTTATGCTGTTTCACCCTGGCAAAAACGTGCCAAATTTATGCAAAGCAGCACAAGTTGTTAGCTGACGATGCTAAAGCTGAAAAAGCCGGTGCCGTCTATGTGTATGAATTTGATGGAAAACACTGGCAACATCAAGCAAAGCTTATGGCACAGGATGGCGCAGATACAGATATTTTTGACGTCAGAGTGGCATTGTTTGGCTATACAGCACTTATTTCTACCAGATGAGAACGATGTCGAGGGCATTGGTAAGGACGCAGGTTTTGCCTATATATTTGAGCGAACAAAAGGTCATTGGACGCAGACACAAAAGTTAGTTGCACCTGATGGTAAAGCTGAGGACAGGTTCGCTAATGGCGTAGCGCTAAGCAAAGACACAGCCTTAATCATTGCTATGTGAGATTAGAGGCACTGCAGCTTGTGATAACAGCATGCTTTGCCCCTGATAGGCTTTAGTGGTTCGATGACAAAGCGCTCTAAGTCGCTTGATGTATACCACAACCCTGCGGGGGCCTGCTCTGGATGCCGCCGCCAGCGGCAACTGCCTTACCATGGGCAAAACAGGGCAAAGTCTTCCCGGCCCGGTTTTGCCCTGCTGTTTGATTGGTTTCAGGCCTCCACTTGGTTATGTTGAATTTACCCCTAGCCCATCTTTGTTTGCGATGCGGCAAAACGGGCATGAATCTTTTGACCTAACCGAAGGACACTGATATGAAAAAGCTTATTCTATCCACGCTGGCAGCCAGCGCATTGTTATCTTTATCGGCGCAGGCGGTACCCTGGTGTCATCGCGGCACTATTGTGCAAATAGCCAATGTCAGTTGGAGCGAAGCACAGATCCTGGCTAATTTTTATGGCGCAGTACCTGGCGGCGTAGTAGATGCTGAGGTGTACAAAACATCACAGGCGACCAATAACTATGCCTCTACTTTTGCCGGTGGTGGTGGTGGTTTTGGAGGTTATTCAGTACCGGGGTCTGGTACCGTACGGGTAACCCATTATGCGCCTTATACACTAACTAATATGGTAGGCCCAGGTTACTACTTCACTAGTCAGGGCGTGCAATTTAAGCTGCACAAATGCTACACCATTCCCCCTATGGTTGTAGTACATGAACTGGCAACGGTAGAGCCTCCGGAATCGGGTACTGGCTTTACGCCATTACGCGGTGTGGAAGCGATTAAAGAGTACTGGCAGATCACCGACCCCAATAATGACCCGGATGGCAAAGAGCGCAAAAACTAAGTTAGCGATTAACTTAGTGCCATGGCAGCCATGTGTCCGCCATGGCACAATTTACGCTAACGTGCGCAACTTGAATTAACAAAATGTTAAGTGTAGTGTGACGCCATTATCCTTTGCTGTTGTTATTAATGCGTATTGTGCCGCAAACAAGCTTGCTTATTGTTATATTCTCTCTGGTGTTGCTTATGTGCACTAGCCCGGTCTATGGCCAGTCCAACCCAGAAGCATGTTTTAATCGACAACTGAATGCCCAGCAGCAAATTGATCAATGCCGGGCACTCTTACACTGGCCAGCAGCTGATACACCAGAGATAGCCACATCTCAAGATGCCGACATAGTGTTAAAACTAGCTGAGCTCTATACCAGTAACGCGCATTTTGGACAAGCCAGTGAGCTGCTGGGCGCATTGCAATACCGCAGCCAAGTGCTATCAGCAGAGCAAAATATTCAACTGCTTCGACGTCAGGGAATTTTGGCGTACCGGCAAGGACAGCGGCCCAAGGCATTGCGCCTGTTTAGCCAAGCTATACAGGCAGCACGTGATAGCGAAAAGCCTTTATTGCTGGCAATGACATTATCAGATGCAGGTACCGCGCATCTGGCCATGACACAATACGCCGAAGCAATCGATCATTACCGTGAAAGCTTGGCATTAAAAGAGCAGTATCAGGCTTCACCTTCCAGCCAGGCCGTAACGCTGAACAATATTGGTAGCGTGTTTCGCAAATTAACCGACTGGGCACAGGCAGAGCATTACCTTAATCGTGCGGTACAGTTATACCAGCAAGATAATAATAGTGATCAAGCCAGCCATTCTCAGGAGGAACTTGCACTGGTGTACCTGCAACAAGGGAATAGTACACAAGCCATAGCCATACTAAGACAAACGCTAGCTTATTTTCAGACCGTAGCAAACCTACATGCTGAACTACGCGTGATGTTGCTGTTGGCTGATGCTGCCTTAAACCATCGAGATATTAACTCAGCTGCTAACTGGTTGCAGCAGGCAGAGCAATTAGATTTGCAATTGGGGCCATCCGACCAGTCGGTTATTTTAAGACTACAGCTGGGTAAATTACTGCAACAACAAGGTCATTATCAGCAGGCAGAAGCCATGTTCAGCCTTGGCCAACAACTTGCGACAACACAACAGGCTACCGATACCAACCTGCAATTGCAACAAGCTCTGGTTGATAATGCTATCGCTTTTAAGCAATGGCAAAGTGCACTCCGCTATCAACAACAACTGACGATGGCCCAACTGGCACAGTATCAGCAGAATTTTGCCGACACGCTGGCACAGCAGCGCAGCCAACTGGAATACGAGCAACAGCAAAAAGCCATTGGCCTACTGAGTAAAGAGAATGAAATTAAAGCATTACAAATAAGTGTTCAACGTAATCAACTGTTTATGCTACTTAGCGCCGGCAGTCTTCTGCTATTGTTGCTGGCTTTATTGTGGTTTTGGCAACAACGCAAAAGACAGCACGCGCGGCAACAACTCGAAGCTGAATTGGCCTGGCATGCCCGCCAGTTTGCTGACCTTGGTGCCAGCCATAGTTCTCTTAAAGCAGCTTTTGGTCAGCTTAATCTTGCTATAATGATTTTTAACAACAAGCAACAACTACTGTTTGTTAATGATGCCTGTTGCCGCCTGTTTGCCTTACCTTTGTCGGCATTTAATTCGCTGCTACTCGGCAATTTCATTCCCCCACAAAATGATCGGTTCTGGCAATTGTGGAATAACGACGAACCGGTTGAGCATGAGTATCTACCGCAGCAAAGTTTGCAACTGGGGCAGCAACACTACCAGCTAAACTTCAGTGTAAGCATGTTGGCGCGTGAGGAGCCGTTAACTCTACTGGTGCTGTCAGACCCTCATCAAGCTAATAGTTTACCTTGTTCCGCTTTAGTTCCTCAGGCCAGTTTTTCGCAAATGCTGGTTGATTTGCTGCTTAGCAGTTTGGCGGCTTGGGAATCAAGTACTAACAGCAGTCGCATTGAATTGGCTGAACAAAGCGGTATCTGGCGGGTTTCCATCGACGATGGCCGAATTAGAACCCGCTCACTGGATCGTTACTTATCCGTCAAAACTTTGCCTAAACACCCACGCTGGCGTGAAGTGCTTCGTACCGCACACTTCGTACTAGCGCAATGTACACTGCCAGCCGACACTCAGCAGCAACTGGTGAGTAAGTTGAACAGCGTTACCGCTTATATCAGAGCACAGTCTTTGCTTTAACTTCCTTTGCTTTCACTGCCAAATAAGTAGCAATTTTTATCAAAATTAACGATAAAGTTCGATATTCTGTCGCGGCTGTTCGCGCACTGCAGGCATACTGCAATAACCACAGGAAAACTGGATGCCCTGTGCCAGTTGGTACAATGTATGATGATCAGTTTCATTATTCTTAAATACAGCTGGGGTATGAAATATAGGCCGAACAGTGCCATCATGCCCATCAGTAGCATATGCCAGTTCCCGTTCACTAAAAGCACGACATAGCCCCTCTGCTGTGCGCCGGGCAATGGTGTAATCATCATCATCAAAGTGACCGCAGCTTTTGAGCTGCCCACACACCTGTGCTGAATCAGCTTTAAATTGACGCAACAACGGATCTTTCAGAGAAAACTCTCCCAGCACCGTAACATTGCCACCGCGACACCAGCCAGATTCCAGGGCTTCATCATGTGCCACTGCAGAGCACCCGACCATTACACCAAGCGCAGCCAGTATAAGTTTAGTTGTGACGTGCATAAATTCTCCTTTGAATTACCGTTGTTACTCACTATGTTACTTTACCTATCACTGACAAAAAACACAGCGAAAGAGTTGGGCAAAACCGGGCAAAAAAACATAAAACCATGAATTTATTGAAAAATATAAAGCATCATCTTGTACTAATTGTTTGACTAATAAATTTCACAAAAATGTCATTTGTATATATGAATATCCATATATATGATAATCCACATGTAATGTATTTTCTAGAGACCTGGCAGCATGACACCCGTGGCGTTTTTCAAATTACTTGCCGATGACACCCGGCTCTTGTCTATACTGTTGATCGCTGATCAGGGCGAGTTGTGTGTATGCGAACTCACCTGCGCTTTGAATGAAACACAGCCGAAAATTTCACGTCATCTGGCGATGCTACGTAAAGCCCAGCTGTTGCTTGATCGCCGTCAGGGCCAATGGGTGTATTACCGCATTAATTCAGATTTGCCTGATTGGGCGCTTAGATGTATCCGCCAAACCCTGACGCAAAACCCTGATATGTTGGCACCGTTACAACAAAACCTGTGTGCTATGGGCGAGCGGCCACAACGTTTATCAACCTGCTGCGCTTAACCTGAACTGGAGACAACAATGACCCTTAAAGTAGGTATTAACGGCTTTGGCCGTATCGGCCGCTTAGCACTGCGTGCTGCCTTTGACTGGCCGGCGTTGGAATTTGTGCAAATTAACGATCCGGCGGCTGATGCAGCAACTTTTGCTCACTTACTTAACTTCGATTCTGTACACGGCCGCTGGCAGCACAATGCCGATCACAACGACAATAAGATTGTTATCAATGGTAAAGCCATTGCAGTAACCGGCAATAGAGCGATTGCTGATACTGACTGGTCAGGTTGTGACGTGGTCATTGAAGCCTCAGGTAAAATGAAAACCAGTGCCTTGCTACAAGGCTATTTGGATCAAGGCGTAAAACGCGTCGTGGTATCGGCACCGGTAAAAGAAAACGGAGTACTTAATGTGGTGATGGGCGTAAACCAGCACCTGTTCGATGCCAGTAAACACCGCATTGTCACTGCTGCTAGCTGTACCACGAACTGTTTAGCTCCGGTGGTAAAAGTCATTCATGAAAAACTTGGCATTAAACATGGCAGCATAACCACCATCCATGACTTAACCAATACGCAGTCAATACTGGACACGCCACACAAAGACTTACGTCGTGCCCGTGCCTGTGGCAGCAGTTTGATTCCAACCACCACCGGCTCAGCTACCGCCATTACCGAAATATTTCCCGAGCTTAAAGGCCGGTTAAACGGCCATGCGGTGCGTGTGCCACTGGCCAACGCCTCGCTAACCGACTGTGTGTTTGAAGTAGAGCGCCCCACCAGTGCTGATGAAGTAAACGCCTTACTTAAAGCCGCTGCTGATAACGAACTTCAGGGCATTTTGGGTTATGAAACACGACCACTGGTGTCGGTCGATTATAAAACCGACCCACGATCCAGTATTATCGACGCGCTTTCTACCATGGTGATTAATGGCACCCAGGTAAAAATATACGCCTGGTATGATAACGAGTGGGGCTATGCCAACCGTACTGTAGAGTTGGTGCGGCTGGTTGGTCTTGCAGGATAACAGGCTTACCAATGCGCGCAGATATTAGGCAGTATTTGGTTGTCACCGGTAACTACTGGGCATTTACCCTAACCGATGGCGCGCTGCGCATGCTTATTGTGCTGCATTTTTATCAGCTGGGTTATACGCCGTTGGCCATTGCCTCGCTGTTTTTGTTTTATGAGTTTTTTGGCGTCGTGACCAACTTGGTTGGCGGCTGGCTGGGCGCAAGGCTTGGCCTGAATAACACAATGAATATCGGCTTGTTGCTGCAAGTTATCGCGCTAGCAATGCTACTAGTGCCAGCAGAAGCGTTAACCGTAGTGTGGGTGATGGTAGCTCAGGCCGTATCAGGCATTGCTAAAGACTTAAATAAAATGAGTGCAAAAAGCGCCATTAAACTGCTACTGCCAGAGCACGCCCAAAACGCGTTATATAAATGGGTCGCCCTGCTTACCGGCTCCAAAAATGCACTTAAAGGTGTCGGGTTTTTCTTAGGCGGCCTGCTGCTATCGCTATTGGGCTTTAGTGGTGCTATTGCCCTTATGGCTGCTGCACTCCTGCTGGTATGGCTGCTTAGCCTATGCTTACTTAAACAAGACCTTGGTAAGACAAGCTTTAAACCGAAGTTTAGCCAGTTGTTGTCAAAAAGCCCTGCGCTTAATACCTTGTCTGCCGCCCGGTTATTTTTATTTGCCGCACGGGATGTCTGGTTTGTTATTGCGCTACCGCTGTATCTGGCCAGCCAGTTTAACTGGCCGCACAGTGCTGTCGGTGGTTTTCTTGCGTGCTGGGTTATTGGTTACGGCATAGTGCAGGCGCTGGCACCACGTATTACCGGTAACAGCAAACAGCAAGCGCCAGGGGCTAGCGCGTTGTTATTCTGGGCGCTGCCGCTATGTGCACTGCCATTACTTATTGCTGCAGGCATCAGCTACACCCCACAAACACTGGCCGTTTTGCTTGGTGGTTTGCTGTTATTTGGTGTGGTATTTGCTATTAATTCAGCGCTACATAGCTATTACATTGTGCGTTTAGCCCGTGCCGATGGTGTATCGCTGGATGTCGGCTTTTATTATATGGCCAACGCCACCGGCCGCCTGCTTGGCACCGTATTGTCGGGCTGGGCGTATCAGAACTGGGGCCTGGTAGCCTGTTTAATTATCTCATCGCTATTACTATTGGCTGCTGTCGCGTGTAGCTGGCGCTTAACTGCTCTCGAACCTGAGAATGGCTATGGCGGATAGCCGCATCAAACCCGGGTTCTGGGTCATTTTCAGCATATTTCTAAAGCTGGGGCTAACCAGTTTTGGCGGGCCAGCAGCCCATATTGGTTATTTTCGTCATGAGTTTGTCAGCAAAAAACACTGGCTCAGCGATGGCGACTACGCTGCTCTTGTCGCGCTGTGTCAGTTTTTACCTGGCCCGGCAAGCAGCCAGGTGGGTATGGCTATTGGCTTACAACAAGCTGGCTTTCGTGGCGCACTGGCCGCCTGGTTAGGCTTTACACTGCCCTCCGCCCTGTTAATGCTGGCATTTGCATTTAGCCTGACACTGTGGCATTCACCACTTTTAAACGGTGCATTACATGGCCTAAAGTTAGTTGCGGTTGCAGTAGTCGCACATGCTGTATTGGCCATGGCACACAGCTTATGCAATAGCCGGCGTAAAGCGATGATTATGCTGTTAAGCACCGCTTTTATGTTGTGGCAGCCGGAAGCGATAATGCAGCCCTTGCTAATACTAGTGGCTGCGGTAGCGGGTTATTTACTACTACGCGAACAACCGGTAAAGCACGATATACTCCCACCGGCTAACACGGTTGCACAACGATTTACGGTAAGCAGCGCGATGTTATTTGTCTTGTTATTAATTGGTCTACCTATTGCCGCGCAGTTTTACGCCCTACCCTCTCTTAGCCTGATAGATGTTTTCTATCGCACTGGCGCGCTGGTGTTTGGTGGTGGGCACGTGGTGCTGCCGTTATTGCAAGCCGAACTGGTGCCAACGGCGCTGGTAGATGCTGATCAATTTATGGCGGGCTATGCTGCAGCGCAGGCTGTACCCGGGCCACTATTTAGCTTTGCCGCCTTTGTTGGCGCCTTGCTGCCCGGCGTAAACCCATTGCAGGGTGGGCTACTGGCATTGCTGGCAATTTTTTTGCCATCGTTTTTAATTCTGCACGCAGTACTACCCTACTGGCAGCGGCTTGCTCAGTTCAATGCCGCACGCGCAGTTATTGCCGGTGTTGGGGCTGCGGTTACCGGGCTGTTGCTGGCAACCCTTTTTCATCCGCTGGGCACTAGCAGTATTTTTACACTAAGCGATGCTGCTTTTGCTCTGCTGGCCTTCGCTGCCCTACAGTATTTGCGAGCACCGCCCTGGTTACTGGTATTAGCAGGTGCTGTTACCGGCATGTTGTTGCATTAAGTAAGATGGGCAGTGCTTACCCATTAAGCAGTTTATAACAACCTCCACTTGAGCAGCCTGCCAGCTTTGCCTACAATAGCGCACGTTTTACTTACTAAGGCACAAGCCATGAACGACACAACAAAAAATGATGCAGTAACAAACGACACTGCGGCACGCCCGGATTTACCCGATCGCTTATCGGTTAACCCTCGCAGCCCGTATTATGTAAAAGACATATTTCAACACGATGTTGGCATCACATTAAACGGTAAAGACCGCTTTGATGTAGAGGAATATTGTATTAGTGAAGGCTGGGTAAAAGTAGCCGCAGCCAAAGCGCTGGACCGTCGTGGACAACCGCTGTTAATGACCTTAAAAGGTAAAGTAGCAGCGTTTTATCGCTAACTATTACTGCTGTCTAAGCGCTAATCTCTATAGCGGTTACTTCAGTCTCATGCCACGTAATGCATAGACCGTAACCGCAATCTCAGCTGCCCCACACCATTGCTGCAATGACGTATTCTATCGCATACGACTAGACTATTACTTAAATTAAACGCAACATGAATAAATTATTTTTCAACTGCAGCGACGGAGGCAGGATGAAACTCAATTGTGATTTAGGCGAAAGCTTTGGCAGCTGGCAAATGGGGCTGGACGATGATGTTATGCCGCATATCGACATGGCCAATATTGCCTGTGGTTTTCATGCCGGTGATGCCGATGTCATAGCGCGCACCCTAGCACTGGCGAAGCAACATGGTGTCACAATTGGTGCTCACCCGTCCTACCCTGACTTACAAGGCTTTGGCCGGCGCAGTATGGCGTTGTCGCACAGTGAAATTATTAATACCCTGCGCTACCAAATAGCGGCGTTGGATGGCATGGCGCTTAGTGCCGGGCTAAGCCTAAGCTACGTTAAGCCACATGGTGCGCTATACAACGATATGATGAGCAAGCCCTTGGTGTTCGACGCGGTGCTCGATGCTATAGCAGGCTACTATAAGCCGCTTAAACTGATGATCCTTGCGACGGCCGATCAGCAGCACTTTAGTAATGTTGCTGCAGAAAAAGGCGTTGATTTGCTATTTGAAGCCTTTGCCGACAGACGTTACACCGATGATGGCCAGCTTACGCCACGCAGTCAGTCTGGCGCCGTGCTGCATGGTGTTAAGTTACTCACCCAGGTCGCACAGCTGGTAAAACAGGGTACCGTGACTACAGACTCGGGCAAGCAACTGGCCCTTAAAGCCGACACCCTGTGCGTACATGGTGATAACAAGGCCGCCATTGCACAGATCCAGCAAATAAGGGCGCTATTGGGATGAGCTTGTTACATTTTCAGCTGACACCGGCCGGTGAAAACGCCCTGATGCTATATTTTGACCAACGGATAGACCCGCAAATATCAGCCTTAGTGCAACAGGCGTGTGTGCTTATCCGCAACGAACTTACTGATGATCTTATTGATTTACTGCCCTCTTATGCCTCGGTATTAATTCTGTTTAACCCATTATCCACCGATCTACATCGTGTCTCAGCACAGCTACAACATAGCCTGAAGCACCTGCAAAGCGGTAATAGCCAAACCGGTAACACCATTGAACTGCCGGTGTATTACAGTGAAGAAAGCGGGCCAGATTTAGCCCTTATCGCCAAGACAAAAAACATTAGCATTACTGAGGTTATTCAGCGTCATCAGGCACTTAGCTATCGTGTGTATGCCATTGGCTTTGCTCCCGGTTTTGCGTACTTAGGAGAAGTAGACCCTCTGTTACAGATGCCGCGTTTGGCTACGCCGCGCGCTAAAGTGCCGCGTGGTGCAGTTGCCATTGCTGACAGACAAACGGCGGTATATCCGGCGCAATCACCCGGCGGCTGGAACCTGATTGGCCTGTGCCCAACGCGGATGTTTAACCCGGATAGCACACCGGTGATGCCCGTCGCGGTTGGTGACGAAGTGCGCTTTGTTGCTATAGACAAAGCGGAGTTTCTGCGACTGGGTGGTGAAATACCTGGAGACGAACGATGAGCGGCTTTACCGTAATAGCACCCGGCGTACTAAGCTTATTACAAGATAACGGCCGCTTTAGCCAAGGCGCTTTGGGCCTTACCAGCGGTGGGCCAATGGATGCGCCATCAGCACAGTGGGCGAACCTTTTGCTGGGTAATCAGCATAACGCAACCTTAATAGAATGCAGCGTCGGCGGCTTGCAAATGCGGGCAGAAACAAACAGCTATATCGCCGTTACCGGCGCAACCTTGCCCCTAAGTATTAATGGCAATACCGCAGAATTATGGACAGTACATAAAATCCGGCAAGGCGATGTTATTGAGCTTGGCATGGTAAGCAAAGGCTTGCGGGCATATTTGGCCGTAGCCGGTGGTTTTAACGTCGCACCGCAGTTTGGTAGCACCGCCACGGTGCTACGCGAAGGCATTGGCGGATTAAACGGTAATAAACTGCAACCGGGCGACTCACTACCTGCCGCAACAGTAAACAGCCTGCCACGAAGGCACTTGCCTGTACATCACCAGGTGCAATTTAATCGTACCCTTACACTGCGGTTGGTAGAAGGCTATCAAGCACAAAGCTTTAACAGCACTGAGCGTCAGCGCTTTTACCTACACAGTTATACAGTCACGCCACAGGCTGATCGCATGGGCTATAAACTCAGTGGCAGCGCCATCCGTTGTCAACAAACACAGCTATTATCCGAGGGCATCTGCTATGGTGCAGTGCAAATTCCACCGGATGGCCAGCCCATAGTACTGCTGAACGACCGCCAAACCCTGGGTGGCTACCCCAAAATTGGTAGCGTCCTGTCGCTAGATTGCGCCTTATTAGCCCAAGCCGCTGCGGGAACCGAAGTCTATTTCACTCCGATAAGCCCAGAGCAAGCGCACAATGCGCTTTGTCTGGCTAAAGTTCGCACTGATGCACTAACCAGCCAAATGGTGAACCTGTAAATGACAACATTGACACCACAGTATCTGGCCATTAGCCAGCAGATAGAACAGCTATTAGTGCGGCAAAACCCAAGAGGCATGGCAACCTTAAAACCGCATTTGCGCCCTGGCTATATCCTGCGCGCCGCCCGGTTGCTTAATCAATGCCGTGGTACTGTCCTTATCGGCACTGGCTTTCCGGTATTAGACACTTTTGAAACTGATGGTCCGGTTGGCGCTATTGGCTTGTATAAGCTGCTTGAACAATTGGGTGCCAACCCTATTATTGTTTGTGGCGACCCGCTATACAGCGCGCTAAAGGCCGATTACCAGTGTTTTCAAATTAAGGTAAACCAATACGACGCACTGCCTACAATTGCCAGTGTCGCACTTACAGAGCTTAAGCCGCAACTGGTGATCTCCATTGAGCGGCCCGGTTTTAACGCGCAGCAGCGCTACGCTAACATGCGCGGTGAAGATATCAGCGCGCGTTGCGCCAGCTTCGATTACTTTTTAACCCAAGCGCACTGCCCTACTATTGGCATTGGCGATGGCGGTAATGAAATTGGTATGGGTAATTTATACCAACAAGTAAGCGCGCTTAACATTACGCCTTGTGTTACCCAATGTGACGAGCTCATTGTTGCCGATGTCTCCAACTGGGCAGCCTGGGGTTTAACGGCTATGGTGTCTTTGCTACGCGGCGAAAACCGGCTAAGCGACGCCGACCCGCTGGCGATTTTGCAATATTTATCCGCCAAAGGCAGTGTCGATGGCGTTACCCGGTTAAATACCTTAACCGAAGATGGCCTGGCACATACTGAAGGCCAGCAACTGATTGATGATCTTCAGTTACTAATTAAGTGAGAATCGGCTTAGCCTAAACCGACCGTTGAAGCCCCGGATGGGCGGAAACGAGCCTACAAGGATGTATTTACGGCGCGTCGGTGTGGGTAAACCGGTTCGATGATATAACTACATAATGTGAGAATCGGCTTACCCTAAACCGACCGTTGGAGCCCCGGATGGGCGGAAACGAGCCTACACGGATGTATTTACGGCGTGTCGGTGTGGGTAAACCGGTTCGATGATATAACTAAATAATGTGAGAATCGGCTTACCCTAAACCGACCGTTGGAGTCCCTGATGGGCAAAAACGAGCCTACAAGGATGTATTTACGGCGTGTCGGTGTGGGTAAACCGGTTCGATGATATAACTACATGCCACGAACAAGAGAACCGCAATGACAACAGTGTATTTAAATGGCAGCTTTATGCCGGCCAGCGAAGCTAAAATATCGCCGATGGACCGCGGCTTTTTATTCGGCGACGGCATTTACGAAGTGATCCCAAGTTACGGCGGTCGCTTTGTCGGATTTGGTCCGCATATAGACCGTATGCACAGCGGCCTTGCCCAGCTATCCATTGACCCAAAACTAAGTCTGAGTGACTGGCAGCAGATTGCCGACACATTGATTGCCGATAACCGCGCCGAACTGGGTGACAACCTCGGGGTGTACTTTCAGGTAAGCCGCGGCACCGACACCAAGCGCGGCCATGCCTTTCCCAGCAATATCAGCCCAACCGTATTTGGTTATGCGTTTGCAATAGGGCCAGAACCCGTAGCCGATAAGAGCAAAGCCACCACTTATGCTGTAGTCACCGGCCAGGATTTACGCTGGCAGCGCTGCCATATAAAATCGACATCCTTGCTGGGTAATGTGCTGCACTACCAGCAAAGCTATGCCCAGGGCGCGCAAGAAATACTGCTGTTTGATAAAGACGGTAACCTTACCGAAGGGGCAGCGGTAAACGTATTTGTGGTAAAAGATGGTGTTATTGCCACCCCACCCCTTAGTAATAAACTCTTGCCCGGTATAACCCGGCACATTTTGCTGGCGATACTGGCAGAGCATAGCGATATCAGTGTGGAACAACGTGATGTCAGTGAAGCCGAGGTATTAGCCGCAGATGAAATTTGGCTTACCAGCTCCAGCAAAGAAATTGCGCCCGTATTATTTGTAAATGATAAGCCAGTTGGTAGTGGTCAGGTGGGTGATGTATGGCTGGCCGTACAACAGCTATTTAGTCAGCATAAATTTGCTTACTAAACAGCTTGTTTTTTTACTTAACACCTGTTCACTTACCATACATCTTTTTGTTAACTAAACAGCTAAGTTTTATGGTGCAGCCACCTGGGTTGCACCCTTCCCCCCACACTCTGCAACTTTAACAAATAATTAATTTACAAAATGTTGCTACTTGGTTATCTTTTAGCAACCTATTTTCATCAGAGCCGCAAATGCATATTCCTCTGTTTAGGCGAAAGCCAATGCTGTTTTTGGTAGCAGCGCTGAGTTTTTTGGTTTTTATTATTTTTTCACAACAGGTTATGGCAGATATGTTTAGTTGGTTTAAAAAATACGATGTGCATTTATCGCCTGCAGTACAAGGCACTATTACGTTTCATGGTAGCCCAGTAGCTAACGTTAAAGTATTCCGCGAGCTCACTTATGATAAAGAGTATCTGGACCATGCAATAACTAACCACGACGGTTTTTTCACCTTTGATGAAAAGAATATTCGCTCACGTCGTCCAGGCAGCGCCTTTGATACTTCGAAGCGTCAGGTACTGTATGTTGATTATAACGAACAACGCTATTTACTCTGGTACTTCACAACTCTAAATGCCTCTGCGGCAAAGACGTTGACTGAAAAAATGCAACAGTTGCGCTGCGAATTAACTCAACCGGAAACAACCTACGAATTACCTAACCATGAGTATCCTGATCACCCTCACGGTGTGACAGGCATATGCAGTCTGGATTAATTACCACCGAAAGGATCATCTAATGGCAACGTTAACACCTAAACTTGCAGTCCAACTGGCGTCCGTCGCATATGACATTAAGGAACCCAGCTCATCAGGTTTATATCGTTTTGGCAAATCGGCACCTGAGGTAGAAAAAGCTTTTCAGTTTGATTTATCAAATGGCCCAATTCAGGGTATTTCCGGTAGTATTTTGGCTAGGATGTTAAAACGTTCTACCGGCTTTGCTGCTGTTGGCAAAGGCAAAGGACAATATGACGGCGATCATGTGATTGCAATCCGGGGTACCGCCAGCCTTAGTGATGGCATTACTGATGCCCACATAGGTTTAACCGGTGGTGATAATAACTCCTTGATACATGCTGGTTTTAATAAAACTTTCCAAAGCATGAAACCTGCCTTGGAAAGCACACTAAATCCCATGCTAGCTCGCAGCTCTTCTGGCACAGTTCATTGCGTGGGTCATAGTTTAGGCGGCGCTTTGGCACATATCACGGCTGACTGGGTCAAACGGCGCTACAAAAATAAAGTATTCTTGTACACCTTTGGCGCACCTCGTGTCGGGCTTGACGGCTTTGCACTAAAGACCTCCAACAATATCGATCGTATTTTCCGCTGTACTCACGCTGCCGATCCGGTACCAATGGTGCCTTTATGGCCCTTTGTTCACGCACCTTATCATGGTGAAGAAGTATTGTTAGCGCCAGGTCAGGGTATTAGGGCTTGTTGATCTTTCGAGATGGATTATTAGACAGCATGATGGGCTGGTACAATTACTTTCGCCAAAAACTAACCATGACAACCCATCATGCCAAGGACAATGTTAACAGACGAGTGCTGGTCAAAGCTAATCAGATTGATGCTTAAAACAGGCCGCATTTATGACAAACCGGAACACAGAAATACTTTCGAAGGCATTTTGTACCGGATGCGGGTCGGTTGCCCATGGCGCGATGTGCCAGAAACTTTTGGAGATTGGAGCGCCATCTACCGGCGTTTTAACTTGTGGTCTAAAAAAGGCATTCTGATGCAGCTATTCGCCG
>NZ_AUDG01000008.1 GCF_000425345.1 Rheinheimera baltica DSM 14885 | reverse complement strand
CCCGGAATATATCAGTGCGTTATTGGCTGAGTGGGCTGAAAAACATGATGTTGAACTGAAGTTTATCCAGCCGGGCAACCCACAGCAGAATGCTTATGTGGAGCGGTACAACCGAACTGTTCGCTACGAATGGCTGAACCAATATTTATTCAGCAGTATTGCCGAAGTGCAAGATCATGCGACAGAATGGCTATGGTTTTACAATAATGAACGACCAAACACGGCAATTGGTGGCATACCACCGAAATACAAACAGGCTTTAATAACGCAACCTTCTACTTTTAGCGTCAATTAAAAATGGGTGTATTACCGCTATAATCGAATAGTTCATGGTTATTTATCCCAAAATAATGTTGCTTCGCATTATCAATGCCAATACCGAAATGTTAAGTGCAGTAAATATCACACCGCATGCAATTAGGTATATAACAGCATTGCTAACACAGCCAATGTCATTACATCAAAAATCGGAATGTCCAATGATAGTAACATGCTAACAACGCTAGCTAGCGTAATCTGGATCACTTCCGCCTATATCAGTTGCCGTTAGATTGGAGAGTGAACATCATAATATTCTAATAGTTAGTGTTGATGAGTCAGCCACAGCGTGTTGTAAAAACGACTATCGCTTAAATAGAAAAAGCTGGCAAAATGCCAGCTTTATGCACAACCAAGCAATACATCTATTAAATAATCTTATTTTGCTGCCAGAATTTTTCTTTTTCTAAGCGCTTTTGCCGCTTTTCGCAGGGTTTATCACAGTCACAGGCCTTTTCTATACCAATTTCACCCAAACCACCACAGCTACCGGCGATGGTTTTTCGCTGCACCAGATAGCCTAATGCCATTGCCACGACAACCAGAAGAAACAAAGCAAAAGTGAGTAAAAATATCGTCATAGCTACTCCGCTATTCGGTTAAAAAAGGTTTAAAAGCGTCGGACACCAGCTCTTTAAAACCGTCATCCGTTTTAACTACCAGCAACGCTGCAATATTATACTGGTTTGCAAAGGCAATAGCTTCCTCAGATGACATAACATTTAGTGCAGTAGCATAACCATCCGCCGTCATACAGGATGGATGAAGTACCGTCGCAGACACGGTCCGATGCTGTATCGGCTTACCACTGCGGGGATCTATTAAATGCGAGTAGCGAATACCATCTTCTTCAAAATAGTTGCGATAATCGCCTGAGGTGGCAACGCCCATATCTCCGGTTTGTAAAATACGCTGTACATTACGCTCTGCACTAACCGGCTTTTCGATGGCTATTTTCCAAGGCTGCGCCTCAGGCTTGCTGCCCTTGATGCGCATTTCACCGCCAATTTCGACAAGGTAATTATTGATACCATTTTGCTGAAGAATTTCGGCGACACGGTCAACGCCATAGCCTTTTGCTATGGTAGACAAATCGACAGCCAAACCGACAACAGACTTAATCAAACCGTTATTGGTTAAAGTCAACTTATCAAACCCGACAACGGTCCTAGCCTGCTCAATGTCACTTGGTACTGGGGCATGTTCTATTCTACCGTGGGCACCAAAGCCCCATAACTCAACCAAGGGCCCTACCGTAACGTCTAGTACACCGCCTGTTTGCTTGGCCAATCTTATCGCCTCAGACATAACAGTATACGTTTGAGTTGATAGCGTAAATTCTGTATTGGCTTCGTGACGGTTAAACCTCATTAATTCGGATTCAGGTCGATATGTCGACATTAAATCATTCACTAACTCCAATTCGATATCTATCTGTTGCTGCAAATCAACGGCATCAACTTTTGTCTCGGGGTAAAACTTAACAACATAATAAGTCCCCATAGTACTGCCGTTAAGCTGAACTTGCTCGTTGGTAGATGTAGTAGGACTGCAAGCGGCAGTAATGGCCAAAACCATTAATACCATACTCAATTTTATCAAAGAAAACGCGCGCATATAGTTTCCAGAAAGCAGAAGGGGCAGCCTTGCGGACGCCCCTTTCGGTGTTACATTAACTGTTAGCCACCAAAATCATCTAACAATATGTTTTCATCTTCAACGCCTAGATCTTTAAGCATGTTGATCACAGCTTTGTTCATCATCGGCGGACCACACATATAAAACTCGCAGTCTTCCGGTGCTTTGTGATTTTTCAGGTAATTTTCATAAATAACATTATGAATAAAACCGGTATAACCACTCCAGTTATCTTCTGGTTGAGGGTCTGATAGCGCAACGTGCCATTCAAAATTCTCATTCTCAGCTGCTAGCATATCAAAATCTTCGACGTAGAACATTTCACGTTTAGAACGTGCACCGTACCAGAATGAAATTTTACGCGTAGACTTCAACCGGCGTAACTGATCAAAAATATGTGAACGCATCGGGGCCATACCCGCACCGCCACCGATAAATACCATTTCCGCTTCAGTTTCTTTAGCGAAGAACTCACCAAATGGACCTGAAATCGTTACTTTATCACCCTGCTTTAAGCTCCAGATAAATGACGACATCTTACCGCATGGCAGTGTCAGATTATTAGGTGGCGGCGTAGCAATACGCACGTTCAACATAATAATGCCTTCTTCTTCCGGATAGTTCGCCATTGAATAAGCACGAATTGTCTCTTCGTCTACTTTTGACTCCAGAGTGAAAAACTTAAAGCGTTCCCAATCACCACGGAATTGCTCTGGGACGTCAAAGTCCTTGTATTTCACATGGTGCGCTGGTGCTTCAATTTGAATATATCCACCGGCACGGAACGGCACAGACTCGCCGTCAGGAATTTGTAACTTAAGCTCCTTGATAAAAGTCGCTTTGTTATCGTTAGAAATAACGTCACATTCCCATTTCTTGATGCCGAAGATTTCATCTTCAACTTCAATGTCCATGTCAGTTTTTACATTTACCTGACAAGACAAACGACAACCTTCGCGAGCCTCACCTTTGGTGATGTGTCCTAGCTCTGTTGGCAGAATTTCACCGCCACCCGCTTTGACATGCACACGGCACTGGCCACAAGAACCACCACCACCACAGGCTGACGACAAGAAAATACCTTTGTCTGCCAATGCACCCAAAAGCTTGCCACCCGCTTTGGTTTTAATTGCTTTAGTTGGATCACCATTGATACTGATCGTGATGTCACCTGAGGCTACTAACTTAGATTTAGCTGCCAAAATTATAACAACTAACGCCAGAACCATTAAGGTAAACATGCCAACGCCAAGAAATATGTCTACATTTTCCATCTTCTGTGCCTTTACCCCTTACAGTGAAACACCAGAGAAAGACATAAAGCCTAACCCCATTAAGCCAACCATTAAGAACGTTATACCCAGACCACGTAAACCGTGTGGAATATCTGCATATTTTAACTTCTCACGAATACCTGCCAGCAATGTGATGGCCAACATCCAGCCAATGCCACTGCCTATGCCAAACACAACACTCTCACCAAAGTTGTAATCACGCTCAACCATAAAGGCTACCGCACCAAAAATGGCACAGTTAACGGTAATTAACGGCAAGAATATACCCAAGGCGTTGTATAACGCAGGGAAAAACTTGTCTAAAATCATTTCCAGGATCTGAACCAGTGCAGCAATAACACCGATATACGTCAAGAACCCCAGGAAACTCAAATCTGCCTCTGGAAAGCCTGCCCAACCCAAAGCGCCTGGCGCTAATAAGTTTTGATAGACAAGATTATTTACCGGTACAGAAATACCCAATACAACAGTAACGGCAATACCTAAACCGAACGCTGTGGTGATTTTTTTCGATACGGCAATAAAAGTACACATACCAAGAAAAAAAGCCAATGCCAGGTTTTCAATAAAGACGGCTCTTACGAATAAACTAATATAATGTTCCATCTCTATCTCCTTAGGCCTTCTCAACCTGCTCGGTACGGAAGGTGCGCAGTACCCAGATAAAACCGGCAATGATGATAAACGCACTAGGCGGCATCAACAATAAACCCATCGGTTGGTACCAACCGCCATCTTTAACCAGCGGCATAATTTCGACACCAAATAAGGTACCAGACCCACCAAGCTCACGAATAAACGCTACGGTCATTAGTACAAAGCTATAACCTAAGCCATTACCAATACCGTCGAGGAAGCTAATACCTGGCGCACTTTTCATTGCAAAGGCTTCAGCACGTCCCATTACAATACAGTTGGTAATAATCAGACCAACGAATACCGACAACTCTTTAGCAACATCGTAAGCAAAAGCTTTTAGCAGCTGATCAACGACAATTACCAGAGAGGCGATAATAGTCATTTGCACAATAATCCGCACACTAGATGGGATATGGTTACGTATTAAAGAGATAAAGAAGTTAGAGAAAGCCGTTACTAAGGTTAGTGCAATACACATAACCAAGGCTTTATCCATTTTTGTGGTTACCGCTAAAGCAGAACAAATACCTAATACTTGAAGTGCTATAGGGTTGTTAGCCAGCAATGGCCCAAATAAGACCGATTTAATTTCTTTTGCATTAGCCATTGTTTAATGCTCCCTCACGAACTTTAGTCAGGAAAGGGGCAAAACCCTTAGCACCTGCCCAGAAATCAAAAGTGTGCTGTACGCCGTTACTGGTTAATGTCGCGCCAGATAAACCATCCACTTCGAATGCAGAATCAGCGCTTGCATTACCAGGTTTAACCACTTTAATTGCTGGCTCACCAGATTTATCCAGTAACTTTTTACCTTCAAACTGCGCCACCCATTTCGGATTTTGCACTTCGCCACCTAATCCTGCTGTCTCGCCCTGCTCATAATAATTCAGACCTTTTATCGTCGAACCATCAGCACCCAAAGCTAAGAAAGCATGCATAGTAGACCATAAGCCATAACCATGAATGGGTAGAACGATGGCAGACAGCTCACCTGACTCCACACCGTTTTCATAAGCAAAGTACACCGGAGCAATATTTGCACGGCTTTTAATCGAAGCAATGTCTTCTTCGCCAGCAAGTCGCGTGCTGGTTGCAGGATCTTTCATTGCTTTGCGGTAGTCGTAATCTTTTGGTTTATCAACTAAATCACCCGTCTCTAAATCAACAAAGCGTTCTGCAATGTGCTTGCTGTACAACTCGTTGATATTTGAGCCCGATAATAAGCCGGTAACAGCCAACACGTTTTTCTGAGAATCCAGCAATTTGTTTGCTGTTTGCTGCGGGCGCAATTGTACCGCCGCAGTCGATACAATGACTGCACACACCAGACATAAAGAGATGACTACTATCAGCGTTTTGCTAATGCTATCGTTATTACTAGACATTACGTGCCAGCCTCCGCTTGATATTGGCCTGAGCCACGAAGAAATCGAACAATGGCGAGAACAAGTTTGCGAACAGTATTGCCAACATCATACCTTCAGGGTACGCCGGGTTAACCACACGAATCATCACCACCATAAAACCAATCAAAATACCGTAAGCCCATTTACCTTTGTCGGTAAAGGAAGCTGATACTGGGTCAGTTGCCATAAAGAACATACCAATAGCAAAACCACCCAACACCAGATGCCAATGCCATGGCATGGCAAACATAGCGTTTGATTCAGAGCCAACTGCGTTAAACAAGTACGCCGATAAAATCATGCCTACCATAACGCCAACAACAATACGCCATGACGCAATACGGAAATAAATCAGCGCTAAACCACCTATTAATAGGGCTAATACTGACGTTTCACCGACTGAACCAGGAATAAAGCCGTAGAAAGCATCCCACCAAAGTTGCGTGTTAGACGCGTAATCTAAATCACCCGAAGCAGCTTTGCTTAACCAGGTCGCACCGGAGTAACCATCAGCGACAGTCCAAACTGAGTCACCTGAGATGTTGCTAGGATAGGCAAAGAATAAAAACGCGCGGCCAGCCAGTGCCGGGTTTAAGAAATTACGGCCTGTCCCACCGAATACTTCCTTCGCAATAACCACACCGAAGGTAATACCCAATGCTACCTGCCACAACGGTATAGTTGCAGGCAAAATTAGCGCGAATAATATCGAGCTTACAAAGAAGCCTTCGTTTACTTCGTGCTTACGCACCGACGCAAACAGCACTTCCCAGAAACCACCAACAATAAATGTTACTGCGTAGATGGGTAGAAACCATACGGCGCCATAGAGCATTTTACTGCCCCAGCCTGACGCAGCAGAGAGATCGCCCCCTAGAGCAGAGAATATTGCAACCTGCCAGGTCTCTGGCATACCAAAACCGGCTTGCAGCGCAATAACTGCCTGGTGGCCAATGTTGTACATACCGAAGAATAATGCTGGAAACAACGCCAACCAAACAAAAATCATGATCCGTTTTAAATCAATGCTATCACGTACGTGAGTACCATTTTTAGTTACTAGACCAGGTGTGTATAACACAGTGGCAACGGCTTCATACAACGCATACCACTTTTCGTATTTGCCACCTTTTTCAAATGATGGCTCAATGCGCTCTAAAAAATGCTTTAAACTCATGATTAGCCTTCCTTCTGAATGGTCGTCAGGCAATTACGCAAAATGGTGCCGTAGTCGTATTTACCCGGACACACAAAGGTGCACAGTGCCAGATCTTCTTCATCTAACTCCAGACAACCCAACGTCTGAGCGCCATCAGTATCACCGGAGATCATGTCACGCAGTAACAAAGTAGGCAGAATATCCAACGGTACAACACGCTCGTAATTACCAATTGGCACCATGGCACGGGCAGAGCCGTTTGTCGTGGTGGTCATGTTAAATAACCGCTTTGGACTCAGGTGTGACAGGTAAGCACGGGTTACTGAGAACTTACTTGCTCCCGGCGCAATCCAGCCTAAAAATTCTTTATCAAAACCTTCAGCCAGTACTGATACCTGAGTGTGGAAACGACCAACATAGCCGTGAACACCATGTGCAGTAGCGCCAGATAACACTGAGCCAGAAATGATACGGTTTTGACCTTCAGCCAGTTCACCTTCAGTTAACTCAGCAACAGAAGCGCCAAGTACTGCTTTAATTAAACGTGGTTGCTTAACCGCTGGCCCAGCCAGCGCATAAACACGCTCGCTATGTAACTCTCCAGTAGTAAATAGTTTACCAATGGCAATAACATCCTGATAGCCAATGTGCCAAACCACTTTTTTTGCACTTACCGGATCTAACTGATGAATGTGTGTACCGACCAAACCAGCTGGATGAGGACCATCAAACTCAGCCACTTCAGTTTTACTGGTTGACGGTATTACGGCGCCAGCTTTTTTTGTCAAGTACAGCTTGCCATCAGTCAGCGCGGACAATACCGTTAAGCCATAAGTAAAAGCTTCAGTTTCCGTAGCAATAATGACAGCCGGATCAGCTGCCAATGGATTGGTATCCATAGCGTTGACAAAAATCGCCTTTGGCGTGCTGTCAATAGCAGGTGTTTTACTAAACGGCCGGGTGCGCAGTGCTACCCAAAGCCCTGAATCAACCAAATTCTGTGTCACCTGTTCGCGGCTTAAGCCAGCAAGCTGGTCCGCTGAATAGGTAGCGAATTTAATCGCGTCATTGCCTGCAGCTTCAATAACTACAGATTGCAAAACACGTTTCGCACCACGGTTAACAGCAGTAACCTTACCCGCCAACGGTGCAGTAAATTTCACGCCAGGTGTTTTCTTATCTTCGAAAAGCACCTGACCTTTTTTTACTGTATCACCAACTTCAACCGACATGGTTGGACGCATACCAATATACTCTTCGCCTAATACAGCGACAGTTTTAATGGAATTGCCCGTACTGATCTCTTGTTTAGGACTGCCCGCGAGGGGAATGTCCAAGCCTTTTTTGAGTTTTATCATACGTACTTGCACTACTATTTTGGGAAGAAACAGGGCCTAGTTTTTCAGCTGCTCAGAGCGCAGCGCATCCGGAGTTAATTAGTCAGGGTGTCCCACTGCTTATTTTTACACCAGATACACGTATTAAAGTCGCGAATTCTATCATTATTAACACTGCCTATCTATGCTATTAAGCAAATTTTCCAGCGAACTCACGGAACTTTATCACCATTAGGCTAGCGGCATGGCGTCGCGACATTAGTGTTTAATCACAACAAATTCTAGTCAACTTTAGTCCAATTTTTAGCAAACAAAAGCCGCCAATAGGCGGCTTTTGTTATTTACTTAATAATATTCTGCAACGGCACAAAGGACGCCACGTCAGCATCATAGTCAACATGGCTATACCCAAAGCCAAATAACCTAAGAAATTCATTATGATAGCCTTTATAATCAGTTAAGGTGTCAATAGTATCGGTCGTGACCTGGCCCCATAAATCTTTAACGGCTTGCTGAATATGATCACTCAGCTCTTTACCATCCTGACGCAGACGTCCTGCCTCATCCATAACTGGGTCGCTGTGGTATAACCCTTGACGGAACAGGCCGTTAATCTGCTCAATACACCCCTCATGCGTTCCCTCTTCTTTCATTACACGGTACAGCAGTGAAATATACAGCGGCATAATGGGAATGGCTGAACTTGCCTGTGTTACCAATGCTTTTAAAGAAGCAACGTAGGCTTTTCCTTTCTTATCGGTAAGCTTTGCAGTAATAGCAGCAGCGGCACGGTCTAAATCTTCTTTTGCTTTACCTATCGTTGCTTTACCATAAATGGGCCAGGTAAGCTCTTTACCTATGTAGGTATAGGCTACAGTTTGGCAATTATCGGCCAAGACACCGGCTGCATTTAACTGATCAAGCCAGCGCTCCCAGTCTTCACCACCCATTACTTTTACTGTTTGATAAATTTCATCATCATTGGCGGGATCAACGGAAACGTCTTCTATTTCACGCTTAGTCGTATTTAACGTTCTGGCAGTATACGATTGGCCTATAGGTTTAAGTACAGAACTAAATACCTCACCCGTTACAGGATCTTTGCGCCGTGGTGCAGCCAGACTGTATACAACCAAATCAATTTTACCCATTTCGCTGCGGATAATATCTATTGCTTGCGCTTTTAACTCGTCAGTAAATGCATCACCGTTAATGTGTTTATTCCACACACCTGCTGCATTTGCAGCCTGCTCAAACGCAGCAGTGTTATACCAGCCAGCCGATCCAGTTTTACTTTCTGTTGGTTCTTTCTCGAAAAATACCCCTAGGGTTTTCGCATTAGAACCAAAGGTTGCTGTAATGCGTGATGCAAGACCGTAACCCGTTGATGCGCCAACAACCAACACATTCTTAGGACCATTGGCAACTGGACCGAGTGTTTTTACATATTCAATTTGTTCTTTAACATGTTCGGCACAGCCGACAGGATGGGCGTTAGTACAGATAAAACCACGAATTTTCGGTTGAATAACCATGACAGCTCCTGCTGTTGTCTCGACAAAATTGACGCTAGTGTAAAACTTTACCGCAGAAAACAGGTCTGATCAGCCATTTTATTAACGAGTAGGTGAAAAAACGAGTAGAAAAAAAGCGTCACACGGACGCTTTTTCGTTTTTGTTGGTTTGACTGCCGCCATAGCACCGCGGTGATACTGGCGGTTTCTCTGCATAATACTCATACCACTCGGAAGGGGTGTAAGTATGCAGCGCCAAAGCATGAATTTTTTCTGCCAGCTCTTCAGCAACAACGGCATTGACAGCACGATGACGCTGCAATAAACGCATGCCATCGAAAGCGGGCGTTACAATAACAACTTTGAAATGAGACTCTGATCCTCTTGGTACATTATGTAGGTGACTTTCATTCACCACTTCAAGGAACACAGGATCAAATGCACTAAATAGTTTCTGTTCAATTGCGGTATGAATCAACATAGCCCTAATCCTTTTTAAGTCCTTTTCACTAACTCTAGATGCCTGCGGTAAACTTGCCAGCAACTTTTGCTGTCAAGCTAATTTATAACGAGTAACGGGCTGGTGGCGTTACTAAAAATAAATTTGTCTAAGGCTTCGCTTCAATATAACGAAAGGTCAAATTAAGCCGACCTTGGTTTATTTTACTTTGCTTAGGTAAGCGATGAAGCCAATGCTGTTGGCACCCTGCCGACATGGTTAACAAACTGCCAGACATTAGTTCCATTGCTAGCTGCCATGGTGCAGACCTATGCTTGAATTCAAAGCGACGTGCTGCGCCAACACTTATGGATGCTATAAATGGATCATGCCCCAGTTCAGGCTCATTGTCAGCATGCCAACCCATGTGCTGCTGTCCATTTGCATATAAGTTCAGCAATACACAGTTAAATGGCCGCTGCAAAAAGTCGCTAACGTCTATGGCAAGCTGCTGAACTATTGGATGCCAAGGCTGCGGCAAAAAGGTAACGCCGGAGTAGCGATATTGACAATGAGGCTCTCCCATCCAAACTTGCTGGCGAGGTATTTTCACCGACCTACCAAACATCATTATACTGTCTTGAGCCCACTGGAGTTCATGCTCAAGTTGCAATTGTAAAGCCAAAGCGCGTTGCGGTTCCAACCACTGAGGCCAAAGGTGCAAACTGGCGTCTGGCAAGTTAAATTGCTGCACCACAGATTGCCGGTTGTCGGTATGCACTTGCCGTGTCAAAATGCTCATCTTATTTCACCACTAGTGCCACTATGAATAACACCTTTACTTATGCTGGCGGCAGCCTGCAATTATGTCGCTGGCCTCTTAATCAACCTAATTCAAGTTTACAGGCTTGGGACGCAGCTGACGAGTTACTCATCCAACATACGCTAGAAGCGGCAGCGCAGTTTACAACGAGTCACAACCGTCAGCCGAAAATATTAATTATTAATGACAGTTTTGGTGCCTTATCATGCGCACTGGCAAACCTCGAACAAGTTCAGGTAAATGACTCATTGTTAGCTGAACAAGGCACTCGCTACAACCGCGAACAGAACAAACTTCCGCTGGGCCAATTGCATCAACAAAGTAGTTTACAAGCTTACCCTAACCACCCTGACATCGTGCTGCTAAAGCTGCCCAATAATCACAGTTACCTGCAATTTATTTTGCAGCAACTTGCTACAGTGGCACATAGCGACGGCATAATACTCGCCAGTGCTAAAGCTAAAGATATCACTCGCAATGTACTGACCATGTTTGACAATACACTGGGCCCAACCACGGCTTCACTTACAGTTAAAAAATGTCGTTTAATTCAGTGTCAATTTAATGCAAAGCTAAAGCCTTCGGCAGCAGTAGACTTTCCCTTGCGCTGGCCTTTAGATGACAGTAGTAATATCGTTGTAAATCATGCCAATGTTTTTTCACGTGAAAAACTGGACCAGGGCGCGCGTTTTTTTCTGCAGCATTTACCACTGATAACTGCAGGACAAACGGTTATTGATCTTGGCTGTGGTAATGGTGTATTAGGCTTAAAATTGCTGCAGCAATGCGACGACATTGCACTGATTTGTTGTGATGAGTCTTATATGGCAGTGGAGTCTGCAAAAATGACTATTGCCGAAAACTTGCCGGATAAATTGTCTCAATGCGATTTTATTACAGACGATTGTTTAAGCAAACAAGGTGATAAAACGGCGGACTACATATTATGTAATCCACCATTTCATCAACAACATGCGGTAACCAGCCATATTGCCAGTCAAATGTTTAATGACGCGAAACGTGTTTTAAAACAAGGGGGGCATCTGCGTATCGTGGCCAACCGCCATCTGGGCTATGCCGACATACTAAAACGATTATTTGGTAACTGCCGACAAATGGCTGCTGACGCCAAATTTGTTATATTAGATGCGACAAAAAGGAGTTAAACATGCCCTTTATAATCTTAGTAAGCTTATTGTTAGTCGGTTGTGCCAGTTCTGTACCAAATTTTATTCTGGCTCCTCAGGTATTTGCTGTAACCAGCAACTCGCTGCAACAAAGCCGCTTTGCTTTTTCTGTTAGCGATGTACGCGCAATTGCTTATAGTTTGCAATTACGTAAAGGCAACGATGTAGAAAAAATAGAAACAAGTAACGATGTAAGACTACAACTTGAACAAACCCTGCAACAGGCGTTCACAGCACAAGGTGCCAACTTAGATGTGAACAGCAGCACACAGATGACGTTAAAAATAGTACAACTTCAGGCCTTGGTAGATCAGCGTACACTTGAGCACGCCGTAAACAATCAGGTTGCTTTTACCTTATTTGTGCAAAACTCAACTGGCACCTTTAGTAAAAACTATTCGGGCAGCAGCAGTTTTACCGCACCATTTCAGATGGATATTGCTGCAGTTGAACGCGAACTACGCTTGCTCACTGAGCAGGTGTTAGGGCAAATACTTCAGGACACCAGTTGGCATCAGGCGGTAAGGAGTTAACATGCGTTATTGGTATTTAGTCATACTGTTTGCATTCACATCAGTAAATGCACTTGCCGAGAAAGGCCAATTTGTTCAGCCCAATAACCTGTATCCTAAAGTTAAGCTGATGACCACTCATGGCGATATTGTAGTCGAGTTAGACCGCAGCAAAGCACCGTTAACGGTGAATAATTTTCTAAGCTATGTAAAAGAAAACCGCTATAACAATACGATATTTCACCGACTAGAACCTGAATTTGTATTACAAGGCGGCGGCTACGATGCACAATACAAGGCTATAGAGGAATATAAGCCCATTTTTAATGAGTCAGGTAACGGTAGTAAAAACCAGCTTGGCACTATAGCCATGGCCAGACTTAACGACCCTCATAGCGCAACAAGCCAATTTTTCTTTAACCTTGCCGATAATGCCCATTTAGATCCAGGCCGCAGCTGGGGATATGCCGTGTTTGGTTATATTACCGAAGGCATGGACGTTATTGAGAAAATCAGGGCAATTCAGACAGATACTTCTGTAGAGCTCGGTTGGCCCAATGTACCCGTTGAAAAGGTTATACTAAAAACAGCAGTTGTACTGCCAGAGCAGTAAAACCGGCTATACTTGGCCTAACAGTAGTAACTATCGGGTGCTGTTAAGCTAAGTATGTCAAACCATTTCATTGAACAGAAATCGCAACAGCTGATTTTTTACATATCACGATACTTGCGTGGGCGCTTAGCGCACAGCGAGCTACATTTGTTTGTCTGGGATACCCTAGAAGAATGGGCGCAATTAAGTAAAGCATCACATCTACCCTATACGCACCACGAACGTGTGTTCTGGCATTTAATTCATCAGCTCGAGTTCTGGCCTGATGCCACTTTGCGAGAAAATAAAAAGTTGCGCAGAAATATTCAGGACTGCATATGCTATTTAAAAGGACGAGGCATGGCTCCTATTGACTGTATTGGTGTCAGACCATAAACACTTGACCGCTGAACACTGACAGGTAAGCTACAACAACTTAGTTTTATTAACGGGTGTCGTCTTGCCGTATTACCTTGCCTGGCTAAAAAGCCTCAGCATTTATTGCCAACGCCGGGTTCTTGCCATTTTTATTCTGGGATTCTCCAGTGGCTTACCCTTAATGCTGGTATTTGGCGTGTTATCTTTTTGGTTGCGCGAAGCCGGTGTTTCTCGCGCCGATATTGGTTACTTTAGCTTGGTAGCCCTGGCATATGCTATTAAGTGGCTTTGGTCACCACTGGCAGACCATTTACAGATCCCTTATTTACATAACATGTTAGGCAGACGTCGAAGTTGGCTGCTCATATCACAACTGGCTGTCATGATTGCTGTACTATTTATGTCCGGCATGGATCCAAAGCAAGAACTGGCGTTAATGGCGGCTTTTGCTGTACTGTTGGCTTTTGCCTCGGCTACTCAGGATATTAATGTTGATGCCTTTCGTATTGAGAGTGCTCCCGAGCAAATGCAAGCGGCTCTTGCTGCTGCTTATTTAACCGGTTACAGGCTGGCAATGATACTGGCTTCTGCCGGCACACTCTGGTTAGCTGCCTTGTTTTCAGACAATCAGGGCTATGATTTGGTGGGCTGGCAGCGCGCTTATCTGATAATGGCACTGTGTATGCTGCCTGGTATACTGACAACCCTTCTTAGCAAAGAACCCCTTAGCAACTTACAACAGCACAGCGCAATACAAGGTAACGTACTGCAACGCTTTGCGACCTGGTTACAGCAAGCGGTGGTGGCACCCTTTACCGATTTCTTTAGCCGATACAAGTGGCATGCACTGCTTATTCTGGCACTGATCGCCTGCTATCGTCTTTCCGACGTTGTAATGGGCGTGATGGCAAACGTTTTTTATGTAGACATGGGCTACAGCAAAGAAGAAGTGGCCAGTGTATCGAAAATCTATGGTGTTATCATGACGTTAGTAGGCGCGGCACTGGGCGGCGTTTTAATCAATCGCTTTGGAACATTACGGATCCTGTTTGTCGGTGCCTTGCTCAGCGCAGTGACAAATCTACTTTTTGCCGCGTTAAGCCAAATTGGTTATGACTTAGCATGGTTAACCCTCATTATCTCTGCTGACAACCTCAGTGCAGGTATCGCCACAAGTGCTTTTATTGCTTATTTATCGTCGTTGGTTAATCTGGCCTTTACAGCAACACAATATGCAATGTTCAGTTCACTGATGCTGCTATTACCCAAATTTGCCGGTGGCTTTTCCGGGCACTGGGTAGAGCAAATGGGGTATGGGCCGTTTTTTGTTATGACCGCGGTTATGGGGATCCCAGCATTGCTGTTGATTATCGCCTTGGCAAGGTATAACACCATAAAACAAAACGCCGCTGGTTAGCGGCGTTTTTTTAAATCAGGCGGTTAAAACCTGTTTTAATCCTTCCGTGGGATCAACATCGAGCGCTTGGCAGTAGCGGACATACTCAATCACATCCAGCCGACGCTCCTGATTTTCTACTTTACCAATAAAAGAATGCGGCGTTCCTAATATTTCAGACAAACTACGCATCGTATGGCCTTTTTCTTGACGTTGTCGTTTAAGCCAGACACACAGACGTTTATTTTCATCTGAAATAACGCTTTTAGTACCTTTCATGTTTTTTCTTCTCCCAGCGTGTTACGCTTTTATTATATAAAAATACTTCCTGCAAAAAATGCAAACCTTATTGCTAGCGCAATAAGCAATAAAAATCGGTTAATTAAACCACAGGATGCGATAAGCGTACAGCTACAAGCGTTAAAAACTGTAAAGATGCTTTACAGTTTGGTATGCGAAGGTGTTTCGCGGATAATGCTGTAAACAGCGTTAATAAAACTGAAGAGATAAGAAATGCTTAAGCTATTGTATTTATTGCCAATAATAATGTGTGCTATTTGGTATTGGTATCTAAAGCAGCATGGTTGGGGCATAAAGCAGGGATGGAAAGGATTTGGCTATATTCTTGGTTTTAACTTTGCAATTGCAATTAGTTTATGGACGATTATGCTGCTAACTCAGCGCTAAGCTCAATTAGCAGCAATAATGTATCTTTTTATTTACAAAATTATTCTTGCCATTAAACTGAAAATGATGAACCACAACCACAAGTAGTTGTTGCATTGGGATTCTGAACTATAAAACGACTACCTTGTAAGCCATCAGTATAGTCAACAACTCCCCCCATCAGATATTGCAAACTCATGGGGTCCACCACCATAGACACGCCCTGTTTCTCAACGACGAAATCACCATCATTCACTTTTTCATCGAAGGTAAAACCGTACTGAAAACCCGAACAACCGCCGCCCGTAATATAAACCCGGAGCTTCAACTCTGGATTTTCCTCTTCACTTACCAATAGCGCGACTTTACGCGCCGCAGCATCGGTAAACTCAATTGGTACAGCTGGTTCAGACATAACAACTCCACAGGTTTCGCTAGGAAGTAAATTATCTAATACCTGACTAATTTATTCAAGTATTAGCCACTGTTGTCGGTTAATCAGTATAAATCGTTACAATTAAGCTGATTAGTCAGCAGCTTATGTTAAACTCTTTGTTATCTAATACGGGTGTTTTGACATATGCAGCGCTGGCAAATCTGGCTTCCGGCCTTACAACGTCGTTTGGCACTACCACAAACATCACTACAGTTGTCCATCTTGGGTATGCTAGGTGGCCTGGCTGCAGCTATTTTAATCATCCTGTTCCGGTTAGCTATAATCGGCATACAGAGTTTTTTCTTAGCACGCAGTGACGACTTTTCCACCGTCTCTGCGGATATTCGCTGGATACTGCCTCTCGCAGGAGCAGTGTTAATCGGCGCAATAGCTGGGATAACAGGTTATAAGCATTACCGTCTGGGCATTCCATTTGTTATCCACCGTATCAAGTTAAAATACGGCATGATGCCTACCCGCAATACCCTGAATCAATTTTTTGGCGGGATACTAGCGCTCGCCAGTGGTTTTTCTGTTGGCCGTGAGGGCCCATCAGTTCACTTGGGAGCATACAGTGCAAGTACCTTGGGCAAATACCTAAAACTCCCTTACAACAGTATACGAATTTTAGCTGGATGCGGTATTGCCGCTGGTATTTCAGCCTCGTTTAACACACCTCTCGCAGCCGTTATATTTGTCATGGAAGTGGTACTACGGGAATATCGGGTACATGTATTTATTCCTATTATGCTGTCATCTGTTGTCGGCGCCTTGGTGACACAAAGTGTGTTTGGTAGTGGTAATGAACTGGCGCTGCTTAATATTGTTGCAATCAGTGGTTGGCACCTGCCTTATCTGGTGCTTTGCGGCATTGTGTTTGGAGCCATCGCTTTTGTATTTAACAAAAATATGATGCGGTTAATTAAGTTATTTAAAAAGTGGCCATTGATATTACGCTTGGCATTGGCCGGCGCGCTAACGGCTGCCATAGGATATTTAATTCCGCATGCCATGGGGGCTGAAACAGGGGCTATTTTTTACGCGGTTAATGCACCTAATGATGTGACTTTATTACTCACCATCTTTATTGGTAAAATGTTACTCACCCTTTTTGCCTTGGGCCTTGGCGTGCCCGGAGGGGTTATAGGCCCTATTTTTGGCATTGGCATTGTATTAGGAACACTACTGGCTATCATTCCCTCTGCCGTTATTGGCGACAATAGTATCGCTGGTACTTATGCCGTGCTAGGTATGGCAGGGTTAATGGCGGCGACAATGCATGCCCCTCTGGCGGCGCTGGTTGCTGTGATGGAGCTGGCGCACAGTCCGGGGATCATTATCCCAGCGATGTTAGTCATTACTACCGCTTATATTACCGGCGTGCAGTTTTTTAATAACAAATCTATTTTCTTGTTACAGCTGGATTTTCTGCAAATGCCTTACAAACTCTCACCGGCAGATGACGTATTACAAAAGGTTGGCGTACTAGCATTGTTGGATAATCAGTATCAAGTTCTCGACAACCCTGATGATCAGCAAGTACAGCATGCGCTGGACAAACTGGAGCCACCGCAACAATTACTGGTACAGCGACATCAGGACAGCGAGACTGAATATTTTCTTGCCAGTTACGACGTGCACCTGTCAATGACAGGTGCAAGTGCAATACAGTACATACCGCTGCATGGCTTAAACCATCAGGCTACAATGGCAGAAGTGTTTGCTATTTTAGAAGACCGGCGTGAAGGTGCTGTGTATATTTATCGTGAAGAGCAACCCCAGCAAGTAATTGGCATTATTCGTTGGGATCAGGTGCGTAGTTTGTTGGTTAAACAGAACAATTTATTATGACAACTATTTTAGTGTTCAAAGCACTGCATGTTTTTTTTATGGTAGCGTGGTTTGCTGGCATTTTCTATCTGCCCCGAATTTTCGTGTATCACGCTGCAACCCAAAGCCCTGACTGTGATGCCGAATTTAAAATTATGGCGCGGCGTTTATTGTATTTTGTTACGCCATTCGCATTGTTAACATTAGTGTTTGGCTTACTGCTTATTTACAGCTATGGTGCAGCGTGGTTTAAAGTAAGTCACTGGCTACATTACAAGTTAGCACTGGTCACTCTGCTTTATGGCTACCACATTTATTGTTTTAAACTTCTGGCAGACTTTAAACATAATCGCAACACGCGCAGTGCAAAATTTTACCGCATTTTTAATGAGGTTCCTGTGCTTATATTATTAGCGATTATCCTGTTAGCTTATTTAAAGCCAATGTAGGCGGATATTCGCTTTTGGTTGAATTTTTCGCGTATAATGACGCGGTCCAATGCCGGTTCCGGCCTCCGTTAATTCTCAGCGAAAAGAGCACTGACTATGAGCTTTAAAGGCGAACACATCCTCTCAGTAAGCCAGTTTGATCGCGACACCATTCAACATGTTTTTAATATTGCGCATCAAATGCAGCCTTATGCCAGCCGGCAAAAACGCACTAAAGTGCTTGAAGGCGCCATTTTAGGTAATCTGTTTTTTGAACCCAGTACGCGCACTCGGGTTAGTTTTGGCTGTGCCTTTAACCTATTGGGTGGTGAAGTCCGTGAAACTACCGGCATGGAGTCGTCTGCTTTATCAAAAGGTGAATCGTTATTTGACACCGCACGAGTGATTAGTAGTTACAGCGATGTAATTGCCATGCGTCATCCACAAGCAGGCTCTGTCGCAGAATTCGCCTTAGGCAGCAGAGTACCCGTACTCAATGGTGGCGACGGAGCCAATGAGCATCCAACACAAGCACTGTTGGATCTGTTCACGATTGAACGCGAACTGGCATCTAGCGGCCAAACTATTGATGGCATGCACATCGCCATGGTCGGTGATTTAAAATTTGGCCGAACCGTACATTCGCTGTCTAAGCTTTTAAAATTATACAAAAATTTACGCTTTACGCTGATATCGCCACAAGAGCTTGCAATGCCTTCAGACATTGTTGATGCCATACAAAGTGCTGGGCACCAGGTAACCGTTACTGATGCGTTGGAAGGTAATCTCAATGCAGATATTGTGTACCAAACACGCATTCAGGAAGAGCGCTTCCCATCGAAAGAAGAAGCTAATTTATATCGCGGCAAATTTCGCTTAAATCAAGAAATTTATACCCGCTACTGCAAGTCTAATACTGTGATAATGCATCCGTTACCGCGCGACTCCCGTATGGAAGCTAACGAGCTGGACAACGATTTAAACCTGAACCCCAATTTAGCTATTTTCCGCCAAGCCGACAACGGCATTCTGGTGCGTATGGCACTGTTCGCTCTGACGCTGGGTGTTGAACACCTTCTTACCAAATATGAATGCGCTGTACCATGGTACAGCAATAAGCACAGCGGTTAGCCTCGCTATACCTGTCCTTATTTATCTTAACTACTGGAACCTGTTTTATGTCTTTATCTGCAGAATTATTTCAACGTGCACAGCATACTATTCCCGGCGGCGTAAACTCGCCAGTTCGTGCCTTTAAAAGCGTAGGTGGCACACCAATATTTATTGACCGTGCCGATGGTGCATATTTATATGATGTTGATGGTAAACGTTATATAGACTATATCGGCTCATGGGGCCCCATGTTACTAGGCCACAACCATCCCGCAATTCGACAGGCCGTAATAGATGCCGCGGCCAAAGGGTTAAGTTTCGGCGCTCCCTGCCCGGCGGAAGTCACTATGGCGGAGCTAGTCAGCACCTTGGTGCCCAGTATGGAAATGGTACGCATGGTAAGCTCCGGTACGGAAGCTACCATGAGTGCAATACGTTTAGCTCGCGGCTATACCGGGCGCAACACCATTGTAAAATTCGAAGGCTGTTATCACGGTCACGCCGATTCATTATTGGTTAAAGCCGGTTCCGGCGCCTTAACACTGGGTGTGCCTAATTCTCCTGGCGTACCGGCAGATTTTGCTAAGTACACTTTAACAAGTGAATTTAACAACCTACCGCAGTTAGCACAATTGTTTGCTGAGCAGGGTAACGATATTGCATGTATTATCGTTGAACCTGTCGCCGGCAATATGAATTGTATTCCTCCCGCGCCTGGCTTTTTACAAGGTTTACGCCAGTTATGCGATCAGTACGGTGCGGTCTTAATATTTGATGAAGTAATGACAGGTTTTCGTGTAGCGCTGGGTGGTGCACAGGCGGTGTATAACGTAAAACCTGACTTAACGACACTGGGTAAAATTATCGGTGGCGGTATGCCTGTTGGCGCCTTTGGCGGCAGACGAGATATAATGCAGCATATTGCCCCGCTTGGTCCGGTATATCAGGCAGGTACACTCTCGGGCAATCCTATTGCCATGGCTGCTGGCCTGGCTGCGTTAACTGAAATCAGTAAACCTGGAGTTTATGATGCGCTCACGGCTAAAACTACCCAACTGATTAACGGTATTTCTGCCGCTGCAGCTCGAAATGGCGTTCCTATGACCACGAATCAGGTCGGTGGGATGTTTGGACTGTTTTTTAGCGCAGAAACCTCTGTTACCAATTTCAAGCAAGCCACAGAGTGTAACATTGAAGCATTTAAGCGCTTTTTCCATTTAATGCTGCAACAAGGTATTTACCTGGCCCCGTCTGCATATGAAGCCGGTTTCTTGTCTTTGGCCCATTCAGATGACGATCTGTCAGCCACTATTGCTGCAGCAGATTTGGCTTTTAAACAACTTTAACGGCGGTTTTGTAACCAAACAATATCTGTGTCGTATGGTCTAGACTGTACGACATAGCCAATTCCACGTCCGTTACTATAAATAGCCTCAGGCCATTGTTGGCTTAACCAAGGGCTGACATTAACTTCCTGCTTATTCCAAAGGTATGCCCCCAAGCCCGCACGGTTTGGTTCAAGCCAATAGATACCGGAGGTATCTACAAACCATTGCTCAGGTGACAGCTGGCGCCAATTAAGCTCAACAGGCAAATCTACGCGGCGCTCTTCTTGTAACAGCGCTAACTGATTTTGCCCGGGAAGCTGAATAACGACCCCTGTGCCAGGTGCACAGCGCACATCTACAACATCTTGTTGTACTAAATGATGTCCCTTATCCGTTTCAGTAAACAACTGCCAACCCGCGTTTGTCAGTGCAGTCCAGTACAAGCGGTTGTCACAACTACTAAAACGCCCCTGGCTGCTAATATCTCCCGGATACAGCGTTAACTCACTACTTTGCAGTTTTAATTGAAACAACTGGTTGTTGATCACCAATAGCAGCTCCCCCTTATGCCAAAGCAGTTGCTGCACTTGCTGTTGCTCGGTCAACCAGGTTAATTGTGTGCTATTTTTGCCCTGTGCTAACCAAACCTGACCATGGCCGGTTCGATCAGAAACAAAAGCAGTGCCGTATTCCGAAACGGCTAACAAACGTTCACTTCGATTGCTCACATGCCAGGGAGTAAGGTGCAATGAGACTTGTTGCTGTTGTTCCTCAGCAGCAAAATGATAAATATCTGTGGTGTAATCCAGATATTGTGTTGCCAGCACCTTGCCAGGTGCCCTGCTTGCTTGAGCCAAACTAACCGTTAGCGGACCTAAACGTTGCATTGCCATACTGTTAAGATCAAGTATTTCCAGCTCTGAACCCACAGCCGACAGCAACAACTGATCTTTGCTCCACCAAGAAAATTCCTTAACCAAATAGGGAAAAGCAATTATACGTTCAGGCTGGCCATCGGGCAGCGATAAACGATACACGGCACTGCTGTTACCACCCAACTGCACCAATAAATACAAGGTATTATCAGATAACAACAAACCATTTAACTGTCGCCAATTATGGCTGATACGGTTTACTTGTTTTGCAGTCGCTTGCAACGGTGAAGCGAATAACAAGATATCTGCTGTTTCAGGTTCAATGTCTGCCCATAGCCACTGCTCGTGCCAACGCACCAGAGCTTGTGTTAGCACTTGATAGCATGGCCATTGTTGCAATAGCTGCGCAGGCCCTGCAGTTGGCAATAATTGCTGGCGATAAAATGCACAAGAATCTGATTGACTGCGTGCTCTGAAGAGCAATTCCTGTTCATCAAACCAAACAGGTTGCGACAAGGCAAGGTATTGCTGTGGCAGATGCTCAACTTTTAAATCTGCCAGTGACTGTATGCTCCAATTCAACCACGGCTGCTGTGGGCCTTTATACTGATAGACTACATGGCTAGCTGAGCTATTGACTAAAGGCCAGTATTCCTCGCCACTAAGGGCGCTTATAGGCGTAATAATATCCGGTAACCGCACCAGCGGCTCTGCAGTATATTTTGCTAACACATAGGCCAAACTGGCACAGCATAGCAAAACAGCACCGGCTGTAAGATTGATAGCTCGCCATGACCATGCCAATTTTTTATCGCCCAACAATGCCGGGGAACTGGTCGTTGAGACACTGGCAGTATCATCTGCCTCTAAGCAAGGCGCTAGCTGTTCAACCGGTTTAATTTCTGCAAGCCAGCAATAGCCTTTCTTAGACACGGTTGCAATATAGATTGGGGAACGAACATCATCACCGAGTACTTTGCGTAGCGCACCTACTGCACGCATTACAGCAGCGTCGGTGCCTTCTTCAGTAGGCCATACTTTATCAATTAGCGTGTCTTTGGCCAGTAACGTATTGGGATGACGTAAAAAGAAATTTAGCAGGCTATGCAAACGAGGTTCAAGTCGCAGTGGCGACTCTGGTTTAGCAATTGTAATGGGCCACAACTCACCATAAACGACCTGATAATACCAGTCGCCAATCTGTACCAGTGGGTCCAAATTTGACATTAAGGTCCGCCCAACATGTAAATGTTAGGGCGGATTATACCTTAAGCATAAGAAATGTTTAGCGTTTCTAATTGTAAGACAATGTATCAGGCAAGTTTGATGTCTTTAGTATCTTTGGTGTCTGTTTTCTTGTCTTCTGGCTGTGCTACAGGACTGTAGATATCTGGTTCACCACAATAAGGATGCCACATACAAGCAATTAAAGACTCATCAACTGAATCATTGATATTAACCTGACTACTATTATTCGACGTTAGTAAAGTCATGCAAGCGATGGCAGAAATTGTTGCTATTAAAAATTTAATTTTCATATAGAGCATCCTTTGATTGTTGGCCTAATAAACGTTAGACAACATCTCACCACGATGCTTAATGAAAAAAGTATAAAATTCTAATAAAAAACCTATGGTAACTGTAGTCTAGCTATATCAAGGTCTCCTCGCATAGACTCCAATATATAAATCCGCTTACCGTCAGCAGAAACACTAAAACGTGGGTGATAAAGTGTTGTTTCACCTAGCACATCCAGAATCTCTCTGGTTTCAAAGTCATAGTATTGCAGCTTAAAATAGATATCTTCTATTAACTTTACGAAATAAATTCCTTCAGTTCTCTGCTGGAATTTATACCAGAGCTGATTTTCCGGCAAAGTAATAGGCGTTTCCTCAACAATACCGCTGTCTAAATGTTTGAGATAAAATTTCTTATTGATAGCATCACGCCAAAAACTGTATTTTCCGTCATAACTTTCCAAATAAAGCTCTGCATCAAGTATAAAAGGCTTGTCATCAATTCTCTGCTCTAAAATATCATAGCGGGCAATTTGCCATCGACCATTTATTGACTCGGCATAATAGATATATTCACCTGAGCTGCCCCAAGAGGGTAAAGAGGTTATGACATTATTCTCGAGTGGCAATTTAGATAACGCTCCAGTTTCTGACAACAACCAGATGTCATTATCTAGTTGAGCAATTAAACTATTGCCATCTGGAGAGTACACTAAACTTCGAATTCTTTCGTTTTTCTCAAAGAAGGTAAGTTGTCGTTGATCACCATTTGAATCAAATAGCCAGACTTGTGGTAACCCTGACCGCCTTGAAACGACGGCTACCTGATCATCTCTTGTAGGGTGCGCTTCTGCATGGCTTTCATTTCTATTAGAACTAAACACCACCTTATTTAGAGATGATTTCTCTGAAAGATCATTCGCAACTTCTTTGATGTTGATATGAGAGTAATCCCCCACGGTTGCATAAAGCTTTCCGTTTTTTAACGTCTGAACTTCCCGAGTACTATTATCCATGTATGCGACAATAGATGACGTCCCAGTATTAAGGTTAAAGCTACTTAAAGCTGTCAACGTGGAAGAGTAAATAATATTTTCATCATCACTAGACCAGCCAACATTGCCTGGCATAGTGCCACTAACGTCGACTAAAAGCTTTATTTCCCTATTTACTAGGTTAAGTAACCATAGTTGAGCCGAGCTGCCAGAGCCCCTGAGGAAAGCCAGTTTGTCACCCTTAAATGAAAATCTTGCAGCATAATCACCGAAGCTACTTGGTGGTGGTTTTGTTAATTGCTCTGCCTCTCCGCCAAGTACAGGCTTCATCATTAAAGCCATTTGTCTGTTGTCACTCATTGAAGGGTAAATTACATACTTTGCATCCGGAGACCAAGTTAGTCGGGAGGATAATGAGTTTTCACCACAAGTAGATAGTTCTGTATCACTGATAATTTCTAAAGAAGCTTGGTTATAGTTAACTATTCGGATACTACAACGGCCATCCGGGTAACCTCTATGGTAAGCAATCTGCTTTCCATCTGGACTAAAAGCTGCACCAAAACTACTGTAAGAGTCTTCTGTAATTTGTATTCGCCGGTGTTCTTGTAAATCTTCCAGCATTAACACCGTAACATTTTCATTTTCTGGACTGGCATAACTATAAACTAAATAGCGCTCGTCTTCGGACACGTTATGATAAAACTCAAGCCCATCTAAAGAGGTTATAGGTGTGTAGCGCAGCAATGGTATTGCCTGTTCGGCTGAGTCTGGCATGGTATCTGGCCAGAACAACCAACTTACACCCGCCAAAGTTACGAGGAATGCCATAGCAAGCCATAGTAGCCGTTTTGAAGTAGAACTAGGTACGTTTTGCTGCGGCTGATCGCTATCGGTATCGGTTTCTTCCGGAGGAATTTCTTGCACTACAACCGCTGATACCGGCGCAATAAAGCGATAGCCTCTCTTTGGAATGGTTTCGATGTAACGCGGTTCTCGGGTATCGTCCCCTAACGCTACGCGAAGTACACGGATAACCCGTGTAACTCTGCCATCTGATACATCACGAATCCCCCAAACATCAGCAAGTAGCTCATCTTTGGTAATTAAACGTCCCGCGTTAGCGATAAAATAATTCGCTACCTTTTGTGACAAATTATCCAAATCAGCGGTAACAGCAATTTTGCCGTTCGCATCAAACTGAACCAGTTTGTCTTGCTCGGGTAGATATTGCCATTGCCCTACTTGTAATGGGTTATCAGGTTTCATCGCCATAATCTCATTCAAGTGCAGCTATTCTTCTAAACATTCAGTCATAGCAGGCATTTCAACTGAAATCGCAGGTAATAACAATATGTTAAAACAATTTTTCCCCTGTAAGTACCCCGTTTTAATTGAAAAAGACTGTAAAGATACCTGTTCAGGCATCACTCGTACCAATGAATTGGCGCCATGCAGGCGATAATAGTGTTTAAACACATTTAACGCGCCAGTCGACCCGGTTAAGGCAATCGCATTGTTATCATCACGCCCTAACCACACTGCTGTTAAGGTATCTTGATCGAACCCCGCGAACCAACTGTCCCGATAATCACTTGAAGTACCAGTTTTACCCGCAAAGACGGTGCTTGGAAACGCCGCTTTTAGCGATTTCGCTGTACCTCTGCTGGCGGCTTGCATTAGTGCATATTGCAATAGATACACTTCTTGTTGTTCATATCGGCGCGTAAGTGGATGTTCACGGACATATAATGGATGTCCATTACTGTCTGTCACCGCCTGTAATGTCGTTAGCTGCTGATGCAAACCATTATTGGCTATCGTCTGGTATAACTGGGTAACTTCAAGCGGGCTAAGCTCTATAGCTCCGAGCAGGGCAGCAGGATGTAGCTTTACCTTGCGTCTTAAGCCCAGTTTGCGTAAACCATCACTAAGTGCAGGCAAGCCCAATTGCAAGCCAAGCCTTACCGTTGGTACATTTAATGAGTTCGCCAGCGCATCGACTAACATGACCGGCCCACGGTACTGTTTATCAAAGTTCTGTGGCTGCCAGTCCTGGTCATTACTGCGCAGTCGTATCGGCTCGTCTTGTAATATCGACGCCAAAGAGTATCGGCCACGCTGCGCCAACGCCTCAAGATAAATCACCGGTTTAATGATACTGCCAATTTGCCTTTTAGCATCAATAGCCCGGTTAAAACCACCTTGCACGGCATCTTTACTGCCAACCATAGCAATGATCTTAGCGTATTGATAATTCGCAACCACAACAGCAGCTTGTAGCTCTGATGGCAGCTCAGCCAGTTGCGTCTTTGTGGCTCGCTCCGCCGAAAATTGAGCTTGAGTATCAAGGTAGGTGAATACTTTAATACCCTGATCTTTATCTACCGCATTAATACTAAGTTGGCGCAGCTCTTTTTTCACGGCATCTAAATATGCCGCAAAACCGGTATTAAGATACTGATTTCGAGGGATCACCACGACAGCTTGCTGCACGGCATGCTCATACTCTGTCCGGTCTAACAAGTGTTGTTCAAACATTAAACGAAGTATGAGATCACGCCGCTGCTGGGCTCGCTCGGGGTATCGGCGCGGATCAAAATAGGAAGGCCCCTTCAACAACCCGATGAGCAATGCATATTGTGCCGGCTGAAGTTCACCAAGTGGTTTGCCAAAATAGAACCGGCTGCCTAAGCCAACTCCGTGCACCGCATTTGCGTAGTTTTGTCCAACAAATACTTCATTTAAGTAAGCTTCAAGGATTTGATCTTTGTTAAAGCGATAATCTAATACAATAGCAATCAGCGCCTCATTCGCTTTGCGCCATAGTGTGCGGTCACTGCTCAAATACATATTTTTCGCTAGCTGCTGAGTCAACGTAGAACCGCCCTGAACCGTGCGTCCAGCTACCGCGTTTACCCACAATGCCCGCATAACCGACAGTGGTGAAACACCATGGTGATGATAAAAGTCGCGGTCTTCTACCAACAATAAGGTATCTTTAAAGCGTTCAGGCACCTGCTCTAATCGCACTAGCTCCCGGTCTTCTTGCTGCGCAGCCACTAAATGGTCAATCAGTTCCGGTTCAAGCCTGGCAAAATTTAAAGGGTCTTGTTGTTGGCGTTGCGTAATACGATTGATGCCACTGCGGTTAAATTCAACACTAAATAGCTGCTCAGCTTCATAGCCGTCGACGTAAGTAAATGCCCGGCGATACACCGTGACATGATTGCGAGAAACACTATATTGCCCGGGAGCGGTTAAGCTGGAATTGCGCTGATATTTTAAGTTGTCTAGCTTAGCAATAAGCTGTTCTTGTGTCATTAGTTTACCAGGTAACAGCTCTGTACTTTGGGCATAAATTTGCGCCGGCACTTGCCATTTTTGACCACTAAACTTTTTGCTTATTTTACTATCGAGGTACACCAGATAAAACAACAGTACCAGTAGCAACACAAACATCAGCTTTAATAGTGCTATGGCAGTACGTTTTAACCCGCTCCTCAAGGCTGAGGGTTTTATCGCTGATTTGTTGGCCGATTTTGGTTTGCGGCTTACATTAACTTTACTCATCGAAGCATCGCTTTTTTAGTTTTTGTTGTTGGCATTGCCTGTGCAGGATCTTCCGGCCAAAAATGTTTTGGATAGCGCCCTCGCATCTCTTTTCTCACTTCCTGCCACGCATTTTGCCAGAAACTGGCTAAATTTTGCGTAACCTGCAACGGCTGTCGTGAAGGTGATAATAACTCCACTGTAATATTAACTGCACCTTGCAACACGGTTGGCGATTGCATCTGGCCATACATCTCCTGAACCCGCACTGAAAGTCGTGGTCCGCCCTCGGCCAGATAATTAATACTCACCTTAGAGCCCGTTGGCGCCTGCCATTGCGTTGGCAACAATTGGCTTAATTGTTGCTGCTGCGGATAGGTTAAACGCTGTAACAAGGCGTCATACAATGGCAATTGTGCCAACGCTGCACTTTTACTGATTGTTGTCAGATAAGGGCCTAGCCAATTAGGCAGTTCATCCAGCAAGGCAGTATCTGAAAAATCAGGCCAGCCCGCATCTGGCTGCATCTGCTGCAGTAACCTAACACGTGCTTTCAGTTGCAGCGATGTTTCGTTCCATGGCAAACAAGCAATACCTTTGGCAAGGACATATTCCTGCCAGGCATGCTGCTTTTGTTCTGCTGTTAACTGTAATGCTGCAGGTTTAGCGCTGAGTAAACACTGACCAAAATTACGCTGCTGTTCGGTAAAAAAGCTGCCGGCTTTTTCATCCCAAAATGTATGCGTTTCCCACTGCAATTGACCGTGCCAGTCAGCCAATATTGTCTCTGGGGCAATACTTACCCCATGGTAAATGCGGTTTTCCCGACCAAATTGTTGCACATGTAATGCCACAAGCCACGGTTGCCCCGTTAAGCTATGATTGTCTTGTAACACAGCGCCAATACCATTTGATAGCTGATACCCCTTGCCACGGCGCTTGGCCAGCCTATCTGGATAGGCACGTAGCAACAGCAAAGGTGCCAATTCTATCGGCATTGTTGAATGTAACTGACAACCGATTAGGCGAGCAAAACTCTGCGCTTGCTGCCATTGTTGCGGCAAGGCTTGTTTGACTCGCCCCAGCAAACTATAGATATCATCTTGCAGCACCCGGCTATCTTCCAACAAGGCTGCCAATACACAGGCTAGCGCTTTTGCCCCCAGGTTACCTTGCTGCTCCAGTACATTCGCATGCAATAACATAGCAGCTAGCCTGGGTTCAGTACCTAATTTATGCGCTCGCCGCCCTTCTGGGGTAATAATACCTCTGTCATCGATAAAGCCCAGCTGCTGTAACAAGCCTTCCGCTACTTTTATATGAGCTTGTGGCGGTAGCGTTATCCAGAGTAAATCATTGATCTGACAGCCCCAGGCTGCCACATCTAAACGCAACGCGGTTAAGTCACTGCGCTCAATTTCTGCGGATTCAAACCGGGCGCGACGTTGCCATTTTTCCGCCGTATCTAATCTGTAGCAGTGCCCCTCTGACAACCGGCCTGCCCGGCCTGCTCTTTGCACAGCGGCTGCCTGACTAATAGCCACAGTATCCAACACACTAAGCCCCTGACGTGGATTAAATTGGCTTTGACGACATACTCCACTATCAATCACCACGGTAATGCCATCAATGGTTAGACTGGTTTCAGCCAGGTTTGTCGACAATACCACTTTGCGCTTCCCACTTGGCGGGGCAGCAATAGCCGCTTGTTGCTGTGCCAAGGTCAAACTACCCAACAAACGGTGAAGCTGTGTATTGTCTGGCAACCCGTGTTGTTCAAGACGTTGTGCGCATTGATTTATTTCGCTTTGCCCTGGTAAAAACACCAGAATATTTCCGGAATGCATTACTAATGCCTGCTGCACAATACGGCAAATTTGTTGGGCTAACGGCTGATTGTCAGGTAACACATAATCGACACTTACCGGGTAACTACGGCCTTCACTTTGCAAAACCGGCGCCTGTATAAGCTCGGCTAAGTTCGCCGTATCCAGCGTAGCAGACATAATAAGCAACTGCAGTTGTGGCCTAAGCTGCTGTACTTCCAAGCACAACGCTAAGGCTAAATCAGCATGCACTGACCGCTCATGAAACTCATCAAACAGCACCAGATCGACATCGGCCAGTTCAGGGTCTTGTTGCAGTTTGCGGGTAAGTACGCCTTCAGTAACGACTAACAGCCGCGTACTGCTACAGCATTTTTTTTCTTGCCGAATTTGATATCCCACCGTACTACCAACGGCTTCACCAAGTTGCGATGCAATATAGGCAGCGATATTTTTTGCCGCTAAACGACGAGGCTCCAACATCAGTATCGTTTTACCAGCAAACTGTTTATGTTGAAGCAGGTATAATGGCAGATAGGTAGACTTGCCAGCCCCCGGAGGGGCTGACAAAAGCACCTTATTGTGTTGCTGCAGCAATAACAGCAGTTGCGGTAAAATATCAGCAACAGGCAGCACTATTTACTCCGACTCAATACTAAAATTAGCGCGCCTATTCTGAGCAACTAAGTATGCTCAACTCAGTATGCTCAACCAAGCTTGCTAAGCTAAAAGGGAGGTGATATTACACTTCCGCCAATAGTGTTGTGCTTATTGTTCTTATGCCTTGGCCTGTGGCGCCTGCCGCCCAATAACCATTATTACTATTATTAAATGCGGCAGCTAAATCAAAGTGCAACCAGCCCTTCCCGTCATGCGGCACAAAGCGACTGAGAAAACCTGCAGCATTACTTGCGCCACCTGCGCCGCCACCTTTTACGGGTCGACTATTGGCCGTATCGGCATAGGCCGAAGGGCATTGTTGCTTATGCCAATGCTCTAGAGGCAGCTGCCAGGTAGGTTCGTCAGATTGCTCGGCATACGCTAAGGCTTTTAGCGCTAATTGTTTATCCAGAGCAAACAAGGCATTAAACTCAGCGCCAACTGCAGTAACTGCCGCTCCTGTTAAGGTTGCAGCATCGATGATAAGGTTTGCGCCACTTTCTGCTGCACACATCAGGCCATCGGCCAATACCAAACGCCCTTCTGCATCAGTATTAACAACTTCAACCGTAGTGCCGTTTTTATAGGTGATGATATCGCCAAGCTTGTACGCTGTGCTGCTAATGAGATTTTCCGCACAGCATAATATTAATTGAACCCGTTTATTAAGGCCTTGCAAAATGGCTAATGCCAAAGCAGCCGTCACCGTTGCAGCTCCACCCATATCGCATTTCATTGTGAGCATGCTTTCGGTCGCTTTGATAGAGTAACCGCCACTATCAAAGGTTATACCTTTACCTACCAACGCCGCACTTACAGGCGTATCAGCGTTTGCCGTTGGGTTGTAATCCAAAATTAGCATTGCAGGTTTGCGTGCGCTGCCGCGTCCAACCGCATGTAAACCATGCCAGCCAGCGGCAAGTAACTGCTCATCCAATAAAATCTGGCTTTGCACTGTGCCTTTGGCAGCCACTTGCTCAATAAAACGCGCCGCTAATATTGCCAGTTGCTCTGGATACAACTCGTCTGGGGTCTGGTTCGTTAGCTGCTTTGCCCAACTAAAACATTGCACCATGTGTTGCAACTGCCGCTGAGTGTCAGCGTCACCACAAAACAGCACACCATTGTGTTTTTTCGCCGTGCAAAACCCCTGATAAAACGCCCACTGCAATGCTATTGTCCAACCGTCACCAGCAAGCTGCACCTGCAGCAAGCCAAGACTCTCTAGACTACGTGCCGCTTTTTGCACACTGCGCGTGGCGTCATGGATATTAAAATGCAGCTGAAATCCATCTGCTATTGGCGAAAATAATGCCTTGCCCCATTTAGTGTCCGCAGAATGTTGTTGCAGCGTAATTTGCACTACGTCAGTCATTTGTCCCCCTTTACGCGTAACGCATCTTAGTTATTTGTCAGAGTGTATCACAAGGCTCTAACCGCAAAACACCACGACGCTATTCGGCTGTTACAATGGGCAAAATCCCCTTCGAATGGATAACCGCTGAAAAAAGATGACGGCCATGCTGGCAGTCTGTATACTTCCGCGTCTTTTAAATCTGATTGCGATGCTAGCAATATTCTGCTATCTATAGCCGCCATATTTTTTGCTTGGCATTATACAGGAGATGATCATGCCAGAGGGCAATACTACCAAAACGCTGGGCTTACTAGCTCTTGCAGGCGTAGCGCCATATCAGGAAGCTGTCGGGGAAGAGTATATGAACCCGAAGCAACTGGAACATTTCCGTCGCATACTTGACGCCTGGCGTCAGCAGTTGCGCGAAGAAGTTGACCGTACTAAGAATCATATGGCCGACGAAGCAGCAAACTTTCCGGACCCTGTGGACCGTGCTGCGCAGGAAGAAGAGTTTAGTTTAGAGCTTAGAGCACGTGACCGTGAACGTAAGCTACTGAAAAAAATTGAGAAAACCCTGCAAAAAATTGAAGATGAAGACTTTGGTTTTTGTGATACCTGCGGTATTGAAATTGGTATACGTCGCTTAGAAGCCCGTCCTACGGCTGATATGTGTATCGATTGCAAAACCTTAGCAGAAATCAAGGAAAAGCAAATGGGCGGCTAAGATGCCCATTGCTTCCTCTGCTTATATAGGCCGGTTTGCGCCATCGCCTTCCGGCCCGCTTCATTTTGGTTCTCTAATTGCTGCTGTTGGTAGCTATCTGCAAGCAAAAAGTCAGTTTGGGCAATGGCTAGTGCGGATGGAAGACATTGACACTCCTCGCATGGTGTCAGGTATGGACAGCGATATCCTGCGTACCTTAGAACAATATGGTTTGCACTGGGATGGCGTTGTACTTTATCAAAGCCAGCGGTTAGACCGTTATCAGCATGTTTTTGCCCAACTACAACAACAGCAATTGCTATATGGTTGTCAATGTACCCGCAAACACATTAGTGCCATGGGTGGCTTTTATACTAACCATTGTGCTGCACTAAACTTATGTCACGAGCCACTTGCCTGGCGCTTACGTAGTAGCAATGTACCAAGTTGTTATGCTGATTTGTTATTTGGCCAGCAACAAATCCCGGCAGAACTGGCGGCAGAAGATTACATCATTAAACGCCGTGATGGCCTGTTTGCTTATCAACTTGTGGTTGTTATTGATGATATTGATCAAGGCATTACCGAAGTTATACGCGGTGCAGATTTAATCCAGATGACACCACGCCAACAAGCCCTATGCCAATTGCTCGGCGCCAAAGCCCCACGCTACGGTCACCTGCCGTTAGCGGTATTGCAACCAGGACTTAAACTTAGCAAACAAAATCATGCCCCGGCAGTAAGCCAATGGTCACAACCTCAGGTTTTAACTGCAGTACTTGATTTTCTTGGTCATTTACCGCCCCGGGAATTGCAACAAGCACCAGTGGCTGAACAGTTAAACTGGGCATGTAATAACTGGCAATTGGCCAAGGTACCGGCAAAAATGGAAATAAACGCCATAGAATATCGTTAAGCAGCGCCTGTTTCGTTCTTTTTTTTGCGTAGCTGCGGTATTATTAGCCGTTTTTTTAACGTGCAGCAAAAGGTTGCACTGCTCAGGAGAATAATCATTATTTCACGCGTGTTAGATTTTTGCCGCCGCACCCTTAGTGGCAAGCCAAAGGCAGACAGTGGCAAGGCCAAGGCAAACAACGCCACGGAAGCTCGTAAAGAAAAAGCGATAGCTAAGCCTTCTCATGCCCCGCGTATTGCTGCGGGTGCCAGTTTATTGCCCCAAGTTCAGCGTTTAAGCCGCGACCAACATGCTATTTCGCGCAAGGATATCAGCCCTAATGCACTTAAAGTGCTGTACCGGTTAAAGGATGCCGGTTTTGATGCCTATCTGGTTGGTGGCTGTATTCGCGATTTATTGCTCGGTATTAAGCCAAAAGATTTCGATGTGGTTACCAATGCTAAACCGGAGCAGGTAAAACAGGTGTTTCGTAACTGCCGTCTAATCGGCCGCCGTTTTCGTTTAGCCCATGTCGTATTTGGTAGAGAGATCATCGAAGTAGCAACGTTCCGTGGCCATCACAGTGGTACTGAAGATGACGCCGAAACCGCACCTAAGTTAAAAACATCCAGCTTAAGCGACCATGGCCAAATACTGCGTGACAATGTGTACGGCTCAATTGAAGAAGACGCCGAACGGCGTGACTTTACTATTAATGCGCTGTACTACTCCGTAAATGACTTCTCGGTGTACGACTTTGCTAACGGTATGCAAGCTATCGCTGAGCGTAAAATTGAGCTCATTGGCGACCCGGAAACGCGCTATCGCGAAGATCCGGTACGCATTTTACGTGCCATTCGATTTGCTACCAAGCTGAATATGCAAATAGCGCCAGCCGCTGCAGAACCAATCCCACAGCTGGCTGTAATGTTAAAAAATATTCCGCCACCGCGGTTATTTGATGAGCTGGTTAAATTACTGCTGGCTGGAAAAGCCTTTGATAACTTTATGCTGATGCGTGACACCCGCGTACTCAAGCAGCTGTTACCCCAGTTAGACAAGCTATTAAAACAAGAACCTGAAGGCAAAGCGTTTCAATTAGCGACCAAAGCACTGCAAGACACCGATGCGCGCGTAGCCGTGGAAAAACCCGTAACACCGGCGTTTATTTTCGCCGCGTTAATGTGGTATCCGGTAGAGCTTCGCTGTCAAACACTGGTAACGGATGGACTTAGCGAACTTGACGCGATGAATATCGCCATGACAGAGGTGCTGGATGATGTGCAGCGTACTATTGCCATTCCGAAGCGTTTTACCCTGGCTATGCGCGATATTTGGGCGTTACAAAGCCGCCTGACAAAACGTGCCGGTCGTCGCGCATTTAAATTACTCGAGCAACCAAAATTTCGCGGTGCCTTTGACTTTTTGCAATTACGGGCGCAGGCAGAAGACGGTAACCTGACAGAACTTGCCTTGTGGTGGGAGCGTTTTCAGTTTGCTGACGACACCGACCGTTTGCAGCTTATTAATCAGTTAGGCAAGGAAGGCGTTGACAAGGGCCCACGTCGTCGGCGCAACTATAAACGTAAACGCACAGCAGAATAATGGCTTTAATTCGGTGTTTCATCGGCTTAGGTGCCAACTTAGACCAACCTGGTTTGCAACTACAACACGCGGTAGACGAATTACAACGGCTACCGCAAAGTATATTGCAGCAGGTATCAAGTTTTTATGCGTCGAAACCTATGGGGCCGCAAGACCAACCAGACTATGTTAACGCTGTCGTCGCTATCGATACTTCGCTCTCACCTGAGCAGTTATTAGACGCGTTGCAACAGATAGAACAGCAACATGGGCGAAAGCGCAAAGCTGAGCGCTGGGGTCCACGCACGTTAGATTTGGACATACTGTTGTATGGTAATGAGACTATTTCAACAGCACGCCTCACCGTGCCGCATTACGGTATGAAAGTACGTGAATTTGTACTATATCCTCTGCATGAAATTGCCCCAGAACTTCGCCTGCCGGATGGTACTGTATTATCCTCTTTACTAAAGCAAGTGCCGATAAATGGCCTGCAGAAACTTCATAGCAGTTGCAGCTGATCGCACTTTGTGCGATCTTGCGCCACCTGCATTAATGGTCTGATGAGAAGATTATGGCTAAAATTACCACTGCCGTATTACAGAAAATGAAACAGCAAAGTGACAAGATCACCATGCTGACGGCCTATGATGCCAGCTTTGCTAAATTATTTGCCGAACAAGGCGTCGACGTGCTGTTAATTGGCGACTCACTTGGCATGGTACTGCAGGGGCGCAGCGATACGCTACCAGTAACCATTAGTGACATTGCTTACCATACCCGCGCTGTGCGCGCCGGAGCACCCGATGCATTCGTAATAGCTGATATGCCGTTTATGAGCTATGGCACGTTAGAGCAAACATTACAAAGTGTGGTGCCGCTAATGCATGCCGGAGCTAATATGGTAAAACTGGAAGGGGGTGATTTTTTACTCCCTACCGTAAAAGCGCTAACTGAACGTGGCGTGCCAGTGTGCGGCCATTTAGGCTTAACACCGCAGTCGGTGCATATTTTTGGTGGTTATAAAGTGCAGGGTAAAACCGAAGCAGCCGCCGATGCTATGCTGGCGCAGGCAAAAGCTTTGCAAGATGCGGGTGCCCAATTGCTGGTGCTGGAATGCATTCCTACTGCATTAGCTAAACGCATTACTGATGCTTTAAGCATACCAGTTATCGGTATTGGTGCCGGTAATGTTACCGATGGTCAGGTACTGGTAATGCATGACTTACTCGGTATCAGCAGTGGTTATATTCCAAAATTCTCTAAAAACTATCTGGCACAAACTGGTGAGATTAGAAGCGCAATTGCCGCTTATGTCAGTGAAGTAAAAAGCCAAACCTTTCCTACTAACGACCACAGTTTCTAAGCCCGATGAAGATCATTAACTCTGTTCAAGCCCTGCGGGCGCAAATCAGTGCTTGGCGTCAAAACGGCGAGCGCATTGCCTTCGTACCCACCATGGGCAACTTGCATAATGGCCACTTAACGCTGGTTGATGTGGCAAAAAGCCGCGCTGATCGGGTGATTGTCAGTATCTTTGTTAACCCAATGCAGTTTGGCAAAAATGAAGATCTTGATAATTATCCGCGTACACTGGATGCAGACTGCGCCGGGTTAAGCGCCCACGGCGCGGATGCGGTATTTACGCCAACGCCGCAACTGATGTATCCGCGGGGGTTGGATGTACAAACTTATGTTGACGTGCCACTGCTAGGTGACTTGCACTGCGGTGCCAGCCGTGCCGGCCATTTCCGTGGGGTATCTACCATAGTGTGTAAGCTGTTTAATTTGGTACAGCCCGATATTGCCTGTTTTGGCCAAAAGGATTATCAGCAACTGGCAATTATCCGCCAGATGGTAATCGACTTATCCCTGCCAGTTGAGATTATTGGCGTAGCAACAGAGCGTGCCGAAGATGGCCTGGCATTAAGTTCGCGCAATGGTTACCTTAGTGCAGAACAACGCGCTATCGCGCCGTCGCTGCATACGTTGTTACAACAGTTGCGTAGTCGCATTCTCAATGGTAACCATGATTACCGCAGCTTAGAGCAGCACACTAAACAGCAATTGAATACCGCTGGTTTTACTACAGATTATATTAATATCGCTGACCAAACCGATCTAACCCTGGCCACTTCGGCAGAGCAAGCTAAAGTGATTTTGGCTGCGGCCTGGCTGGGTACCACGCGGCTAATTGATAATATCGAAATCTGAGAGCTAGTTGCTACACCCGGCGCTCAGTCACGCCGGGGTTAGCGGCCAAAACAGTGGCAACAACAGCATTGTAATAATAAATAACAGTAAACTTAGCGGACCACCCACCTTTAAGTAATCAATAAAGCGATAACCGCCCGGCCCCATCACCAGCGTATTGGCTGCATGCGATACCGGGCTAGCCAGGCTGGTAGCCGCTACGGCCACCACCATCATCGCGCTTTGAGCATTTATCCCAAGCGAGCTGCTCAGCATTATGCCAATCGGAGCCATAATCAACACCAGCGCAACGGTTGGAATAACCAGGGTGCCAAGGGTTGTAACCAGATACAACCCTGCCATCACAGCCAGGGGACCAAATTGCCCCAGGCCTGCCAGTACTCCGTTTGCCAACCAGGCTGCTGCACCGGAGTGCTGCATCGCCAACCCCAGTGGCAACATGCCGGCAATCAGAAAAATAGAACGCCAGTCAATGGCGGCATACGCCTGTTCCATGGTTAAACAACGGCTAGCCACCATTAAAGTGGCTGTAAAAATAGCCGCCAGATACACCGGTAATACGCCGGTTACCGTTAGCGCAATCATAAGTAGTATCAGCCCTGCAGCCAGAGGTGCTTTAGCCGCATCGACTGGTTTCAACTGTATTGGATTCATCACTATCAGATGTTCGCTGTCTGTAAGCCTTGCCAACCGCGAGCGCGGGCCAACAATTAATAACGCATCACCGGCTTGCAGCAACATACTGCCCAGCGCAGAGCGATAAGCGCGGCCCTCGCGCCAAATGGCAGACACTTCGACTTTATAACGTTTATCAAGCTGCAGCGCGTTGACACTTTTGCCAAGGTATTTACTGCGCGGGTGTAATGTTGCTTCGACCAGCTCCAGCTTACCTTTAGCGAGTAAATCCAGATACGGCGACATGTCGTCCAGCCGTTCCAGTTCTTTAAAACCGCGCAGAATATCCAGGTCCTCTTCGCCGCCTTGGATCAGCAGTAAGTCCCCTGCTTCCAGCTTATCGTCAGAGTGAAACTGCTGAATAATTTCGCCCTGGCGAAACAAGCCCAGCAAGCGAAAATCAAAGGCATCGCCAAGCCGGTTATCCGCAAAGGTGCAGCCGACCAGCGGGCTGTCAGCCGGTAAGCCCAACACAAACAGCCGCTCGTCCGAATTGTAATGCTGTTTTACTTCGTCAGAACTCAGCACACGCACAGCACTGAAAGCGGTATGCTTATTGATGCCATCTAACGCACCCTGACTGCCCTGCACTAAGATTTTATCGCCAGCAGCCAACAATGTATCAGCCAGCCGGGTGCGCAGTATCTGACCTGCACGCTTTACCGCCAACACATTCAGTTGATAAAGCTCACGAAACCGGTAATGCTGCAACGCTTCCCCCACCAAGCCACTGTCGGCAGCAAGCTCCAGCTCAGCAATTGTACTGGCCGCCAACAACTTTTTATGTAATAACGGGGCTTCGCGCTCAATGGTTAAGGAGTTCCAGCTACGTAGCCGTTCAAAACGGCTGAATTTGCCTTGGGCCAGCAAAATATCACCGGCTTTAAGCACCGTTTGCCCCGATGGCAGGGTAAACGTTTCATTGCCACGCGTTAGGGCGATAACCATTAGCCCGACGGTATTAATCAAGCCGGACTCTTCCAGTGTGTGTCCGGCTAGCAATGACGGTGTAGGCAAACGCAAAGCAAAGATCCGCTCTTGCAGGCTGTATTGATCACTAAGGTTTTTACTGCCCGCCAGGCTGGCACGGTCAGGATCGGTATCAGGCAGCAGGTGACGGCCAATAAAGGCAACAAACAAAGTGCCCGCCAGTAAAACCGGTAAGCCAATCAGCGCAAAATCAAATAAGTGAAAACCATTCTGGCCGGTTTTTTCCAGCGCTATGCTTACCAGTAAGTTAGGCGGTGTGCCAATTAAAGTAATTAGCCCGCCTAGCATGGCGCCAAACGCCATTGGCATTAAGACCTTGGCCGGCGCAATACCACAACGCCTCGCCGCGTCTACAGTTACCGGCAGCAATAAGGCAACCACGCCGATATTACTCATAAAAGCTGATAACACGCCAGCAACCAGCATAATCACTATGATCATCTGTACTTCACTGTTGCCGGACAAGCGGATAACCCTGCGGCCGATGCCATCGGCAATACCGGCGCGGGTTAACCCCTCACTCATAATAAACATGGCCCAAACCGTGATCACAGCCGGATTACTAAAACCACTGACAGCCTCAGCAGGTGATACCAACCCCAACAAGGCCAGCACGCACAACACCAGCAAAGCGACGACATCCATCCGCAGCCAGCCGGTTACAAACAATACAAGAGCTGCAAGCAGCAGAAGTAATACCAGAGCAATGTCAGCTGTCATAATGGCCAGAACAGCAAAAGTAACGGCGTAGCTACAACAACAACCAACAACTCCAAAGGCAAGCCCAAACGCCAGTAATCACCAAATTTAAAGCCGCCTGGGCCCAGTATTAGCGTATTGTTCTGATGGCCTATCGGCGTTAAAAATGCGCAAGATGCCCCTATTGCCACCGCCATCAGGAACGAGTCAGCATTAACGTTCAGCGCCAAAGCAGCACTAATAGCAATAGGGCACATTACAGCTGCTGTAGCCGCGTTATTCATTAAATCAGATAGAAACATAGTAATAATTAATACCATGGCCAGTGCCACTACAGCATTGCCCCGGGCGACATATTCCATCAACAAACTGGCAATTAGCGCTGCGGCACCGGTGGCTTCCATGGCACCTGCTACAGGAATAAGTGCTGCCAGCAGCACTATTACCGGCCAGTCTATCGCGGCATACACTGAGCGCGCAGGCACCGTTTTAAACACCATTGACGCCAGCACGCCCAAAGCAAATGAAATGGCTGCCGGTAGCAAGCCAAAAGCAGCGCCGGCCACTGCAAAAAACATAATTATTCCAGCAAGCACAGCCTGACGTTTATCCGGAATGTTTAACTCTCTTTTTGCCAGGGGCACGCAGCCATAGTCATTGGCGAATTCAAGCACGCTTTCTCTGGTTCCTTGCATCAATAGCAAATCACCCGCTTGCATTCTGAAGTTTCGTAAACGTGACTTTGAACGACCGCCATCACGGGACACTGCCAGCAAATTCAAACTGTAGCGCGAGCGCAACATAATACTGGTAGCTGAACGGCCTTGTAAGCTTGACTCGGGCCGCACGACCAGTTCAATTAACACGATATCTTCACTACTAGACGACTTATTGTCCTGTGCTTTTTGAGCTGTTGAATTTTTACCTGCGGGTTCAGCCTCGTTATTTTTTGCTTGTCCCGCCGACAATTGCTCAACGTCTTGCTGCTCGCTTTTGACCGGCTTATCTACCGTTACTGATTCTTCCAACTCCAGGCCCAAAGCAGATAATACCGCGCCTAATGAGTCAACCTCAGCTTCCAGCACTAAAATATCACCGGCTCGAATCACCCGCCCGCCGCTGGGTGCATTTATTTTCACATCATTGCGGATAAGGCCGACAATTTGCGCACCACTATCATCGAATTCATGTTCTATGTCGACTAAGCGCTTATCAGCAATTTTACTGTTTTCTGTTACTCGCGCTTCGGTCAAATAAGCGCCGGTTTCAAACCCCTCCGTGCCGGCTTGCTTTCGCGCCGGCACCAAACGCCAGGCCAATACCACAAACACGCAGCCTGTCAATGCAACTGCAAGTCCTACCGGGGTAAAATCAAACATCGCAAAACCATTACTGCTTTGCTGTGCACGAAAGCCGGACACTATTAAATTCGGCGGTGTGCCAATCATAGTTGTCATTCCGCCCAAAATAGTACCAAACGCCAGCGGCATCAGGATCCGCCCGGGAGGCACTTCCAGGCGGTTGGCAAGCTGCAGCGCTACCGGCATCAGCAATGCCAGCGCACCGACGTTATTCATGAAACCGGACAGGAGTGCGCCCATACCAACCAGCACCCCCATACTCAGCATAAGTCCGGCATGTTTCGGCATCGCATGCCTGGCAAGCACATCCACCGCGCCAGAGCTTTGCAGGCCTGCACTTAACACCAAAACACATGCCACAGTAATAACGGCAGGATGGCCAAACCCATTAAACGCAATGGCCGGGTCGATAACACCGCAAAGCACACAAGCAAGTAACGCAGCCAGCGCTACCATATCATGGCGCCAGCGGCCCCATAAAAACATGCCGATAGTGAGCAGTAAAATCAGAATAGTCATGCATTGTGCCGCCGTCATAATGCATTCCCTAGGTTGATTAAACTCTGTGCAGCTGCGTTTTACCGGCCACAATGACTCATTAGTAATGTACTACATCAAGGCAGAAAAAATGTCACAGTTCAAATTATAACCATGCTGATGGCTATGCTCTGTAGCCAGGATGTTTAGAGGAAACCTGTTTTATGAAAAAACTTTACGCTAGCCCAAAGTATCCAGATGAACTGCACTGCTTGGCGCGGTTCAGTATCCAGGGCGTTTGATTTGCAGTATTTTCACCTGGATTAATAGTGGCACCAAATTAATACAGGCACTGGGGTTATTTAGGCCGGTGCAGAACAACAATGCGGCTTGCCGCAATACATTAAGCGGCTGTCGCTACTGCAAAGCCGCTATGTCTGGGTGTGAAAATAACATAAACCTAAGGGGTAGCCGTTACCGGCTAAAACTATGGCCTTGAACTATGGCTTGAACTTAGCGGCGTCAATAATGGCCCAGATATGCACTATTACAGCAATAATACCGGGTATCACCAAAAACCAGGTGGCATAACCGGCCACACAGACTAAAAAGAAAATAATCGCCGCTAGAATACGGCCTTGCACCAGCTGACCTAACCCCGGAATAAACACATTACATAAGGCTGCAATCACATTGCCGCCAGACCCCTGACCTGCCATAACTCACTCCTTTTTAATAACGTTAAGCTGCCTACATACCGGCAGACAAGCTTTACTGTTTTAACGTTGCCACAAATTGCTCTGATTGGGCAATGGCTTTATTCATATCATCTATTAACCGGTTAATGTCTTTTTGCACCGAATTAAATTCGCCCTGCAAGGCGCCTATCGCCTTTGCATTTAAGTTATGCTTTAAATACAGGGTATTATCTTTAAGCGATGCCAATACCGGTTGCATACTCTTTTCTGCACGCCGCATGGTTTTCAACAAGCTGTTATATTGCCGTTTGGTATTAGCCAGTTTTCTTGCACTGTCTTGTTTTAGCGAGGTATTGGTGTACTGCTCCAGTTCATCCTGCCACTCGTCAAACAGCGCATCCGCTACAGATTCAATACTATTAATTCGCGCCGATACGTCTTCAGCTGCTGCACTACAAGCCTGAAACTCGCTGTCGGTTGCCTCATAAACCCGCTGTAAGTCGCCACCATCAAATTTAATCAGGCTACTAAATTGCTCCAGTGCTGATTTAAACTGCTGTTGTGCTTCTTGCTGTGACTCCTGTGCCTCTTCTACCCTATCGGCCAGAATATCGCGTTTATGCACGCCCACTTTTTCCATAGCGGAATAATACGCAGTTTGACACGCACTAAGGCTTAGTAATAAAGGCAGTAAAACCAAAAGATAACGCATAAAATCAGTCCGTTGCTATATCATTTTCGACAGATAATAGCCTGTAACGCGGCTAAGGACAAACGGCGTAGATTACGCCGCCAGTTCTTTTGCTAACTGCAGCAGCTTAGGGTAATAGTCTTTATCCAGTTGCGCCAACTGATCTTGCTCTACCAGTACATCATGCAGTATTTGTTCTGTGGTTAACGGATTAGCCAGCACCACACGAAACACAATGGTCTCCTGGCGGTTATAGCGGGCTGGCGTCAGGCGGGTACGAGAGACAAACGACTTACCTTCTTCACGTTGGCGTTTTTGAATAAATTTGGTCAGGCCATTTAGCAATTCATTAAAGCGTTGTAACTGCTCAGCACTGGCTTTAGCCATCGCTTGTTGTACCAGGGCAGGCACGTAGCGGTAGGTTAGCAAGCAAAGTTCTGGCTCGGTAATAAGTTCAAAATCAATATTGTGTTGAATAAGCGTGGCAAAATAGCGGGCTTTTTCCAGACTGCGGTTTATCAAGATTTCATAGCCGTCACGGCCAATCACCTGCAAACAGGCGTGCACCAACATCGCCATACCCGGGCGTGACCCTTCCAGTGTCTGGCTACCGAGATCTTTTGAACCTTTACGCAGAATATACTCAGCATGATGCTCAATGGCATGCGCCGCAGAAGGATGTTTAAACACCACCATGCCGGCTCCCATTGGTACATACATTTGCTTGTGCGCATCAATAGTCACCGAATCTGCACGCTCGATACCTGCAAGCAAATGACGGTATTTGTCGGACAGCAAGGTTGCACCGCCCCATGCCGCATCAACATGAAAGTGACATTGATACTGCTCAGCAATATCAGCCAGTTGATGTAGTGGATCGACATTTCCGGTTTCAGTAGTACCCGCTACACCTACAATAGCCAATACCCTGATATTGGCTGCCTTCAACTCAGCCATTTTATCGGCCAATGCCACAGTATCAATTTTATTATTGGCGTCAGCTTTAACCGCAATCAGCGACTCTCGGCCTATGCCTAACACATCTGCCGCTTTGCCCAAAGAATAATGCCCGCGTTCGGACACCAAAATTGCCAGGCCTTCATAGCCATAGTGTTTCATGGCTTTAAACAAGCCTTCTCGCGCTATACCTTTAAAGTTACCGTCTGCTTTAAGCAACCGGTTTCGTGCTATCCACAACGCGGTGATATTAGCAATGGTACCGCCAGAACAGAATGCACCCAGAGAATGATTCGCGCTGTGCATCCACTTTTTGTAAAAGCCGTCACCTTCGCCATACACCAAATGATGCATCATGCCCAACACTTGACGCTCCATTGGTGTAAAGGCTTTGGAGGTTTCAATTTTCACCAGATTTTGGTTTAACCCCACCATCATTTTTGACAGCGACAACACAAAATAAGGCAGTGCAGACGTCATATGACCAATAAAACTAGGCGCGGCGGTGTGCACCGAATGCGCAACCAGTTTTTGCATCAAGCTTTCGGCGTAGTCAGAAACGAAATTAGGCATTTGTGGAATATGATGAGCCTGAAAGTCACGCTCAATCTGCCATAAAGGTTTTTCTACCGCGACGATACTTTCACGTAAAAAACCGGCCAGGTTCTGTGAAAGATTCTGCTCTATGATGCTCAGTGTAGAGTCAGGCGCTTCCGGCACCGTGAAGATGCGCCAAAGCGCCTCTTCTGACGCAGTTGCCTGTCGTTTGCTCGGTTCGGTCATGCTATTGCTACTCTACATACTGGTTTAGCAGTTACTAAAACGGCCTGGAAAAGGCGGTCACTTTACTGCAAGCGTTGAAAAATGTCTGCAAAAAAATGTCACACTGGCCAGACCGGTTAAGGCGCGATTCAGGCGTAGGCTAACTACGTAAGCCAATGCCGCGATTAATCAAGTACATGGCATAGCTAAACAGCACCACAATAAAGCCCACTACCACTGCTAGCGCTAACCATAAACTGACATCAGTTACACCCAGAAAACCATAGCGAAAAGCATTAACCATGTAGACAACCGGGTTCAGTGCGGCCACATGTTGCCAAAAGCCAGGTAACAAGGTTAACGAGTAAAACACACCGCCAAGGTAGGTTAATGGCGTAAGCACAAATGTTGGTATGATACTGATATCATCGAAGGTCTTGGCATATATCGCATTTATTAGGCCACCAAGTGAAAACAACATAGAGGTTAACGTTACGGTAATAATGATCACGGCTAAATTATGAATTTGGATGGTGACAAAAAATAACGATAAAATGGTTACAATTAACCCCACCAACATGCCCCTGGCCATACCACCGCCAATAAAGCCAAGCACAATAATATAATTGGGTACAGGCGCAACCAATAGTTCTTCCACATTGCGCTGAAACTTAGCACTAAAAAAAGATGACGCAACATTAGAATAGGAATTGGTAATCACCGACATCATTATCAGGCCGGGCACGATAAATTCCATGTAACTGAAACCGCCCATATCACCAATACGCGACCCTATCAGGCTGCCAAAAATGACAAAATACAACGTCATCGTAATGGCCGGTGGCACCAAGGTTTGGATCCAAATGCGTAAAAAACGATTCGTTTCTTTATTTAAAATGCTTTTTACCGCAACGATATAATTGGCCTGGCTCATTGTGCACCTCCACGGCCATGTTCAACCAGGGAGACAAATAACTCCTCCAGCCGGTTTGCTTTGTTGCGCATTGATAACACCTTAATGTCCTGTGCTGTCAGCTGAGCGAAAATAGCATTGAGCCCTTGGGCTTTGTCCACATCAACTTCAATGCTTTGCCCTTCCAACGCGCGCCAGCCAAAGCCATCAAGCTTGATGCCAGAAGGCTCAGCGGCAAGATCCAGTACAAAGGTTTCTTTCGTTAACTTGGCAAGCAAAGATTTCATTGTGGTATTTTCAACAATTTGGCCTTTGTCGATAATGGCAATATTCCGGCACAGCATTTCCGCTTCTTCCAGATAATGCGTGGTTAAAATGATTGTGACCCCCTGCTGATTAATTTTGCGTAAAAACTCCCACATAGAACGCCGCAGTTCAATATCAACACCTGCAGTGGGCTCGTCTAAAATGAGCAGTTTAGGCTCATGCATTAATGCACGGGCAATCATTAAACGTCGCTTCATGCCGCCAGATAGCTCCCGAGCACTGGCCAGGCGTTTTTCCCACAGCCCTAACTGCCCCAGGTATTTTTCCGCCCGCTCTAACGCCAGCGGCTTTGACACACCGTAATAACCAGCCTGATTGACAACAATCTGCAGCACAGTTTCAAACTGATTAAAGTTAAACTCCTGAGGCACTAACCCCAATTGACTTTTCGCAGCTTCCAGTTCGGTATCAATGTCATAACCAAATACTTTCACGCTGCCCTGGGTTTTGTTTACTAGCGCGCTAATTACACCAATAGCTGTACTTTTACCCGCGCCATTAGGGCCTAACATCGCAAAAAAATCGCCCTGCTGTACCTGTAAATTGATACCCCTTAGCGCCACAGTGCCGCTTTTATACACCTTATGCAGGTTTGTTATGTCTAAAGCTAAACTCAATGTTGTTCTCCTGTCTGCGTTGTATTACCGCTATATCCCCAACGACTTAATAACTGATGTGGCACCTTTAAATGGTCTAAAATACGCGCCACCATAAAATCGACTAAATCACTGATTTGCTTAGGTTGATGATAGAAACCAGGCGCTGCAGGCATGATGGTGACCCCCAGTTTGGCCAGTTTCAGTAAGTTTTCAAGATGGATAGCACTAAGCGGGCTTTCACGCGGTACTAAAATAAGCTGGCCGCCTTCTTTAATCACCACATCCGCCGCACGTTCAATTAAGTTATCGCTAGCGCCAACGGCAATACTGGAAACAGTGCCGGTAGAACATGGGCAAATAACCATCTGTTTGGGCGCCGCAGAACCAGATGCTACCGGCGAGAACCAATCATCTTTGCCGTACACTTTTAACAACCCGACATCACAACCAAAATGCGCCAGCAGCATTTGGGTGCATTTCTCCGGTGCAGCAGGAAGTTTAATGTCGTGTTCGGTAGCAAAAACAACTCTGGCGGCACTAGAAACTAACAAATGTACTTTAATGCCTTGCGCCAGCAATAGCTCAAGTAAGCGCCAACCGTAAGGTGCACCGGAAGCCCCGCTAAAAGCCAGCGTAATCTCGTGTGACGTTGTCATTAATGCTCCCATTTGCGTTTTAATGCCGCAATTAGCTTATCGTGAATGCCGCCAAAACCACCATTACTCATTACAACAATGCTGTCACCATGCTGTGCTTGTTCACACAACACACTGACTAACGCATCGATATCCTGTGACAGAGTGGCTTTTGGTGCCAAGGCGCGGCAAAGCGAGTCTAACGACCAATTGGCATTGGCAGGCTCATACAGAAACACCAAATCTGCTAATGCCAAAGACAATGGCAACGCGGCCTGATGCACGCCCATACGCATCGTATTTGAGCGCGGTTCTAGTACGGCAAGTACCCGGTTTTGGCCTACTTTATTTCTAATACCCTGCAAGGTGGTGCTAATCGCTGTTGGATGGTGAGCAAAATCATCATAAACCTTGATATCTGCTACATCAGCTTTTAGCTCCATACGCCGCTTTGGCGCCACAAAACGACCTAACGCTTCCAGTGCAATAGCAACCGGCACGCCGGCGTGGCGCGCTGCAGCAATAGCCATGACGGCGTTATCAACATTATGCTGGCCGCTAAGTTGCCAGTTAAGTTCGCCCAGCATGTTGTCGCAATAATGCAATGAGAAGTGGCTTCCATCACATTGTATTAACTTGGCATGCCAATCTTTACCATAGCTCTGTCGTTCACTCCAACAGCCCATATCCAGCGTTTGCTTAACCGCCACAGTATCTTCCGGTGCCAAAACCAAGCCGTTAGACGGAACCATGCGCAATAAATGATGAAACTGACGCTGAATAGCCGCTAAATCAGGGAAAATATCCGCATGATCATATTCGAGATTATTAATGACCAATGTTCGCGGCCGGTAATGCACAAACTTAGAGCGCTTATCAAAAAATGCGGTGTCATATTCATCTGCTTCAATGACAAAAAACGGTGACTCGCCCAGTCGTGCTGAACAATCGAAGTTTTGCGGTATGCCGCCGATTAAAAACCCGGGCTTTAAACCGGCATAATCTAAAATCCATGCCAGCATGGTGCTGGTAGTGGTCTTGCCGTGGGTGCCCGACACAGCCAGCACCCAACGGTCGTGCAACACCTGTTCTGCCAGCCATTGTGGGCCTGAAGTGTAAGGTAAATTGGTATTTAATACATACTCAACCGCAACATTGCCGCGCGACAAGGCATTACCAATAATAACCAGATCCGGTGTAGGCTCAAACTGCGCGGGGTCCCAGCCTTGGGTTAACTCAATCCCAAGCTGCGCTAACTGAGTACTCATTGGTGGATATACATTAGCGTCAGAGCCGGTAACCTTATGCCCCAGTGCTTTTGCAATAGCCGCAATACCGCCCATAAAGGTGCCGCAAATGCCGAGAATATGAATATGCATATTAATTCCTGAAAATTAGCTGTCGCCATTGTAGCAAATATGAACTTGTTGGCAGTAACAACTGCAATTTGCTGATAAATTCTTTAAAATAGCCAAGCCTTTACTGTCCAAATAATATAATTACCCATAAGGAACCTACTACATGCGCCGCATATCGCCAGTACTGCAACAGGACGGAGTCGATAGTGACCTGATTTCACTGATTAAAACCATATTGGCCGCCTGTCGTGAGATATCATTTAGGGTTAGTCAGGGTGAACTCGCTGGGGTATTAGGTTCTACCCTTGGACAAAATATTCAAGGGGAAACGCAGAAAAAGCTCGATATTATTGCCAACGAATTGCTAAAAGAAGTTATTTTAGATACCGGCGTTGTTAAAGCTATTAGTTCAGAAGAAGAAGACGACACGGTCGCGGGTAACCCTGATGGAAAATATTTGGTGACCTTTGATCCATTAGATGGCTCGTCAAATACCGACATTAACAGCTTAATTGGCACTATTTTCTCAATTCTACCTGCGCAAGCAGATAAAGCTGCCGAAGACGCCAGTCAGTTTTTACAGCCAGGCAGCGCACAGCTTGCCGCAGGCTATGTTCTTTTCGGCCCCTCGACCATGTTGGCCTTAACCACTGGCAAAGGCACACGGTTATATACCTTGGATAAAACCTATGGCGGTTTCTTACTCACCGAAGAGCAAGCTGCTATTCCCAAATACACCGCTGAGTTTGCCATTAATATGTCTAACCAGCGTTACTGGCAACCTGCCATGCAGGCCTATATTGATGATCTGCTTAAAGGCAAAGAAGGCCCGCGCGGTAAAAACTACAATATGCGCTGGATAGCGGCGATGGTGGGTGATGTGCACCGTGTATTATGCCGAGGGGGTATTTTTGCTTACCCACGTGATACTAAAGATGCCAACAAACCTGACAAACTGCGACTAATGTATGAAGCCAATCCAATGAGCTTTCTGGTAGAACAGGCTGGTGGTGTCAGCTCTACCGGTTACGAACGCATTATGGATATTGTACCAACCGACATACACCAGCGCGTTGCGGTCATATTAGGCTCCAAACACGAAGTAGAAAGCTGCGTTGCCTATCACAAGTAATAGCCATTTTTATCGCTGGCGCTATAATAAGCGCCAATTTTAACGAAGCATATTTATAATCTTGTATTAAAACCTAAGGATCAGGCCATGAGCTTAAGCGATGTTGCAGCAGGTAAAAACCTGCCAGAAGAAATTAACGTAATTATTGAAATTCCGGCCAACGCCGACCCAATTAAATACGAAGTTGATAAAGATACTGGCACCGTGTGGGTAGATCGCTTTATGGCCACACCTATGTTTTATCCATGTAACTATGGGTTTGTTAATCATACTTTATCGCTTGATGGTGACCCGGTTGATGTATTGGTGCCAACACCATACCCACTGGTTCCTGGTGCAGTGATCACATGCCGCCCTGTTGGTGTGTTGTTTATGTCAGACGAATCAGGCGAAGATGCAAAAGTTATCGCCGTACCAGTAAGCAAACTCACCAAACTTTACGACCATATTCAAGACATCGGTGATGTAGATGAGCTGCTGAAAAAGCAAATCCAGCACTTTTTTGAGCGATACAAAGAACTTGAAGCCGGTAAATGGGTGAAAGTAAATGGCTGGGGCGATGCTGCAGCCGCTAAAGCTGAAATCATGACGTCCTTTGAACGGGCAAAAAAATAATCGACTCTAATTTGACCAAAGCCCGGAATATTACGGGCTTTGTTTTTTCTACCTATCAATTCTAACAACAACAAGCATTTGCGAAATTAAAGCACTATACTAACTTTAAACAAATTCTAATAATGTTCCATCAATATCACAGAGGCCTGCAGTATGGATGTGTTACGACGTCTGTCTATCGCGAAGAAAATCTACTTAATACCATTAATTGGTACACTAAGTTTTGTTATCTACCTTATTTTGGCAAGCAATACCGCCCTAAATAACGTAAAAACGCTGGAACAAACCCGAGATGTACAATTTCCGGTTTTGCAGGCATCGCAAAGCTCGCTAGTGTTGCTTGAACGAATAAAAGATTCATTGGCAAGTGCTGTCACCACTGGTGATGAGGAAGCACTGACTGGTGCAGCAAACTTCGGCAAGCAGTTCGCGGAAGGTCTTAACACCATAGCCAAGCTTAATAACGATTACGGAACCCCCGTTAGTAAAATTAGCCAAAGCTACGACGCTTACTACCAGGTAGCGTATAAAGTCTCACAAGAGATGATCAACAATACGGCAGATTACAGTACGCTGCCGCAGCGCTCAGAGAAAATGAATGCTGACTACGACACAACCGAGAAACTGTTGACACAATTCCGTGACCAAAGGCTGCAACAGTTTACGACCAGCATTGATGACGCTAGTGAGCAAGCGGGTAGATTAATCTGGGTAGGCGTTATTATGGGTGCCATCACCTTTATCGCACTGTTTGGTACCGCTTTTCCAGTAGCTAGGGGCATTCAGAGTAGCTTAGGTAGTATGATTAGCTCACTGCAGAGTTTAGCCAAAGAAGACGGTGATTTAACCGCGCGAATTCACAGCGACAATAAGGACGAGTTAGGTGACTTAGCTCACTGGTTCAACACCTTTATGCAAAAGCTTCAGCACGTTGTTAAAGACATCATTAATACGGCAGTGCCGCTGTCTGCTTTAGCAAAGGATTTACGCGAGCTCACTGACGACACCAATAAAACTATAGCCCAGCAACGTAATGCGGCAAATCAGGCTAAACATGCCGTTGACGACATGAGTGCCAGCGTGGTGGCAGAAGTTAACAGTGCAAACGAAGCTGCCGCTGCAGCCACTCAATCAAGCGAAGCGGCAGGCCAAGGCCAGCAAACTGTAATCTCTACAGTACAAAATATTCAGCAGTTAGCCGGTAATGTGCAAGACGCATCCGACGTTATTATGCAGCTTGAAAAAGATGCGAATCAGGTTGGCACAGTACTTAGCGTAATTAAAGGTATTGCTGAACAAACAAATCTGCTGGCACTGAATGCCGCGATTGAAGCAGCCAGAGCCGGTGAACAAGGACGAGGATTTGCTGTTGTAGCGGACGAAGTTCGTACTTTGGCATCTCGCACACAAAAATCAACTGAGGAAATTCAGCGTACAATTGAACAACTGCAAACTGCCGCGCGTCTCGCGGTGCAGAAAATGCAGCAAAGTACCGCTCAAGCCGATAATAGTGTGCAGTCAGCAAATCAGGCTGGTGATGCGTTGCAAATGATCACCAAAAGCATTACTCAAATTCGCTTAATGAATCAGCAGATTGCAGATGCTACAGATGATCAGCAAAAAATGGCGAGTAATATTGTCCATCACGTAGACGAAATATATACCAACACCGAGCACAGCTCCGAAAGTGCTAACAATATTGCTAAAGCCAGTAGCGAGCTCGCGTCACTGGCACAAAATTTAGAAAATATTACCCGCCTATTCCGCGTTTAATAATAGTGCAGTGAAAAAAGCCGGTTTTAAACCGGCTTTTTTATCCATAATGAGCAAAAAATTAGTAATAATTATCCGGCAACGCTATGCGTGCAACACCCGAGGCAACAGCGGCCTCGGCTACCGCTTTAGCAACCCGCGGTAATAGCCTGGGATCCATAGGTTTGGGGATAATATAGGTTTTACCAAAACTCAGCTCACTGACTTTAGCTGCCGTTAGCACTTCCTGTGGTACCGGCTCTTTAGCAATACTACGAATGGCGTTTACCGCCGCTAACTTCATTTCATCGTTAATCACACTGGCACGTACATCCAGCGCACCACGGAAAATAAACGGGAAACACAAAACATTATTAACCTGGTTCGGGTAATCTGAACGGCCCGTCGCCATAATAATATCATTGCGTACGGCATGGGCCAGCTCTGGCTTAATTTCAGGATCTGGATTCGAACAGGCAAAAATTACCGGCTTTTCAGCCATCAGTTTTAGCGCTTGCGGAGGTAATACATCTGGCCCAGATACACCGACAAAAACATCCGCGCCTGACAACGCGTCCTCTAGTGTGCGTTTATCGGTATTATTGGCAAACAACAACTTGTACTGATTTAAATCGTTGCGGCGGGTATGGATAACGCCCTTAGTATCTAGCATATAAATGTGCTCACGCTGGGCGCCACATTTAATTAAGAGCTCCATACAGGCTATCGCCGCTGCTCCTGCTCCCATACATACAATAATGGCACTTTTAATGTCTTTACCCTGGATTTCAAGTGCGTTAAGCATGCCTGCTGCAGTAACAATAGCAGTACCATGTTGATCATCATGAAACACTGGGATTTTACAACGCTTAATCAGTTCTTTTTCTATCTCAAAGCACTCAGGTGCTTTGATATCTTCCAGATTAATACCGCCAAAAGTGTCGGCAATATTAGCAACCGTATTGATAAACTCCTCTGTCGTGCGGTGAGAAACTTCAATATCAATAGAGTCTAGATTAGCAAATCGCTTAAATAATAACGCCTTACCTTCCATAACGGGTTTAGATGCCATAGGCCCTAAATTCCCCAAACCCAGTATTGCCGTACCATTAGTAATTACTGCAACTAAATTTCCTTTAGCGGTGTACTTATAAACATTATCAACATCAGCCGCAATTTCCCGTACTGGCTCAGCAACACCAGGGCTATATGCCAATGCTAAATCAGTTACAGTTTCAGCAGGCTTGCTAATTTCAATACTGATTTTACCTGGCTTAGGGTAAGCGTGGTAATGCAATGCTTGTTCTTTGAAATCTGACATCTGTTCTATCCTGCCGTTTGTTGTAGGTCGCGCAACGTTATAGTTATGATATTACGCTTGAGGGTGGCTTATTCTAAAGATCCGTTTGCTTGAAGAGAACCGGAATCGGTCTGATCGTACCAGCGTAAAAAACGCTACTCTGCAATACCACCTTAGTCGTAATCAAGGTGTTTATAGCAAGTTACGTGGTGATCGCCAACCCCTTGAACTGGCCGTTTGTATAAATTTTAGAAACATAACTATTCGCTTTGCATATTCATGGTAAAACGGTGCCAAATCATGCAGATAGAAACGCGATATAATTGCGTAATTATAAATTTTTACCGGTACCCGCTTTGAACTAACTACTTGAAAAATAGGCGTATAGCCGTCTATTTAGTGATAAAGTTAGTTGCATAACAGCTAAATACACGATTTTTAATATATTTTTTTGCGTAATATTGATTATTTGTTCAAAAAACACCCAACTTGATAGACAGGTATAAAAAAAGCACCTTGCGGTGCTTTTTTTCGTTTGGCTATGCTGGAACCAATTAACGATTGCCCAGTACAGAGAAACGTTTTTTGAAACGGTCTACACGGCCGCCTACGTCTAACACTTTCTGCTTACCAGTATAAAACGGGTGACATGCAGAGCACACATCCAAGTGGATGTCTTTGCACAGTGCAGATTTAGTTTTGAATGCGTTACCGCAAGTACAGGTTGCAGTAATTTCTTTATATTCTGGGTGAATACCTGGTTTCATGGCTTACCTCGTTAGGCCGTATCGCTATCTGGTCAAATTAGTTGCCAGACACCATACGTAATTACAGTTAAATTAGGGCGCGTAGCTTAATTGATAGCCGCTTAAGTTGCAATACTTGAAGCCGTTGCAGGATAAATTTTGTTTTACTTGGCATTTAACCGGGCTGTCCTTACACTTGATAGCTGCTTTTTAATGGGAACCTGCTGTGACGGTAGTACGCGTGGCCCTGCCGGTGCCGCTAAGAAAACATTTTGATTACATTATCAGTACAGAGCTGTCGCCTCATGTGGGCTGTCGCGTACTGGTCCCTTTTGGTAATCGCAAACTAGTTGGTATTATCTGGCAAATAGCACCGGAAGATGGCTTTGACGAAACAAAACTTAAAACCGTAATTAAACTTCTGGATATTGACGCCGCATTGCCGCCATTGTTGTGTCAGCTATTAAGCTTCGCTGCTGATTACTACCACCATCCGCTTGGAGAGGTACTGATAAGTGCCCTGCCTGCGTTATTACGTGAAGGCCGGGATCTAAGCGACTATCAACCTAAAGCTTATCAACTCACCCGCAGCGGTAAACAGCTTGATGCCAGTGCGTTAAAACGTTCGGTCAAACAGCAAGCGCTTTGGCAAGCTTTACAGCAACATCAGCTTACCGAATCGGTAGTGTTACAGCAACACAGCCGCAGCACATTAAAACAATTGCTAGATAAACAAATAGCAGAAGAAATCATCGTACCGCCAATACCCTTCATTGCACCTTTAAAAGCACCTAGTGGACTTAAATTAACTGCAGCTCAAGCATTGGCAGTGACAGCGGTGCATCAGGCATACGGTCGGTTTGAACGCCTCTTACTCGAAGGGGTTACCGGGTCAGGTAAAACTGAAGTGTATTTACAATGTATTGCCAGCTTATTGCTTAAACAACAACAAGTACTGGTTATAGTTCCGGAGATTGGGCTAACCCCACAAACCCTGGCAAGGTTTCAGGCCCGCTTTGATGTACCTGTGCTCTGCTGGCACTCTGCCCTTACTGATAGCGAGCGATTACATTGCTGGTTGCAAGCCAAAACAGGCGCTGCAGCGATAATTATAGGCACCCGTTCAGCGTTATTTTTACCCTTTTGGCAACTGGGTTTAATTATCATCGATGAAGAACATGATCAATCACTAAAACAGCAAGACGGTTTTCGCTACCATGCCCGAGATTTAGCGATAAAACGTGCCGCGCTGCAGCACTGCCCTATATTACTTGGCACTGCGACACCAAGCTTAGAAAGTTTACACAATGCGTTGAGCAAACGCTTCATTCACCTACCCTTGCCAGACCGTGCAGCAGGCCAGGCCCTGCCAAAATTTGAACTCGTAGACTTAAAACAGCAAGTACTGCAATTTGGCTTGGCTAGCCAGACTCTGAATCAAATAAAACAACAACTTAATCTTGGCCTACAGGTGATGTTGTTTCTTAATCGACGAGGCTTCGCGCCAGCGCTTAGCTGTCAGGAATGCGGCTGGTTAACGGAATGCCATCGCTGTAGCGCTTTTACAACCTATCATAAACAGAGCCGGCAATTGGTTTGTCACCATTGTGGAGCCAGTAAAGCCATTCCGCGCCAGTGTGGAGGCTGTGGTAGCACACAACTTAAGCCGTTAGGCCAGGGCACAGAGCAATTAGAAGAAAACCTGCAACAGTTATTTCCAGATACAGCTATTACCCGACTTGACCGAGACAGCACAAGACGTAAAGGCGCGCTAAATCAAGCCTTGGAAGATATTCATCAGCCTGGAGCCAGATTGATTGTCGGCACCCAAATGTTAGCAAAAGGGCATCATTTTCCGAATGTAACCTTGGTGGTGATTGTCGATGTAGATGGCGCTCTCTATAGCAGTGACTTTCGCGCACCTGAGCAGCTGGCACAGTTACTTACGCAGGTTGCCGGAAGGGCGGGCCGAGGTAATACTGGTGGCACAGTGCTACTACAAACACACTACCCAGAGCATGCACTACTGCAAGATATCATTCAAAATGGCTATGCTTCTTTCGCTCGTAGTGCCCTTGTTGAGCGTGAGCAAACCCGACTCCCGCCGTTTCAGCATTTGGCATTATTCAGTGTCGAAGCACATCAGGCCGATCATTGTCAACAGTGGCTGCAACAGTTAGCCGAATGCGCAAAACAATTTCCTGAATTGCAATTACTTGGACCTATACCAGCACCATTAGAGCGTCGGGCGGGTAAATACCGTTGGCAGCTACAACTGTACAGTGCAGCCCGCGGGCGCATGCATCTGGCACTGGACAATTTGTTGAGTAACCTTGCACGCTGGCCGCTTAGCCGAAAAGTAAAGTGGCAGCTCGACGTAGATCCCACAGACCTAACTTGATCCAAGCTGTGCGAGCGCGTTTTGTTTCTTTTTTCATTTAACCTTGTAGAATAACGCGCAATGTTGAAGTAAGAGTACCAGCCGTTTTATGTCGCAAAAAGACTATGTAAAAGCCAGCCGGCCTAAGGCCAAACCGGCTAACAAGCGCCCCGCTCGCAGAAATACTAAAGCCACTGCACAAAAGCCACGCTTACCCTGGTTTATTTTAGCTATCACCATGGTGCTAATTTGTGGCTTCATTTATTTTTTATGGTTTTTAAATCAACAGCCTGCATCAACAACGATAGTAGAAAAACCCGCGCCGAAAATTACTAAACCTCAGGATGAATTACCAGCCAAACCAACGGAAGAGCCTTATCAATATATTAAAGAACTCGAGAACAAAGAGATAAAGGTTGAAGTTACCGAGCAAGTATCAGGCGGACCTTACCAGATGCAATGTGGCTCTTTCAGAGAGCAACAGCAGGCTGAAAGAATGAAAGCACAGATCGCTTTTGCCGGCTTTGCATCACAAATCCGTCGCACAGACGGCAGCAATGGTGTTTGGTTTCGCGTGGTACTGGGACCTTATGAATCAAAACGTCAAGCCACTGCAGATCGTAACCGGCTGCGCCAGCAAAGCATTAATACGTGCCAAATCTGGAACTGGTCTTGAAATATCAATAAAGCAGCCACACTTATGCCCTAAGTTGATCACGCCATGGGGCTTATTTTCATGACTACTATTGTTTCTGTTCGCCGCGATGGCCATGTCGCTATCGGTGGTGATGGCCAGGTTTCACTCGGTAACACGGTAATGAAGGGCAACGCACGTAAAGTACGTCGCCTCTATAACAACAAGGTTATCGCAGGTTTTGCCGGTGGCACTGCCGATGCTTTTACCCTCTTTGAACGTTTTGAAGCCAAACTTGAAATGCATCAGGGCCATTTAATGCGCGCTGCAGTTGAATTAGCGAAAGACTGGCGCACCGATCGCATGCTACGCAAACTGGAAGCCCTACTCGCTGTTGCCGATGCACACACCTCATTAATCATTACGGGGAATGGCGATGTAGTGCAACCAGAGCAAGATTTAATCGCCATCGGTAGTGGTGGCCCATATGCTCAAGCTGCCGCCACTGCGTTGCTAAACAACACTGAGCTTAGTGCACGCGATATTGTCGAAAAAAGTCTGACCATTGCCGGTGATATCTGTGTTTACACCAATCACCATCAGACCATCGAAGAACTATAAGTAGGAATCCTATGTCTGACATGACCCCAAGAGAAATTGTGCACGAACTCGACCGACATATTATTGGCCAGAATAAAGCAAAACGTGCAGTCGCCATTGCCCTGCGTAATCGCTGGCGCAGGATGCAGCTGGATGCAGCGCTGCGCCAGGAAGTCACACCGAAAAACATTCTGATGATAGGGCCTACCGGCGTTGGTAAAACTGAAATTGCCCGCCGCCTCGCCAAACTCGCCAATGCACCATTTATTAAAGTAGAAGCGACTAAGTTCACAGAAGTGGGTTATGTCGGTAAAGAAGTGGAAAGCATTATTCGGGATCTGGCAGACAGTGCAGTAAAAATGTTTCGCGAGCAGGCCATAGAGAAAAATCGCTTTCGCGCTGAAGAAGCCGCAGAAGAGCGTATCTTAGATGTATTGCTGCCTCCGGCCAAAGAAGTCTGGGGCGAAACGGATAATAAACCAGCAACAGACAGTAACACGCGCCAAGTGTTTCGCAAAAAACTACGAGAAGGCCAGTTAGATGAAAAGGAAATTGAGCTCGACTTAGCTCAACCAAACATCGGCGTAGAAATTATGGCCCCCCCAGGCATGGAAGAAATGACATCGCAGCTTCAAAGCATGTTTCAAAGCTTGGGTAGCGAAAAAAAGAAAAAGCGTAAGCTAAAAATTAAAGACGCGCTAAAACAGTTAATAGAAGAAGAGGCCGCCAAGTTAGTAAACCCTGAAGAGCTTAAAACTCAAGCACTTGAGGCCGTAGAGCAAAATGGTATTGTGTTTCTGGATGAAATTGACAAAATTTGTAAGCGCGGCGAAACCAGTGGCCCCGATGTATCTCGTGAGGGTGTACAGCGAGATTTACTGCCACTCATTGAAGGCTGCACAGTAAACACTAAACATGGTATGGTTAAAACAGATCATATTCTGTTTATTGCCTCTGGCGCCTTCCAAATGTGTAAGCCATCTGACTTGGTGCCCGAGCTACAAGGCCGTCTACCAATAAGGGTTGAACTAGAAGCCTTAAGTGCGGCAGATTTTGAGCGTATTTTAACTGAGCCAAGAGCTTCATTAACGGAGCAATCAATTGCTATGCTGGCGACAGAAGGTGTGAAACTAAGCTTTAGCGATGATGGCATCAAAAGCCTTGCCGCTGCAGCCTGGCAAGTCAATGAGACAACAGAAAATATTGGTGCACGCCGCCTATACACCGTGATGGAGCGCTTGCTGGAAGAAATTTCATATGATGCAGCCGACCACGCGGGTGAGCACATTGAAGTCAATGCAGCCTATGTTGAAGAGCATTTGGGCGCATTGGTTAAAGATGACGACCTAAGTCGGTTTATTCTATAACGATGAAAAACAACAGCACGCAACAAGATAACTCAGTGATAGTTACTAAGCTGCACTATCACCAAAAACGCCGTGAACTTGACGTTATTTTTAGTGACGGCGTTATGGCATGCTTTAGTGCAGAGTTATTGCGTGTGCTCTCGCCATCTGCTGAAGTACGTAGCCATGGTAGTGCCAAACTAGTGAGCAATAAAAAACAGGTAGCGATCAGCAAAATACTACCTGTTGGCCACTATGCAATAAAATTGGTGTTCGATGATGGCCACGATAGTGGAATATACAGTTGGCTTTATCTGCATCAACTGTCCCAACATAAAGAGGCACTTTGGCAGCAATATCTGGATAAATTAGCCGCCGCAAATGCAAACCGCGATAGTCTTATCGCGGTTCGGGTAAAACCTTAAAGTACGGTGTTAAAATATCTAGGCTTGAAACCGATCAACAGACTGATGCAGTAATGCGGCTTGCTGCGCCACTTCTTCACTAATCGAGGCATTGTGCTTAGCATGTCCGTAGGACTCATCTGACAAATCACGAATTTTCACCACGTTTCTATTCACCTCGGCCGCAACATGACTTTGCTCTTCAATTGCCGCGGCTATTTGTGTGGTCATATCCATAATATTACTGACATCCTGAGTAATTTCAGTTAGCAACTGCATTGCCACATTCGCCTGAGTTGCGCTGTCTTTCCCATCCTGACGACATCCTTGTATAACCTGCACAATATTACTGGTTCGTCCTTGTAAGCCGTTAACTATCGCTTCTATTTGCCGTGTTGACTCCTGGGTGCGCATCGCTAAGTTTCGCACTTCATCGGCAACGACGGCAAAACCTCGCCCTTGCTCTCCAGCGCGCGCAGCTTCAATAGCCGCATTCAATGCCAGTAAATTGGTTTGCTCTGCAATGCCACGTATAACATCAAGCACTGAGCCAATAGTTTTACTGTCTTGCTCCAATTCTGTTACTACATTGGTCGCATCCTGCAAGGGTTCTGATAACGCATTAATGCGTTGCACCGTTTGTTGAACCTCGCCTCGGCCAGATTGCGCATTTTGGTTGGTTGAATCTGCTTTTGCTGCCGTCATCTCTGTGTTGCCGGCAATCTCATTAATTGTCGCGCCCATCTCGGTCACGGCAGTAGCAACCATGTCGGTCTCATTCTGTTGCTCTTGCATCCCTCTGCTGGTGTCGGCTGTAGAACGCGCTAACTCATTCGTTGCCACATCCAACATTTCAAGAGCCTGGTTCACCGTTTTAATCAGATCCTGAAAATCTGTTAGCATCGCATTGAAATCTGTTGCCAAAGCTGTCATTTCATCATTGCCTGCAACTGCAACGCGCAGGCGAAAATCATTATTATTGCGAATAAGACCAATAGCGCGACATACATCCGTCAACGGGGCTAAAATACTACGGCTGGTTAGCGCTACCAATAGCAATACACTAAATAACACTACGGAAAAAATAATTAAAGCAAGCCGTTGTGTTGCACTAACAGAAGCGCTAATCGCCTCGCCGGTTTTTTGCTGCAACACTTTAAGACTGCTCTCCGTACTTTGAATTGCCACACGCATCTCACCCGTTGCAGCTTCAGATTCACTCAGACCAATCTGTTGCATTGCTTTTACCAAATTCCGGAAACTCTGCTCGTAGCTTTCAGCCAAGTTTTTACTCGTACTATCCGTACCAATTTGCTGAGTAAATTGCGCATAAATACTGCCGAACCGTTCAACATAGACCATATCTTTACGTAGCAAAAAGTCTTTCTCTGCCCGTCTTAGCTGCAATAATAATATCGTTAGGCTGTCTTGCTGCAGCGCTTCCAACCTATCTTCCAATTGTTGAGCAGCGCTGCGAAGCGTGCCAAGCACACCAGACTGAGGGTCAAGTCCAATAGTCTGCTGTAACGTTACCAGTTGGTTAAACCGTTGCTGATAACTCGAGGTAAGTTCAGAAAAGGTATTAAGGGGCTGTTGGTCGATCGCATGACGTTGGAGTAAATCATTTAACTCAGAAACATGCTGTTGCATGGTGTCAAAATGATCATTAAGGCGCTGCTGATACTTAAGTTCGGTGCGCGCCATAAAATCTTTCTCGTGTCGTCGAAACATCAACACATCGGTACTAATTTGCTCTACAAGTTGTTGTGTTCGGGCTAAACTGGTCAACTGCGCGCTTTGATAGAACAAGATCCAAAGCATGATACCCATGGCAACCACAAGGGCACCACCATTAACAAATAAACGCTGCTTAATCGAGAATTGCCTCAATACACTCATCAATACCACCACTTTTATGAACAACTACTCAAATGATAGACCAGCTGAATAATAAAGCATACGAAAGTTATGCACTTAGGATCATCCTTGTAAAAAATAGGCCGTAATGCAACTTACTGCACCCAAAATGGCTCCAGCAACAATATCAAGCGGAAAATGCACACCGAGAAAAATACGAGACAAACCAATACACAATGCCCAACCAAGAACTAAAGGCAGTAGTGCCGGAAAATACAATACGACAGCTGTTGCAAATACAAAAGCACCAGCGGTGTGCCCCGAGGGCAGGCTAAATTGATCTGATGGCACAATGTAGGCATCAACGGTTGTGGTTAAAACATCAGCTGGCCGCGCCCGTTTTATACCGTTTTTCAGTAAAATATAAAGTGGAAGTTCTATAGCAAAACCGCAGAGCAACAACTGAACAAACTGATGGCAGCCTGTCACTTCAAGATAGACTAAGGTCACTGCAAGTAGCAAATACAGTGGCCCGTCGGCAGTTTTTGACAGCCAATAGCTAGCGTTCAAAACCGCTTGGGAAGAACTGCGATTAAACAGTCGGCAAAAATATGCATGATCCCATTGTTCAATTCGTTTTAGCAACACAAGTCAGCCTCGCAAGCTGCATTCTCTGGATAGAGGCTAGCTTGGCTTTATGAAACTATGATGACAACTGCCGCTTGCAATATATGATAGCATCTGACTCAGTTAGTGGTTTTGAGAAATGATAACCTTGCACAGCATCGCATGACATTGATTTCAACAGATCTAATTGAATACTCGTTTCGACACCCTCTGCCAGTATGCGCTTGCCCAAACCATGCGCTAGTTTGATCATGGTTTTTACGATCATCATGTCGGAATCATTTCCTGCCATGTCCATAACAAAACTGCGATCAATTTTGATTTTGTCTATCGGCATGCGGCGTAAATAAGCTAGAGAAGAATAACCGGTACCAAAATCATCTATCGACACCCGGATCCCCATCTGCTGAAGCTCCATTACATGGTTGGAGCCTTTTTCCATATCATGCATGGCGGTATTTTCAGTAATTTCCAGCTCTAACAACTCTGGCGACACTTTATACTGCATCAAAAGTTCTTGTATTTTCTGCTTTAAGCCATCTTGTTGAAAATGTAGCGGCGACATATTCACCGCAAGGGGCACGTGCAATCCAAGCTGCCGCCATTCGCTGATAGTTTGTATTGCCCGCTGCAAGATCCAAAAGTCCAGTTGACGACTAAATCCCAGTTGCTCAACAAAAGACAAGAACTGCCCCGGCATCAGAAATCCTTTTTGTGGATGCTGCCACCTTACCAATACTTCAAACGCATCCAGCTGATTTGATCGCAAATTAATCTGTGGCTGAAAATACAACACAAACTCATTTTTTTGCATAGCGGCTAACAGTTCACTTTCCCAACTGATTAAACGCGCAGTTTCATCTTCCATACCGGCACGATATGCCAGGTTTTGACTTTGCAGACGTTTTGCCTGATGAAAGGCGATATTGGCTTTTTGTAATAAGCTTTCCGCACTGACAGCGTCCTCAGGCGCACTGGATATGCCAATAGTGCAGCTTAGCTGGAGTTGCTCACCTGCTAATTCAAAACTTTTCTGTACCAGTTGTTGTAAATGACGTAAGGCAAACTGAAGCTGTGTTTCACTGTTTATATCGTTCAATGCCAGTGCAAAAATATCCCCCCCTGTTCGAGCGATAAGTGCGGGCTTTAAAATACTGCCTTCAAATCTTTTGTTGAGCTGCCGTAGCAAGATATCCCCCTGCTTTAACCCGACAGACTCATTGATAGTTTTAAACTTGTCCAAACCAAGCATAAGTACATGCAATGGTTTTTCTGATGCAATTTGCAAACGTTCTTGCAGCTGCACTAAAAACGCATCACGATTCAACGCGCCGGTTAACTGATCATATCGATTTAAATAACGTGTTTTTTCAGTTAGCTGTAAGTTTGCAGTCCGCTCATGCTCATGTAGCCAAATTAGCAGTGCAAGTCCTACGCTGCAGAGCAATACTAGCTCGACACTTTTATAAACCAAGGCGACTTGGATATCTTGCATCTGCTGAGCATTAACCAACTGTAGAATCGCGTAACCAACGTATAATAAACCCCAAAGCGATATAGCTACTGCAGCAAGTCGTTGTCCAAGACTTTTATCCAAACGCTGCAATAAACTTACAGCAGCGGTTAGTAAGAGTATGCCCATTAACAGGAGCCGGAACTGCCATTGGAAGTATTGCTGCCAGCTTTCCAAAGCCGCAACTATGCTAAAGGGTAAAACGCTCAAGGCCGCTACGCCGCAGATAAACCACAACAACTTGCGAGCTGTCCAATCGGTCAGTATATGCGCTTCACCACTACGGGTTTGCAACATGCCGCGAACTAAAAAACTGGCAAAACTGTAACTGCTTACGATGATGAAGAATTGAAATATATCCCGAAGCGCGGGTTGAAAACTAAACACCAATTGCATCAAAATCATGCTTTGATAAAAAACAAAAGCAACAAATGCTAAAAACCATGAGCGAATAAAATCTTGTTGATAAATTCGACTTAAATTCCAAAGCAGGTAGCTAACCAGTATGGCAACACCCAATTCGGTGAGAAAAATTGTCAATCGGGCAAAGATTTCAGCTGCCACGCAGATCACCGGCTAGTAATAGTTATCGCCACACCTTAACAAATAAATCAGTACACAGACAATACGCCGACAGCCTGAATTGGTCTAAAAGCCAATAATAATAATAGTTTGAGCTTAATTCAGTCAGCGCTATACTATAGGCCAATTAAGCACGTCTTTATCGGAGCAAATGATGGAATACAACACTTCTGAATTATGTGATCTTTACGCCGATTTAGTTGATGTGGTCGAGCCTATATTCGCTAATTACGGCGGAAGACGTTCGTTTGGCGGTCAAATACACACTGTAAAATGCTTTGAAGACAATGGTCTGGTGCGTCAGATGTTGAGTGATCCCGGTGTAGGCAAAGTATTGCTTATTGATGCCGGTGGTTCCGCCCGACGCGCTATTCTTGATGCTGAACTCGTATCCATCGCTGCCAATAACGGCTGGGAAGGTATCGTCTGTTATGGCAGCGTTCGTGATCTTGATCTGTTAGAAGATTTTGATATTGGCATTCAGGCAGTTAATGCCATCCCAGTGGGTGCGGATGATAAAGGTTTTGGTGAAACTGAAGTGCCGGTAAATTTTGCTGGTGTCACGTTTTTACCGGGTGATCATCTATATGCAGATAGCACTGGTATTATAATGTCACCAGATGCGCTGGATATTGAATAGTCGTTAGATTTAGTATGTTAATCCCCTTTACTCAGGCTGATATTGCACACTACTGTACATCGCGTAATGGCGAAACGCGTATTGGTCAATCCATCAGTCTGGTAAACCCCAACCAGCAACTCAGTGAACAGTTAAACACAGCAGTAGCTGATGGGTGTCGCTACGTATTACTTGGCATTCCTGAAGATATTGGCCCACGTGCAAACCTGGGACTTGGTGGCGCGGATTTAGGCTGGTCAGCCTTTTTGTTAAAGTTTCTCAATTTACAAAGTAATATCTTTATCAATGCAGAGCATATTTTACTATTGGGTAGCATTGCCTGTGATGATCTACAGCAACAAGCTCTAGGTTTGTCAGCTCAGGATGAGTCACAGCTGCAAAAATTACGTCACTTAGTATCCATAATAGACTCACGCGTTTATGCAGTGGCAGAGCAAATTTTTGCTGCAGGCATGTACCCTATTATTATTGGTGGCGGCCACAATAACAGTTACCCGCTGCTGAAAGCACTTAGTCACAACTCAGCACAAGCTGTAAATGCTGCAAATTTAGACCCTCATGCCGATTTCAGACCATGCGAGGGCCGACATAGCGGCAATGGTTTTAGTTATTCACATGCTGACGGCTATTTACAACACTATTTTGTACTGGCGCTGCATGAACTTAAAAACTCTGCAGCCACATTGCAGCAACTGCAAGCCGCAAATGCAGATCATTGTAGTTATCAGCGTATATTTGTCAGGCAGGAATTATCTTATCAGCAAGCATTAGACCGATGCATTGATTACGTGGTTCAGGGCACTGGTGATATTGGTATTGAACTTGATACTGACAGTATTAACCTTATGCCGGTAAGTGCCTTTACCAATTGCGGTGTCAGCGTTCAGGCTGCTGAGCAATTTGTATTTCAACTTGCAAAGCTGCCACGCAGCCGCTATTTGCATCTTGCAGAAGCCGCTCCAGCCCAGCACCCAGCTGGGTTAGTTGCGGGTAAAAATGAAGCTGGACAGATACTCTCGGCACTGGTATTTGCCTTTATACAAGGAAAACAGCATAAAGCTAGTGCCCTTTAGTATGACGTTCCTGCCATTGCTTTAACCACACTGCAAAACCACTGAGTTCAAAGGGGCGAGAATATAAGAAACCTTGTGCGCGGTTACACCCCATACGCAGCAACTTTTGTTCGACTTCAAGTTCTTCCACCCCTTCGGCAATCACGCCTAACTCCAGATTACGAGCGACATCAATAATGGCATTGGTAATTGCAGTATGGGTATCTGACTTATGCAAATCACCAATAAAAGAACAATCAACTTTAACGTGTTGCACTGGCAACTGACGTAAATGCGCCAATGACGATAAACCGGTACCAAAGTCGTCCAGCGCCAACACGACACCAAGCCGATGTAAACGTCGCATCATACTGATTGACTTATCGGGATCTGCCGCAAAAGCGCCTTCCTTAATTTCAAGCATCAATTGCTGAGGTTTAACATTGTATTTCTCCAATAACAATTCCAAACTGTCTATAAGCTCATCTTGTAATAAATCTTTACTGGAAATATTCACCGCAATTTTGCTGACCAGTTTAGCTTTGTCTAAAGTAGCAATCATGGCAATGGCTTCATTAAGAACCCATTGAGTTAAAGGGTATATAACACCACTTTCTTCCGCCAGTGCCAAAAAACTGCTCGGTGTCATTAACCCTCGGCTAGGATGACGCCAGCGCACATACACTTCTCCAGCCAACACTTCCTTAGTACGCATATCAACTTGTGGCTGAACATACAGCGCTAGCTGACCTTCAGTAATAGCGCGACGTAACTCAGACATCATAATCAGTTTATCGCTGCTGTAACTAAGCATACCGGCATTAAATACCTGACTATGCCCTTGCAGCGTACTATGATGTTGCAAGGCTAAATAGGCTCGCTCCAATAACTCATTTAATTGTGTACCATGTACCGGGTAATGCGTAATACCGCAGTGCAGCTGATAATCGACCGCACAACCATGCAATATCATAGGTTCAGGCACACATTTCTCTAAACTGTCTGCGAGGTATTCCGCTAAATGAGGCTGATCACCACTGTCTAACCAAACCGCAAAACTCACCCCGCCTAAATGACACAAACGCACCGGCAACTGCTGACGAAATTCAAACGTTAATGCCTTGTCGGTCGTTTTAAGCTGTTCATTGATGCGATAGGCTATTTGTGCCAACACTAAATTACTGTTGCTGTGGCCTAATAATTCATTAATCTCATCAAACTGACTTATTTTTAACAGCAGTAAAGAGAAATGTTGCTGTGGTGCACGTTTTAATAATTCGTCCAGTTGTTGTTGTAAAAAAAATTTATTAGGGAAACCACTGATATCATCATGCAATGAGTAAAACCCTAGTAATGATTTCGGTTTAGCCCGGTTGGCTTTACGCAATTTATTAACGGTAGCACGCAACTTCACAACATAGCTAAGAACAACTAATAGCAATACTACAAGTACGCTAATAACCGGCAACGACTCAACACCAGCATCTGCCGCTAATGGACCGCAAAAGAGCGCAAGACTAAACCATCGACATGCCACAACCCTACTCCTGCATTTTCAATCTGATTAGATTAATCTAATTAGCGTCGTTGTAAAGCATATTAAAAATCACCTTTAATATCTTTACCATTAATAATCAACTGCTTGAGTGAGTTAACACCAAACTGATAACACAATTCTGCAGGTTGCATAACATCATAACAAGCAAAATCCGCTTTTTGTCCCGTTGCTAACGTACCTCGGTCGGTTAATCCTAACGCTTTAGCTGCATGCCGTGTTACACCCAGCAAGGCTTCCTCTGGCGTAAGCCTGAACAAGGTACAGGCCATATTTAGCATCAAGGGTAATGAGCATAATGGCGACGTACCCGGGTTCAAATCTGTGGCAACTGCCATAGGCACCTTGTATTTGCGCAATAAATCAATCGGCGGCAGCTGGCTTTCACGCAGAAAATAGAACGCACCGGGCAATAATACTGCGACAGTACCGGCTGCGGCCATCGTGACCACACCGGCCTCATCGAGAAACTCAATGTGATCTGCAGATAAACCACTAAACTCAGCCACCAATGCACTACCGCCTAAATTAGACAGTTGCTCCGCATGAGCTTTTACTGGCAAACCTAGTACCTGAGCTTGCTGAAACACTTTACGGCATTGGTGGGTAGAAAAACCAATACCCTCACAAAACACATCGACTGCATCAACTAAACCCGCCTGCTTTAACAACGGCAACATTTCACAGACAGTATCGATATATCCTTCAGCATCACTAGCAAATTCGACAGGCAGTGCATGCGCGCCTAAAAAAGTTTTTTGTATTGAAACCGGATGGTATTGATCCAGTTGTGCAGCGACTTGCAAGATTTTTTTTTCTGATGCGAAATCCAGACCATAACCAGATTTAATTTCTACGGTTGTAACGCCCTGCGACATCAGGGTATTCAATCGTTTCTTTGCTGCAACAAACAGTTGCTCATCACTGGCATGACGGGTTGCAGTAACCGTGGATTTTATGCCACCACCGGCGGCGGCAATATCCTGATAGCTGGCACCATTTAAACGCATTTCGAATTCGTTCGCCCTGTTGCCACCGAAGATAAGATGGGTATGACAATCAATAAATCCTGGCAACAACCATTGCCCTGCAACATCGTATAACGGAGTGCCCAAGGCATCGAAATCTGGGAGTTCAGCCCTGCTACCAATATATGCAATTACACCGTCTTTAATCGCAAGTACGCCATTTTCAATAGCTCCATACGGCTTACCATTTTCTGTCATCGTTGCAATATTGGCGTTAACCCAAATGGCGTCAAACTGCTGCATATTTAGCTCCTGCAAAGCATTTTTAATTAATGTTACACCAACAACTTGTATATACAACAAAACTGGTTTAATTTTTATACCCTAAAGTGGGAGGAAACATGGCCGTTGCTAAATTTGCTGAAATAAAAGAGTACATGTTAAGCCAGATAGAAATTACTGCCTGGCCTGAGCATAGTCGTGTGCCGTCAGAAAATGAACTGGCAGAACAGTTTAGTGTTAGCCGAATGACTGCACGTCGCGCGCTGCAAGAACTTACAGAACAAGGTATTTTGTACCGTACTCAAGGGGTTGGCAGTTTTGTGGCCGCGTTAAAGTCACAATCATCCTTATTGGAGATTCGTAATATTGCTGATGAGATCCAAAGTCGCGGCCATGCTTACAGCGCATCTTTATTGCAATTGACGGAGTTACCCTGCCCGACAATTATAGCCACCGCACTGGGATTAAAACGCAATGAGCCAGTATTTTTTTCTCTGATTGTTCATTTAGAAAACAATCAACCACTGCAGCTGGAAGCGCGTTATGTTAGCCCACTGTTAGTCGCTGAGTATCTGCGGCAAGACTTTAATCAGCAAACACCGCACCAGTACCTCAGCCACATCGCGCCATTGACCGAGGCAGAACACACCGTGGAAGCCATTTGGCCTGACGACTTTACCTGTAAACACTTAGCACTAAAAAAAGCTGAACCCTGCCTTCGTCTTACCCGACGAACATTCAGTCGTGAAGGTGCCGTAAGCTTGGCCTATTTAACCTCACCCGGTAGCCGTTATCGTTTGGGTGGCCATCTAAATTTTTCATTCTCGAGCAACTGAGACGCTATCGGAATTCAGCCCCGTTCAAACCCACGCCGTTGAGCAGGTAGGATCGAAATAGCACCATTTTGGTGCTGCTGCCTCATATTTGCTCATTTTCCTTTTTCTGGCTAGACCAGTTAATGTTTCTTTGCTAACGTCAAGTTGTTTAACATGTCTCTATTGTCTATGTTTAATACACTTCAACCGTGCGGAGTTTTGCATCAGTGAGAACATTAAAAGTCGCCCACAAAGTTATCATTGGCTTTGGCTTTATCGCTATCTTACTCTTACTTTCTAGCGGCTCGGCGCTTTATAGTTTCTCTGCCGTGTCGAGTTCAAGTGAATTAGTAAACCAACAAGCGGTTCCGGTTCAGCAGCAAAGTAATGCAGCTCAGATCCAATTGCTTAAATTGGCGAAACTATCTGCACTAGGCTACACCGCTGAAATAGATTCAGACATAGAGAAATCTCAACAACATTTTAATGCAGGTAGCCAACAATTGCGGAAGCAAATTGCTGCGCTTACTCAGCTTACCGCTGCAGAATCATCCTTCACCCAAATCTTGACCAGTATTGACAACCGTTACCAACAGTATGCTGAAGCTGTCAGCAACATGTTTGAAGCTCGTACTCTGAGCATCGCCACTCAACGACAAGTTGACGCTGAATATGCTCAACTCGAACAACTTATTGATAATATTGGTGCAAATTTACTTGATATTTCCTACCTGGAACTACCTGGTGGGGAAGCTCAAATGGAGCTTATTGCGGGCAGTGCCAATAGGATTGATGGGCAATTACTTGGCTTACTCAATACCTTAAAGGAAGTGGTAAGTTACAATGAAATAGCGGCGGCTGAATCTGCACAAGAAAACATCAGCTTCACGCTAAGTGATATGCAAGTCAATATCGACTACATGGCGAATCAGGTGTCTAACCAAAACACTGATGGACTATGGCAAGGTGTAACTGAACAACTAGTATTGTTAACCAACAGACTTGAAGCAACAGACAGTCTTGCGCAATTAAAGTTACAGCAGGTCAAGTCGCAACTAACAGCTCGAACACAGTTAAATCTATCGGAACAAAGAATCGAGCAAGTGATAACTGAGCTAGATAATTTGTTGGCTGCAGCCGATACGCAATTTAATCAACTGCAACGCAATGTATCCGAAACTGTCAGTTTCGGCAGTACCCGTACACTTAGCCTAATGTTAGTTCTTATCTTATTAGCTATCGTGGCAGCATACCTAACAATTAATGCCATGTTGCGTCCACTTAGCGGTATCAACAAAGTATTAGGTGACATCGCAAAAGGCGATTTTACCCGCAAACTCGACATCACAAATAAGGATGAATTCGGCGCTTTGTCAGGAAAGGTCAATAGTCTGATAAGCTCACTCAGTGCACTAATCACTAACATTCAGCAAAACGCCAGCGAACTCAATAGTAATGCAAGCCAGTCAGCCTATGAAGTAGGTGAAATAAACGACTCGTTGCAACATCAGCAACAGCAAATTGCTGCAGTAAACCAAATAACACGCCAGTTAGCAGATAGCACTCGTGATATAGCAGAACAATCTGCAGACACTACGCACGCCATGCAACAAGCTTTGGAGCAAGGTAAACATATTGACTTAATTGCTGAACAAAATAACGTGTTGATTAATCGGTTAGCGCAGCAACTAACGTCAACCAGCTTAGTCATGAGTAAAGTTAACGATGAAGCCAACAATATTGGTGGTATTCTGGCAACCATACGCAGTATCGCGGAGCAAACGAACTTACTGGCACTGAATGCAGCCATTGAGGCGGCACGTGCCGGTGAGCAAGGAAGAGGCTTCGCCGTAGTTGCCGATGAAGTTCGCTCTTTGGCTGGCAGAACTCAACAAGCGACTGATGAAATTCGGCAAATGATTGAAACACTTCAAACACAGAGCAAACAGGCCGTTACCGCAGTAACAAGCGGCAAATCTGACGCTGATAGCTGTGTCGCCCAAACCTTAGAGCTTGTTTCTGCGCTATCCTTGGTTACAACTGCAATAGCTAAAACACAGGATATTAGTAACCGGGTCACTGCCGCGACTGAAATTCAGTTAAGTCTTGGTAATACTATTGACGATAAGATGCAGCAAATGGTTGAAGCTGCTCATGTAAGCAGTGAAAAGGCGGAGCGAACGTTGCAGCACAGTGATGGCATATCTAGTTTGGCGGTTGCTTTACAACAAGCGGCAAAAGCGTTCAAAATCTCGTAATAGTGCTCCCATCCATGGCAACACCTTTTGCCAGTTTTAACTAAATAAAAGGGCTGGACAATGTCCAGCCAGGCAGGAAGTATTTTTACACCTTGTTGTTTTAATTGATTCCATTCAGGTTTGATAGTGCCAAAAACTCAATAAAAAACCCGATGGAAAAATGATATCAACACTAAACTAATGCAAATTGTTGTGTTCGATGTTGTTTTTGCTGCTTTTTCAACCCTTTTGCATCTAACAGTTCAATATTAGCTTCTTTGGCAAAAATCCAAGCTTGGCTAGTAAACCCGGCATAACTCACAACAACTCCACTTTTGAAATCAGCTGACAACATTTGTTGAAACAAGGCTCTTATCTGGGTTATGTCAACTGATTTATCGTTGCGATGCAAATAAACAAGCTTTTCATCCTGACTGCTTTGTAAGCATTTAAACTCTGAACTAACACGAGATGAATGAAATAGCTTACCCTGTTGCTGCAAAAAATGTTCAGCATTTTTAATAAACTCCTGTTGCCGGTCTTTTGGTGTCAACATCTCGGATAAGGGTGCGCGTAAGCCAAAAAACTTTCTCTGATCATCCAACTCAAAAAATGCCATGACGTTGAATATTAGTGCAACAATGAACATTAAAACAAAAGTCCAAAGTACAAACGCTGACCAGAAGGCTGAAAGCACCCAGCTGTTATTACTTAACAGTAACGAGTGTTCTGCAAACAGTAAATAGACAGAACCAGCGATAATTCCCAGAGCGGTGCTCACAGATGAAATCAATAACCATTTATTTTTCATAACATCCTCAATACGCAATGCCGTTTGCTTGAGAATGATTATTCAGGATTAACGATTTTTTTCTTAATAAGAAGCTGATAAATGCGTTATAAAAGCCAGGGTAGTATTTTTTTTGTTCAGCTACAGTGTACTAAAGCGTCAATTGCAGATTTAAATTTGAAATCGAAATTATATTGGTTAATAAATCGATCGGCCAATACCCGGCGACGAATACCGCTATCTGCTATAAACGATACCTGAGTATTGAGCAATGACGTTGCTTGCTGGTAAAAACGTTGCCGGGTTACCATTAGCGGGCTGCAAAGATTAAACACCCCAGATGCCATTTTGTCTGAGCCTAAAATGTGCTCCAACGCCAATATAACATCATTTGCGTGTACCATATTTACCGCAGCATTTGGCTCCGAGAGTGTTTTACCAGCAACAAACCGCCCAGGATGACGGTCCAACCCCATTAAACCAGAGAGCCTAAGCGTTATACAAACCGGCTGTTTAAAAAGCGCTCGCTCACCCTCAGCCAACAGACGTACTCGGGGCAGAGCCAAATTCACCTCGCAGGTTTCATCCACTTCACCGGCCAAACCTTGATAAATGCCAGTTGAACTTAAGTGCACGACACCAATACTCCTGGCGTTAACCATTAACAATGCCAGATTCTGCAGTGCGCTGACGTATTGATTATCTTTATGTTGACGCCCCGGAGGGACAGCGCATATCACCAGAGCATCCGCGAAAACATCCGCAAGGTGACCGTTTAAGGAAAGTGGTTGATTTAAATCAAGAACCACCCCAGTTAACTGCTCAGGTAAGTGAGTTAATGCATCATGTGCCCGACGAGTGACATAAAGTTGATGTCCATTCGCTGCTAGTTTTGCGGCAATCTGCTGACCAAGCCAGCCATAACCAACAATAACAACTTTCACGCTGTCAGTTCCTTGTGCGGCAACACCGCATAGCGACCACTAAACTCTGCAGCCAATGTACCTGCTGAGTAAATCTGAACCCTGATTTGTTGTATCACTTTTCGCCCGTCGCCCAAGGCTTCTAAACTGCCCAAACAATTCTGCAGCACACAACAGGCTTCAGGTTCTGCCGTTACCGGTTTAAAATACTTGATGCTGCCATCTGCCAGCACTTGATTGCCCTGCAATCCCAACGCCCGCAGCTGTAAATACAACATTCCCCAACCCGTTAGGGTGGCTAAGGTATAAATACTACCCGCAAACATGGTTTGGTGAAGATTGATATTTGGCGCAAGCGGTGCCTGACAGCGCAATGCATTACCATCAAACTCTTTTATATTCAGCTGCATAAATACACTGAGTGGAATAGTTTCTTGCCAGGTTTTACTCAGTTCTTCACACCATTGTTGGTGCTGCTTTGCGCTCGTGCTTAGCCTAATTTTTTTCGCCATTTGCACATGCGGAATGCCAAACAAGCTAGCCGCATCCGCAACGCTGTGATAGCCATAGCGCAAATAAAAAGCGATGGCTGTATCTCGCGCATTTAGAGAAACATTAGCACAGCCCCATGCAACGGCTTGTGCTTCCAGAGCAGCGAGTATTCGGCTTCCTGCTCCTTTGCCCTGATACTCATGCGCTACAGCCATATAACGTACCTGTGCGGTCGTTTTATCTAGCTGATGTAAACGTCCTGCAGCCGCAATATCGCCTGCAGGATTAACAAGCATTAAATGGTAAGCAAACGAGTCCAATTCATCGCGTTCCGAGCCTTCAGGCTGATTCCAGGGCGCCCGCAGTATTTGCCAGCGTAGTTGATAATAGCGATGCCATTCTTGCTCACTTACTGGTGAGCGCACGTGCCAGTGGCGCATATTTTACTCCGACACTTAACTTTGCAATAAAAAGGTAACAGGGCCGTCGTTAATCAGGCTTACCTGCATGTCAGCGCCGAATTGTCCTGTGGCAACCTCTACACCAACAGCGCGGCAGCGCTCAACAAATTGCTGATAATATTGCTGTGCAACATCAGGTTGTGCCGCCGGCGTAAAGCTGGGCCGCAGTCCCGATTGCGTATCGGCTGCTAAAGTAAATTGTGATACAACTAGCAAACTCCCACCTGCCTGTTGCACGTTTAAGTTCATTTTGCCGTCAGCGTCAGAGAAAACCCGGTAATGGCAGACTTTATGTACTAATTTGCTAATATCAGCCTCATTGTCTTTTGCCTCAACGCCAAGCAGTACTAATAATCCTGGGCCAATTTCGCCAACTGTGCAGCCAGCAACATTGACCGATGCCTGCTTTACTCGTTGTATTAATGCTTTCATATTATTGTGTTTTCACTTTGTTAAAAGCGCCGCTTCGAATTACAAATCATTACTATCCTGCTCATCAGGCATGCGCTCCCCCCCCGTCGCGGCTAATTGTTGCAGCAGCGCCGTGAGCTCTGCACCCAACAGCACCACTATCCAGGATAAATATATCCACACGAACAAAATCGGCACCAGCGCCAGTGCGCCGTATATAGTGTCATAAGAGGGGAAATGAGTCACATAAAGTGCAAACCCCCGTTTTGACAGCTCAAACAACACCGTAGCCAAAAACGCGCCCGCCAGTGCATGCTTAGTTTGAACTTTGATATTCGGCACCACCAAATACAAGATATAAAATGCCAGCAACGACATGAGATAAGGTACTACGCCAAGCAACACGGTAGACAAGCCTGGGGTGTAGTCATCAGCAAAACGGGTTAGCCCAATCAGATACGAACTTAACGCGATGGAAGAGCCAAATAAAATAGGACCAAGCGTTAAAATCATCCAATAAATGGAGAATGAAATTATTGGACGCGGTCTTTTAGTGACACGCCAGATTTTATTCAGCGTTTTATCAATATTATGAATAAGCAGCAAGGCAACAAATACTAACGCCAAAATGCCTACTGTGGTCATCCCACCGGTATTGCCGATAAACTGGCTAATATAAGCTTGGATCTCATCACCTCGTGACGGGATAACATTAGCGTACACAAAAGATTCAATACTTTGACGATACTCATTAAATATCGGGAAAGCGCGTAACATCGAAAACATTACCGCAATGAATGGCACCAGAGACAACAACGAGATATAGGCTAAATAACCTGCGATCATGCTAACTTGATCCTGTTGGCACCGCTGAACATAGCACTGAAAAAAACGTTTAAGGTTTGCGAGGATTGCTTGCCACTCAGGGCGCATAACATTTCCTTTATATACAATAACAACTTGAGGATACAAGAAAAGCTGTAGCGCAACCAGCATATGCCGCTGCCAATAAATCGTTTCAATAAAAAAACCGGCAATTTGCCGGCTTTTTTATGCTTATACGATATTAAACGCCGCGGCTGGCACGCTTACGATCATTTTCAGTTAAATGACGCTTACGAATACGGATAGATTTAGGTGTAACTTCTACCAATTCGTCGTCATCAATAAACTCTAGTGCCTGCTCCAGCGCGTAGCGGATTGGTGGAACTAAGTTTATTGCTTCGTCAGTACCTGAGGCACGAACGTTAGTTAATTGCTTACCTTTTAGACAGTTAACCGTAAGGTCGTTACTGCGGCTATGAATACCAATAATCTGGCCTTCGTACACTTCTTCCGCATGACCGATGAACATGCGCCCCCGTTCTTGCAGTGAGAAAATGGCATAACCTGCCGCTTTACCCATAGCGTTTGAAATCATCACGCCGTTCATACGCTGGCCAATTGTACCGCCCTTGTGCGGGCCGTAATGATCGAAGCTATGATACATCAAGCCTGTACCTGAGGTGATAGTCATAAACTCGGTACGGAAACCAATTAAACCACGGCTAGGCATTAAGAAATCCATCCGGATCCGGCCTTTACCGTCTGGCTGCATGTTAGTCATTTCAGCCTTACGCTCGCCCATGCGCTCCATGATAGAACCCTGGTTTTGCTCTTCACAGTCAATGGTAACGTTTTCCATTGGTTCCATTTTCGCGCCATCAACCACTTTCATGATTACTTCAGGACGCGATACCGCTAATTCGAAGCCTTCACGACGCATGTTTTCAATTAATACGCCCAAGTGTAGTTCACCACGACCAGATACTTTAAATTTATCGCCGTCATCAGTTTCCTCAACGCGTAAAGCAACGTTGTGTTTTAATTCGTTGTTCAAACGCTCTAAAATCTGGCGTGACGTAACAAACTTACCCTCTTTACCTGCAAATGGAGAAGTATTAACCTGGAACGTCATTGTTACTGTTGGCTCATCAACCTGTAATGCAGGCAATGCTTCAACTTTGGTTGTAGCACAAATGGTGTCAGATATTTTCAGCTCACCTAAACCAGTGAACGCGACAATGTCACCCGCGCTGGCTTCATCAGTTTCAACACGCTCTAAACCAAGGTAGCCAAAAACCTGACCAACTTTACCGTTACGCTTAGAACCATCAGCACCAACAATAGTAACCTGCTGGTTTGGCTTTAGCGCGCCACGTTTGATTCGGCCGATACCGATAATACCCAGGTAGCTAGAGTAATCCAGCTGAGATACTTGCAACTGCGTTTCACCGTTAAGCTCAACTGCAGGTGGCGCAACGTGATCAACAATCGCCTGAAATAACTCAGTGATGTCTGTTTTTGGCTCGTTGTAATCTAACGTTGCCCAGCCATTTAACGCTGAAGCGTAAACAATTGGGAAATCTAACTGCTCGTCAGTGGCACCTAAGTTGTCGAAAAGATCAAATACTTGATCGATAACCCAATCCGGGCGAGCACCAGGACGGTCAATTTTGTTAACAACAACGATTGGCTTTAAACCGTGCGCGAACGCTTTTTGCGTTACAAAACGCGTTTGTGGCATTGGGCCGTCAACAGCGTCAACCAGCAATAATACCGAGTCAGCCATTGATAATACACGCTCAACTTCACCGCCGAAATCGGCGTGGCCTGGTGTATCCAAAATATTAATGTGGTAACCGTTCCAGCGCACCGAAGTATTCTTCGCCAGGATAGTTATACCGCGCTCAGATTCCTGTGCGTTCGAGTCCATCACACGCTCTTGTAACTTCGCGCGGGCGTCGAAGGTGCCAGACTGCTGCAGCAGTTTGTCAACCAAAGTGGTTTTACCATGGTCAACGTGCGCAATAATGGCAACGTTGCGCAGCTTGTCTAAATTTGTCGCAGTAACGCTCATGTAAACTATCCTCTGTGGCACTAGATGACCGTAATGACCACCAGGCAAAACTAACTCAAACTTAAGGGCGCATATTCTACTCTGTTTTTACATGGAAAGAAAAACAGCAACTGCACTTTCGGCAATTTTTTTTATCTAAAGGGAAAACAACATCTACACTTACACCTGCCAGCGGTGCACCACAAAGCGGCAACAGCGCACCACTTTGGTGCTTTAGGATGTTTTAATAAGTAAGCAACTTTAAATATGTCGTTAAATATCAATAATTTAAATGTTTGGCATGTATCTGGCATTTATTAGGGCAATACCGCTATATAAGTTCAAAACAGATTAATTGGAGGAATGCATGTCTGCATCATCTGTACTGAGTTTAATGAAAGAAAATGAAGTTAAATTTGTAGATTTACGCTTTACCGACACAAAAGGTAAAGAGCAGCACGTTACTGTTCCTGCGAATCAAATAAATGAAGACTTCTTTGAAGACGGCAAAATGTTTGATGGCTCTTCTATTACTGGTTGGAAAGGTATTAACGATTCAGACATGATCCTGATGCCAGATGCATCAACCGCTATTTTGGATCCGTTCTTTGAAGAAACTACTTTAAACATTACCTGTGACGTTATTGAACCCAGCACAATGCAAGGCTACGACCGTGACCCACGATCTATTGCAAAGCGTGCAGAAGAATATTTGAAATCTACTGGTATCGCCGACACTGTGCTATTTGGCCCAGAACCAGAGTTTTTTATGTTTGACGACATTCGCTTTGAAACAACAATGTCAGGTTCATTCTTCAAAATTAACTCTACTGAAGCGGCCTGGAACTCAGGTACTAGTTATGAAGATGGCAATAAAGGCCATCGTCCAAGCGTGAAAGGCGGATACTTTCCGCTGCCTCCGGTAGACTCAGGCCACGACATCCGCAGCGCGATGTGTATGGTACTGGAGGAGATGGGCCAAACTGTTGAAGCGCATCACCATGAAGTAGCAACAGCAGGTCAGAATGAAATTGCAACTAAGTTTAATAGCTTAACTAAAAAAGCAGATGAAGTTCAGCAGCTTAAATACGTTATTCACAACGTGGCACACTTGTACGGTAAGACAGTTACGTTTATGCCAAAACCACTTGTAGGTGATAACGGTTCAGGTATGCACTGTCACCAATCATTGGCAAAAGATGGCGTCAACCTGTTTGCCGGTGATAAGTATGCAGGTTTGTCAGAAATAGCGCTTTACTATATTGGCGGTATTATTAAGCATGCAAAAGCCATTAACGCTTTCACTAACCCCTCAACGAATTCATACAAACGTTTAGTGCCTCATTTTGAAGCACCGGTAATGTTGGCTTATTCAGCACGTAACCGTTCTGCATCTATCCGTATTCCTTTAGTGCCAAGTGCTAAAGCGCGTCGTATTGAATGCCGCTTCCCTGATCCTGCAGCTAACCCTTACCTGGCGTTTACTGCCCAGTTGATGGCCGGTTTGGACGGGATCCAAAACAAGATCCATCCAGGCGACGCCATGGATAAAGATTTGTACGACTTACCAGCGGAAGAAGCTGCAAACATTCCTCAAGTATCTACTTCGTTGGATGAAGCACTTAATGAGCTGGATAAACACCGTGCAATATTTACTAAAGGTGGCGTAATGTCTGATGCGATGATTGATGCATATATTGACATTAAACGCGCTGAAGCACGTCGAGTGGCAGTAGCTGTTCATCCATTAGAATTCGAATTGTACTACAGCGTATAAGCATTAATTATTGATAAAAGCTCACTAAGGTGAGCTTTTTTTTTGTAGAAAATTAACGCAAACCAAGCTAGAGTATAATTATGGAATAACAATAATAAAATAACGCGTAAACGGATAAGTGCATGAATAAAGTATTGTTTATTTTAATATTTTTACTAGCTATACCTTGTGCTCAGGCGCAAGAAGCAAAAAAAGTATTTGTTACCAGGGATGCTAACGGTGTTATGGTTTTTTCTGATAGCCCACAGGCTGGCGCTGAAGAAGTCTCTTTATCAAGTCGTGCAAACGTCATGGCTTCTACCGATGCAACACTACCTGGAAAAAAACAACCAGTAAAAGAGCCATTCACTGTTGAAATTGCTCAACCAGAAGAACAAGCAACCGTGCGAGATAATACGGGTTCAGTTTACGTAACGGGTAAAATTAGCCCAATGTTTGAACGTGGTTTGCGTGTACGCTTGCTTGTTGATGGTGTCGCCCAGGCTGAGCCACAAAGCAATGCTGTTTTTATTCTGCGAGATGTGGAGCGTGGCGAGCATAAACTACAAATGGAGCTTTTTGATCAAAACGGCAAGCTTATTGCAACAAGTCCTGTAACGACCTTCTATTTGCATAGAACCTCGGTAATCTCACCAAATTAGTGCGTATGCCATGCAATTCAGCCTAAACTGAATTACACTGCTCACCATGCGCACCAACTTGGTGCAAAAGGTGAGACAGTGACGCAACCTCCAATTGAAACAGCGCAATTATATGCGCATATTACAGAACAACTAACCACAGCAATTATGCTGTTGGATACTCAACTACGTATTCGTTATTTTAATACGGCTTGTTGCGCCGTGTTGAGTTTGGGTGAAAAACGGCTTTCAGAGCAATACTTCCCCGAGCTGTTTCAGCATATCGATATAACGGCGGCACATTTTCACAGCGCACTAAACAGTAAACAGGGTTTTGGTGTCAGCGACGTACAAGCTGTGCTTGCCGATGGTCGGCATTTATTACTCGATATTTCAGTTACCATTAGTGAAAATCCTTCTGAGCACCTGTTACTTGAAATACGCCATGTCGACCAGCAGCGTAAAATTAGTTTAGAAAGCCTGCAACAACATCAGCATCTGGCTGCGCGCGAACTCATTCGAGGGCTGGCTCATGAAATAAAAAATCCACTCGGTGGCTTGCGCGGTGCTGCACAATTATTGGAAGAGTCTTTACCTGACGATTTAAAGGAATACACCCAGCTAATCATTGCTCAGGCAGATCGATTGAGAAATTTAGTCGACCGTTTACTTGGCCCCTATAAACCTGCACAACGTGTCAGTAGTAATTTACATCAAATGATTGAGCAGGTACGCCAACTTGCATTAATGGATAATCACGGTTTAGTGCAGTTTAACCGTGACTACGACCCCAGTATTCCTGACTTTCCGTTTGATCCCGAGTTGCTCCAGCAAGCGTTGCTTAACATCGTGCGTAACGCACAATATGCTTTAGAGCAGACAGAACACGCAGTCATTAGCTTGCAAAGCCGCGTTTTACATCAGCACACCTTGCATGGCAAACGCTATAAGTTGGTGGCTTTAGTCCGTGTTATCGACAATGGCCCTGGCATTCCAAATGAGATTAAAGATACCTTATTTTACCCCATGGTGAGTGGCAAAGCCGGTGGTACCGGCCTTGGATTATCGATTGCTCAAACCCTTATTCATCAACATGGTGGCTGGATAGACTGTGACAGTTGGCCAGGCCACACCGAATTTACCTTATATCTGCCAATCGCAGACACGGAGGATTGAACTAATGAGTCATACCGTTTGGATTATCGATGACGACAATTCTATCCGCTGGGTTTTGGAAAAAGCACTGGCACGAGCGGATATTTTATGTGAGAGCTATGCGTCAGCGGATTTAATGTTACAGCGACTGGAATATGATCAACCGGCAGTAGTAGTTTCAGACATTCGTATGCCCGGCACTGATGGCATGGCATTACTCACCAAGTTACAGCAACTGGCGCCTGAACTTCCTGTCATTATAATGACAGCACATTCGGATCTGGATAGTGCGGTTAACGCGTTCAAACGCGGAGCTTTCGAGTACCTGCCTAAACCCTTTGATGTCAACGATGCGGTAGCTATTATCAGTCGCGCGTTGGAACATGCACAAGCCCGCCAGCCAAAACAAAAAGCCATTGCGCCTACACTGTCGCCAGAAATTATTGGCGAAGCTCCTGCAATGCAAGAAGTGTTTCGGGCTATTGGCCGCTTAGCTCGCTCAAGTATCAGCGTGTTAATCAATGGTCAGTCAGGTACAGGTAAAGAACTGGTTGCCGGCGCCCTGCACAAACATAGCCCGCGTGCAGAGCTTCCTTTTATTGCTCTAAACATGGCTGCAATACCTAAAGATTTAATTGAGTCGGAGTTATTCGGTCATGAAAAGGGTGCCTTTACTGGTGCAAATAACTTGCGCAAAGGTCGTTTTGAGCAAGCTGATGGCGGCACTTTGTTTTTGGATGAAATTGGCGACATGCCATTAGATGTGCAAACACGTTTGTTACGCGTGTTAGCAGACGGACAATTTTATCGCGTAGGTGGACATCAGGCGATTGGCGTTGATGTTCGTATTATCGCCGCTACGCACCAAAATTTAGAACAACTGGTCAGTGAAGGTAAGTTTCGCGAGGACTTATTTCACCGTCTCAATGTGATTAGGGTGCATTTACCACAGTTAAAAGAGCGCAAGCAAGATATTGCTAAACTCGCACAACATTTTCTGCTTCAGGCCGCCAAAGAGCTAAATGTTGAAGCCAAAACCTTAACAAAAGAAGCAGAGCAGTTTTTAAGCCAACTTGATTGGCCCGGAAATGTTAGGCAGTTGGAAAATACCTGTCGCTGGCTTACGGTTATGGCAAGCGGGAAACACATTCTGGTTACAGACCTTCCTCCTGAGCTTACTGCACCACCGAAATCCACGCCCATGCCTGCTAACGGCCGCGCTGGGAGCTGGCAAGATTTGCTGGCGTTATGGGTCAGCCATAAGCTCAATACCGGCGAAGAAAACATCTTAGCTGAGGCAGGCCCAGAGTTTGAACGCACCGTGCTGGAACAAGCGCTGAAGTTTACACATGGCCACAAGCAAGAAGCGGCTAAACGGCTAGGCTGGGGCCGAAATACACTCACTCGTAAACTTAAAGAGCTGGATATAGAATAGCGGGCTAGGCCCGCTATTTGGCGACTAAGAAGTTTCGTGTTGCCGCTGAGTTTTATTCTGCCTGCGTATTTGCTTTTGTTTTAGTTGCTCTTGCTGTTCTTCGGTTAACAACTGCACTATTTGATGTTGCAGTTTAAATGTCGCCAGACGCTTTTCAACTTGCTGTTGCTGAAGTTGCTGCAACAATTCCCGTGCAGCTAGCTCATCATATTGCTCTTCAAGTAATAAACGTTGAAGTGCCTGATGAGCTGCGAGTTCTTGCTGCTGTGGCTTAACCTCCTGACGATGCTGTTGCAGCAATTGTTTAATTTGTTCACGCTGGCTATCTGTCAGTTCTACCCCTGACAACATATGCTTTAACGAAACGTGCGGTTGGGCATCATGCCGCCCGCCTTTATGCTCGTGCGCCAAAGCCGCACCCGACAACGTCGTGGCAACAATCAAACTTACTGCACAAATTAACTTAGATACTTTCATAAGATACTCCCTCTGTTTAGACAACTTAAGGATAAAAGATCAATTGCAAAGCAGCGCAAAGGCCAGGTAAAGATTCCGTAAAGGTGTATTGCTGCGCACAGACATTGGGTAAACTTAGCGTAAATAAGGAGTGGTTATGCCTGCAATTCTGATGATAGATGACGACACTGGCCTATGCGACTTGGTGGCACAATATCTCGCACTCGATGGGTACCAGTTTACTGCCGCCCATGATGGGAAACATGGTCTGGAGCTAGCTCAAAACGGAGCGTTCGAACTTATCCTGCTCGATATCATGTTACCGGGTATGGACGGCTTGAGTGTGCTTAAAACATTGCGTGTAAACAATTACTGCCCAGTATTGATGTTGACAGCCCGGGGGGATGAAGTTGACCGAATAGTCGGGCTTGAACTGGGTGCAGATGATTATCTCGCAAAGCCGTTTAACCCCAGAGAATTAGTTGCACGTATTAAAGCGATACTGCGCCGAGTGGAGCTTACCCGAGAGCAACCGGCGGACCTAAATAGCGTACTGCATTTAAATGAGCTAGTACTCAACCCACATAATCGCCAACTATGCTGTAACGATGAAGTGATCAACCTGACTGCTACCGAATTTCAATTATTGGAAATGTTAATGCGTCGGGCCGGCGACGTTGTTAGCAAAGATGAATTAAGCCGGGCTGTGCTGGGGAAAAGGCTGCAAATGTACGACCGAAGTCTGGATATGCATATCAGCAATATTCGCAAGAAAATTGCCCCCTACAGCAGCCATGAGAAAATTCAAACCTTGCGTGGTACGGGTTATCTATTTATTCAAGGGGATGCATGAACTGGTTATTACGGCTAAATCCATTTCACTATCTGGCTGGCAGAATATTTCTCTGGTTTTGGCTGGTACTACTTATTGCGGTATTTGGCACTCTGGCATTGTCTCGTACCTTGGTAGAGCAAACAGAAATACGCCGTCTGCCACATAGTATTATTGAACAACTGCAGCATCAAATTCAGCCATTTTCCAGAAGCAAAAGCACTGGTGAATTGCTCGCCAAACTACAACAAGCTCAACCGGAACGTTGGTTGTTAGTCAATGCCGATAACAATACGGTGTTGACACCTGAACTGCTACCAGCAGATTTTGATCAACACTGGCTCACCGAGTTGTCGCTGCTTTCCAGGCCTCGCTGGCTGAAACACCATAATACATCGCTTGCCGGTCCATTTATGCTTAAAGTGGGAACTGATAACGTAGCCTTGTATCAAAAACGCCAACGCCCGCCTCAGCCCTGGTGGCGATTAAACCAAATACCCCAGCATGTTCTGTTGCTTATTACGCTTGTTATTTCTGCCGTTGCAAGTTTTGTTCTTGCGGTATCAATTTCGCGGCCTCTGCGAGAGCTATTGCAAAGCACGCTACAGCTAGCCGACGGTAAACTTGACAGCCGAGTAACCCATCTAAGCAAGCGTAAAGACGAGCTGGGACAACTTGGCATTAGCTTCAACACTATGGCGGAGCGCATCAGTACGCTACTGACTAACCAGCAGCGTTTGCTGCGCGATATTTCACATGAGCTAAGATCTCCGCTTGCACGTGCCCAACTTGCGTTGGGATTAACCGAAAGACAACAAACCCTGACGCAAATGCCCAGACTAAAGCAAGAGTTAGATCGGCTAGATTCGATGCTCGATGAGCTATTAACCTTTAGTAAGCTGGATGCAGGACAATATCAATTAGATAAACAACGGTTTGATTTAACTGAGTTACTCGCTGAAATAATTGATGTTAATCAGGTGGAAGCCGATGCGAAACAGCAAAGTATTGTGTTGAAGACAACAACACCTATAACGATTAGTGCTGACAGTCGCTTACTGGCAAGAGCAATAGAGAATGTGTTGCGAAATGCAATTAAATATAGTCCAGTACAAAGTATTATCAGTTGTCTGCTACAACAGCACGGGCAAGTGTTAGATATCACAATTTGCGATCAAGGGGCAGGAATTGCGCAAGAGCAACTGCACGCTATTTTTGAACCCTTCTATCGGGTATCTGATAGCCGTACTCCCGAAGCAGGCGGAACAGGGCTTGGGCTTGCCATTGTGGCGCAAATTATTCGCCAGCATGGAGGAAAGGTGAATGCAAGCAATCTTGACAAAGGTGGGCTTTGTATCAGTTTACAGTTACCAGTAAACTAGCCCGAACAATTAGCCCGCTCAGGTTTAAGCTTTTATGAAAAGTTCTGCTGTATTTCAGCCAATTAGTGCACGATTAGGCGATAGCGATATCGCCGGTCATTGGCAAACCGATCTAAAACTATTTTGGCAGAGCATGCAAAGCGGTGTGCTTATAAGTGCTGACAGGCTAACTTTGCAATACTATTTTTATCGGGTACCCAATGCACGTAACGCCATAGTCATTAGCAGTGGTCGTATGGAAATGGCACAAAAATATGCAGAGCTCAGTGCCGAGCTAGTTCACGCAGGTTACAGCGTGTTTATTATGGATCATCGTGGTCAAGGCTTGTCACAACGTGAACTGGCAAACCCTGATAAAGGCTATGTCAGCGACTTTAGCGTGTATCAACAGGATTTTGCCCAGTTTATCCATCAGGTCGTGTTGCCAAGTGAGCACCAAAACCACATTGCTTTGGGCCATTCTATGGGCTGCGCCATACTGGCAGGGTACCTGCAAACGCACCCTCACCCTTTTTGTGCCGCCATATTGGCCTCACCAATGTTCGGTATTTATACCGGTCTTGTGCCAGCAAGCCTTGCAGAAAGCCTAGCGCTCGCATTTGGTGCAATAAACAGAAATATAAGTCAGCAATCATGGTACTTTCCGGGGCAAGCTGATTACACGGAAAAAGCGTTTGCCAACAACCCGCTGACCAACTGTGAAGCACGCTATCACTGGACACAGCAACTGTATCGGGAACAGCCAAAATCACGTCTTGGTGGTGTTACTTCAACCTGGGTCTATGCTGCTGTTCACGCCATGCGGCAACTACAACGTGAGGCAGGAAATTGGCACCTGCCGGTACTCATTTTGCAAGCGGGAGCTGATAAAGTAGTGAGTAATTACGCACAAAATAAATGGTTTGAACAACTACATCCAGAAGTTTTGCACCATAAAGTTACCCTTCAGGATGCCAAGCACGAAATATTTATGGAACAAGACAACATTCGTCATGACGCAATAAACGCTATCAATAGCTTTCTGGCACAGCTGTCTTAGGCTAAGTGATTTGTTACAATGCACCTTCATCACTTTGGAGTTTTTATGCTGCATGTTGTCTTGTTTGAACCTGAAATACCGCCCAACACCGGAAATATTATCCGTTTATGCGCCAATACTGGCTACATGCTACATTTAATCGAGCCGCTAGGGTTTGCATGGGACGACAAACGCATTAAACGTGCCGGACTAGACTATCATGAATTTGCTCAGGTACAACGACATAAGAGTTTTGACGACTTTGTTACCAACGTGGCACCAAGCAGAATGTTTGCCTGTACAACTAAAGGCCACACTAAACATAGTGATGTACTCTACACTGCAGGAGACGCACTGATTTTTGGCCCTGAAAGCCGTGGTTTACCTTTAGAAGTGCTGCAACAATTACCACAGCCTCATTGGCTAAGGATCCCTATGACAGCAAATAGCCGTTCAATGAATTTATCCAATGCTGTTGCTGTTTTTGTATACGAATCATGGCGTCAGCTGGATTATGCTGGCGCGAGAGCTTGAAACGCTAATATCTTATTTGCATAAAAGCATTCAGTACAACTATATTTAAAGGCGTTGAACTAGATAACATGGATGTCGTTCACTATGCCACTGTCACGTTGGTTGCTTATTGCTGCTTCTTTTTTTTCTGTACCTTCTTTTGCCGATGCCGTTGATTTCGATGTGTATACAAGCTTACCATTTGCTGTACTCATCATTCTGGTGTTGTCGTTAACGTTATACAACCGAAAATTACAGCATCGTAATCAGCTAGTTATAGAACAACAGCAAACTCTACAAGGCTTCTTGCAACATTCAGATGATGCAATTGCTATCTTAGATCAAAATTTGTTGCCTATTTATATTAACCCACGGCTTGCCACATATTGCGGTACTGCAGTTACGCCAGCTAAAAGATTACCGTTATATTTAGATAAAGACGGCTCGCAATTACTGTTACCAAAACTTAATTTAACCGCAAACTGGCACGGAGAAGCCTGGTTGAAGACAGCAAATAGTGAAGCGAGCTCAATGCTATCAGTCGCGATAACACGACTTCAGCAAACGCCACCCAGTTATCTGCTTATAGGACGGGAACTTTGTTCATTGACCCAAACAGCCGGAGATACACAAAGCGGCAGCCTTCGTGATAATCAGACTGGCTTAATTAACCGAAATACCTTAAGTGAGTATCTGCACACCTGTGCTAGTTTTAGTAACAATCAAAATCCAACATTTGCTTTGCTATTACTGAAGTTCAATCAACTTTTGAACGCCGATGGCGTAAAACCTGTACTTTTTTTGTCAGATATCATTGCGGAACTTAGTCGTCAGCTGCAAAAAATCATCCCTGATGGTCATATACTTGCGCGATATAGCAACGACACTTTTGCTATCGTCATACCACCGCATCTATGCCATGTCCAATTGGAAGTCCAACTAAACAGGTTAACGCAAAAAATGCTTTTATTGCCGGCTAAGGTAACAGAAACCAGAAATAATATTTCATTACAACCGCTGATAGGGATTAGTATTTATCCGCTGGACGGCAAGGAACCTGCTGAACTTCTTTTAGCTGCAAGTACAGCGTTATCTAATATCGCAAGGTTAGGACACAGCGGCTTGCAATTTGCCAATAGCAAATTTCAGCAGCGGGCTCCTGAGTTCAGACTGCTAGAATTAGAGCTGAAGAAAGCCATGTTGCAAGGTGAATTTGACGTCTATTACCAACCACGAATGAGTATTGGTAGCAACAGGGTTATCGGCTACGAAGCGTTGTTACGCTGGCATAATCCCAAACGCGGTGTGTTGCTACCTCAGTACTTTATGGCGTTGGCGGACGAAACGGGAATGATCGCCGATTTAGATAAGTTAGTGTTTAAAAAGTGCTGTCAACAACTACAATATTGGCAAAAAACTGGGCTGGATAGAGGCAGAATTGCGCTAAATATTTCTAATTTCAGTTTCAGTCAACCTGACTTTGTATCAACACTCACTCAACAACTCAGCGTGACCGATCTAAAAGCTGAGCAATTTGAGCTTGAGCTGCACGAAGACATTTTACTGCAATCAGATGCAAATACCCTTAGTACACTGCAAAACCTAGCTAAAATCGGATTTCATCTAACATTGGATAATTTTGGTGCTGGCATTTCATCGTTGTCGGTATTACGTAATTACCCTTTACACAGCTTAAAGATTTCACCTGAATATATTCAGAACATGGAACACAATGAACAACAACGCAACCTCACAGCGACGTTAATTCGCCTTGCATCCTACTTACAGTTGGATGTCATTTCCACCGGCATAGAAAACGAAATGCAAGCGTACTTATTACATGTTATGGGATGTGACATTTTACAAGGGCACTTGTTTAGTAAAGCTCTGCCAGCAAGTGAGATCCCTGCTTTGCTGGCAAAAGAGAATAAACTGCTACGAAAGGCGATAAACTAAATTAATTAACTTCATCACGCTTTTCTCTACCAAGTAAATCTAATGCAGCTAATTTGACATCTTTACCTTGGTATAGCACCTGGTATATTTGTTCAGTTATTGGCATTTCAACGCCAACACGTTGCGCTAAATTAAACACTTCCTTGGCATTACGATAACCTTCCACAACCTGTCCAATACTCTGCATGGCAACATCGACGGCTTTCCCTTGCCCAAGCAGTAAACCAAAGCGACGATTGCGCGACTGATTATCAGTGCACGTGAGTACAAGGTCACCAAGTCCAGCCATTCCCATAAAAGTGTCTTTCTTAGCGCCCAATGCACAACCAAGCCGGCACATTTCGGTTAACCCCCGAGTAATTAATGCAGTACGAGCATTGGCACCAAAACCTATACCGTCTGCCATACCGGCACCAATAGCAATGACGTTTTTAACAGCACCACCAAGTTGCACACCTATAAAATCGGGGTTGGTATACACCCGGAAACTTTTGGCACAATGCAACAAGTCAGACAATTGCGTAATAAACTCAGCGTCAGTGGATGATAAAGAAATCGCAGTCGGCATCCCCATCGCCATTTCTTTAGCAAACGTAGGACCGGAAAATACCGCAAGCGATACCTCTTCACCCAGAATATCGCGTGCCACGTCCTGCAGCAAACGACCTGTCTCAGGCTCAAGTCCTTTTGTAGCCCAGGCTACACGGGCATTTTTAGATAAGTAAGGTTTAATTTGAACTAAGGTTTCAGCAAATGCATGGCTGGGTACTACCAACAAAATATCACGACTGCTACCGACGGTTTCTGCAAGGTCAGCACTAACCTGTAGCGAATCAGGTAATACAATATCTGGTAAGTATTTTTGATTAAGACGCTGCTGCGCCATCTGTACCATATCTTGCTCGTTGCGGCCCCACAAGCTTATCGTATTTCCGTTTCTGGCGAGGCAAATAGCAAGGGCAGTTCCATAGGAGCCTGCCCCTATTACAGCGATAGCTGAAGGCAGCATCGCTTACGCGTCTGCCTTAACGCCTTGTGCATCAGCCTGACGCTGCTGAACGTACTGCGCAAATAATGCATCAAAGTTAACTGGTGACAAATTCAATTGTGGGAAGGTACCGCGATTAACTAAATTAGACACCGCTTCACGTGCATATGGAAACAGGGTGTTTGGACAAAATGACGCCAGCACATGAGCCAATTGCGCGTCTTCCAAAGCTCCGATTGAGAATATGCCAGCTTGCTGCACTTCACACAAGAACGCTGTCTCGCCTTCAACTGTTGTGGTAACTGTCAATGACAGTATCACCTGATACACATTTTCTTCAAGCTTTTCACTGCGTGTATCTAAATCCAGCTTAACTTCCGGTTTCCATTCTTTGCGAAATATTGCCGGAGCATTAGGCGCTTCAAAGGAAATATCTTTAACAAAAATGCGTTGTATTGCGAATTGTAAACCTTGCTGCTCCGTTGCAACGCCGTTTGCTTGTTGTTCGGCCATGATAATACCTACTGTAATTATAAATTTAATAAAGGATCGAGTTGTCCATTGGCATCTAGAGATAACATATCGTCACAACCACCAATATGGCGTGAACCGACAAATATTTGCGGTACGGTACTTTTTCCACCGGCTAGCGCTATCATTTCTGGGCGTAGCTCAGGCTGCTCGTCAATACGAATTTCATGATAGCCAACACCTTTAGAATCCAATACGTGCTTTGCGCGCACACAATAAGGACAATAGGCTTTAGTGTAAATAGTCACTTTCGACATCATTACCTCTTTGATTTTACAACTGGCAAGCTGGCACCGGTCCAACTACTCATCCCGCCCTGAAGAACGGATACCGTGCTAAAACCTTGCTTTAGCAAACTGTTTGCCGCTTTTTGAGCAGACATGCCAGCCTGGCATACAATGATAATGGGTTCAGCTTTACACTTTTCAAGGCCAGCCAGTTGCTGTTTTTCAATATCCGCTATTGGTATATGCCGAGCCGCGGTAATGTGGCCCTTGTTGAAGTCTGCTTCTGCTCTAATATCAACCACTACAGCGTTAAGCCGATTAACCTGTAAAGTTAACTCCGTTGGACTGACTTGTTTAATAGCAGAAAACTGTGATTTCAGCCAACTGCCTATTAACATGACGAATAACACCACCCAGACCGCGCTTAAGATCGGATGATTCGTTAAGAACTCTATATACTGCTGCATATTCTCTCTGCTTCTGGCTCATAAATTACCAGCGCTGAGTATACTCAGTTTCATTACATAAAGCAGCCCTGAATGGGCTTACGTATTCTAACAGGGCTGGAGAATTGTGCAGATTTCGGTAAGATAGCAACTCAATTTTGCCTACTCATATATCAATGGAGTTTACATGACCAGTCGCAAAAAACCTTTGGTGTTATTAATTCTGGATGGCTGGGGCTATCGGGAAGATGTCAGCAATAATGCGATTGCACAAGCCAATACGCCGGTGATGGATAAGCTGTGGCAAACCTGCCCACATAGTTTAATTTCAGGTTCTGGACTTGATGTAGGCTTACCTGATGGGCAAATGGGCAATTCTGAAGTCGGTCATGTTAATTTGGGCTCTGGTAGGGTGGTATATCAGGACTTTACCCGCATTACCAAAGCGATAGATGATGGAGACTTTTTTAGCAATCCAGTGCTACTTGACGCCGTATCAAAAACCAAAAAACAACATACAGCTTTACACATTATGGGTCTGTTGTCCGCTGGCGGTGTACACAGTCATGAAGACCATTTATTAGCGATGATAAAGTTGGCGGAACAACAAGGTGCGGAAAAAATATACTTGCATGCGTTTTTAGATGGCCGTGACACACCGCCTCGCAGCGCCAAAGCCTCTTTGGAGAAAATTCAAGCGCATTTTAATCAAACCGGCAGTGGACAAATTGCATCCGTTATTGGCCGGTATTTTGCTATGGATCGTGACAAACGTTGGGATCGAGTGCAACAAGCGTATGACCTGCTAACGCAAGGCACTTCACAGTTTCAGGCTGCTGATGCGATCCAGGCTGTTGAAATGGCGTATCAGCGTGATGAAAACGACGAATTTGTTAAAGCCACAGCCATCGTTGCTGCCGACGGTTCTCCTGTTCAGATGCATGATGGCGACGCACTCATTTTCATGAATTTCCGTGCCGATCGCGCCCGTCAGTTAACTCGTACATTTGTTAACGATGCTTTTGATGGTTTTAGTCGTAAGCGCCGTCCGGCCCTAAGTAGCTTTGTAATGTTGACAGAATATGCCGCGGATATAAAAGCGCCCTGTGCTTTTCCTGCTCACAGTCTAGACAATGTGCTAGGGGAATGGCTGGCTAAACATAAAAAAACTCAACTTCGCATTTCTGAAACCGAAAAATATGCTCACGTCACATTCTTTTTTAGCGGGGGGCGTGAACAATTGTTTGAAGGTGAACAACGTATTTTAGTTGACTCTCCTAAAGTCGCAACTTACGACTTACAACCGGAAATGAACTCAACAGAACTGACTGATAAACTGGTTGACGCTATTCACGGCGGTAGTTTTGACGTGATTATCTGTAACTACCCTAACGGTGATATGGTTGGTCATACCGGCGTAATGAGTGCAGCCATTCGGGCAGTTGAGGCAGTAGATCATTGTATTGGTCGTGTCGTTGACGCATTACAGCAGGTAGGTGGTGAATGCCTTATTACTGCAGATCATGGCAATGCTGAAATGATGCAAGATCCTACATCAGGCCAAGCTCATACTGCACATACTAGCGGCCCTGTACCCTTGATTTATGTTGGCCGGCCGGTAACAGTAAAAGATGGCGGTATTTTAAGTGATATTGCACCAACCATGTTACATCTGATGGGATTGCCCATTCCCGATGAAATGACGGGTAAAATCTTAATGCAGTGCCAATAAATGCATCTAATATCAACTACGTCGCTGCTGGCGCTCGTTTTGGGTGCATTGCTAATGCCACTAGAGACAAATGCACAGCAGCGCGATAAAGAGTTAGCTGATATTAAGCAACAAATTCAGTTAACCGAACAACAGGTCCAAACACAAAAAAAACAGCTGCTCAAAGCAGAGCAACAACTTCAGCAATCAGACAAGGCGTTCGCTGAAGCATCAGCTAATACCCTCCGTACAGAGCAAGAGCGACAAGCGCTCACAGCTCGAGAGCAGCAATTACTTAATCAACAGAAAACACTTGAATCGCAATTATTTCAACAGCAGAAGTTACTCGGGTCGCAATTAAAAAGTGCCTACAGCCTTGGTCAGCATGATTACAGTAGAATGCTGCTCAACCAGCAAGATGCTGGCAAACTAGAGCGGGTATTAAGCTATTACCAGTACTTCAACCGAGCCAGAATGCAACAACTGACAGAGCTCAATAGTACCATCTCGCAACTGGAATTAGTGCTGGCCGAACTTTCGGATAAACAGCAGCAACTGGCCGTGCTTCTGCTGACGTTACAACAACAACAGCAACAGTTAACTGCGGCAAAGAATGAGCAAAAACTCGCCGTGTCACGCCTACAAGATACCTTGCAGCAACAAGGGCGCCAGCTCGACTACTTGCGCCAAAATGAAGCGAGCTTGCAAGCTACGCTGGACAAGCTGAAAAAATTGGCAGAAAAAACCCGAGAGTTAGCAGGGTTAGACCGACAAAAAGGCCAGTTAGCCTGGCCGGTGACCGGTAGCTTGTTACAGCGATTTGGAGAGAACCGACAAGGCGGTATTTCTTCACGCGGCATTTTGATTCAGGCAAAAGAAGGCGGAGACGTTACCGCTATTGCTGATGGTCAGGTTATCTATGCTGACTGGCTCAAAGGCTACGGTTGGGTTATCGTCCTTGACCATGGTGCAGGTTTTATGAGTTTGTATGGTCATAACCAAAACCTGCTTAAACAGCCAGGAACAACCATTACTGCGGGTGAAACAATCGCTTTGGCTGGTATGAGTGGAGGACAGGCGTCAGCCGGTTTGTATTTTGAAATCAGAAATAAAGGCGAAGCGGTAAATCCGTTACAATGGCTGGCACAGATAAAGCGTTAAAAAATTAATGTAATGCAGCGCTGTTGCGCATATAATTTTTCAATAATTTTCGAAATCCAATTTGGCACACAAGAGAATAATAATAACGTGCGACAATTACTTACACTTAGTCTTAGTCTGCTAATATTGGCTACACAAGCGATGGCAGACACACCACGCATCGCCATTATTATCGATGACATTGGCTATCAAAAAGCTGATTTAGAGCTTATAGACTTGCCATTTGCCCTTACATTTGCAGTACTACCACACACTCCTTATGGCCAACGTGCGGCCCGTCACGCGTTTCAGTTGCATAAAGATGTAATGTTACATATGCCGATGCAACCCGCCAATGACAGAAAGCCCGGACTTGGGGCATTAACTAGTGACATGTCTAAGCAACAGGTACATAAAACGCTGCAATTAGCTTTGGCAGATATTCCGTATGCGGTGGGGATAAATAATCATATGGGCAGCTTTTACACCGAGCAAGAACAACCCATGGCCTGGACGATGGAGTATTTAAGCAAAAGACATTTATTTTTCGTTGATAGCCTCACAACCGCACATAGCAAAGCGGGAAAATATGCCCGTCAATTTGGTGTGACAAATTTAAGTCGTCAAGTATTTCTAGACAACGTTCAAGATGAAACGGCTATAGCTAAGCAGTTTGACACTTTACTGCGTATCGCAAAAAAACGTCAAAGTGCTATAGCAATTGCCCACCCGTATCCGGAAACCTATAAGTTCCTACGAAAAAATCTGCCGAAGCTTAAAGAGCAAGGTATTGTGCTGGTAGGCATTACCCAATTGCTGCCGCAACATCATGATGTTGTGGCTGCAGGGTTCACAGCACCAGCGGTATCTGCACCGCAATAAAAAACCTGCCAACGGCAGGTTTTTTCTAGTCTCTTTTCTGTTGTTGCAGAAATAATAGTAGCTCATCAGGCGGCATAGGCTTGGCATACATAAAGCCTTGAACTTCATCACACCCCATCGCTTTTACTGCCTGCTCTTGCTCTTTTGTCTCAACACCTTCTGCAATAGTAGAGAGATGTAAACGCTTGCCCAGACTTATAATGGTTTCAGCAATAACTTCTCCAGCAGCCTGATTAATATCTCGTATAAACGCCCGATCAACTTTAATCCGGTCTAATGGCAGTTGTTGCAGGTAACTGAGCGATGAAAAACCAATGCCAAAATCATCTATAGCCACTTTAATACCAAAGCTTTTCAATTTTTGCAGTGCTTCAATAACAATCTTAGGTTCATCCATCACAACAGACTCTGTAATTTCCAGTTCAAGTGATGCAGGCCTGACTTGATAACGATTTACACAGTCAATTACCGACTGTACAAAGCCATGATTCCTAAACTGCGGCATGGAAACATTGACGGCAATACGAAGCTCGCTAAAACCTTGCTGTTCAAGTTTTTTAACTTGTATACAGGCTTGCTCAAGCACCCAGCTACCGATCTCAACAATCAGACCTGAGTATTCTGCAAGAGGAATAAACACTGCTGGCGAAATAAACTGCCCATTTGCTTGCGGCCATCGAAGTAAGGCTTCCATACCAACGACCTGATGATTTTTCAACGACACCTGAGGCTGATACCATAACTCAAGCCGATCATTCGAAAAATCCTGACGTAACATGCGCAGTAACGCCAAGCGCTCCGCCATCTCCTCTTCCATATCCGCTATATAATACTGATAATTAGTGCCAATCTGTTTTTTAGCCTTATTCAGTGCAATGTAAACATGCTTTAATATAGTCAGCCCCTGCGTCGCTGTGTCGATTAACCGACACAGACCAAAAGTGGCGTCCACCTGCAAAGCATGCTCTGAAGCATGAAAGGGTTGATTAAAAACGGCTTGCAAACGTTCGGGTGTAAGTTCACTTTCGGGCCCGACCAAACCAAAAACATCAGCGCCAATTCGTCCCAATTGCGCGGTAACACCAAAATGCTCTATCAGCCGAAATGTGACTGCAATCAGTAATTCATTACCCACATCTTGACCTAAACCATCGTTCACATCAGAGAAATGGTTTATATCAATCAAAACTGCGACGTTATTTTCAGCCTCATACCGTTTTGTGTCCTGCAAGATCTGAATAAACTCGTTTCTGTTAGGCGTCTTTGTCAGAGGGTCAATATAGGCTGCATGTTTAAGTTGCTGAAACAATGTAACGTTTTCATAACCTATTGAAATATTGCTGAGAAACACCTCTATTAATTGACGATCAAGCGCGTCAATTGGACGGTTTGTCTCAATATAGACCGCAGCAGAATGCGTTTCATTGCCAAGATACAACACCGTATCTTTGTCGGTAAACAAATGCTGACGTGTCGTTAAACATTTTGAAATCTGTTCAACAATACGTTCATTATCTAGCCGGTCAAGCTGGCACTTAATGTAAGGGGCATAATTACCAGCAGCACCTAATACATAAATATTCTCACTGGCACTACCATCATCCTCAATCTGAGCACATAGCACGCCTTCGGCGTGCAAGCCAATGAGTGACGATATCTGTGTTACAACGCCTTCAGAGAACTCGTGTAACGAGTGCTGCTCAAGCAGATTCGCTCCGGCATTAATAATTTTCTGTAAGCCTCTGCGGCTTTGGTTGATCGTACGGATCTGCTGATAAGACCGCAATGACGCAATAATTGAGGTCACCAACTTACTTCGGGTAAGTTCAGTTTTAGTTTTGTAATCATTAATGTCATATTCTTTGATGACATTTTCTTCCGGCGCATATCCCGGTTGGCCAGTACGTAGTACGATGCGTAACTCGTCCATCATCAGTTCGTCACGAATTCGCTGCACCACACGAAGTCCAGCATCATCTGTTTCCATCACTACATCGAGCAATACTAAGGCTGTTTCTGGGTTATGCCGCAAAAACTCGACCGCTTCCTTACCACTATATGCATGATGAAACACCAGCCGTCTGCCCAAAACAGTCAGGTCACTCAATGCCAGTTTAGTCACGGTATGAATTTCTTCATCATCGTCAACGATAAGCAAATGCCATTCACCCAGTGTCTGTTCATTTACTGGTGCAGCTGGTTCGTCTTCTGCTAAAAACAGAAAATCGTCATCTGTTTCTTTTGACACCATTATTCAGCCTTATTAAATGATTCCGCTTAAATATACATGCATCTTTTACATAAGAGTAAGTTATAACAGATTTTATTTTGAACAAAGTGTATCTGTATAACTTGCTGCAAGATTTCTGAGATGCCAAGATAGCGTTAAACTATTCTGGCGAAGTGAATATTGTCATGGTTAAAGTCAATTCATTAAGCGCGCAACAACGCTTATTGCAGCTTGCCAAAACTCAGTTTGGTGCAGGAATATCAACATCAAAAGACATTGAAAGTACCAATAACACACAAGATCAGAGCCAATTTAGCGACAAACACCAACAACTTGCTGCACGCTCGGGTGCGATTTTCAATTCTGCCAGCTTAAATATCAATCAGCGTGCAGAGCGACGCTTACAGATGCAACGTGAACGCCAACAACATAATTTGGAACGGATCATGGCGCAGGCTTTGGAGTACTGCCCTGAAAGTGTCTCCGCACAAGATGTCGATCCTGATTGGTTTCAGCAATTTTGTGATCTCATTTTAGACATATCTAATACTAACATGCAGCACCTGTGGGCCAAAATTCTTGCTGGTGAAATTGCCACTCCAGGCAAATTTTCGTTGAAAACATTACATACATTAAAACGCATGAGCTACAAAGAGGCTATGGCACTGCAACAAGCAGCGAATTTGAGTTGTCGCACACGTCAGGATCCCAGTGCCCGCATTTATTTCGGTTATATTAGCCGACCTTCACTTTGGCGCCTACTGACCGGTCGCAGTCGGGCGGTGGTTAATCTTAATCAGTTCGGACTGTCATATCCGCAAATATTAAGTTTGATGGATATTGGTCTTTTGCACAGCTCTGAAATTGAAAGTGGTACCTTGCCTGCTGGACAGCAGCTTAACTGGCAATACCAGCAACTTAGTATGAATGGCACTGTCTGCAGTAAAGATGTCGTGCTACAGTACTATAAATACACTGCCAGTGGCGCGGAGCTTCTGCCACTTTTGAATGCACAACCTAATCAGCAATATGTCGAAGCACTTAAACAGCTATTGGTTAACATCATTCGTTTTGCTCCTTGAGCACCATTCCAATATCTGTGAAAGTTTTGCCACATCCAACGGTTTTATAATTACATCGTTCATACCGGCTTGTAAAAAACTATGCATTTCCTCTTCCAAGGCATGAGCCGTAAAAGCCAGAATAGGCGTAGTTTGATACTCAGATAACTGCCGAAGCCGACGAGCAACTTCAGTGCCAGAGATATCGGGGAGTTGGATATCCAGTAAAACAACATCGAAATTACGTTGTTGACACATCTGCAAAGCAGCGGTGCCGCAACTGGCAGTGTGCAGTTCAATGGGGTGATCTTTTAACAATACCTGTACAAAAGATAAATTGGTGGTGTTGTCGTCTACTACCAGTAAACGAGGTTGCTTTTCTTCCCGAGTTGTAGAAGGTTGGATAGATCCTAAGCAGAATGGAGTTTGATACACCGTTTGTTGCAGCGCTTCGCGCCATACTGCTATTTGCGATGGCAATGCATAACAATAGAGGGGGCAGTGTTCACGTAACTCATCTAAAAGTGTACGCCACTGCATTAAATCTGCAGGTTCAGGCAGTAATACCAATGCAAAATCAAAAGCCAATTTATTATATTTCAATGAAAAATCAGCAATGTCACTGCATTTCAAAATACTACTGACTAATGGCTCAATAGCGCGAGTCCGCTCAGTCAAATCGCCGTGCTGGCTGCCAAAATATAATGCTCTTTTAACGGGTATTGGTGCATCTAGCTGAACAGTAGATATCGGCAAACTTAACGCGATAGTACAGCCAAGGCCTTCCAGAGACTGTATGCTCAACTCAGCATTAAGTAGACGTTTTGATACGATAAAAAAACCAATATCACTTTCGTGCCATTGTAACGGTCTGGTATCGTTACCCGTTAAAAGCTGCCGTGTGCGCGCTGTAATACCCTCTCCACTACCCGTTATACTAATATGTAAAGTGGCATTGAGGCCGACGACGTTGAGTTCAACTCTGAGTATCAGTTCTGTTATACCCGGGGCTCTACTAGCAATTTGCATCAGTGACTGCAGTAACAATGCCAGTGGTTGCTCCGGCACCTCAACTTGATAACGTAAATTATCCGCGCCTTCAAAAATTTGTAGCTCAATGTGTTTATCATTAGACCAAGCCGTTAATTTAGGCAACAATTCATAAACAAAATCTGTTAGTTTCAAACGGTTATTAACCACACCTTGGCTGGCAAACTCCAATTGAAATAACTCAAGCTGTGCATTTAGTGCTTGGAGATAGTCACTATACTCAAGCTCTGCCTGCTGTTGCTGCAGTTGCATAAGCACCTGCAGTCTATTTTGCACAGTTTGCTGGATGGCAACATTTTGTTGTTGCACCGAAAGATATTGCTGTTGCAACAACACATTTTCCTGTTCAGCGTTATCGATCTTCTGCTGCTGCTGCTCAGATAGCTGCTTTGCAGCAAAAACGGTATCCTGATGATAGGCGGCCAATGCGTTGATGGCAGGCTTAAGAGCTGCGAGTTCAGGTACTAAATCTTCATTAACGTTAACATTATTCTGCCCACCGCGTAACTGACTCAGCTTATGCACCAATAAACTAACGTCGGTATGCTGCCGCTGGAACAGTTGTGCCAAATTATTTTGAAACAATATCAACACAATGCCACCAAGCACGCCCATTAAAATAACTGGGATCAGCCACACACTATGTGACGTAACTTTTTCAAACAGTAACAATAAATAATATTGGTCAGGTATTGCTGACTCACCAAGATCAGGCCATTTAGTAGTATTGGAAAAGGGCTTTAATACCAGAACACCTTCATCAAAAGGTTGCATCGAAAAATCTGAGACGGGTTTTTCTGGTGAAAAATGTTTCAGGCTGTCTGGTAACTCAGTCGATAACTCTAAGCGATGCTCACGACTATAAACAGCAATTGACCGCAATGGCAAGGCACTGACAAAACGCATGAGGTTTAATTGTGCTCTAACTAAGTCAGCATCATTGTTGTTGAGTAAGGGACGAATACTCAATTGAAGCGTTGCAGTAACTTGTTCTAATTGCAAGCGTTGCTGGGCTTTACTATCAAAGTGATACCAAAGACCGGTAAACAACATCATTACGAAAAGAGTCAATAGCCAGGGCAAGATTAACGGTTTGAAAAGATTTACCAAAATAGCACCCTAGCTCAATATCATTGTAATAACTATAAAACTATTCCATTGGGGTAACAAGCTAACAACAACAGAATAACACTAGGCATGGTGCGGCAAAGCCTCACCATGCCATAGTTTAAAAATGTAATTCTATTCCAGCAAAAACACCGCTAAAATCGAGGTCGGCATAAACATCATCTATGTTATCAAGCTGCAAATTAACAGCTCTGTATCCGGTTTTTAGTCGCAGATCAACAGCAATATTATCTATTAAAGTATAAGCAATACCGGCCTGCATATCGTAAAGGCGACTACCATCGTATGACACAAAACTACCCTGAGCAAACAGATCTAACCCTGTTAGCGGCAACCCTATATGAACTGAACTGTATAACATTGGCAACAGTGTCGAAATGTCCTCTGTAGCCATAACATCGCTGGTACCCTGTTCCTTTATAGCGACAGTACCATCAAGATGTTTAGCGCTAACACCTAAATCAATGCTAATTAAATCGTTGTCCAAAACCTCGTAATACAACACATAATCTGTGCTGGTAAAATCAATGTGATTGTTTATCTGACTTCCCTGCGCAAATTGCTCACCGGCAAAACTAAAATTTACATCCAGTTGTGTCGCACCTGATGAAGTCAAATCATTCCGTTGTATGCGTATATTGGGTACTAAGGGAACAGGATGTTCAAAAGCAAGATAAAACGACGATTGTGTTTTATCCGCAAAGTTAAAATCTTGCAGTTGCTCAGTATCCGCGAAACGACCTGTTGTAGATGTGCGCCAGCCATCAGCGCCAAGATAAAGACCAAGCAGCGTATCTGCCGTGGCAACACCACTAAACAACACGCTACTTAGCGATAGCCACAGTACTGTTTTCTTCATGCGTATATTTACCCTTGTGTTAATAGTTCAGACAGGTCTATCAGTGCTGCATTCGCCCTGGATATGTAGTTCGCCATTACCAAGCTATGATTAGCCATTAGTCCAAAACCACTGCCGTTCAGTATCATTGGACTCCAAACAGCTTGTTGGGTAGCTTCAAGCTCACGAATAATCTGCCGAAGGCTTACCATTGCATTCTTGCGCTCCAGCACATCAGCAAAATCAACTTCCACGGCTTTTAAGAAATGTAACAACGCCCAGCTCGCTCCCCGCGCTTCGTAAAACTCGTCATCGAGCTTCCACCAACTGGTTTTAATCATCATATTGGCTGGCGTTAACGTAGATTGTCGAGCCGTCGCGTCGCCAGCCAAGTCAGTATTCAGCCTATCTTGACCAACACTGGCACTCAAGCGTTGAGAATAACTTCCTAGGCGCTTTTCAACTGCTTTTAACCAATCCCGCAAGTTATCCGCCCGAGCATAAAACTGGCTGTCAGGCCGCGCTGGATCCATCAACTCAGAACGGTACAAATACAACTGTGCTATAGCCTTACGGTACTCAGATTCAGCACTTGGAATAGCCCAGCTACTGTGATCAATATTAAACATCGGTTGAGCAACTTTTAAAAACTCATTTTCGGTAGACTGCGATTGTGATCGACTAAGATCTTTGCGCAGAGCAAGTGCTAAATCGCGAGACATTTCAAGTACACCCAGTTCCCAAGCAGGCATATTATCTAAGAGAACAAATGGCGGCATAACGTCATTCGATAAGTAGCCACCATTTTTATCCAGCAAGGTTTCGCTTACCCGAATCAACGCAGTTGTAGTGTTGTATCCAACAATAGCGGAATCACCCAACTGTTGTCGGCTTTGATCAATTTCATCAACCAACATTGCAGGCTCGCGACTCACCCACCAGCCAGTGAGGTAAAGTAGTATAAAGAGCACTGCAACCGCAGAACCCATCAGTCTGGTACTAAACATATTGCTATCCTTTAACGTTTTGGCATTGCAACCACTGGCAACGACAAAGCCAGTTGCTGCTCATCCGCGAAATGCAACACTACATCAACCAATTGACCAGGTTCTAATGTTGTTGTTGGCTCAAACAACATCAGATGCAGTCCACCGGGTGCCAAAGTAATACTGCCGTTTGCAGGTACGTCTATTGTGTCTATTTGTTCCATACGCATCATGCCATCTTTATGGCTATGCTGATGTAACTCAGCGCGAGAAAAGGCAGGGGAACTCACGTTGATCAGGCTGGCTGCCTGACTTGATGCATTGTATAAGGTAAAATATCCAACTGTGACCGTGCGGCCGGGCATGGGTTGACGTATTTCACCTTGCTCGATGCTGAGCATGGTATTGTCTGCAGCGTATCCTTGCGCACTTAGCAGCAACAAGGCCATAAATAAACATCGCATTTTATTTCTCCTTACAAGTCACAGCTTTATCTTACACCAGTTTACACTGGTTCACAGCCTGTAACCTTCAGCAAATGCGCCGTATGAGTATCATCGGTCAGGCAAAATCACCGCAGCAACTAAATAAGCCACAATCGTTGCCACCGGTATTGTAATCAACAGTAGCACCGCTAATGCCCTGATCAACCAGCGTGGTTGTTGATAATAACCAGCAAAACCAGCGCAAACTCCAAACACTTTGCGGTAAGCTCGAGCACAATACCAACGGTCTGTATCATAAGTAGCCATTTTTTAGTCTCCCAATAACTCTGATTTGCGATAAATTAACTTTGTTATAAGCATTTCAATGCTGAACATGCCAAATGCGATTAATTCAGTCTGCATCCATATCATCATCTTTCCCCTGCTAAACACGCCATTTATGCCAAAGTGTGGCCATTGGTGACATGGTTTGCCACAACAGCATAACGGGAATAATGCTTAACACCGGGCTTAGGTAAATCAGTAGTAACCAGTTTGAATATAAAGACATAATTTAATCAGCCATACTATTTGATGTACGAATCGTTTTCGTTGCAAATATTGCAGCGGCAACGTCTTGTTCAGCAGTCAGCATAGCGAGCAAATCAATACTACTTTTAGTCATCGCCATTTTTGTTTGTCGCTGAGTATCCTGATGCAATTCAGTCAATTGTATTTCAATATCAGCTCGTATTTGTTCCGAAACCGTCTTTGCAGCAACATCGTTACTGTAAATACCTGTCGTCAGTGTAGCAATGGCTACTACAGCGGTTAGAGTGTTCATTATCGTTTCCTTGAATGTCATTAACCTGGGTTACAGCGTTACTATTTCAAGAAATGTTTCAAGAGGTGTGCCAACCAACCAAAAATCAGTAAGTGATTGATATATAAAAACAATAAAAAAAGGCGAGCATTATCCCCAACGCTCGCCTTTAAATAAAACCAAATATTAGTGTAATTAGCTAATCAATTGGTCAATTCTGCAACGGGTTTTATTTTGGCTAAAGCCTGCAATAAAAGCTCTGGCTTGGCATCGGCAAAATGCCCTTGCTCACTGAGCAAACGTCGCCATTGTCTGGCACCAGGCAGCCCCTGAAACAAACCAAGCATATGACGCGCTATGTGCCAAAATCTTGCACCATGTGACATTTGACGCTCGATGTAAGGCAACATGTCCATCACAACCTGCTGAGGAGTTCGCCCAACATCAGGCTTACCATAAATTAGCTGATCAACGTCACTGAGTAGCATCGGGTTGGTATAGGCTTCTCGCCCTACCATAACACCATCTAGAAAGAGCAATTGTTCTTTTGCCTGTTGCAGCGTTTTCACGCCACCATTAAGGCTGATATTGAGCTGGGGAAACTCATACTTTAACTGATGCACCCTTTCATAATTTAAAGGAGGTACTTCTCGGTTTTCTTTTGGGCTTAAGCCTTTCAGCCATGCTTTGCGGGCATGTACAATAAGTTGCTGACAACCTGCATCAGCTATTGTCTGGACAAAATCCTGTAAAAACTGATAGTCATCAGAATCATCAATTCCAATACGGGTTTTCACCGTTACCGGAATACTAACCACGTCTTGCATAGCTTTAATGCAGTCAGCCACGAGTGATGGCTGCGCCATCAAGCAGGCACCGAACATACCATTTTGCACTCTATCTGACGGGCAACCTACATTAATATTAACGGCATCGTAGCCACGCAGCTGTGCCAGTTTGGCACAGTGTGCCATATCAGCAGCATTAGAGCCGCCTAGTTGCAATACCACCGGATGCTCTTCAGTATTGAAGTCAAGATAATCACCGCTACCATGAATAATAGCGCCGGTCGTCACCATTTCGGTATAGAGCACGGCATGCTGGCTAAGCAAGCGATGAAAATAGCGGCAATGCTTATCGGTCCAATCCAGCATTGGCGCAACAGAAAACTTGTGGTCAATAAACCCAGGGGTAGTCATCTATTGCTTCATATCAGGTAAATTACGGCCATAGAAGATTTCACGCATTTCACGAAACACTTTTTTGCTGATTGTTTTTTGCTCTTCGTCAGTCATAGAGTCTGTGCCCATACCAAACAAATAGTTGTTCAGATCAGCCTCTTTTAACATCATCTTTGTATGGAACAGGTTTTCCTGATACACATTTACATCGATCATCTGGAATGCACGCTTAGTGTCTGCGTCCATAAAGTTCTGAATGGAGGTAATCGGATGATCAATATAGTGTTTAGTGCCGCTGATATCGCGAGTAAACCCGCGTACGCGGTAATCGACAGTTACTATGTCTGATTCAAAGCTGTGGATCAGGAAGTTAAGTGCTTTAAGTGGCGATATAATACCGCAGGTAGAAACCTCAATATCAGCTCTAAAAGTACAGATACCATCGTGCGGGTGAATTTCCGGGTAGGTATGTACACAAATATGGCTTTTATCAAGATGAGCGACAACTGCGTCAGGCCTTGGCCCCGGATTCTCGGAATTGTCAGGGTCAACTAATACCGGCTCTTCGCTAACCAAAATAGTGACGCTGGCCCCTTGAGGGTCGTAATCCTGCCGTGCCACATTCAGAATATTGGCGCCGATAATATCGGTGACCTCGGTTAGAATGTCGGTTAAACGGTCGGCATTGTATTGCTCATCGATATATTCGATATATTCCTGACGGTGCTGCTCAGTTTTAGCATAGCAAATGTCATAAAGACTGAAACTCAGACTTTTTGTCAGGTTATTGAACCCGTGTAGTTTCAATTTTTCAAAAGGCTTAACCACTTAACATTTTCTCCGCAAAAAACCGATCACCGGTTATAAACTAAATATTCACTGTTATTCTGCTGTCGGTGATAATTCCGACGCTTTTACACTGTATGAATGCGTTACCGTTACACTGCCCGATAACATAATTGACACTGAACAGTATTTGTCAGCAGACAACTGCACAGCGCGCTCTACCTGTTTTTCATTCAGATTAAATCCCGTCACCTCAAAATGAAGATGTATTTTGGTAAATACCTTAGGGATTGTTTCTGCACGTTCGCCGCTGAGCTTTACTTCACAGTCGACGACTTGTTGACGGGATTTTTTCAGGATACTCACAACGTCTACTGAGGAGCAGGCTCCTGCTGCCATTAATACCATTTCCATGGGACTGGGTGCACAACTGCCTTCTTTATTTCCATCAAACACCACTGAGTGGCCACTGCCTGAGTGCCCGATAAAGGTGTTGTTAGCGTGCCATTTGACCTTTGCTTCCATTACAAACCCCAGCCTGAAAAATAAGGCCGTTATTCTACGTAAAAGCCACGCAGGTATCTAGCACATTTGTAGTCGAATTATGTCTAATCTAGTAAGTCCGCTATAGCGGTGTCGAACAGGTTTTTGATTAACAGAGAGATTTCGTTGATAAGTTCAGCTTGTTGCGTAGTGGCATTTTTCTCCAAAACACTGGATAGCACTTCCTGAAAATCATACATAATGCCATCTACTTCACGGATAATCATACTGCGATGGTTCATTTCTAAGGAGGTATGTTGGGTGCACAATGTAATAATCTGCTCGGCAATGGATTCTTCAAGCAACTCGCCTATGGTTTTTCCGTCTGCACTACTGGCCGTTTCAAACAACGCTAAATGTTCAGTCAGAAACTGGATCAAATGCTCGTATCCGGGTTTGTCTGTGACCATAAGTTGCTATGCACCTGAGCTGCTGGCAAAAAACACCAATAAGTTTTAGTTATTTAAGCAAAATCTGGCGTAGAAAACAAATCGGGGCCTTAGCCCCGACCATATTTATTTTCTAATTGACTAAAAACTCAAGCCAGGGGATAGCTGCTCCGGCATCACAACCTGCTCCAGTTCCACAGATGCTACAGGGTAGGCGCAATAATCAGCCGCATAGTATGCACTGGCACGATGGTTGCCACTGGCGCCAATCCCGCCAAATGGTGCTGCTGAGCTTGCACCTGTGATAGGACGGTTCCAATTTACAATGCCAGCACGGATGCGACGGAAAAAATGCTGATACAGATCAGCGCTGTCACTTAACAACCCTGCAGACAAACCAAATTGGGTGCTGTTCGCACTATCAATAGCCTGATCAAAGTCAGTGAAGCGGAATACTTTTAGCAATGGGCCAAAATGTTCATCATCCGGAAAGTTTGCAATCGCTGTACACTCAACAATACCCGGGCTAACCAAGGCTGTACTTTCATCGATATGGCGCATTTCCAGTAAGATTTCGCCACCTGATTCAGCTAATTGTTGTTGCACAGCTAACATACCTTTGGCTGCAGCAACTGAAATCATTGAGCCCATAAACGGCTGCTCGGCAGCATCATATAAACCCACTTTAATATTGCGGCTGACTTCAAGTAAGCGCGCTAAAATAGCATCGCCCTGTTCACCTGTCGGCAAATACAGTTTACGGGCACAGGTACAGCGCTGGCCTGAAGAAATAAAAGCTGACTGCACTATGTCATGCACAGTTGCATCAATATTTGCTACATCCTGCACAATCAGTGGGTTATTACCGCCCATTTCCAGCGCAAGGATTTTATCCGGCCGACCAGCAAATTGCTGATGCAGATAGTGGCCTGTACGTGAGCTACCGGTGAAGAAAATACCGTCTACGCCGTTGTGACTGGCGATCGCCTTGCCTGTTTCAACCTCGCCTTGTAATAAACTCAACACGCCAGCAGGAATACCAGCCTGTTGCCACAACTTAACCGTATCTTCTGCTACTTTGGGTGTCAATTCAGACGGTTTAAACAATACCGCATTGCCCGCTAAAAGTGCAGGAACGATATGTCCATTTGGCAAATGTCCAGGGAAGTTGTAAGGCCCAAACACCGCGACAATGCCATGAGGCTTATGTCGGATAAAAGCCCGTCCCTGTGGCATAGGATTTTCTTTGCTGCCGGTACGTTCCTGGTAAGCGCGCACAGAGATGTCAATTTTGCCAATCATTGCGCCAATTTCAGTTCGCGCTTCCCATAAAGGTTTACCCGTCTCCTCAGCTATTGACAGCGCCATAGCTTCTTTGTTTTCACTTAGCAATTCAGCAAACTTTTTTACTACAACTACACGTTGTTCAAACGTTAGACCTGACCAGTGATATTGCGCCTGACGAGCACTCGTAACCGCCAAATCTATTTGGTTAGCTGTCGCTGCGCTACCCTGCCAAATTTGCAGGTTTTTTGCCGGGTCAAGCGAGTTAAATACATTACCTTCGCCATGTAACCACTGACCATTTATAAATTGTTCCGCATGTTTCATTAAATCCCCCTGTTAAATAACTGCCCCGGCTTAAATTCGGGTTACCCTAACCCAATCACCCACACTTACTTGCAGTGCAGCGGCAACCTCGGCTGGCATGGTGACATGCTCACTTTGTTCGTTGACAGCCAGTTCTAACCAGGTAGCGCGAAAATCTGCAAGCTTGGTATTGCTGACTAAATAGGGCTGCCCTTGAATAACCGGACCAATTTGCACTTGCAGTCTTTGACTATTGCGCACTGATCGAATGTGTTCAACACGTGCTTCAACTGTCGGACCAGCATCAAAAATATCAACATATCCCCGACTGGAAAAACCTTCAGATTGCAATAACGCGAGTGCGGGTTTAGTTTTGTCATGTACATGACCAATTACTGCCTGCGCTTGTTTACTTAGCAAACTAACATAAATGGGATACTTCGGCATTAACTCCGCAATGAACACCTTTTGTCCAATGCCAGTTAAGTAGTCGGCTGTTGGAAAATCAACGTTAAAAAAATGTTCCTGCAACCATTGCCAGAATGGTGAGCTTCCATCAGCATTAGACACGCCACGCATTTCTGCTATAACTCTGTCAGAAAAACGTTGCGCGAACTCAGCTAAAAATAAAAAACGCATTTTTGACAGCAGTCGGCCATTATTTTTTTCTCGGCGTTTCTCGCGTAAAAATAACGTGCAGAGCTCACTAACACCCGTGTAATCATTACATAGTGTTAAGATATCAACCGTCTTATATACACCCAAAGAACGTGAACTATGCACCACTTTGCCCAGGTGATAGTGATAAAATGCATCATCTAGCCCCACGGCAGCTTCCAGTGCACTAGTGCCGCAAATCTCTCCGGTCTGAGTATCTTGTAAAACAAACAGATACCCCTCATCACCAGGCGCATCTACGTCCTTTGCAAAGGATTGCTCAGAACGGCTAATTTTACGCATTAACAGTTCTTCGTTCACCGGTAAAGATGTAAAACCATGACCCGACTCCACTGCAATATCATACAGCGCTGGGTAATCATCCGCTCGGATAGGGCGAATCACCATCATCGTCGCTTACTCCAGTTTTGCTTTATAGTTTTTGGGGCTAAATAGCCCCCATGCTTCATTTTATGCAGTCTTAATGCTGCTTATGCTTATTCTTTACCGGATACAACTTGTTTAATTGCTTGTTCAAAACGCTGCATACCAACCATGATATCTTCTGGCGTAATCACCAATGATGGTGCAAAGCGAATCACATCTGGTCCGGCAACAAGTGCCATTAAACCGTGGTCTGCAGCTGCCAGAAAAAAGTCACGTGAACGGCCTTTATACTGCTCATTTAATACCGCTCCTAACAGCATACCCTGACCGCGAATTTCACTAAACACATGGTATTTATCATTTAAACCAGCAAGTTGCTGTCTAAATAATTGTTCGTTGCTTAATACCTGCGCCATGACATCCGCATGGTTCACGGTATCAAAAACTGCCTCTGCCACCGCACAGGCTAAGGGATTGCCGCCGTATGTACTGCCATGCGTACCTACTTTTAAATGACTCGCGATTTCAGCTGTTGTTAACATAGCGCCAACCGGGAAACCACCGCCTAAAGATTTAGCCGTGGTTAAGATGTCCGGTGTTACACCATAGTGCATGTACGCATATAGTTTACCAGTACGACCCACGCCAGTTTGTACTTCATCCATAATAAGTAACGCATTATGTTGATTACACAATTCTCGCACGCCCTGAATAAACTCAGCCGTACCCGGGATAATGCCGCCTTCTCCCTGAATGGGTTCCAGCACCACAGCGCACGTTTTATCTGAAATCAGCGCTTTAACACTGTCCAGGTTATTAAATTCGGCATGAACTACAGCGCCTGGTTTGGGGCCAAATCCATCAGAATACGCTGCTTGTCCACCGACAGTAACGGTAAAAAACGTGCGGCCATGAAAGCTTTTACTAAATGAAATAATCTGATCTTTTTGCGCACCAAACTTATCTAATGCCCAGCGACGCGCTAACTTAAATGCAGCTTCATTTGCTTCAGCGCCAGAATTAGCAAAATAGACTTTGTCAGCGAATGTCGCATCAACCAACTTCTTCGCTAGTCTCAGCGCAGGTTCATTTGTCATTACATTGCTCAAATGCCAAATTTTTTCCGCTTGCAGTGTCAACGCTGAAACTAACGCCGGGTGACAATGACCTAAACTACTTACAGCGATACCACCAGCAAAATCAATGTATTCGCGGTCTTGTTGGTCCCATACTCTGGAACCTTTGCCTTTTACCGGTATTATGCCGGCAGGAGCATAGTTAGGTACCATTACGTCATCAAACAAAGCGCGAGTTGGCTGTATCTGGCCGGTCATATTCAGTTCCTCATCATGTTCACAGTTTTGCCGTATTATCAGCAATTAGGTAAGACCATTATTCGTTAATGTTGAGCCATTATTACAGATAAAATGTGGGTTGTCTTGCCCTAGACAACAGAGCAAAGCCAGAAAAGACAAGGGCTGCAGATAGATTTGCACATGAATTGAATAAGTAAGCAACAGAAAACGAAACACCGCCATACAACCCATCAGGCGGGCTTAATGCTGTGACAGTCCGTTATAGCACAACGATACTCGCACAAAGCCACACCTATTAATTGCATGTTTATGGCGTTATTTTTTATTAAATTTCTACACCTAACCGTTTTAGGTCGGCTTGATTCAATAAATTTATGCTCTCGGCTGTCAACTGCACACTGTTGAACCACTGATTGCATTCGCTGTCGCTAACTTGGTTATTCTGTTTCAAACTCTGCAATTGAACATAAGTTTGCGCTTGTAAAACTAAACGTGCCAGCGGACTACTACCCACAAAGCCGACACCTTCTGCAAGTTGATCTAAGGTTTGACATAAAGGTAATGATTGTAACTGCCAGCGCGAGATGATGTCAGCACTTAACACAGCCGAAAACTCTTGGATGCTCTCACATAAAAAACTACCGTCTGGTTCCAGAGAATCCAATACGTCTGTCAATTGCACATCCCGACTGTCACGAGCTTGCAATAACTGCGTATGCTTTACCTGCTGATAAGTGCGTAAATAATTTCGAGTCACGACAATATGCCCCAAGCTATGAAACAAGCCGACGCAAAATGCGGCATAGGGATACTCTGCACTATTTTCAGCTAACTTTTTGGCAGCAATAGCCACTGCTAGCGAATAATCCCATAAGCGGTTTTTCAGATTGGTAAACGGTTCTGTCGAGTGAGGCATCATTCGCTTCATAGCATACACAGGTATAATAAGCAGTATGCTCTCAACACCAATAAATCTTACCGCAGTCTTGACATCTTTAACCAACGCGCCAGAAGCAGTGCGATTACGATATTGCGGCTGATTTACTAACTTCAACAGGTCTTCTATCAACCAGGGAGTCTGAGCTATTATTGGGTCCAGCTTATTTACCGTTACAGCCTTTGAGCTTAGTGCATCAAGTAAGAGGTAAAAAGTCTCGGTTGGATCAAAAATAGATGACTTAACATGTTCAATGTTATGCATTTTTCGCACTAACTCATCGGCAACTTCATCATGCAGATGCGCTTGAGCAAATTCGGCCAGTTGCGCTTTAGCCTGAGCGCCTGCAACTCTATGCCGCTGGGCCTGAGCTTCGATAGCCAACAAGGTTCTTTCACTATGCAACTGGCCAGTGCGGATCTGATAACCCAGTCGTTTGTGTTCCGGGTTCACACCGATTAATAAATCGAAAAATCGACGCACCATTTCATCCGCTATCGGCACTGAAGTTGTTATCACGTTTAATCTATTCCAATTACTTTAGATTTTGCTAAATAAAATATTATAGCGCACTCAACCCTGCAAATTACAGTTAGTGAGGCGGTACACTGCACTGTAAAAAATTGGACAGCAGCTGTTTGCCCTGCTGACTCAAAATGGCTTCCGGGTGGAATTGTACCCCATGAATGGGTAACTCCTGATGTACCAAACCCATAATTTCATCTGGCTGCCCATCTACATCATAGGTCCATGCAGTCTGCTGCAGCACATTTGGCAACGATTCACGTTGAACCACTAAAGAGTGATAACGGGTAACGTTTAATGGGTTTTCCAACCCAACAAAAACAGAACTATTATTATGCTGCACCAGGCTATTTTTACCGTGCATAACCTGTCTTGCACGTTCTACCTTAGCACCAAATACCTGGGCAATAGCCTGGTGGCCAAGACAAACCCCCAGAATAGGTAATTTACCAGCAAAATACTCAATTGCCTGTAACGATATACCTGCATCATCTGGCGTTTTCGGACCAGGCGAAATAACCAAATACTCCGGTGCCAAAGCGCGAATTTGCACCACACTTATATCATCGTTTCGCCTAACCATAACCTGCTGGCCTAAAGCGGCAAAATACTGCATCAGGTTGTACGTAAAAGAGTCGTAATTATCTATCAGCAATAACATCTGAATTTATCAACTCATCTATTCAAGGCGCAACAAAACCTACCGCATTATTAACCTTTGCTAATGTCTTGGCCGCACGCTGACGCGCATTATCGGCTCCAGCACGCATTACCTTAGTTAACGTAGCCTGATCTGCCCGCAGCTCGGTAAACGATTTCTGTACCGGCTCCAGCAAGCTAATTACTGCATCGGCGACATCTCCCTTTAAATGACCATACATCTTGCCTTCGTATTCCGCTTCCAGCGCGTTTATGGTTTTACCCGTTACACCGCTTAAAATACTTAGCAGGTTGGCAACACCGGGTTTAGTGTCGATATCAAAACGCACGCGTGGAGGATCTTCGGAGTCAGTCATGGCTTTTTTAAACTTCTTACTGATCATTTTCGGATCTTCCAGCAAGCCTACAAAGTTCCAGGGATTCTCGTCTGATTTAGACATTTTCTTAGTGGGGTCCTGCAGGCTCATTACACGTGCAGCCACAGGAGGGATATAAGGTTCTGGTACGGTAAAGATATCACCGTGTACAGCATTAAATCGCATTGCAACATCACGTGCCAGTTCAAGATGTTGTTTTTGATCATGTCCCACTGGGATTTGATTGGCCTGATAAAGCAGTATATCTGCCGCCATTAATACCGGATAGGTAAACAAACCGGCATTAACATTATGGGTATGCCTTTCAGATTTATCTTTAAACTGTGTCATTCGGCTTAGTTCGCCAAACTGCGTGTAACAATTCAGTACCCACGCTAATTGACTATGCTCTGGCACATGAGACTGCATAAACACCGCTGAGCGATTTGGGTCAATACCGCAAGCCAGATAAAGAGCAAGACTATCCAATGACGCACTACGCAGCGCAGCAGGCTCTTGCCGGACAGTTATAGCGTGTAAGTCGACGATACAATACAAGCAATCATAATCGTCCTGCATTTTGTCCCACTGGCGAAGTGCCCCCAGATAGTTACCGATGGTAAGTTGTCCGGATGGTTGTGCACCACTTAGCACAATAGGCTTAATACTCATAGTTGTATCCACTTAAATATTGTATTGATGACGATTTGCCGGTACATAGCGACCTGAAGTGCTGCATTATAACTAAACCAATGCGCAGCAACAGTAAAAAAGCCGGTTAACCGCTTACTTTTGCCAATTGCTGGTGCATTTGCTGAATAACGTGCTTGTAATCTGGCGCATTAAATATGGCTGATCCGGCCACAAACATATCAGCACCCGCAGACGCTATTTCAGCAATGTTGTCAACATTCACCCCACCATCAATTTCCAGCCGAATTGGCAAACCGCTCTGATCAATAATGCGCCGTGCTTCAGCTAGCTTATCAAGCGTAGCCGGGATAAATTTTTGCCCGCCAAATCCAGGATTTACTGACATCAGCAAAACCACATCTACTTTATCAAGCACATAATCAAGGTAACTAAGTGGCGTTGCCGGATTAAACACCAAACCAGCCTGACAACCATGGCTTTTAATCAGTTGTAAAGTTCGGTCAATATGCCGTGATGCTTCGGGATGAAAAGTAATAATGCTAGCACCAGCATCGGCAAACTGCGGGACTAAGCTATCTACCGGTTCGACCATCAAATGCACATCTATAGGGGCAGTGATGCCGTAATTTCTTAACGCCCGACATACCATGGGGCCCATAGTCAGGTTAGGTACATAATGATTATCCATCACATCAAAATGAACAACATCCGCGCCAGCACTCAGCACCTTTGCTACGTCATCTCCCAGACGGGCAAAATCGGCTGATAATATTGACGGTGCGATTAGATAAGGTTGCATATGACTATCTCCCAGTTTGGCAAAGTGCAGACTTTACTGAATTTGCTATACAAAAGCACGGCACTAGCGTCAATAAACGTCGCACAAATATTGAGCAAAAACGCACCAATACAGCACAGCTACAAATGGACAAACAAACTACAATACGCTATACATCTGTTATTAAAGGTATATTTATAATGGCATGTATCTTGGAATGCCATTGAAAGGGAACTATGAAAAAGGGCAAATAAAATGAAAATAGCGACATCGACGACAACAATAGCGACAAGTTTGTTTTTACTCGGTCTTTCAACCAGCAGTCTGACGGTTAACGCAATAGAATTAAGTGGCGATATTACTTTTGCATCTGACTATGCGTTTAGAGGGATATCTCAAACTGAAGAAGCTCCTGCGTTACAAGGCGGCTTAACACTTACCGATACGTCAGGCTTATATGTATCCGTTTGGGGCTCGAATGTCGACTTTCTTGCAGAGGGTACGCTTGAACTAGATGTCATGCTTGGCTGGAGCGGAGATCTTAACGATGACTGGTCAACAGACGTCGGGATTATGCGTTATGGTTACCCCAATGCTGCAATAGACGGCTCTAATTTTTATGAACTCTACGGTTCACTAACCTTTAAAGACCTGACTTTCGGCTTAGCATATAGTGATGATTACTACGCCAATGCCGGCAACTATTTCTACCTACACGCAGGTTATAGTTACGCTTTAACAGATAATCTAAGTGTTGATCTTCATGTTGGCCAAAATGAATATGATGACAGCAGTGCAAGTTACTTGGATTGGAGTGTTGGCCTGAGCACTGAAGTGATGGGCTTATCATTAAGTCTGGCTTATGTCGACACGGACATTGATGCTTCATATCTTGCAGATAGCCGGGTTATATTTGCTGTATCAAAAAGTTTCTAATTAAACGTTTTAATATCTCCACCTAACTGGCTAGCATTGCCAGTTAGGTATACTAACCTCGCAACGATGCTACCAGAATGAACAATAAATAATCAGCTTGTATCGAAAAGCTGATTGTTTTATTATAAGAGCGTTTTATAAGAGCAAATGGATTTAACATGAAATTTACCAAACTGTTTAAAGCAGCATTAATTTCAACTGGCATTAGTGTCGGTGCTCTTTCTGTGGCAATTCCGACGATATTTTCAAATCACCATTGCCAGTCTTTACAAGCTACCACGGCTGTTGAAGAGTGTATCAACGTAGTTCAACAAAACTGGTACAGCTGGTTTCAAGGTAAAAGTCGCTCTACCCAATTTCACTATGTTGACTTGCTGGAATTGTTAAGTCGTATCTCTCCTACTCAAAAACCATAATGTCAGCAAAACAGCCTGGTTTTAAACAGATCATTAAAGCCGTATTTGGTGCCATGATAGGTGTGCAATCAGAGCAACAACGGCAACAAGACTTTTCTGCGAGTAGTCCGTTACCTTATATTCTTGTGGGTGTCATGTTTGCCATCATCTTTGTTGTGGTTCTTATACTTATAGTATCTTGGGTATTGGCATAGCCTGATAAACAGCAAATAGTTCAGCCACTTTACCCCGACTTGAGCCTTTTTGGCTTATAGAACGCCCTACCTGCAAACTATGTAATACTGCTTGCTGATAAATTTTTCTACTCCAGGTAGTGTCGTGGTTACTAATAACAACAGAAATACCGCGTTGTTGCGCCTGTTCAGCTAAATTAGCAAGTTGAGCCTGATCATCCAGATTAAAACCTTGGCTGGCATAACTGGTAAAGCTGGCCGTTTTACTTAGGGGGACATAAGGTGGATCACAGTAGATCACATTGCCACGTTCAGCTTGCTGTATAACTTGCTGATAGCCCAAACAACTAAATTCGGCTTTTTGAGCTTTCTCAGCAAAAAATATTAATTCCGCCTCGGGAAAATAAGGTTTCTTGTAGCTACCAAATGGGACGTTGAACTTTCCAGACAGGTTATAACGACAAAGACCGTTATAACCATGCCTATTCAGATAAAGAAATAGCAGTGCACGCTCGTAATTATCTGAACTTTGGTTAAACTGTTGGCGAAACTGCAAATACGTTTCACGCTGGTTAGTTAACGGACTGAACAAGGTTCTGGCATCTGAGATAAAACGCTGATGCTCGGTCTTGAGCAATTGATACAACCCAATCAAATCAGCATTAATGTCATTTAACTGATAACGATCGTAATCAGTGTTAAGAAAGACCGAACCGGCGCCAACAAACGGTTCTATTAATACCTCGCTTGCTGCCAGATGCTTTGACAATGGTTGGATAAGATTATATTTACCACCTGCCCACTTTAGAAATGCGCGGGTCTTTTTCCTTTCAACCATTAATGCAATTCGCTGTTCTGCTGACTGAATTGTCGAGCTCTTATCTCGGCTTGAACTGCTTGTAGCGCTTTAACAAATGGACCACTTGCTTGCAATGCTGCAGGCAGTTTTGTCATCGCCATTTTTGCATCCTGTGCATTGTCAAAAGGTGCAACCAACACAATAATCTGCATAACACCCTGCCAATTACGTTGATAGGCTAATGTAGTTAATTCCGGGTAAGAGCGCTTAAAAAGTTGTAGTGCGTTGTCACTGGACAGCACGGCTAACTGGATGGAGATATGCTGCTTATTAAAACCAAGTAAGTCGACTTCGTCATAAACATAACTTACATTTGCTGCCGAAGCGTCATCAGCTTCTGGCACAACGACCAGGCCTGAAGTGACGTCTGATTCTGATGATATATCAAGTGAGGCACCTGATTGCTCAGCCGGTTCTGGTTTAACTAATTCTTGCACGGTCATGCCCTGATTTAGTGCTGATACTTCAGCAGCATCAGTTTCGACTTCGGCATTTTCAATTGTGGCAGTTCCTTCTTGCTCGACAATAGTGGCTGGCATGTCGGTTTCAACATCAGCAAAAGCCTCTTTATCATCAATAAGCTTGTCATCTATCTGCACAGGAGCTGGGGGAATAACAACCTTAGTCTTATTAACTGGCGAACTAATCTCTGGTTTTGGCCAGAAATACACAACCAGTGTACTAAACAGAATCAATGCTGCAATAAAATACAACATCACCGACTTTGTTAAAAAAGTATTGCCAACCGAACCTCGCAACAATTCACTTTGGGGTGGCGGCAAAAGCAATAAATGAATATTACCGTTAGCGATGGCCACTCTTTGTGCTAATTCAATACTATTGAGTGACTCGTGTTGCAATAATTGCGCAGCATCGCTTGATGTTATTCGATTTAATGTAAGGCTGAAACCAGTATTAGCGTGGTTTGGCGTGGTGAAAAAAAACGCAATGCAAGGTATCGATTTCAGTTGCTGTTGCACGTCTATGGAAAGATACTCTGCATCATCAACAACTAACAATAAAGGCAACTGACTATCTGCAGCCATAACTTGTTCCGTTAAAGAAACATCAGGTATTGCAGCTGCGGCAAACCATTGTTGCATTAATCTGGCTGGTACGTCTTTCTCGCTGGTTTCCCTGTTAAGTAAAGCAATATTAAATTGTTCCGAGAATAACTCAGCAATCGCCATAACAGTAGTAGATTTACCACTACCTTGGCTACCAACGACGAAAATCTGTGAGTTCTGATTAAAAGCTAACTGAAACAATAAGCGCTCCAACCATTCTCGCTGAGACGAGAGAAGATGTGTCAACTCCGGTACCCGGCGTTGCAGCGCGTTTGTATCCATCAGGCAAAGACCTTAGTCAATTCAGCCTCAGAGATGTCATCAATCACCGACGTTTGACCAAATGCAGTAGGTAAGACAAACCTCATCTTGCCATTTTTTACTTTTTTATCTGTTTTCATGTATGGAAGAAAATCTGCAATACGCATACTATTTGGCGGGGTTATCGGTAAATTAAAAGACTGCAGTAGGTCACATATCTCTTCAACCTGTTCCACTTCCAGCCAACCTCTTGATTGCGCAAGTTGAGCAGCCATAACCATGCCAACAGCTACAGCTTCTCCATGTAACCAATTGCCATAACCCAGCCATGCTTCGATCGCGTGACCAAAGGTATGACCAAGATTAAGCAATGCCCTATCGCCTTGCTCTGTTTCGTCGCGACTGACTATATCGGCTTTCATTGAGCAACAATGACCAATAAGCTGTGCCAATACTTTTGGTTCTTGCGCAACAATCGCATCACGATACGTTGCTAACCAACGAAAAAAAGCAGCATCACTTATCAAGGCATACTTAATAACCTCTGCCATACCTGCAGAAAATTCACGAGGTGGCAGAGTACTTAGTACACTGGTGTTAATCAAAACCTGAGTAGGTTGCTTAAACGCTCCAATCATGTTTTTACCCAACGGATGATTTACTGCTGTTTTGCCACCTACAGATGAATCAACCTGTGACAATAACGTTGTCGGAATTTGCAAAAAATCGACACCTCGTTGGTAGCAAGCAGCAACAAAGCCAGTTAAATCCCCAATTACACCACCGCCTAAGGCTACCAGTAATGCATCACGGGAAATTCTCTGCTGCAATAAAAAACCAAGCACTTGTTCAAACGAACTTAGGGTTTTGTATTCTTCACCATCAGGTAATAAAAAATGTGTTACGTAAGTAGAAGAAAAAAGATTGGTCACGGCATCTAGATACAATGGTGCCACGGTGGAATTTGAAATAATGACAACCTGACTGCGATTAGCCAAAACCGAAGCAAGCCCGGCAAAGTTGTCATCAATAGAGATACTGTAGCTGCGCTCGCCAAGTTGGACTTCAACTTTTTGCATTTGCAGCTCCCTTAAACGTTAAATCAGAAACCTAATTGGTCAATAATTTGGCTGGCAACAGCGCGTGCGCTTTGTTCATCTGTCCGCACTGTAAAATCAGCAATCTCGGTATACAAAGGGTTCCGCTCAGCAGCTAGTCTTTCCAGCACCTCTTTAGGTGCTTCTTCAGTTTGCAACAACGGACGACGTTTATCACGTTGAGTACGTGCTACTTGCTTTTCAATCGGCGTTTCAAGATACACCACAATGCCCCGGGCGGATAACCGATTGCGGGTTTCTTTGCTTAATACCGAGCCGCCACCTGTGGCCAGCACGATACCCTGTAGCTCTGTCAGATCCTGAATGACATTTTCTTCCCGAACGCGAAAGCCTTCTTCACCTTCAAGATCAAATACCCAGGCAATGTCTGCACCTGTACGGCGCTCGATTTCCTGATCTGAATCGTAGAATTCTAAATGAAGCATGTCTGCTAGGTGTCTTCCAATAGTGCTTTTACCAGCACCCATTGGGCCTACAAGGAAGATATTACGTTTTTCTGCCATAAGTCGTATTACTAATCAGCTAACTCAGTGAAAAGTTGAATTCAAGGACCAAAAGGCTCCCACGAAAATTTGAAGCGCTGAATTATGTCAGGAATAGCCTTTTGTTGGCAAGCTAATTCTGAAACAGTCCACTACTACGCATATTAGCGTAGTAGTGGAAATGGGGATTAAAGACCGTCTGAAATGATTTTTGGCGTAACGAAAATCAGCAATTCGTTTTTCTCATTCACTTCACGTGTGTTTCTAAACAAAGCGCCAACATAAGGAATATCACCAAAAAGAGGAACTTTGTTTACCGTAGAAAGAATTTGTTGTTGATAAATACCACCCAACACAATGGTTTCACCATTATCAACCAGCACCTGAGTTTTAATCTGTTGTGTATCGATTGCCGTCGCTGGACCAGTAGGCGTTTGTACTGTTTCGCCTCTGGTATTTTGTGTAATGACTAAGTCCAGAATAATTTTGTTATCTGGCGTAATCTGCGGCGTTACAGTCAAGCTCAATACTGCCTTCTTAAATTCAACAGTTGTAGCACCACTGGATGCTGCCTGAACATAAGGAATCTCAACACCCTGCTCTATACTAGCTTCTTTTTGATTAGCCGTAGTAATGCGTGGGCTTGCGATAATCTCGCCTTTATTTTCTTGCTCCAGCGCTGACAACTCTAAATCAAGTAAGGTACCATCAGCTAAGCGTGCGATGTGAAAGGCGATACTACCAGCAGCATTTGATGCAGGCAAATTCACATTCCATCTATCGTCTAACGAAGGAATACTGCCATTTGCAATGTTATTTGCTCCTGTCGAATTCCCCGAAGTTCCTTGATTAGAACTGCCACTTTGCTGGTCGCTAAAGCCCCAACGAATACCTAATTCATCAGTAACATTATCACGTACGGTAACCATTCTTGATTCTATCAATACCTGACGTACAGGAATATCAAGACGCTCAATCAACTTACGAACGTTTTCAATATTAACCGCAGTGTCTTTGATTAGAATGGTGTTAGTACGTTCATCTACGTTTGCAGAACCACGAGAAGACAATAACGTAGCCTCTTTATTACTCAGCAGTTTTGTAATATCAGCAGCTTTTGCATAATTAACCGTTAGGAAATCAGAATATAGTGGCTCTAAATCGGCAACTGTTTGCTTTGCTTCCAATTCACGCGCTTCTCTAGCAGCCAGCTCATCTGTAGGTGCCACCATCAAGATGTTACCTTCCATGCGCTTATCCAAGCCTTTAACACGCAGGACTATATCCAATGCCTGATCCCAAGGCGTTCCATCCAAGCGCAATGTGATATTGCCAGTAACAGAATCACTAGTGACTAAGTTAAAACCATTATAGTCGGCAATTATTTGCAACACGGTACGTACCGAAATATCCTGGAAGTTTAACGAAATTGCGCGGCCTTTATATTCTTTACCGCCGCCCAATATGCTTCTATTAGTAGTATCACGCTCAACATTTAACGTGAAAATGTTATCTATTTGCTGATAGGTAAAAGTAAATTCAGCAGTCGTATCGATTACCAGTCGAGCAGATGCGCCTTCTTTAAAAGTTTCTATACCTTTAACAATGGTGCCAAAATCTACTACATCAAGTTGATATAGTAATTCGTCAAGGATGTCAGTGTTGTGAAACTCGACTTCGAGTTTGCCTAACCGTTCACTAACATCAACTGCAGCTGTGTTGTCACGTAAAAACACTAACACACGGCCCTCACCTTTATCACCACGGCGGAAATCAATAGCATTGACGCGGTTGATGTACGTCGGTTTAACGTCGGCAGCCTGTCCTACAGCATCTGAAGTTGGATTATCAGAGATATGCATGTAAAACACGTTACCACGTACCCGAGTACGATATATCTTCAAATAATCCAGATAGATAATAGTCTTAAAACCGTCGCCTTCAAATTCTGAAGTAACACGCTTTACACCGGCTTTATCGATCAATACTTCATTTAATCTTTCTTCGTAATCTGAGTCATTGAAAAATAACTCAATACGCGCAGGATCGTTAAATACTTGAATACTGGGGTCAGCATAAAGTTCTTCATCGAAAATAAATTCGATTTCAGTTTCGCCAGTTAGTAAAGGATTATATTTTACGTCATACAGCAACGGCACAGCCGAAGCAGGCAATGACAGTAACATAAAGGCTGCAAAGCACATTAAAGTGCGCTGGATTGTGCCAGACATTGTTTTGATTATTTTATCCATGATTTACTCGCATACCTATCAATTACTTGCTACTGATGACGCATCCGCCATCTGCAACATGGTCGTCCGTTCTTTCCAGCAACCGGCGCCATCTGGGATCAATTCAAGCAACTCTATATGAGTCGGTTCCACGTTAATTACTCTGCCATGGAATAAACCTACATAGTTGCTCAACGTGACTTTATGTAATGTTTTATCAGAAGCTTCAATCAGCGCCCAAATTTTACTAACTTCACCCAAAGTACCACGCATTTTTAAGTTATCCACTGCATATTTCTCAAGTGGCTCTTTTCTGCGTCTCGGATCTGGATGTAAACAATCCTGTACCTGTAAGAACTTATCTTGTATCGCTTCAGGTTTAGGGGCCGAAAATGGACTCCTAGCCTCCTGAGACCGATAAGCAACATGTTCAAACTCCTGCAACTCAGGAATAGGCTCAACTCTGGCTTTAGTATTTGCTTTAACATCTGCGACATAATTTTGTACTTCACTCATGTCATTAAAACAGCCATTAAGCAATACCGACATGGCAAGCACAGTTAAACGTTTTTTCATTGCTGAACCTCCTTGTAACGGTAGGTCTTAGCCACAACGTTAAAACGTAAGCGCTCATCTTTTTCTGTTTGAATAGCAAAGTCGTGCAAACTCACTATCCTCGGTAACTTGGCAACTTCACTGACAAAATTACCGAACTGATGGTAGTCACCTACCACTTCAATTTTTATCGGTAACTCAGTGTAAAAATCTTTTTCAATTTCAGGTTCCCAGTTTATCCGGATAAATGTTAATCCACTGGTAGTGCCAACATAGGTAATGTCATCAAGCAAACCTGGCGTTTCGTGTGTTGTGGGCAGCTGTTTCAATAAAAATGAAAACGTTTGCTCCATTTCAACCATTTGCTGCTTGTACAACTCCAAATTTACCGCAGTTCCATTCTTGGTACGGAAAGTTTGACGCAGCTCGGTTTCTTTTTTCTCTGCCGCAGCCAGTTCGTCAATCTTGCTGTCTACTAACAAAAAATAACTTAAAATTGATACAAGAACAGCTAATATAACGGCAAATACTAGTTTTGCTGCTACCGGCCACGATCCCATATTCTCAATATCGAGATCGTTAATATCAATTTCGGATAAATTAATATTTAGGCTCATCGTGCACCTCCGCTCGCTGGTTTCGCAGGCGTTGTTGGGGTATCTGCGCCTTGTATTGCCTCATATCCTTTAACGGTTAGGTGCATTTTAAAGTTGCTCAATAAACTTACAGAGTCTTTACCTGCTTCAATAAATTCTAGATAAGGTTCAGATAACAGTTCTGACTCCTCGGCTTCGCGCAACAAATTAGAAAGACGATTATTTGATTCACTTTTGCCAACTAACAGCAATGAAGTGCCTTTTTTCTCCAACTCAGTCAGGTAAACACCTGCAGGTACTGAGCTAGCAATCTCATCCATAATCTGGGTACCGAGGTTTCTACTCCCCTGCAATTGTGTAATCAGCGACATGCGTTGTTGCAAATTTTTCTTTGTTTCTTTTAGGGTATCAATATCTTTAATCCGCTGATCTAATACCGCTATTTCATTTATCAAATACTGATTACGTTGCAATTGTCCTTCGATTCTTGTGTCGTAAACCACGTTAATCAGAAACACCAATAGAAAACTACATATCGCTGTTGCAGTTAGGATAGTTAAGTATTGCTTTTGCCGTTCTTTACGCGCTGCATCACGCCACGGCAACAGGTTTATATATGCCATGACGAAAAGCTCCTTAATGCTAATCCACTTGCAACCATGAGTTGAGAAGCATGACGATTAAGTTGCTCACGGTCTACGGATGTCGCAACTTCCATGGTCTTAAATGGATTCGCTACCACCGTATGAATACCTAACTCATCGATAAGTAGTCTGTCTATACCTTCAATTAGTGCGGTACCACCGGATATCACGAGATAATCAACGGCATCTTTACCGCTACTGGTCAGATACATTTGAATACCACGTCTAACCTGTTGCAGTAGCATCGTTTGAAACGGCGCTAAAACTTCAAAAGTATAGTTAGGTGGTAAATCACCAGACACTTTAGCTTGCTCAGCCTCTTCGTAGCTTTTGTTATAATAAGACAAAATACTGCGGGTATATTGCTCGCCACCAAACATCTGGTCACGGGTATAAAGTGTTTTGGTATTCTCGATAATACTGAGCAAGGTCATCGTTGCGCCAATATCAACCATTGCCACAACTTTGTTCGCCGCGTCATCAGGTAATTGTTTTAGACACAATTCAGCTGCGCGACTTAACGCATAGCTCTCAATGTCAACAACTTTGGCAGCAAAGCCTCCGTTATCCAACGCAGCAACACGCGCTTCAATACTCTCAGTACGAGCAGCACTTAAAAGCACGTTTACCTTGGAAGGATCAGCATCGTTTACATCGAGCTTCTCGAAATCCAAACTAACTTCATTGAGTGGGTAGGGGATCAGTGTGTCTGCTTCAACTTCAATCTGACTTTCAAGTTCAGCATCAGTTAAGGACACATCCATAAAGATCACTTTACTGATCACGGTTGATCCGGAAACCGCAGTTGCGGCAAATTTGACGGTGCGTGGGATCTTTTTGCGGATTTTGCTCAACACATTACCAACGGCTTCGATATCCTGAATCTCACGATCGGACATCGCTCCTTTAACCATAGGTTCAACGGCAAATGCTTCGACTTTGCATACACCGTTATGTTGACTGAGTAACACAGCCTTTACGGAGTGTGCACCGACATCAATCCCCACCATCATCGGTGTTTGTTTACTGAACTGGCGATTTATCATAGCTTCCTGCGGCCAATTTATAGTTATGATTATTGTCTCATAGATAGCTTAGTCGCTAATTTTTGGCAAGAAAAAGCGTTTAAACTAATGCTAATAAATATATACTAGCAGCGTTGTAAAGGAATTGGGAGTAAAAATTGGGGTTATTCAGTGTCTTGGGTTAAAAAAGTTTTAATTCTCAGTTTGGGCATGCTGATACTCGGCTTATTAACGATCGCCGGGATCTATTTGTACCTTAAAAACGATCTTCCTGACGTAACTACTCTACAGGACGTCAGGTTGCAGACTCCAATGCAAGTATACACTGCTGATGGTGAGCTTATTTCTCAATTTGGTGAAAAACGTCGGATCCCACTTAAACTGCAAGAAATGCCTCCTTTATTAGTTCAGGCTTTCTTAGCCGTTGAAGATACAAGATTTTACGAGCATCCCGGAATAGATATCATCGGTATTTTTCGTGCAATGACAGTCGTCGCTTCTTCAGGCGATTTTAGTCAGGGTGCGAGTACCATTACGCAACAAGTAGCTCGCAACTTTTTTCTAAGCCGCGAAAAAAAGGTTATCCGCAAGGTTAAAGAAATCTTTCTGGCATTTCACATCGAACAGCTGTTATCAAAAGATCAAATTTTAGAATTATATCTGAATAAAATTGAACTTGGGCAACGTTCATTCGGTGTTGGTGCAGCGGCGCAGGTTTATTTTGGTAAAACCGTCCATGAACTCACCCTTGATGAAATTGCTATTATTGCGGGATTACCCAAAGCCCCCTCAACACTAAACCCAGTGCGATCTGCAACAAACGCCCGCGCCAGACGTAATGTAGTGCTAGGACGCATGCTTGATATTGGTGTTATAGACCATGCTGCGTACGACCAGGCATTAGCAGCCCCCATTACAAGTCGTCTGCATGGAGCACAAATTACTGCATCTGCGCCCTATATCGCAGAGATGGTGCGTCAAGAAATGATTTCCCGTTATGGCGAAGACACTGCCTATTCAGCGGGTTTACAAGTTTTTACAACTATAAACAGCAAACAACAAGCTGCGGCAAAACATGCGCTGCAGCAAAACTTGTATGATTACGACGAACGCCATGGCTATCGAGGGCCTGTAGCACAACTATGGGCGTCAGAGTTAATTGAAACCCAAGATGCTGAGGCGGTTTTTAACCAGATTGAGCCGTTGTCACGTGAAGAAGTACTCACATACTTAGACAACCAGAGCAGCCTTGAGCAGTTACAACCGGCCGTTGTCATTGAGGTTGGTGCACAAACTGCAAAAGTGCTCATGTCAGGTGGGCAGGAAGTCACACTGGATTGGGATGGCTTAAAATGGGCCAGACGCTACATTAGTGACGAACGCCAAGCCATCGCACCCAAAACTGCCAACGCTATTTTGGCGCCGGGAATGCATATTTTTGTAAGGCAACAAGATGCAGCTTGGCGCTTGGCGCAAGTGCCGCAAGCTGCTAGCGCCATAGTTGCAATAGACCCTCATGATGGTGCGATACGTTCGCTTGTTGGAGGCTACAGCTTTACCCAAAGTCAATTTAATCGGGTCACTCAGGCTAAGCGCCAGGTTGGTTCTAATATCAAACCTTTTGTCTACTCCGCTGCATTGGAGCATGGGTACACATTAGCATCGATAATCAACGACGCACCTATACATCAATGGGACGACAACGCGGGTATCGCCTGGCGCCCTAAAAATTCGCCAGCGGTATATGATGGACCAATCCGTATTCGCGAGGCCTTAGCAAAATCGAAAAACGTGGTATCGATTCGCTTATTACGTGGTGTTGGTATTGATAACACTATTAACCATTTACGCCGTTTTGGTTTTGCCCCCTCTGATTTACCTCGTAACGAGACACTGGCACTGGGTTCAGCTTCTCTTACACCACTTGAACTTGTTACAGGTTACGCCGTGTTTGCTAATGGCGGCTATTTAGTATCACCTTATGTTGTAGAACGAGTTATAAGCGACGAAGGCGAGATACTGTTTCAACATAATCCGGCACTGGCGTGCCAAACTTGTGCAGACGACAGCAACAGTCCGGATACTGGAGCGGAAGAACTTACCGAGCAAGCACTGGATGCTGAAATGCAGCTTGACCAGTTGTTTAACAGTCTGGCGCAGACTAATGAAAATAGCACTGAAGCCGATGTCAGCATTGGACCAGAAATTAAGCTTGCAGAACACGTTATTTCTGACCAGAACAGTTTTTTAATTGCTGATGCGCTAAGAAGTAGTGTTTGGGGCGGAGGTAGCTGGAATCATGGCACAGGCTGGAATGGCACGGCATGGCGTTTGCAGACTTTAAAACGCCGTGATATTTCAGCAAAAACAGGCACAACAAACGACTCAAAAGACACCTGGTTTTCCGGTTTTACGCCAGATCTGGCAGTGACGGTTTGGGTTGGGTTTGATGATGCTAACCGCAGTTTAGGCCGTGCACAGTGGCACGCTAATATGGGTCAACAACAAACTGCTGGCGGTGAGTCTGGTGCCAGAACAGCATTACCAGGTTGGTTAAATTATATGCAAACTGCATTACAAAGCTTGCCCGCGCAGCAGCCATCTTCTCCTGTTGGTCTTGCATCGGTACGAATTGATTTACAAACCGGACTGCTTAGCCGCAGAACTGACCATACCAGTGCCTTTGAGTTTTTCAAGCCGGGTACAGAACCCAGTCAGTATGCCGGTGGCGATATCCAGCAAATCAGTTTCGATAAATTAAGAGATAAAACGCCAGAGAAAGAAACAGAAGAGGAAATAGAGTTATTTTGATAAGTAGCCCGCATTGCGGGCCACTTTTACTGGTTACTTAACCAGGCATTTTACACTGCTTCAAACCACACTTTTGCCTGCGCCAATGCCGCTAACACTTGTTGCGGTGCCGTACCGCCAAGCGCAGCGCGTTTTTGCAACCCCGCCTCAAGCTGTAACGCTGGATAAACGTCATTGCTTATCAGTTGACTGAATTGTTGCATCTCAGCCAAAGGCAAGGCTTCTAACGCCAGTTGCTGTTTAGCCGCATGCACGACCAATTCACCGACAACTTCATGCGCATCACGAAATGGCATCCCTTTACTAACCAGATAATCTGCCAAATCAGTCGCATTGCTATAACCCAGTTCTGCCGCCTGACGGCATTGTGTTTTGTTCACACTGAGATGCGGTAGCACGGTTGCTAACACTAACAAAGACTGTTGCCAGGTTGACATCAGGTCAAAGAAGCCCTGTTTATCTTCCTGCATATCTTTGTTGTACGCTAAGGGCAAGCCTTTAAGTACATGCAAAATAGCCACCAAATGCCCCAACACCCGGCCTGTTTTGCCGCGCAACAATTCAAATACGTCAGGGTTTTTTTTCTGTGGCATCAACGACGAGCCAGAGCTTATTGCATCGCCTAGTTTGAAAAAGCCCGCCTCGCCTGAACAGAAAAAAATAACGTCCTCGGATAAACGCGACAAATGTGTCATGCAAATACTTGCAGCAGCTGATAACTCCACAACATAATCGCGGTCTGATACAGCATCCAGACTATTAAGCGCTGCACTGGCAAACCCCAAGCGCTGTGCTAACTGTTGCCGATCAATCGCCACGCCAGTGCCAGCTAGTGCACCGCATCCCAGCGGACACACATCCAGCCGTGTTGTTGCGTCATCCAGCCGGCTAAGATCTCGTTTAAACATTTCGATATAGGCCAAAGCCCAGTGTGCTACCAGCACAGGTTGCGCCCGCTGCAAATGAGTAAAACCAGGCATGACGGCAGTACCCGCTTGTTCGGCAAAGTTAATTAGCGCCGCGATGGCACCAAGTAACGATTGCCGCACACCCTGCGCATTTAACTTACTCCACAGCCGTAAATCGGTCGCAACCAAATCATTTCGGCTACGCCCGGTATGCAGCTTTTTCGCTACGGCACCCAATGTGGTCGTTAGTTGTGCTTCAACCCAGCTGTGAATATCTTCTTCCCGCGTTTGTAACGGCAATTTAGGGTCAGCGTCTATCGCGACTGATAAATCGGCTAGCGCAGTGTCTAACTGTGCAGCTTCATCATTGCTGATGATATTCGCTTGCGCCAATTGTTGAGCCCAGGCACGTGATGCCTGAATATCTTGTTGCGCTAACAGATAGTCAAAACTTAGCGAGTCGTTAAAATCACGAAACTCGCTTAACGTTGCTTCCTGAAAGCGTCCGCCCCACATCGCCATAATAATTACCCTTTTTGTTGCTGGTTTAATGCCCGGATACGGCTAGCAAGGCTGTATAAACGAATAAAACCAGCGGCATCTTTTTGATCGTAGACTTCATCACCTTCAAATGTGGCAAAGGCTTCTGAGTACAAAGAGTTTGGCGAACGACGCTTCGCAACCGTAACATTGCCTTTGTAGAGTTTAATGACGACATCACCGGTTAATTGTTCTGCCAAAGACGTGCCAGCAGCAAGTAAGGCATCTTTAAGCGGCGTAAACCAACGGCCATCGTAAACTAACTGCGCAAACTCAAACCCTACTTCCTCGCGGTACTTGAGAGAGCTACGGTCATAAACCAATGCCTCTAAGCCTTTTAATGCAGCCATTAAAATAGTACCGCCCGGTGTTTCGTAGCAACCTCTTGATTTCATACCCACTAAACGGTTTTCAACAATATCAATGCGTCCAATACCATGCTCAGAGCCAATTTCGTTTAACAATTCAATTGCTGCCACAGGTTCGACAGCCTGACCGTTTATCATAGTCAGCTCACCTTTTGCAAAACTCAGCTCAATATAGGCAGCTTTATCTGGGGCTTGCTCTGGTGATTTTGTCCACATCCAGACCTGCTCAGAAGGTTCACACCAGGGGTTTTCCAGCTCTCCACCTTCATGTGAAATATGCCAAAGGTTGGCATCACGGCTGTAAATTTTAGTCGCAGATGCCGTTGTCGGTACTTTTTTCTCTGCCAGATAATCCAGCAACGACTGGCGTGAATTAAACTGCCACTCACGCCATGGTGCTATAACCGTTAGCTGCGGGGCTAACGCTGCAAAGGCACCTTCAAACCGCACTTGATCATTACCTTTGCCGGTACAACCATGACACAATGCATCAGCACCAAGCTCCAACGCCAGGTTAACCTGAGCACGGGCAATAACCGGCCGCGCCATAGAGGTACCAAGTAAATACTGGCCTTCATATACCGCACCCGTTTTAAGGGTGGGGAAAATAACTTCTTTAACAAACTCTTCGCGCAGGTCGACAATATGACAAGAACTGGCGCCAGAATTAATCGCTTTTTGCTCTACACCCGCTAACTCTTCATCGCCCTGACCAACATTGGCCACAAAGGCAATAACTTCACAGTTATAATTATCTTTTAACCAAGGCACAATTGCCGAAGTGTCCAGACCGCCGGAATAAGCTAATACGACTTTTTTAATACTCATAGTGTCCTCACGCAAATAAACTGATTAATACGGCATTCTGGGCATGCATGCGGTTTTCCGCTTGCTGCAATATCAGCGAGGCATCGCTGTCTAATACATCACTGGTTACTTCATGTTCTCGATGCGCGGGTAAACAGTGCATAAAATATTTTACTGCTAAATTTTCCATCACGTTCGCATTGATTTGATACGGACGGAATGTACGTTCAATCACTGAGGGATCTGCTTTATCACCCATGGATAACCAGGTATCGGTATAGAGCGCATCAGCCCCTTCTGCGGCAGATAACGAGCTACTTAATACGAACTTTGCACCAGTTGCTGCTGAAATATTCTGAGCTTGCTCTAGCACCTGCGTTGAAGGCTCAAACCCTTTTGGTGTTACCACAGTTATCTTCATGCCTGACAACGCCGCACCAATCATTAAAGAATGACAAACATTATTTCCATCACCAACGTAGGCTAAATGCACCTTTGACAAATTGCCAAAGCGTTCTTTTAACGCTAACAAATCGGCAAGTGCCTGACACGGGTGATACCAGTCACTTAACGCGTTAATCACCGGTTTTTGACTGGCCTTAACAAGCTGATCTAAAGTTGTCTGGGAATATACTCTGGCTACAATGGCATCTGTCCAGCAAGCTAAATTGGCGCCAAAATCCGCCACCGTTTCACGCTTACCCATTGCACCATTTTGCTGATCCAAATACACGCTATGACCGCCAAGCTTATAGATACCAACATCAAAGCTAACCCGGGTGCGAAGCGACGGTTTTTCAAATATCAACGCAATACTTTTCCCGGCCAACGCTTGGCTATACTGGTGTGGTTGTTGCTTTACGCTTAGTGCTAAATTAAGCAAATCATTAAGTTCAGCCGGATTTAATTCAGCCAGGCTCAATAGTTGTTTAAGTTTACTCATTTCGATAGACCTGCCGCCATTGCGGCATCCTTGTTCAAGGGACTAACAGACGATGCGCGTACCTACTGCTTGCTGTCGCATCAAATTTAATAAATCTTCCGGGTGTTGCCAACTTGCAACGGTGATACTTCGTCGCAGTGCCTGCGCGGTATCTAGCGCGGCATCGAGCTTTACTTTCATGCCACCTTTAATCACACCTTGCTCTACCAGTTGCTGTGCTTGTGCACTGTTGAGCTCAGCAATTAATTTGCCTTCGCCGTCCAAAATACCGGGGACATCAGTCAGCAATACCAGTTGACCTTGCACCAGCTGACAAATAGCAGCCGCAGCCAAATCCGCATTGACATTGAGTAACTGAGCTTGCTCACCATGACCAATAGAGCAAAATACTGGCGTAAAACCTTCTTTTAGCAAACTTTGCAGTAAAGCGGCATCTTTGGGTTTCGCTACGCCAACTGAACCCAAAGCCGTGTTTAATTCAAAACGACAACTGTTTCCGGCCGATAATGTTAAGCCAACGGGGTTTAAGCCTTGCAAAGATGCCCGGCCAACCATATGTGCATTAACGGCACCCGCTAACGCACCCGCAATTACCGGCATCTGCTCGGCAGGTGAAATACGTTGGCCGTCCAGTTTTTCGGTGTGAAAGCCAAACTTAGCCAACCACTGATCAACTTGATCACCGCCACCGTGCACTAGCACAAGCGGATATTGCTGCTTTAATTCAGCACACACCGCCAATAAGGCATCTAACGCTTTGTCGTCTTGTAACAGGCGTCCACCCATTTTTAATACCAAAGGCGTATTATTCATGCGCGGCGCCTCCAAACAAACCCGCTGTTTCCGGTTTGCCAAATCTTACATTTGCTGCCTGCATAGCTTGTGCGGCAGCACCTTTAAGTAGATTATCAATCGCTGACACCACAACCAGTTGATCACCATCTTGCTGCCAGTAAATATCACAAAACGGCGTACCAGCAATATCAGCCACATTGGGTGAATGAGACACTAAACGCACGAGTGGTTTATTAGCATAAGCTTGATTAAAAGCCGACTTTATTGCATCAGCAGAAGTTCCCGCTGTTAGCGTGACCACACTCGTTGCCAATATGCCGCGCTTAAAGTTACCTAAATGAGGAGTAAACACCACCTTGCGGCCTAAATTCTGTTCAATCTCGGGGCGATGACGGTGTTTAAAAAAACCATATGCATTTAAACCGACTTCGCAAAAAGACGTATTAAGCGCGGCTTTACGGCCAGCACCGGATACGCCACTAGTCGCATTGATAACAGGAATACAGTTTTCAGCCACTAAACCCACTTTAATCAGTGGCAACAACGCCAACGAACACGCCGTTGGATAGCAACCAGGTACTGAAATAAGCCGTGGTAATGGCGTAGTTTGCCACTCCATCAAAGAATATACCGCCTCTTGCAGCAAATCAGGATGTTGATGCTCATAACCGTAGTACTGTGGATAAAGCTCTGGATTTTTTAAACGAAACGCGCCGGATAAATCCACTACATCAATGCCCTGAGCTAAAAGCACAGGCGTAACGGCTTCACTGGCTTCGTGCGGCAAGGCTAAAAATGCCACATCGACTTTGCCCTGTAGCGTCTTAGCTAAAGCATCTTGCCAAGGCTGCACCAAAATATCTAACTGTTGCTGGTAGCGTGGATACAAAGCAGAAAATGGCTCCGCATTGCGCCCGGCAGATGCATAAGCGCCACAAAGTTCGAAATAGGGGTTACGCGCTAAAATGACGGCCAGCTCGGCACCGCTGTAACCGGCCGCACCCAAAACGATACTGCGTACCAAAGAAGTAGATTTGTCAGTTGATAACATTAGAAACGACTCTCGACAATAAAATAACGTATAGGTATAGCACGAAACAGCGCTAGTGTAGAACGGTCGCCATGCACTTTCAAGAATTATTATTCTATTTTTGTGAATTTATATACAAAAGAAAGTATATCATGGTTGGCTAAATCTACGATGCCACCCTGTTACGACCGCCTTGCTTGGCTCGATATAATGCAGAATCTGAACGTGACAGTAATTTCTCATGCTGCTCTTCATCAGCAAAACTGGCAATACCCATACTCGCAGTAATATGCAAATCTTCGGAAAATGCAGAACAGTCAATTTTCATGACCGCATGGCGAATACGCTCACAAATATCTACTGCAGCTTTGAGTGAAGTATCAGGCAGTAAAAGGGCAAACTCTTCTCCCCCCCAACGAGCGACAGTGTCAGCTTCACGACAATGACGAAGGATAACGTCCGCAACCATTTTTAGTATTTCGTCTCCAACACTGTGGCTAAACGTATCGTTAACCCGTTTAAAGTGATCAATATCCAGTAGCACTAAACATAGCGGCATCTTTGTTCGTCTTGCTCTGGCACATTCACGCCCTAACGACTCATCAAATGCTCTGCGATTTGCCAATCCGGTTAACGCATCTCTACGCGCTTGCAGTTCAAACTCTTGCGCCTGAGATTTTATCTGTTCCAACAGCGTTGAGCGTTCTTTGTCTATTGCGCGCAGATAATCAGTCTGTTGTTGCAGCTCAAGCGTTTTCTCCGCAACTTGTCTTAGCAGTTCTTGCTCCCGTCGATGCAACACAGTTAAACGCCAACGTAACGTGAAACCCGCTAATAACAATGTCACAACAATAAAAGTTAACCAAAAACCAGGACGCTGCCAATAATACGGTGAGATAACAAAGCGGAAACTCGCCACATTTTCACTCCAGTCACCGCGTGGATATGCTGCCCGCACTAAAAAATCATATTCACCGGGGGGCAAATTCGTATACTCAGCCGTGGCATTATTGCCTCGTGTTACCCAGTCAGTATCAAAACCAATAAGTTGAGTACTGTACTGCATACGCTGCGGCATAATATAGCCCAACCCGGCAAACTGGAGCTCCAATCGTTCAGTACCCGCGGGCAAGTGCAGCCCTTGTTGTAGGGCGGTTGCCGCGCCATCAACATGCAGTCCCTCAATCACCACAGGCGGGGTATTAATAGAAAAGCGATTTAAATCAGCAGGTTTTACGATACTCAGCCCTTTTGATGTCGCAAATAACACACTGCCATCAGCAGCCATCGTGGCTGCCTGCATCGACCCGCCATTAGCCTGCGCACTTTGCATGCCGTCGCTTTCACCAAATAGCTCATAGTCAACCGTATCACGCGTGCCAGCAAGAAACTGCATGACTTGCGTCCGCTCTAACCGCAAGATACCTCTATTACTGCTTAGCCACAGATTGTGGTCGTTATCCACCACGGTTTGAAACACTTTATCAAACGGTAAGCCAGCTTTACGCCCTATTATTTGCGTTTGTCCGCTTTGCAAATCATATGCAACCAGTCCACGATCTGTTGTCATCCACAAAATATCGTCTTCGGGTGATGCAACAAAACCAAACGCATACTCTGCACCATCCAAGTTGGAAAAATCCAAGGCCGTCATGCTGCCTTCAGTTTGCATAATGGCAACACCACCGCCTGTACCAATAAATAATCTGCCATCGTGGTGTTGGTAAAGCGCCATAACAAAGGGAGTGGGTAAGCCTTCAGCTTTGCCGAAACTACGTATTCCATCAGGGCCGATAAAATTTAATCCCTGGCCAGTGCCTATCCAAATACCCTCTTTGTTATCGGGCAAAATGGCTCTGACCTCATTTGCCAACAGGCCCGTTGCTCTATCGTATTTATCTGTTATCACTCCGTTATGGTAGCGCAGTGCACCATCGGTATAAGTTCCCACCCATACCGCACCATCTTTGTCTTCAGCCAAACTTAATATGGATTGCCCACTACTGGCGGGCGCTAAGTTGATGGTCTCAAATCCAGTTTCACTGCCTTGGCTCAAGCCTTGGCTAGTGCCAACCCATACAGAACCGTCAGAATGCGCCAACACCGCACGAACATAATCACCCGCCAAACCACTTTCTGCGGTATAAGTGACAAAAGGAGCGTCGCGCAGGCGAAATAGCCCTCCGTTAGTCCCGACCCAAAGACTTTTCTCCCTATCCAGGTACAACGATAAGATACGATTGTTTGGCAAGCCACCGGTCATGCTTAATGTTTCCACACCTCGCTCACTAAAGCGCAATAAACCACGGTCAGTAGAACCAATCCAAATGTGTTTGTCTTGTACCAGAATTGCGGACACTGGCAAATTAGCTAAATCTGCAGATAACAGCTGTGCTTTTCCGTGGCTAAAAATAAACAAACCACGCTCAGTACCAATAAGTACATCATCGCCGTATTGACGTAATGCAAATACGGGTACAGCGGGTAAGCCTTCAACGTTATGGATCTTCAACGGGGCTTTGTCAGGCTTTAACCAGGCTAAACCACGTCCGGTACCAATCCACAGCCGACCCGTTTTATCTTTTAATAAACTGTGTACCACATCACTACCCAGACCTTGCTCGGTGGTAAATTGCTTGCGGCTGCCATCAGGCCGTTGCTGAAATAATCCCTGGCCTTCGCTGGCTAACCATAAAGTCGCATCATCGTCTTCAATTACCACAGCGTTTATCAGCGCACTAAAGGCTGGCCAATTGTGCCAGCCGTCGACAGTTTGCTTGCTAATACCGCCTCTGGCACCCGCGAGAACTATATTTCCCTGCGAATCCTTAGCTAAAGTTCGAATGCCGGAGTCAGGTAAACCGGTTGTTGCACCCCTGCCGAAAACTTCGAATACCCGGCCATTAAAACGAGCTGCCCCCTCCCATGTCGCCAGCCACAAATACCCATCGGCACTTTGGCTAATACTGTTTACGGTGTTGTGGGGTAAGCCATCTCTGGTAGTCCAACTTTCTTGGAAATAATGACTTAATGGTGTAGCGGAGGTGCTAGCATTACAGTTGAACAGCAGGCAGGCCAACAACACGCCAAATAACAGTTTTTTATCTGGTAACAAGCGTAACTGTTGAAACAAACAATTGCGATCCAATACTTCAAACATTGCAACGCGTCCCTGATGATTAAGCAATTGCTAAAGCAATAATACTGCTCAGATTACCCGAAATAATGCGCTGCGCCAACCCGCTCAGCTGTCAATTATCGCCCAAAAATCTGGCAATGAGCGGGCTGATAACATTGTGGGACTAAGTAGACACCTGTGGACGAACCCCGAGTAAGTGACAAATGGCATAACTCAGTTCACTGCGGTTTAGCGTATAAAAGTGAAAATGGTCGACACCTTCTCTGCTTAACACTTTCACCATCTCCATCGCGATGTTTGCCCCAACCAAATTGCGGGTTGTTGCGTCATTTTCAAGCCCAGCATAGGCTTTGTGCATCCACTGCGGTACTGCGACGTTGGTTAAACCGGCGAACTTCTGCAATTGCTGGAAGTTGGTGACCGGTAAAATACCAGGAATGATGTCAACGTCTATCCCTATCGCAGCACAACGATCGCGATAGCGCAGAAACTTTTCAATATCAAAGAAAAACTGGGTTATGGCTCGTGATGCACCGGCATCTACTTTTCGTTTCAAATTAAGGAGATCAAACTGGGCATTGGGCGCTTCAGGGTGAACCTCAGGATAGGCTGCGACCGAAATATCGAAGTCAGCAACAGAACGCAGTATCTCTACCAAGTCCGCTGCATATAAATCGGGTTTTTCCTGACTCCCGGGTGGTAAATCGCCGCGCAGTGCAACGATATGCCGGATACCGCTTTGCCAATAATCTTTTGCAATAGCGATTAAGTCTTCTTTTGCGGCATCGACACAGGTCAAATGTGGTGCAGCAATTAACCCAGTGCGTTGTTTAATTGACTTGATGATGTCATGCGTGCGGTCACGCTCTCCTGAATTAGCGCCGTAGGTAACCGACACGAAAGACGGCGCCAATGGTGCGAGCCGCTCAATCGATTGCCATAATGTTTGCTCCATCTGAGCGGTTTTCGGTGGAAAGAACTCAAAACTGACGTTAACTTTACCCTCTACATCCTGCAGATTGCGATTAATTGCGTCTAAATATTGTGCATTTGCGAATGCCATAGTAATTCTCTTTCTGTTACGTCAGTGCTGTTGCAGCAGGCAACGATGCCTTCGCGACCAACTGCTTAATCAATACGGCCAGATCAGCGTGTAAGCCGCCTGCCGTCACCACACGACCCGCACCGGGTCCTTTCAAAACTAGCGGATTATCGCTGTACCACTTTGAACGAATTACAAATACATTGTCACAAGGTGCGATGGCAGCCAATGCGTGCGCAGTGCACACGTGTTCCAATGCCACCTTTGCCACAGCTTTACCATTGTGCAATGCCAAACTTGCCACATAGCGCAACACTTTACCGTCTTGTTTTGCTTGTCTATATTGCTGCGCCATTGCGTCATCCAATTGCGTGCGATGTGACCAAAAATCTTGCCAGCTACCCTGCTCTAACCCCTGAGGAAGTAATGGTTGTAACACAATGTCATCCAGTTCAAGCGCCAGGCCCAACTCGCGCGCCAGTACCAATAACTTGCGCTGCACGTCAGTCCCCGATAAGTCATCTCGCGGATCTGGTTCGGTCAGTCCTCCAGCTTGTGCCTGCAACACGAAATCGGAAAAGCGTGTGCTGCCATCAAACTGACATAACAACCAAGACAAGGTGCCGGAAAATATGCCGCTGATTTCAATTATCTCGTCGCCTGCGTCCAACAGCTCATGTAACGTACGTTGTACCGGTATGCCAGCACCACAGGTGGTATTACTGAGCCATTGTCGCTGATGCATTGCCAATGCCTGACGGATAAGCTGATATTCAGCGCCCGGCAACGTAACGCCCTGTTTATTCGCACTAACAATGTCGCAACCTGCAGCAATCATCGTTGGGTACAATGTGGCAAAGCTGCGGCTAGGTGTAATATCAATTAATACCTTAGCGCCGGGTAATGCATTAAGGTACGTCGTCAAGATTTTATGGTCCCAACGACTACCTTTGGCCAGAGCATCAGACCAGTTGCCGATGTCAATATTGTGTTCAAGCACGGCCTGTCGGGAATTCAGCACTGCCACCAATTCCAACTGTACAACGGTGGCTAAACGTTGTTGCTGAGCGCTTAACATCGCAAGAAATTCTGCACCGACATTTCCCGTACCAGCAACAATCACTTTAAGCACAGGCCTGGCTTGCAACAACCGATGATGCACGTCCTCTAATACGTCGGCAGCTAAAGGTTCAGCTAACAGCCAAATCACCTGTTGGGCATTTTCGTAGCGGTGCAACACTCCCTGCCATTGTAATAGCGGTTCAACAACTTTGACGCTGAAATTACTGTAGGGTTTTAGATACGCCAAGGCATAGTAACGCTGGGTATCCCATACGGCGTTAATGTTTAATTCATCCAGGTAGCCCAGTGCACGCTCTGCGCACACTGTCGGCAGTAACCAACTGACGTTTTCACCCTGTTGTGGTAAAGCAACAACCGGCTGTTGTAAATCCAACGCCAGCTCAGCTGCAGAGACAGCAGCCTCCTGATGCAATGTTAACAATGTAACATCTGACAGCTCGGTTAAAAAACCCTGCTGAGGCGCGTCTTGCTGCATCACACGGCAACCAACATACTGCGGCTCATAGCTACTGCGCACAACAAGGGCTGTATTCGTGCCAGTTAGTGGTGACAATGTCCGTGCATGCAACACTGGATTACCTAACTGAGCTAACTGACACGCCTGCGACCAGCTAACATGTTGATAAGGTACAGCGCGTTTAACTTTACGCGGGTCTGCACTGTAAATGGCTTTTACATCTGTCCAAATGGTTACTGAGGCGGCATTAACTAAGGCACCAAGTAATGTAGCTGAATAATCGCTGCCATTGCGGCCAAGTGTAATGCTATGGCCGTTATCATCACGCGCAATATAGCCAGTTACAATGTAAATAGCTGCAGCTTGACTAAGTTCAGTCAGTAATTCAGCTGATGTAGGCCAATCAGGCTGATAGTGCTTGATTCGCAAAAATTCACGGGCATCAATAGCTAGAGCCGAAAATGCACGCTGCCTCAACACTTCACTTAAAAGCAATGCTGATAAACGTTCACCAATAGCCAATACATCATTAAATTTCTGCTGCGCCAGCGCGTCAGGTATCTCTGCTACCCAGTGTTGTAACTGCGTCAACACCTGCTGCGCAGCTGCAGGCCCCAAAGTGTTACTCACTAACGCCGTAAGCTGTTGTTGTAATGCCATAACGGCGCTATTGCATGCTGCAGGATGCTCAGCCTTGGCAATAATGTGAAGTAGCGCATCAGTGGTATCACCAGGAGCCGACACGACCACCCAGATTGGCTGTGTCTGATCTTGCTGAGTAATAATGTCTGCGACGGCAGAAAAGCGTTCAGCCGTAGCCAAACTACTTCCGCCAAACTTATGAACCTGTGCCAGCTGGCGCTGTTTTTGAGTGGGTTGCAATTGCATAATAATTTACCAAAAAGCGCCCAGTGCCGGATTCAACCGAAACTGCTGCTGATGTTGTTCGTTCTTCTGCTGTGAGCGGCTGGTATTTTGCTGATCCCCCCCCTGAGCGATTGCCTGACTAACCGCGTTGAACGCCTGTTGCAGATCGGTTATTAAGTCATTGACGTTTTCTATTCCCACCGACAATCTAATCAATGTGGGTCCAATACCCGCCGTTTTCTGTGCCTCAGCATCCATGGATGCATGCGTCATTGAGCCGGGGTGACATATCAGACTTTCAATACCACCTAAGGACTGTGCCAAGGTAAAAATGTTCAGCGCCGAGAAAAACACCGGTAACAGTCCCGCATCGGCGGCTAGATCGAAACTGCACATTGCACCAAAGCCAGTTTGTTGTGCCACCGCAATAGCATGACCCGGATGGTCAGCTAATCCGGGATAATATGTTTTTGCAACCAAAGGTTGTTTAGTAAGAAACTCGACTACCCGCGCGGTGTTGTCTTGCTGCAACCGGATCCGCGGCTCCAACGTGCGCAAGCCACGCAAAGTCATATAACTGTCAAACGGTGCGCCTGTAACCCCCAAACAATTGGCCCACCATTTTAATTCATCGCCTAATTGCTGCGTTTTACACACCAGCACACCGCCAACAATGTCACTATGCCCATTAATATATTTAGTCGTCGAGTGCACGACAATGTCAGCTCCCAATGCCAGCGGCTGTTGCAATACCGGCGATAAGAAAGTGTTATCAACCACGACTAACGCTTGCAGACTGCTTGCCAATGAACAAACCGCTCGCACATCGGTAATTTGTAATAGTGGGTTGGAAGGTGTTTCCAACCAAATCATTTTTGGCTTAACAGCACTGATCTGAGATTGCCAGCCCACTTGTTGAAAATTCACCACCAATAACTTAAACGCTTTTTTACGCTGCGCTAAATTGGTAAACAGCCGGTAACTGCCGCCGTAGCAATCATGAGGGATAACTAAGGTATCGTCCGGCGTTAATAACTGTAACGCCAGTAAACACGCTGACATCCCCGTACTGGTAACTATCGCTTTGGCACCGCCCTCTAGCTCAGCTAAGGTTTCAGCCAACAAGTCACGGGTGGGATTATTTGAGCGCGAATAATCATACTGTCCAGGTTGTTTAAACGCGGTTAATTCATAGGTTGAGGTTAAATACAGTGGCGGTGTCACTGCAGAAAAAGCAGGATCTTTAGCGATACCTGCCCGCGCAGCGATCGTCGCGGCATGACGCTTTGACATAATGAAACCCCATTTAGATGTTTAGACGTCTAAAATTATAGTGATAGAAATACAGATGTCAAACCATTTAGCCGTCTATAATGATTATTTGTTGCACACTATTTGACTGAGCGGCATAACAAGATAGAATTTCGCCACTTGCGCGAGCAACACAACATAATGACTAATACAAGGTAACCATATGGCTAAGTGGAATGGGGAATATATTCACCCGTACGCGGAACACGGTAAAAAATCAGAACTCGTGAAAAAGATCACCGTATCTATTCCGCTAAACGTATTAAAAGTACTGACAGACGAACGCACACGCCGTCAGGTCAATAATTTACGACACGCCACCAACAGTGAGTTGCTATGTGAAGCGTTTCTGCATGCGTTTACCGGCCAGCCACTGCCTGCTGATGAAGATTTGCGTAAAGATAATCCGCATCAAATCCCAACAGAGGTTCGGCAGATCTTAACCAGTATGGGCAAACCAATTCCGGTGATCATCGAAGCAGACAGCGACGAAGAGTAAGTTTGTTTTGGTAATAAAAAACCGCCTTTCGGCGGTTTTTTATTATTCTTATAAACTAAGCCAGCGTTAACTCATCGCCGACTGTAATTTTTTCATGGCATTTTTTTCTAACTGACGTACCCGCTCAGCAGACACTGAATAACGATCTGCCAATTCTTGTAAAGTCAGTTTGTTGTTGTCTAACCAACGGGCGCGGATAATATCCTGACTACGGTCGTCCAAGGTGCGCATCGCGGCTTGTAAGCGGTCAACTGCCGCATTATCCCACTGGTCTTCCTCAACGCGATGCGCCAAGTCTGAGGCCTTGTCTTCCAAGTAGTAAACTGGCGCTGTATAAGCCGCTTCATCGTCCTCATCAGGTGCGTCAAATGGCATATCATAATTGCTCATACGCGCTTCCATTTCACGTACTTCATGCTCAGCAACACCTAATGACTCTGCCACATTTTTCACTTCATCCTGATTAAACCAGCCTAAGTGTTTTTTGGCTTTACGCAGATTAAAAAACAACTTACGCTGCGCTTTAGTGGTCGCAATTTTTACAATACGCCAGTTTTTTAATACATATTCATGGATCTCGGCTTTAATCCAATGCACCGCAAATGAGACTAAGCGAACACCTACGTTTGGATCAAAACGTTTTACCGCTTTCATCAGGCCGATATTGCCTTCCTGGATTAAATCGCTAACAGGTAAACCATAACCGGAATAACTGCGGGCAATGTGCACTACAAAACGCAAGTGCGACATAATCAACTGCCGGGCAGCTTCTAAATCACCATTCTGGTGTAAACGTTCAGCCAGACTTCGCTCTTCATCTGCGCTAAGCATGGCAATGGAACTGACAGCATGAGTATAAGCTTCCAGACTACTGCTGGCCGCTACCGGTAATGAGATCATTTCTGCTGTATCGCTCATTTCTATATCCTGTCTTAACTAATTGTGTCGATATTAGCACTCTTTGACAGAGAGTGCTAATTTTAGTTTCCTAAGTTATAGATCTGCTTATTCTAAAAAATCAGGTGTAATAATTAATTGCTATTAAGGACCGGTAGGTTCGATGCCGCTAATATGGCGACGTACCGACAAATAGGAACCACTAAGGCCAAGTAGCATAGCCAGCAGCATCAAACTAAAGAATTCAGTGACACTCAACGCCATTAAATGAAACTCGCTTTCATACAATGACGTGACACTAACAATCGCTCCTTGCAACCACCACAGCATGGCTTCAACAATTAAAAAAGCCAGCAAACCTCCAAATACGCCATACCAAATACCACTGTACAGAAAAGGTGTTTGAATAAATGCATCCGTTGCACCAACCAATTTCATCACTTCAATTTCGTCTTTTTTATTCATAATAGACAAACGAATGGTGTTACCAATAATCAACAACACCGCACCGAGCAACAACACGGCAATGACCAATACCGCCTGGCGCAATAAACTGACTATGGCGTCAAGCCGTGTTAACCAGTCTATGTCTAACTTGCCAAATTCGACTATGCGTTCCTTTGATAATCTGGCAAGCAACTGACGGGCGCTGTCAGCGTGGGTATTTTTGGGTAAAACCAACAACACATCAGGCAACGGATTATCGGTTAAATAATTTAGTGCAGCACCAAAACCACTTACCTGAGCAAATTCAGACAGCGCTTGCTCCCGGCTAATATGGGTAACCTGGGCAATATCATTATCCGCCTGAAGAATTTTTTGCAGGCTACTAATTTGAGTAGCATTAGTCCCCTCTCGGATAAACAAGCTTATTTCAGCTGCCTGTGTGAAGCTGTCGCTGATTTGCTGCACATTTTTTACTAACAAATGCAGGGTCGCCGGTAGTGTTAAACTGACACCCAGTACACCAATAGTCAGTATTGAGGCTGACGGTGTTCGCCATAATTCACCCAAACTAAACAACGCCTGGCGAACATGATTAACCCAAAACATGATAAAGCGACGCGCGATACCCACTTTATGCGCCGACGCACCACTACTAACCCGGCCAGAAAATAAGATACTCATAACGGCGCCTCATCTAAATGCAGCAGGCCATCATTAATCATTCTTCCCTGCTTCAAAGTAAGCGTGCGGTATTTTTTCCGGGCCACTAAGCCCAGATCGTGCGTAGCGACCAACACTGACACGCCAACCTGATTAAACGCTTCAAACACACGCATAATATCTTTGGACAAATCAGGGTCAAGATTACCCGTAGGCTCATCGGCTAATAACAGCGGTGGTTTATTTACCACAGCACGTGCTATACCTACCCGCTGCTGTTCACCGCCAGACAAGGTATAAGGCAGGCATCGTACCTTATCCAACAGGCCTACTTTATCCAGTGCTGCATGCACCCGTTTAACCATATCTTTACCGCTAAAACCTTCGATTACCAAAGGCAGAGCCACATTATCAAATACCGTATGATTCATGAGTAGACGATGGTTTTGGAAGATTATGCCAATATCACGTCGCACGAAGGGTATATGCGGTCGACGAATACGGCTCAAATCAACATCATTAATAAGAACACGACCTACACTGGGGCGTTCAATCAGACTAATCAGTTTTAACAGCGTACTTTTACCTGCTCCGGAGTGTCCGGTAAGAAACGCCATTTCTCCTTTTTCCAGTTTAAAGCTAACCCGATCTAATGCGACAAAACCACCAGGGTAACTTTTACTGACCTGATCAAACTCAAGCATGCTTATTCTTCCTTGCTAAACAACGCGCGAATAAAATCCTTGCTATTAAACACACGCAAATCGTCTATGCCTTCACCTACACCAATGTATCGTAATGGCAATTTGAATTGATTAGCGATGGCAAAAATCACCCCGCCTTTGGCGGTACCATCCAACTTCGTCAGGCTGATCCCCGTCAATGGCACTGCGTCATTAAACACTTTTGCTTGGTTAATGGCATTTTGGCCAGTTCCCGCATCCAGTGTTAGCATCACTTCATGTGGCGCCGTAGCATCAATTTTTTGCAACACCCGCACAATTTTCTTCAACTCTTCCATTAAATGCGTTTTGTTTTGTAAACGTCCTGCCGTGTCGGCAATAAGTACATCGGCTTTACGCGCTTTTGCTGCCTGGTAGGCATCAAAAATAACAGAGGCACTGTCTGCTCCAGTATGTTGTGCAATGACTGGAATTTGATTGCGTTCACCCCATACCTGTAATTGTTCAACGGCAGCAGCACGGAAGGTGTCACCTGCGGCTAACATAACGGTTTTGCCTTGCTGTTTAAACTGCTGCGCCATCTTACCTATAGTGGTAGTTTTACCCACGCCATTAACACCGACCATTAAAATGACAAAAGGCCCGTTAGAATTAACCGGTTGCAACGGCTTTTCAACATCTTGCAATAAGGTCGCCATATCTTGCTGTAACTTATCAAACAACAAAGCTGAATCTTTCAAAGCCTTACGATCGGCATGCTGCTCTAACTGCCGGATTAGCTGTTGTGTGGTATCAACACCCACATCAGCCAATAACAATTGAGTTTCCAACTCTTCATACAGCTCCTCATCGATTTTTCGGCCGCTAAACAACCCAGCTAAACCTGCCCCCAGGTTCTGACTTGTTTTTGCCAATCCTTGCTTTAAGCGTGCAAAAAAACCGACTTTCTTAACCGGCATTTCTGCAGAACTGTGTTGTACCAAAGCCTCTATAGGAGGCGATTCTTGCTTGGTGGTTACTGGCTTAAACGCAGCTGCATCATCCACCGTATTAAATGACGGCTCATCTGCGGGCTCGTCACTATCTGCTAAACAAGCCGGTTCAGCCTCAGATTTTGTATCAGGCTCTGGTGTTGGCTCTGGTAGCTCAGCAGGCTTAAACTCGGGTTGCGCTGCTTCAACAGATTCAGGATCAACCAGTGCTGGCTCAACGTGTTCAACACTCGATTTTTTCGTATCGGGTATCGCAGTATCAACTGGGTCAGTATCTTTACCAAAACCCAACCAAGAGAACAGTTTATTTTTTTTGCTCATAAGCGTAAGTGTATGCAGATAAAAACTAAGGTAAACTTGGCCGATATACTAACACCTTTGCGTTAAAGGCAAAACGGATTAGATGAAACAGGTAAAAAGCCCCCCTAAAAATCGATCGAATGATCGAAAACTCCCGCCAGCCGTTAGTGGTGCGCCGGGTGAAGTAAGAGTGATCAGCGGTAAATGGCGCGGTAGAAAACTGGCGGTACTCAACGCAGACGGCTTGCGACCCACCACAGACAGAGTGAAAGAAACGCTGTTTAATTGGCTTATGCATAATATCGATGGTGCTACAGTGCTTGATTGTTTTGCCGGCAGTGGCAGTCTTGCCATAGAAGCCTTATCAAGGCATGCCAGTAAGGCCAGCCTTATTGAACGCGACAGTAAGCTGGCGCGCCACCTAGAGCAAAACTTACAAAAACTCAGTTGTGACAATGCCAATGTCGTTAATCAAGATTGCTTGTCTGTATTGTCTGGCACGGCAACACAACAATACAGCATCGTCTTTATTGACCCGCCATTTCGCAAAAATCTGGCAATTTCATGTTGCAAGCTGCTAGAAAGCAATCAATGGTTAACAAGTGAAGCACTAATCTATCTGGAAACAGAAAAAGAATTAGCTATTACTGACATACCAGCAAATTGGCGTCTGTTAAAAGAAAAAATTGCCGGCCAACTGGCTTACCGTTTATATCAGCGCGGTTAATACCTCAAAAGACTTACTCTGTGGGGTCAATTTCCATACCCAGATTGGTCAGCCCTTGTTCTTTTACCCAGTTTTGTAGCAGCTGACGTTCATCACGACCGAACTGTTTAAGCGGAGTCACTAAATCAATCAGTTCCGCTAAGCAGTCCATTTCGTATTGCATTAGCGGATGTTCACGGACAATTTTTTTAAGCTCGGCTTCAGTTGTAATGTCATCATCGATGCTGTCATGCTCAATCAATCGGGCAACAGTAGCCTGAGAAATTTTAGCGACATTAATAAACTCGCCGCTGTCTTGTTGGGCAATACCGCTTAGCATCATATCCAGCGCCGTTGCACAGTCTACGGCAGGGTAAACACCAAAGATGTCAAAATTATTGATTTCAGGCGTAATAGCGTCAAGTTCGTCAGAAAGCTTCTCGAAGTTAATTTTAGCTTTTTTAACGGTTAGCCATTCCCACACTAAGGTTAATATATGTCGCGGCAATGCTGCATCACCAGTTTGGGTCACCTCAGCAAACAGCTGATAATTCGGGAGCATGCGCTCCAACAATGCAGCTGCAATAGCGCCTTGCTGATAAAAACTTAGCTCGCGCATACTTTGAAAGTTATTGGCTTTTTGTTTCATCTTTGTCCTGAAGACATGACCAGCAGAGATCAAAACTCTGATAATTTACCTCGCCGCAGTCACACTGCCATTGCGCTGGTTCATGCTGAAGTTGTTGTAAATACTGCGTGATTATACGCTGCGCGACAGGAAATTGCTGCTGTGGAACCCAAAGTTGTACGCCAATATCATTTAGCGGCAACTCGCCGGCAGCACCAGCGAGATATTCACCACTAATCGTTACCAATATTGCCGACTGCTGCAGCAAGCCCTGAACTAAACCAGCTTCAAAACTATTTGCAGCTTTATACACCCGCTGCCATTGTGTAACGTCAGTCGGGTGCAACAGCTCCAATTTAGCTCGTAACCTTCAACTGCTTCTGCGCATATTCAAACTTAAGTTTAAACTCCATAATACGTTCTTCCATGCTCTGCACTTGCAAGTCATGTGCTTCGTTTTGGGTTTGAAGCTCAGTACGAAGGGTGCGTATAAGTTCACGGCTACTATCTGCTTCTTGCTGCTGTTTCTGTTCAGCTGCAAACTGGCGATTTTGAGAGTGCTCTAGTTGAGCCTCTAATTTTTGCAGCTTACCTTGGCTAATTTGATATTGTTCGGTCAAATTAACGTAATCTGCCTGCAACTTTGTCAGTTCGGAGTCTAAGTCACCGGTTTCATCTTGTATTGTGTGCAGTTGCTGCTGAGTCTCAGCCAATTGCTGTTGCGATTCCGTAAGCTGTTGCTGCCATTCTTGTGTTTGATGTGCTGCACTGACCAACTCAGTTTGCTGTTGTTCAATTTTTTGCTGTTGTAATTCAACAGTGTTCTTGCCGTTATGCACTTCCTGCTGCAACTGGGCAATAACTTGCAATTTTTCTTCTTGTGCAGCTTCTACTTCGCTAAAGCGTTGTTGCTCTGCCGAGAAAGCAGCGGCTTGCTCAGCCAGTTGCTGTTGCAAAGCATCTAATTGCTGCTGATGTTTGAAATGCAATTCATTGGTTTGTTGCACTTGTTTTTGTTGCTGCTCAGTCGCAAGCTTTAATTCTGTTTTGCTTTGCTGAACAATCAGCTTCATTTCGTGCACTGCCGCTTTAGCTTGTTCAGCGTCTGCTTGTGCTGTAGCTAATTGCTGCTTTAATTCACTAATGTGTTGTTGTAATTGGCTTATCTCTTGCTGAGACTGCTCGAGTTCTTGCTGAGACATGTCCAACTGTTGTTGCGACTGTTGTAGTTTACCTTCAGTTTCCAAACTGCCACTACCTGCGGCATCTTGCAACTGATTAATTTGCTGCTGTAATTGTTCAAGTTTTTGCGTTTGTTCAGCGTACTGTTTTTTATGTTCAGTCTGTTGCTGCATCGCTTGCGCAAGCTTATCATTTGCGCTATCAAGTTCTTCGGTGACGATTTTATGCTGCTGACGTAGCCTTGATAATTCTTGATTATCAGTACTGGCGACGGGCACCGCTAAATCGAGCTGTTGTTTTGTTTGCTGCCAATCTTTAAACAGTTTTTGGTAGGCCTGTTCTTGCTCAATCAAACGCTGCTGCCATTGTTTTTGGCTATCAGCCACTACAGAAGAGGCAAACTGCTGTAATTGTTGCTGCTGCAAATTTAACAACTGACTGGAAAAATCTACCAAACTGGCTTCCAACTGCTGTTGGGCCGTCTGGGTCAGTTCGGCAATAACTTGCTGCTCGATTTTATTATTGTTTTTTTTCACTGCATTCATTATCGGCTCTCACTTTACTCCGGCAGCAGTTGCACCTATTTTGCACCTGCCACGCCTTAATCACATTAGTACACCAACGTCCCTACTTTAGCAGTAATTCAGGCCGTAGCATACTATGCCATGACTTAGTGTAATATGAGTTATCAGCGATAGCTAACGCTATTACCACTTTTAGCTGTTCAACGTTAATTTTTTCATTACAGGAACTTAACCATGATGGACCTGACAACACCGGCATTGCTGTTTCCGGCAATATCCCTGTTATTGCTGGCATATACCAACCGTTTCTTGGTGCTGGCACAGTTAATTCGTGAATTAAATCAAAGAGAAGGCGACAGTGTAAGGCATTTGGCTAAACGGCAAATATCAAACTTGCGTAAGCGTATCGTCCTAATTAAAACCATGCAGGCCTTTGGTGTACTAAGTTTCGTATTGTGTACTGCTGCAATGTTTTGTTTGTTTATGTTATGGCAAGTTGCTGGCCAACTGTTATTCGTTGTAAGCCTGATTAGCTTATTAATCAGTCTGCTCTATTCTTTATATGAGATCCAAATATCCTGTGATGCCATAAATATAGAACTTGAATCATTGCAGAACGGTTAGGTGCTAAGTAGCGGACAACACTATGAGTAACGATGTGTTTTTGTTTAATGATGAGCCGCAACATGCTGAGACGGAAGTTATTATCAATAACGCTATGCCTTGGCAGGTGTTAATCGTTGATGATGACAAAAGCATTCATGAAATAACCACACTGGTGCTCAACAACTTTGAGTTTGAACATCGCCCGTTACAACTATTACATGCGTTTAGTGCTAACGAGGCACAGCAGCTTATACAACAACATCCCGACATCGCACTGGCAATAATAGATGTTGTTATGGAAACCCAGCATGCCGGCCTCGAGCTCATTAAATTCATTCGGCAACAATTAAAAAATCAACGAATGCGGCTTATTTTACGCACTGGACAGCCAGGAGAAGCTCCCGAAGAGCATGTGATTCGTGACTATGATATTAATGATTATAAAAATAAGACTGAAGTGACTGCCATTAAACTGAAAACGTTACTTTATGCCGGTTTACGGTCCTATCGCGATATTTGTTTTATTGAACAACACAAAATTGGCTTAGAAAAGATTATTGGTTGCACCACCAGCTTTTTACGCTGCACATCGTTACGCGAGTTCGCCTCGTTAATTCTGTCACAGGTGGCATTTTTGCTCGGACTTGAGCGCGAGCAGATATACTGCTGCGCCGCTATCAACAGTACTCCGCAGACACCTTTACTGCTTGACGTTATCGCTAGCAGCACGCCATCGAAGAGCAATGAATTGCCTGCTGACGTTGTTGAAAAAATTAGTCAGGTACAAATAAACAAGCAATCATATTACGCTGACGACTGTTTTATCGGCTATTTTACCACCCACAATGGCAATGAAAATTTTTTATACGTCAGTAAAGGCAGTAAACTAGGGCTTGTTGATCTTTCGAGATGGATTATTAGACAGCATGATGGGCTGGTACAATTACTTTCGCCAAAAACTAACCATGACAACCCATCATGCCAAGGACAATGTTAACAGACGAGTGCTGGTCAAAGCTAATCAGATTGATGCTTAAAACAGGCCGCATTTATGACAAACCGGAACACAGAAATACTTTCGAAGGCATTTTGTACCGGATGCGGGTCGGTTGCCCATGGCGCGATGTGCCAGAAACTTTTGGAGATTGGAGCGCCATCTACCGGCGTTTTAACTTGTGGTCTAAAAAAGGCATTCTGATGCAGCTATTCGCCGAGTTAAGGCAATTGGCTGATTTAGAATGGGA